>JALSOH010000005.1 GCA_026986575.1 Thermoproteota archaeon
TGAATGAAGGTCCTCGTGACTGGAGGCTCGGGGTTCATAGGAAGGTCCGTATTGGAGGAGTTGCTGCTCCGAGGTCATGATGTGATCTCCCTAGACCTGATCGAGCCTTCCATCACCGTCCCCTTCATGGTGGGAGATATCAGGGATTTAGAAACCCTTAGAAAGGCAGCTAGGGGCGTCGACGCCATCATCCACCTAGCCGCGATAGTCAGCGCGGTGGAGGCCATGGAGAAACCCCTAGACACTTTCAGGACCAACGTGGAGGGGACTCTTAACGTGGCGGAGGCTGCCAGGAGGGAAAATGTCAAGGTCATCTACGCTGGCAGCGTGGCCGTTTACGGAGAGCCGAAAATCCTGCCGGTGAGCGAGGATCATCCGGTCCACCCCACCAACGTCTACGGATCCACGAAGCTCGCCGGAGAATCCATTTTACTCGGATACAGCGGGAGTTACGGTCTGCCGGTCACCTCCCTAAGGTTCTTCAACGTTTACGGTCCCCACATGAAGCCCGGGCCATACGCCGGCGTCATCTACAAGTTCCTAGAGAGGATGAGGGAGGGGAAGCCCCTCAGGATCGAGGGAGACGGGAAGCAGACGAGGGACTTCGTCTACGTCGAGGACGTGGCCAAGGCGGTGGTGCTGGCCTTGGAGAGCGATGCAACCGGGGTGTACAACGTGGGGACCGGGAGGGAGATCTCCATCCTGGATCTCGCGCGCCTGCTCTTCTCCCTCACTGGGAGGGACACTGGGCTCGAGTTCGCCCCTCCCAGGCCCGGGGACATAAGGAGGAGCAGGGCGGACATCTCCAAGATCAGGAAGCTGGGATGGGAGCCGTCTTTCGACCTCGAGAGTGGGTTGAAGAGGACTATAGAGTGGTTTGGCCTCTGATATCGCTTTCCTCATATCCACAGTCGATGTGACTGTCCATCCCGACGGACGGGCCGCGCTGCGGTTTTACCACACGCGCTATTGAATTATACTCCACATTCTTTATATATACATGTGGAGTATCACTCCACAATGGGCATCCTAAGGGAAGTGACTGGCGAGTACGTGGGATCCTTAGAGTACGTCAGGGAAATACCGCGGCGATTCAGCTTACCCACCCACTCTCCCGATATAGTTGCCATTCTGGGTCCTAGGAGGGTTGGAAAAACGTTTCTGATGTTAAAGGAGGTCAGGAAATTGCTGGAAAGCGGGGATCAAGCCCTTTACATTCCCTTTGATGAGCCCCTAGTGAGGAGGATGGATGCTAGGGAGTTCGCTGAACTGGTCAGGGCCGAGTATCCGGAGGGGAGGGTTCACCTCTTCATGGATGAGATCCAAGATTGGCCGGATTGGGGGAGGAAATTGAGGTGGATGCACGATGTGAAGGACTTCCACCTATACGCGTCCGGTTCCTCAGCAGCCCTCCAGTCGTCCGAGATACCGACTCAGCTGAGGGGCCGTTACGTCTCCAAGCTGCTCCTACCCCTATCCTTCAGGGAAGTGGCCGGTTCCTCCGGCATCACTTTCAGGGAGAGAGGAAGGATAAGGTCCCTCCTAGAGGATTACCTCAAGTGGGGGGGCTTTCCAGAGGTGTGGCTCTTCAGGTCGAGGGAGAAGGTCGTATCACTTCTTGAAACCATCTTCTACAGGGATATAGTGGAGAGACACGGGATAAGGAACCTCAGCGAGTTCAAGGACGTGTTCTACTTCGTACTCTCGAACTACTCGAACCTGGTCACCTGGAACTCGTTGAGGAGGTTGCTGAAGGCCCAAGGTATAGATGTGGACACCAAGACCCTCATAAATTACATTGGATACATGGAGGAGGCCTTCCTCGTATTCACGGTTCGCAGGTTCTCCCACTCGGAGAGGGTCAGGAGGATCTCTCCTAAGAAGATGTACCTGGTT
Source organism: Thermoproteota archaeon (assembly GCA_026986575.1). GTDB lineage: Archaea > Korarchaeota > Korarchaeia > Korarchaeales > Korarchaeaceae > Korarchaeum. The sequence continues at coordinate 1,897 of JALSOH010000005.1, forward strand.
GACGTGGCCATATCGAACCTCTTCGGGGGGCCTATGGACCTCGGGAGGAGGATGGAGAACCTCGTCTTCCTGGAGTTGCTGAGGAGGGTAAAAGGTCCCGGGGAGGAGATCTCCTACTATTTAACGAGGTCGGGCAAGGAGGTCGACTTCTTGGTCAAGAGAGCTGGGAAGGTATCCGAACTCCTTGAAGTGGCCTACGAGTTTGAGGGAAGTAACCTGAGAAAGGTATTGGAAGCCTGCAGGGAATTGAGGATGAGGAAAGCAACGGTGATCAGCTGGAAGGGCGAGGGGACCGTGTCTGAGGGAAGGTGCACTGTCAATGAGGTTCCCCTGTGGAAATGGTTATTGGGCTCGGGGTAATTGATGTAGAGCCATTCTTCGCGCATGCCGAGGGGATTTTGGACCTCCATGAGAGGCCTGCATGGATCGTGGGGACGAAATCAGCACGTTGTTCATGGTCTCGGTATGAGCTTGGGGATTAAGCTGAGGCCATACGTGAGGGTCCCCTAGGCATATCGGGGCTGTTTCCAGCTATATATAGTAAGTTTGATGCAATTGTTATGTTTAGGGATTCATCCGAGGGAACACTGTGGAGACACTCTCGCTGAGAGTAGATAGGGAGATCATGAGCGTCATCGAAGAGCTTATTTCCCTGAAATTAGCCAAGAGCAAGAGCGAAGCACCAGCCTGTTAATGAGGCTGGGCCTCAAGGAGGTCAGGGAATTGATCAATAGGAAAAGGAGGGTTATGAAGCTGGTTGAGAGGTACAGGGGTGGAAGAAGTTCCCCCGTAGGCTTCTCTCCCTAGACGACCGCTGGGGGATAGGGAATGAGGTACTTGGATACCAAGCATACTGATCTCCGCTGCCAACGATGAGGATCCCGGCATGAAAGGGCGATCAAGCTCCTAAGCAAGGATACCGTGTCCGAGTTGGTAAGGGTAAACCTCTACAGCGTTATTAGGACGGTTAAGATCTAAGAGGAGGAATCCCCGGATGGTGTCATGTTATGAGGCATGCTGAAAGCGTTAGAGAGATCGAACTAGAAGGCAGTTTTCTAGTTGATCTAGTAGGATCAATTCACATTTTTCACGTTTTATCCCGCAACTTACTAACTGGATATCCCGTTCTAGTTCAACAAAGCACTACGGAATCAGCAGAAACTTGAGCAATAGCCCTATAATAGCAATGAGTATCGGAACATTCACCGCCATGAATACCTTAACTAAGAGAGATGACGAAGCCTCGAGCCCAGATACCCTTTCCTTTAACTCATTTACATCTTTTCTCAGAGTTTCGATCTCCCTCCTCAGCTCGTCCATGTCCTGCTTGGTTGCCTTTCTGAGCTCATCTATATCCTGCTTGGTGGCTACCTTC
>JALSOH010000006.1 GCA_026986575.1 Thermoproteota archaeon
GAGTACGGGAAAGATGCCATAATCTACATAGCGGGCACCGTGGGGGAGAGGAAGAGGGCCGCCATAAGGGAGGAGGCGCAGAGGCTGGGACTCACCCTAGCCAACTAGAGAGGTGATGTGAGTGAAACTGGATTACCAGAAGAGACTGGCTGCCAAGGTGGCCGGTGTCGGCTTAGACAGGGTGAGGATAAATCCTGAGAAGATAGAGCTCATACAGGAAGCGATAACTAGGAGCGACATAAGGAGGCTGATAAGGTCCGGGGCCATAGAGATACTACCCAAGAAGGGAGTGAGTAGAGCTAGGGCTAGGGCGAGGCCGAAGCGTAGGGGTCCCGGTAGGAGGAAAGGCGGCAAGTACTCACGGCTTCCTAGGAAGAGGAGATGGATAAACAAGATAAGGGCCCTGAGGAGAGAACTCAAATCGATGAAAGAGAGGGGGATAATAGATGCCAAGATGTACGGGGATCTCTATAGGAGACTCTCTAGGTTCGACAGCGTCGCCCACCTCAGATCCCACGTCATGAGGGAGGTGAAGGGGGTTGGCTAGATCAGCTAGGTACAAGGTCAGGTTCAGACGGAGAAGGGAAGGCAAGACGGACTACAAGAAGAGGCTAGCTCTGCTGAAGAGCGGGCTCCCTAGAATGGTGGTCAGGAGGACTAACAGGTACATAATAGTGCAGTTCGTCAAGTTCAGGCCTGAAGGAGACGAGGTAATAGCCTACGCATTCTCTAAGGAACTGTCGAGATATGGATGGCCGTATGGAGGGAAGAACACACCCGCAGCCTATCTCACCGGGTACCTAGCGGCTCTAAGGGCCAAGGAGGCGGGGGTCGAGAAGGCGGTCTTGGATATAGGAAGGTTCCCCTCCACCAAAGGCTCTAGGCTTTACGCTGCCCTCAAGGGCGCCATAGATGCGGGCATAGAGATACCTCACTCGCCCGAGGTCCTACCCGAGGAGGACAGGATAAAGGGCGAGCATATAGCCTCTTGGGCCTCTTCTCTAAAGGAGGAGAACGAGGAATTCTATAGGAGGCAGTTCGCCCTCTACTTAGCCAGGGAGGCCAGCCCCGAGTCCATGCCCGAAGTCTTCGAGAAGGTGCTGTCCCAACTGGAGCGCGGGCCCTCGGGAGGCAATGGTTAAATAAGCAGGGAGCTAATGGGGGTTGAGGAAAATGTCGGCCGAGGGAGAGGCTCAAAGCGAGTTGGAGAGAACTTGGATCCCCAGAACCAGAGTGGGCAAGCTCGTCGCCGAGGGTAGGATCAAGAGCATAGACGAGATACTGAGGAGAGGTATACCCATCCAAGAGCCGGAGATAGTCGATCTCTTAGTTCCGGGCCTTAAGGAGGAGATAATAGAGGTGAGGAGGGTTCAGAGGCAGACTGACGCGGGCGAGCTGACCCAGCTCAGGATAGTGGCCGCTGTCGGAGATGGGATGAGCTACGTCGGCGTCGGGAAGGGCAAGGGAAGGGAGTTCAGGATAGCTCTGGCCGATGCCATAAGGAACGCGAAGCTTAACATAGTAAAGGTGAGGAAGGGCTGCGGATCTTGGGAGTGTGGCTGCGGCAGGCCCCACTCAATCCCCGCCACGGTGACCGGGTCCTCAGGCTCCGTGAGAGTCACCCTGATGCCAGCCCCTAGGAAGCTGGGCATAGTGGGTAACGAGACTGCTAAGGTGATACTGGGACTGGGTGGCCTGCAGGACGTCAGGGTGTTCTCCAAGGGTCAGACGAAGAACAGGATGAACTACGCCTTCGCGATACACGACGCGCTCTGGAAGCTCCTCCTGATGACCCTCCCACAGGACTGGAGGGTCTGATCTAAAGCTTTTTATTCCCTCATTCTAGTCAGGTGGAGAGGCGCGCGCCCGTTAGGCGCGGGAGCGCACGATGTCGGGTGCGCCCTGAGAGGTGATTGGGATTGGAAGAGGTTCCGCTGATGGCCGTTGTGAGGATAAGGGGTAGAGTCGACATAAAACCGGACATCCGGCATACTCTAGATATGCTTCACCTAAAGAGGAAGTTCTGGGCTACCGTGGTGCCCCTGACTCCCTCGTATAGGGGCATGCTGCACAAGGTGAAGGATTACACCACTTACGGGGAGATCGACAGGGAGACCCTGATACAGCTGCTCAAGGCTAGGGGGGAGCTCACCACTGGAGGCAGGCTGACGGACGGGTGGCTGGAGGAACACAGGGAGGAGACTGGTTTCTCAAGTGTGGAGGAGCTGGTCAATGCCGTGATGGAAGGAGAAGTTAAGCTCCACAAGTTGAAGTGGCTGAAACCCTACTTCAGGCTCCATCCCCCGAAGGGAGGGTTCAAGAAGACGACTAAGAGGGCATGGAATGACGGAGGAGAGTTGGGATACAGGGGGAAGGAGATAAATAGGCTCTTGAGGAGGATGATATGATGCGGACCATACCGAGGAGGAGGAAGAAGAGTAGGAAGCTGAGAGGACACAGACTCCACGGATACGGGCAGCAGAGGCAGCACAGGAGGAGCGGAAGACAGGGCGGATTCGGAAAGGCAGGAGTGAAGAAGCATCTCTGGACTTGGATAACAGCCTATGAGCCAGACTACTTCGGCAGGGGCAGGAGGGGATTCAAGAGACCGAGGGCCGTGGTCAGGGAGATGAGGACTGTAAACGTGGGGGAGCTGGAGAGGATGCTTCCGGACCTGATGGCCTTGGGATACGCTAGGGAGACTGAGAAGGGCATAGAGATAGACCTATCTGAGGCTGGCTACGATAAGCTCTTGGGTAGGGGTAGCGTCACTAAGCCCCTACTGGTCAAGGTCGATCTCGCCACGGAGGTGGCCGTCAGGAAGCTAGAGGAGGCAGGGGGCGCCGTGATAACGGAATCAGAGTCGAAGTGAGGGGGTAGATATGAGCGTGGTGAGGGAGATAATCGCCAAGATAAACAAGGGAATACCGGAAGTAGAGAAGCCCAAGAGGACCCCCTCCCTCAAGGAGAAGCTCATATGGACGGCCATAACCCTCCTCATATACTTCTTCCTTACTGAAGTTCCCCTGTATGGAGTTCCTAGGGGCGGACTAGACTTCCTAGCGGAACTGAGGGTGATATTTGCTGGAGCTCAGGGGAGCATAGTCGAGCTGGGGATAGGACCTGTCGTAACCGCCGGAATAGTATTGGAGCTGCTCGTGGGTAGCAAGATAGTTCAGCTGGATTTGACGGATCCAGAGGACAGGAAGTTCTTCCAAGAGGCCCAGAGGGTGGCAGCCATATTCTTTATCCTATTCGAGGTCTCCGCCTACACATTGGGAGGGAGGTTCGGCACTCTCACCACAGAACAGGCCCTGATGGCCATAGCTCAGCTCTCACTGGGAAGCTTCCTACTGATGATGTTGGACGACTTGGTCAGCAAGTGGGGAATAGGAAGCGGTATAAGTCTCTTCATTCTTGCGGGAGTGGCCCAGAGGGTCATGTGGGGAACACTGTCCCCGGCTATAGAGAAGAGAAGCGGCAGATTCGTCGGCGTGATACCGGCCCTCTTCACAGAGGGTGCCGGTGCCATCTATAGAGGCGCCCTTCCTGATCTTTTGGGATTGATCGCAACATTCGTTGTGTTCTTAGCCGTCGTTTGGACGTATGATGTGAAAGTAAACATATCGATAGCGCACACTCTCTACGGAGGTTACAGAACGAAATACCCGATAAGACTCCTGTACGTGAGTAATGTCCCAATAATATTCGCTGCAGCTCTGCTGGGGGATATAAGCATAATGTCCAAGATAGTATGGGCAAGGGTCGGTGCCAATCCAGGTGGTTGGTTGAAATATCTGGTGGACATTCTAGGCCGTTACGAAGCGGATCCCATAACGGGGACCATGGTACCTGTTTCCGGTTTAGCCTATTATCTAGCAACTCCTAGAGGCCCTGATGTCCTAGTTCAGGATCCGCTCAGGGCACTTATATATCTGGTGGTGTTAGTAGGAGCCAGCGTTGTTTTCGCTAAGATATGGGTGATGACGGCAGGGATGGATCCTAGATCGGTCAGCGAGCAACTCGTCAAGCAGGGAATAGTCGTCCCCGGAAGGAGAGCATCGATAAAGGTAGTAGCTAAGACCATAGAGAAGTACATAGAGGCGGTCACTTACCTCGGTGGGTTCATAGTGGGTCTCCTAGCGGCTCTTGCTAACTTCACAGGAGCTCTAGGAACCGGTAGCGGGATACTGCTGGCCGTTACCATAGTGGCCGGCTTCTACGAGACGCTGATGCGCGAGCGCGCCTTGGAGATGTATCCGAGGCTGAAGAAGTTCATAGGATAGGTGGTCCTAGTTGGATCTCTCCTCCATACTATTTCCTCCCGGTTCCATCCTCTTTCTCACATTCCTAGCCTTTGCCATAAGCCTCTCCATCAACCTGCTCAACAAGAGAACCATAGACTACGATAGGCTCAGGGAACTCCAGAAGATCGTTAACGAGTATACCAAACTTCAGAGGGAGCTGATCAAGGATCCCGAGAACAAGAAGTTGAAGAAGAAGCTCGACAGGATGAAACCCCAGTTCGATGCCGCGCGCTCGGAGATGACCAAGATGAACATGAAACCCATGCTCTACACGACCCTGCCTATACTCGTGATCTTTTGGGCCTTGGGAAACTTCTACGCTGAGATCCCGGTGGCTAGACTGCCGTTTCCCCTCCCCTTCATAATGGATTACTTCCATGGGAACAGTGCACTCTCCAGCCAGACGATCGGGTACCTAGGCTATTACATAATAGTGTCCTTCCTGTTCTCGATGATATTCCAGAAAATACTGGGAACTTCCCCGACTGAGTAATTTTCTTACATTTTTCCCTAGAAGTCCAACGTTCCAATACTGCTTCTTGGGGTTCTCCAGTGGGCAAATGTTTAAAATCCACAGGTTCGGTTAGGACTGGCCGCGGAGGTGCTGGTCTTGATAATAGAGGACATAAACAAGAGAGGAAGGAACAGGCGTCTTAAGAAGGCTAGGATAGCTGTTAGAACGCCTGGAGGCAGGACCGTTTACCACTACAGGCACAAGAAGCACTCCCCCGCTAGGTGCGCGAGGTGTGGGAAACCGCTGAACGCCACACCGACAGGACCTAGGTCCGTCATGGGCAAGCTCCCCAAGAGTCAGAGGAGGCCCAACAGACCCTACGGTGGTTACCTCTGCCCCGAATGCCTCCGCGAGTTGATGCTCTCCAAGTACATAGAGGAGGGCCTGTCCCTCCTGGCGTCCCCTTGAGGGACGCTAGCCCCGCTCGCGAGAGGGGGTGTCTCGTATGGCAGTGATAGAGATAGGAAGAGTCTGTAGAAAGATAGCCGGTAGGGAAGCCGGTAGGATCTGCGTAGTGGTCAAGATAATCGATGACAACTTTGTGGAGGTCACGGGGCCTAGGGATCTGACCGGGGTCAGGAGGAGAAGGGTCAACGTGAAGCACCTCGTACCCCTGCCGGTGAAGCTTGACATATCGGAGGGGGCTAGTGACGAGGAGGTCTTGGAAGCCCTTAAGGAGACTGATCTGTATCCAAAGCTCCTGGAGGAGAAGGAAAAGAGGGAAAGGAAGAAGGGCAAGCCGGCTGAAGGGGCCGAGGAATCCTGATGAGACCTTTCATCGATGCCCAAGAAGAGCTGATAGTGAAGAGCATAGCTGAACCTGGACCCTACGGATATAGGCCCCGTGAGAGACCTCTCTTTTTTTACTTGGATCATGGAATCATAAACTTGGACAAGCCTAGGGGACCCACCTCCCATACCGTGACCAAGCTCGTCAAGAGGATCTTGGAATACCCCGGGAAGATAGGGCACTGCGGTACCTTGGATCCCAAGGTGTCGGGAGTCCTACCCATAGTTCTGGGGAACGCTACCAAGCTGAGCAGGTTGATCGCGGGCTCTGACAAGGAATACGTTGGAGTTCTCTACTTGCACGGGGATGTGGACGAGGGAGAGTTGAGGGAAGCATTGGACAAGTTCACCGGACCGATATTCCAGAGGCCACCGGTCAAGTCGGCAGTGAAGAGGACTCTAAGGGTGAGGAGGGTCTACGAGCTGGAGCTACTGGAGAGCGAGGGTCGATTCCACCTCCTCAGGACTAGAGTGGAATCCGGGACCTACATAAGGAAGCTGTTCTTCGATATCGGGGAGTACTTAGGAGTGGGAGCCAGCATGAGGGAGTTGAGGAGGACGAGATCTGGCATCTTCAACGAGAGGGAGAGCGTTATGCTCCAAGACCTCTACGAGGCTTATATCCGGTGGAAGGAACGCGGAGAGGAGGACCGTCTCCGAGAAGTGGTGCTCCCCCTGGAGGTGGCCGTGGCTCACTTACCAAAGATAGTCGTCAAGGACAGCGCAGTAGCTTCCATTACCCATGGTGCTTCCCTGAAGATCAAGGGAGTGAGCATGCTATCCAAAGACGTAAAGAAAGGTTGTTTAGTGGCGATAATGACGCTCAAGGGTGAACTCGTGGCCATAGGAAGATCAACCATGAGCTCCGAGGACATGGTCTCTTCAGAATCAGGTGTGGCTGCCGATATCGAGAGGGTCATAATGCCCAGGGACCTCTATCCTCCCATGTGGAAGAGGAAGGGGACCTGACAGGGTGCGCAACTATTAAATCCCCCAATTGTAGAGTTGTTGTATGGAGGCTAGCCGGGGTGCCCTAGCCAGGAAGGGGGCTGGCCTGGAGAGCCAGTGGCCCATCGGGCCGCGAGGGTTCAAATCCCTCCCCCGGCGCCATTCGGATAATTGTCAGTTCCCAGTCCCTCATCGGGCTCGAAGCCACCTTACCAACCTCTCCTCAAGAGCTGCCAGCGGAGCAAAATCTTATATTACACTCAAGACCCCAAGTTCCGAAAGAGGGGTGAGGAATTGTCGGAAACTGCGGAGCTAAGGAGGATAGTAAGGCTTCTCAACACGACCCTAGACGGTACTAAGCATGTACTCATCTCCCTGACCAATGTCAAGGGAATAAGCTTCGTTCTAGCTAAAGCGATCCTAATGAAGGCTGGCATCCCACCGGACAAGCTTCTTGGAGAGCTGACTGACGAGGAACTGGAAAAGATAGAGGATGTGGTCAACAATCCCGACAAGTACGGCATACCTTGGTGGATGATGAACCGGCAGAAGGATCCGAGGACCAACGAGTCCAAGATCCTGATAGGAGATGATGTCTCTTGGGTCATGACTCAGGACATAAACTTGATGAAGAAGATAAGGAGCTGGAAGGGAATAAGGCACGAGCTCGGCCTCAAGGTGAGAGGGCAGAGGACCAAGACCACCGGAAGGGTTGGGAGGACCGTAGGATACCAGAGGAAGAAGTGAGGTGATACCCGATGGGAGACCCAAAGAAACCGAGGAAGAAGTACGAGAGGCCCTACAAGCCTTGGGATAGACGGGTCCTCGAGGAGACAAATAGACTAGCTGGTTACTACGGGCTGAGGAACAAGAGGGAGCTCTGGAGGATGAGCTATCTCGCCAAGAAGTACAGGAGGATAGCCAGAGAGCTACTGGCGGCTCCAGAGGAGGAGAGGGTGAGGGTCGAGCCCATAATAAGGAAGCTCCGGAAGCTTGGGATAGTCGGAGAGGACGCCACCTTGGATGACCTCCTCGATCTGACGGTCGATCAGTTCTTGGAGAGGAGGCTCCAGACAATTGTCTGGAAGAAGGGCTTCGCGAAGACGCCCTACATGGCGAGGCAGCTGATAACTCACGGTCACATCAGGGTTAATGGCAGGAGGCTAAAGCAGCCAGGTTACTTGGTAACACTGGAAGAAGAGGAGACCATAGAATGCACGCACCCCGCATGTTTGGAGGAGCAAGCTGAGCATCCTGAGCAGAAGGCCGAATGATTAGGGAGGTGATCTCATGTCTACTCAGAAGAAGGGCAAGATCGGTGTGGCGCACATCTACTCCTCCTTCAACGATACCATAGTCCACATCACCGATATAACCGGTGCAGAGACCTTGGCTAGATACTCTGGCGGCATGTTCGTCGACGCAGACAGGCTAGAGGGTTCGCCATACGCAGCCCTCAAGGCGGCGATGGCCGCTGCCAAGGAGGCTCAGAAGAAGGGTGTGACCCATCTCATAGTCAAGGTCAGAGCTCCTGGCGGGATAAAGAGCAGGATCCCAGGACCTGGGGCCACAGCGGCCATAAGAGGGCTCTCCAGGTCCGGTCTCATACTCATCAGGGTTGAGGACGTCACGCCTATACCCCATGATGGATGCAGGAGACCTCACGGCAGGAGAGGGAGGAGGGTCTGATCCCTCTCAAACTTTTATTCCCTTGCACCCCCAATTAGGATGAGGTAACCCTCGTGTCGGGGGATAACTTAGAGGAGATAGAACCCCTGCTCAGCTGGTACAAGAGGACAGGACGCGTTCAAGTGGAGTCTCTAGGTTTGGACGGACGCACAGTTATCCTCAAAATAGAGGGTAAGAAGAGGAACATTCGCTCCTTGGTAGCACTGTACGACTCATCCTTGGATGGTGATCTCTCCACTTGGCTGAGGGACCTGATAGACTCCCACAGGAGAGCGGGCATTGAGTTCGATCGAGTGGAGATCTGGACCTCTCCAGAAATGGTAGATGATCTGTCGGCTGAATCCGAAGAACTAGGTGAGGACATAGACATAGTGATAAGGTCCCTCTCGGAGCTCGGATCACCGGTGTCTCCTACCCTCACCACCCCTTCCAAGGAGCGAACGACCAGTAGAAGGGCCCGCAAGCCTTCCCTCAGGAAGGAGGAGAGCAGGACGATAGTCGTGGTGGAGGAAAGGAAGGAACATGGTAGCAGGTACGAAGAGCCCAATAGGAGCATGGAGGACAGCTTAACTGCAATTCTGAACGAGATAAAGAGGACCATAGATCAGTCGATGAAGTCCATCGTAGAGGAAGTGAGGAAGGGTAACGAGATAGATCTTCTCAATAAGATACACGAGTTGGAGAAGAGAGTGGAACTTCTGGAGGCGATGATAAGGCTGCTAGGACAGCAAGGGACCATCAATTTACCGCAAGGTGGCTGGGCGGCGAGGAACAGCGTCCTGCCCAAGCTGGAACCCACCGAGATCAAGATCAAGAGTGAGTACAGGAGGGAGCAACCGGCCGGAGCTGAGGCCGTTAGAACGAGAGAGGAGGAGAGGGCGGAATCCGCTCCCAGATACAGCCATCAAGTTAATATTCCATATGCCCAAGAGAGCGGTGGATCTGAGGAATCCCCGACCACGGAATCCGAGGACATACTTGAAGAGATATTAAGCAACCCGTGGGTCGAGATCCTCAGGAAGAAGGGTGAAGACGTTGAGGGCTAGGATCGTAAAACTTACTGGGGATGAGGCCGTTATAGTGGTTGAGGAGGCTAAGCCACCCTTGGTGAATGCCCTAAGGAGGGCCATAATATCGGAGATACCCATATTCGCCGTTGACGAGGTGATATTCTTCGAGAACTCGACCCCTTTCTTCGATGAGTACATCGCTCACAGGCTAGCCATGATCCCGCTGAAGACAGATCTGGATGTGGTCAGGGCGGATCCGGATAGGACTGTCGTCCTCGAGCTAGTCAGGGAGGCCAAGGAAGATGTTGAAACCGTTTACTCTGGGGAACTCAAGTCATCGGATCCCCTAATCGTTCCAGCCAACGAGAGGATCCCTATAATCAAGATGCGACAGGGTCAGAGGATAAGGCTCCAGGCGGTGGCTAGGCTGGGCAAGGGAAAGGATCACTCTAAGTGGCAGCCAGCCGTTGCTGTGGGCTACAGTTACATGCCCATGTACGAACTGAGCAAGGACCTGCTCAAGGAGTGCAGCCTCTCGAAGTGCGATGAGTGCATGAAGAAGAAGGGGAAGAAGGTCTTGGTGGATTACCCGGTTCTCTGTGAGGGGTGCTTGGAAGCCTTGGAGAGATGCAGGCTGGACAACCCAGATAGGGTCGTCAGGGAGTGGGATGACTCTAGGATAATCCTGAGGTACGAGACCACCGGCGCCCTGTCAGCGCAGGAGGTCTTCTTGGAGGCTATAAACCAGCTCAAGCTCAAGTTCAACGAATTTTTGGAGAAGCTTGGATGATTAAGCTTTAATAGGGGAAGACCCCTAGGGGAAGATTGGAAGCGGGGGTAGCCAAGCCAGGTCCAAGGCGCCCGCTTGAGGGGCGGGTGGGCGTCAGGCCCGCGTGGGTTCAAATCCCACCCCCCGCACCATGCATCTTTATTAAAGCCGGCAATGCCCCCCTATGTGAGAGGAGGATAGAAGTGAAGTCCACGGAACCGACGAACCCAAGGTTGATAAGGATGATAAACAGGCTTGAGAAGGCCTCTAGGGTTAACAACGCTCCAATCTGGAGGGCCGTCGCGGAGAAGCTCCGGAGGCCAACTAGGGCGAGGATAGAGGTTAATCTCTGGAAGATAGACAAGTACGCGGAGGGAGCAGCGGCAATCATAGTGCCTGGAAAGGTCCTAGGTGAGGGGGAGATCAAGAAACCCGTTATCGTGGCCGCGGCCAGCTTCTCGTCCGCAGCAAGGAGGAAGATCGAGGAGGCCGGTGGGAAGGCCTATCTGCTCGACGAGTATGTGGAGGAGAATCCCAAGGGTTCGAACACTAGGATAATCGTGTGATGTGAGGTGGTTGTATGAAGTACGACTTGGTGGTGGACGCTGAGGGGAAGATCCTCGGCAGGATGGCCTCCTACGTGGCCAAGGAGCTATTGAAGGGTAAGAGGGTGGCCATAGTCAATGCTGAGAAGGCAGTAATTACGGGCAATCCCCAAACAATACTGAAGAAGTACCTAACTAGGAGGTCCATTCAGAGCACCATACACCCTAGGAAATCGCCGGTACAGTCGAGGACTCCAGACAGGATAGTCTGGAAGACCGTCAGGGGCATGCTTCCCATGAAGAAGGCCAAAGGCAGAGAGGCCCTGAGGAGGCTAAGGGTTTTCATAGGGCTCCCTGAGGAGCTGGCTGACGTGGAGAAGGACGTTGGTCTCAAAGAGGACGAGAGGACATACATTAAATATACGGTGCAGTCACTCAAACCGAAGAAGACCAAGGGTTACGTGACCGTGCTCTGGCTGGCCGAACAGCTGGGTTGGAAGGGGGTAAAGTATGTCGAGCAGGAGTAAGCGTAATGGAGTCCTCGCTCTAGCTTCGTCTAGGAGGAAGACCGCTAGAGCGATGGCCGTCATAAGGAAGGGGAGTGGAAGGCTTTACATAAACGGATTTCCGGTTGAGATATACGCACCTAACGAATTCGTCAGGATGAAGATACTGGAGCCTCTCTGGCTCGCGAGAGACTACATCTCCGACATCGATATCTACGTTAGGGTTAAGGGAGGGGGCTTCATGGCCCAGGCGGATGCGGTCAGAATGGCCGTGGGAAGGGCCCTCGTGGAGTACACCGGCAGTGAGCACCTCAAAGAGCTGTTCAAGGAGTACGACAGGACCATACTCACGGGCGATCCTAGGCAGACGGAGCCCAAGAAGTATGGCGGCAGGAGCGCCAGGGCGAGATTCCAGAAGTCTTATAGGTAACCTTTTCCATCCCCTTTATGGAGGGATAAGCCTTGTCCGTTACCAGAGGTAATGCTGGAGAGCTTAAGAAGGGTAGTTACGTCGTCTTGGATGGTGAGCCCTGCGAGGTCCTTAGTGTGTCCAAGTCCAAGCCCGGGAAGCATGGGGCCGCCAAGGTGAGGATAGAGGCTAGGGGAATCTTCGACGGGACTAGGAGATCCAAGATATTCCCGGCCGACGCTTTGGTGGAGATCCCCATAGTGGATAAAAAGACGGCGCAGGTGACCAGCGTTTACGGGAACACCGTCCAGCTGATGGATCTGAGCAGCTACGACATGTTCGAGCTTCCCATGCCTGAGGATCCCGATCTGGCCTCCAAGCTGCAGCCGGGCGTGGAGGTCGAGTACTGGGAGTCCATGGGCAAGAGGAAGATCGTTAGGATAAGGGGCGGCGGTTAGGAGGATTGGTCCTAGATAAGCTCGGGACATCCCTGAGGAAGGCTGTAAGCAGGCTGAGAGGCCGACCCGTAGTCGATGAAGCAGCGATAAACGAGTTCCTCAGGGATGTCCAGAGGGCTCTTTTAGAGGCGGATGTCAACGTTAAACTCGTCTTGGAACTCTCCAAGAGAGTTAAGGAACGTGCTCTCAAGGAGGATGTCCCTCCTGGATTCAGCAGGAGGGAACTGGCTGTCAAGATACTTTATGAGGAGCTCACCAACCTCTTGGGAAGGAGACCCGCCGAGATAGAGATCGATGGTAAGAGGACTAACGTGATCCTAGTCGTCGGTATAGAGGGATCGGGAAAGACCACCACGGTGGCTAAGCTCGCCTACTGGTTCTCTAAGAGGTACGGAAAGGTAGCGATCGTGTCATCCGATGTGATAAGGCCAGCTTCGAAGCTTCAACTCGAGCAGATGGTCGGGGGTGAGGTACCGGTATTCTGGGAGGACCGTGAGGATCCGGTCCGCATAATGAGAGACGGTCTGGAGAGGTTCAGGAGGGAGAAATATAACATCGTCATAGTAGATACCGCCGGGAGGCATAAGGAAGAGGAGGGGCTCATGAAGGAGCTGAGAGAGTACTACGAGGCAGTTAAACCAGACATGGTCATTCTGGTAGTGGACGGTACCATAGGACAGGCTGCCTATAATCAAGCGAAGGCCTTCGCTGACAGCATCCCGATAGGGGGGGTAATCGTAACCAAGCTGGATGGGGCCGCCAAGGGTGGAGGAGCCCTCTCGGCGGTGGCCGCGGCTGGTGCTCCCATATACTTCATAGGAACTGGGGAGAAGCTCGATGATCTGGAGAGGTTCGATCCCGACAGGTTCGTCTCCAGGCTTTTGGGAGGAGGCGACGTTGTAGAGCTGGCTAGAAGGATGGAAGAGGCCTTCAAGGAATCGGAGCTCTTGGATAGAATTTCAAAGGGCAAATTCGACTTGGAGGACTTCAGGGAATACCTTCAGCAGCTCAGGAAGGCAGGTCCCTTGGACAAGCTCTTGGAGATGATACCCGGAGTGGGTGGAAGGCTCTCCAACTTGGAGTTCGACCCTAAGGAGATGGACCGATGGATGGCCATAATTAATTCAATGACCCCAGAGGAGAGGAGAGAACCTTCGCTCATCAGGGGCAGCAGGGTAGAGAGGATAGCCAGAGGCTCAGGAGTAACCGCCAAGGATGTGAGGAGACTCCTCAAATCCTACAATCAGGTGAAGAGAATGATGGAGTCCATGTCCTCTCCAGCCAAGATGAGACGTTTGATGAGGAGGATGGGCCTTGGAGCCTGATTTTGAGCTGGTAAGGGAGATAGTCGAGAAAGAGGGGAGACTCTGCAGGTTCTGCATTGGCAGCTTGATAGGCGAGAAGCTCGAGGCTATCCCCAATGCAGTGAAGGGAGCTGCTCTTGAGAGCATACTTAAACTCACTGGGAGAGGTTCAGAGGAACCGTGTGCGGTCTGCGATGATCTGATAGGTAATTCCATAGATGATCTAGTGGAGAGGGCGTTGAGGCTGCTATCCAACATCGAATATAACAGTGTGAAAGCAGGGGTGAAGCTGCCTCCATGGTTGATCGAAAGGGAGGATCGACTAAGAGCTAAGTACAACCCTCCCAGCATGGTATCGGTGAAGCTAACCCTGATCAAGTGGCTAGATCTCATCCTCTCCGCTGAGACGGGCGCACCCATAGAAAAAGACCCTGATGTCTTGGTGACCTTCGACCTCACGCTTAAGGACGTTGAGCTCAAGATAAACCCCATCTTCATCTACGGCAGGTATAGGAAGCTCGAGAGGGGCATCTCCCAGTCCCGTAAGAAGTGTCCCTACTGCGGGGGTAAGGGGTGCGAGAAGTGCAATTGGACAGGTAGGATAGCGGAGGGATCTGTGGAGGGGATGATAGGTGAGGTCATGAGGGAGTTCTTTGAATCGGACGATTATGTGCTCCATGGTGCCGGGAGAGAGGACGTGGACGCCCGGATGTTGGGAAGAGGGAGACCTTTCGTGATGGAGCTGGTGAATCCCAAGAGGAGGAGAGCAGACCTCAAGAGGATAGAGGAGGAGATCAATGTTAGGTGGAAAGGTAAGGTGGAAGTACTTGATCTCAGGTATTCCAACAGGGAGGAGGTAAGAAGACTGAAGGAAGGATCTCCCGAGGTAAGAAAGCTCTACAGGGCCTTGGTCGAGGTGGATGGGGTTGTCACCGACAAGGATCTTGAGAAGGTTGAAAGAGAACTCACCGGGGCTGTCATAAGGCAGAGGACTCCTAAGAGGGTCGCTTGGAGGAGAGCGGACTTAGTGAGGGTGAGAAAGGTTTACGAGGTTAAGACCAAGAAGTTGGATGAGAGGACCTTCGAGATGACCGTCCTGTGTGACGGAGGGCTTTACGTCAAGGAGTTAATATCGGGAGATGAGGGGAGGACCACCCCCAGCGTTGCCGAGGTATTAGGGAAAAAAGCTTTTTGTAGGGAACTGGATGTGTTAGAGGTACTCGGTCACTGACGAATAGGGTGAGTCGAAATGGGAAGGAGATCATCCGGATTTCTCTACAAGTCTAGGGACTTCCTCTCGAAGACTCCAAGGGAGCGGGGAAGGCCTTCTCCCGCGAAGTATCTGAGGGAGTTCGAAGTTGGGGATAAGGTGGTCATAGATGTGGAACCATCTGAGAGGAGGGGTATGCCCCACAGGAGGTACCAGGGCAAGGTCGGCGTGGTTGTAGGGAAGAGGGGCCACGCCTACTTGGTGGACGTGAAGTTAGGGAACAAAGTGAAGCATCTAATAGTTCTCCCAGTGCATCTCAAGAAGCACAAGGAGTGAATGAGGGATCAACTTGTCCCAGTCGGATGCAAGCGGGGAGAGGAAGCCCCTCACGCTCGCTGAGGTGAAGGCCCTAGTCTTCGAGAAGTGGACCTCCAACATGGAGAGGTTGAACCTCGATCAGAAGAGGCTCCTCACATACCTCTCCAAGTTCACCAAGGTGGAGGACGCCACGAAGGCTAGGGAGGTAGTTGATCAGCTCGTGGAGAGGTTCAACCTCAAGGAGGAGCACGCGGTCATGCTGGTCAATGTGCTCCCCAAGAGTGTGGAGGAGTTGAAGGCTTACCTCTACAAGGACTACCCTCTTTTAGGTGAGTCGGACTACAAGGAAATGCTTAACTTATTGAAGGGGCTGAAGGAGGAAGAGTGAAACCCGGTGTCGCTAAAATGTGGAGATATGTCCCAGGCAGGAGAAAGCCCCACGACAGCTGGGCCTATATACTGTACATTGATGAGGCTAGGAGGAGAGTCCAGCTCATCGGAGATCGTTACTTTATCATAATGGAATTCATACTCAAGCCCAATGCCCAAGTCTCTCCAATGAAAAAGGTCTACGTGGGGAAGGGGCCGAGACAGGAGGTTAGCAAGTTCCTCAGGTACATGAGCTATGATGAGCTGGCCCCCTCAGGGAGGATGCTCTTGGAACCCGTGGTTGCGAAGATAATACAGGAGGGAGAGCAGTTCTTCGTGAATTTCTTCAACGAGAGCGTTCCCATAACCCCGAGGCTGCACCAACTCGAACTCCTGCCCGGGGTGGGCAAGAAGACCCTTATGAAGATACTTGAGGAGAGGAGCAAGAAGCCCTTCGTGAGCTACTCGGATGTGGCTGAAAGGACTGGACTCAAGGACCCTGCCGATCTTCTGGCTAGGAGGGCCTTGGAGGAGCTCACCGGGAATGAGAAGTACTACATACTGGTCGCTCCCAAGAGCATACTGGAGGAGGATCTCATATAGCCGTTTTGCTCAAACTCTAACTAGAGTACCTGATTCTCCCCTCAACACTCTTATCAGGTCTCCCTTCTCGGAGAACCCGGCAATTCTAACCTTCACGCCCAACCTAGCGAGCCGAAATGCCGCCTCCAGCTTGCCTCTCATGGCCCCGGTCACGTCGTAAGCGGGTCTTCCCAGATCTGGTATGTTCGCCTCAGTGATCTCCGGGATGACCTCACCATCCTCATTCAGGACTCCCGGCACATCGGCTAGGAACACGGCTTCCTCAAGACCCAAAGGAGCTAAGTAGATCGGTATCTCATCCGCGGATAGCACGGAAACTCCCTTAGTATCATCGTAGATCAGGTCACCGTGAGTTAACGGGACGAGATTGAGATCCATCCACGCCCTAACCGCAGAGAGATCGCAGATCGTCCCCCCACCGATCCTCCTGAATATTGACCTAGGGTGGAAGGGGAGCACCGGGAGGCCCTCCTCCCACATTAAACTGGCTATCCTCAGACTTAGCTCCATCATCCTTATCGAAGTTTCGGAGACGCCCAACTCTCTGCCAGGTTTGAAGCCCTCGTGGAGCCTGTACCTCCTGACCGGTGCGTGACCGAACGGACCGGCCCCATGGGCTAGAAAGAGGCTCCTCTCCCGTGAAATCTCTAGGAGGTCACCTGATACCTCTCGTACAATCTTTTCTCTTACCTCAAAAGCTCCCTCCTTCTTAGGAGTTATTAGAGAGCCTCCCAGCTTTACGTAAAGCACGCGGGAAACTTTCAGTAATAATTTATAACCCTTCATCGTGACTAAGGAGGGATGAGCGAGGAGATCTTGGTACTGAGTAAGGATGTGTTGCTGAGGGCCCTCCTGAGGTATGAGCCAGGGTTGTCCCTCATAAAGGGGTCCGTGCTCGTAGTTCCGACCGAGATACTCTCCCAGATAGAGGAAGACGCTTCCAAGGGGGACAGGTTCAGTGTGGGTGCCCTCACCGAGATGGTCTGGCTGAGGGATTTGGAGAAGGACGGGTACGTCAAGAGAGTCGTGGTAGAGGAACACGGGGGCAGGGGGCTCGATGCTTTGGCCGAGCTGTCTGAGAAATTGAAAGCTAGGGTGATAACCGGCGATAGGGTCGTGACCCTAGCTCTAAGGGCTAGGGGAGTGGAAGCCGTGTACATAGGCCCCGAGTACGGGGAGTTCAGGCTTTACAACTTCTTCGATCAGGATACGATGAGCGTCCACTTGAAGGAGGGCGCCCCACCTCTGGCCAAGAAGGGAAGGCCCGGGGAGTTCAGACTGGTGAGACTCTCCGACAAGCCGATGGAGGAGTTCGAGGTCAGGACCATAGCCTACGAGATACTTGAGAGGGCCAAGACGGATCCAGAAGCATTCATAGAGGTTAAGTACGGCGACGCCTACGTGATACAGATAGGGGACCTCAGGATACTGGTGGCCTTTCCACCATTCTCCGACGGTATAGAGATAACTGCCGTGCGTCCCCTCGTCAAGGTCACTCTAGACGATTACAAGCTGAGCGACAAGCTGAAGAAGAGGCTCAGAGAGAGGGCCGAGGGCATAATAATAGCCGGACCTCCGGGAGCTGGGAAGACCACGTTTGCCAGCGCCTTGGCCGACTTCTACAAGGACAAGGGGAGGATAGTGAAGACCCTCGAGTCCCCGAGGGACCTCCAAGTGGGTCCGGAGGTGACCCAGTACGGGAGGCTCGCTGGCTCTTTCGAGAATACTGCTGATCTCCTCTTGCTGGTCAGGCCGGATTACGTTATATTCGACGAGATGAGGAAGACACAAGACTTCAAGATATTCGTGGACATGAGGCTCGCAGGTATAGGGATGGTGGGCGTCGTCCACTGCGGCTTCCCGATAGAGGCGATACAGAGGTTCATCGGTAGGGTCGACTTGGGCGTGCTCCCCCACGTTGTGGACACGGTGATATTCATCAAGGATGGGAGGGTGGAGAAAGTCTATAGCCTGAAGATAACGGTGAAGATGCCTGCTGGGATGAAGGATGCCACCCTGGCGAGGCCAGTCGTGCTGGTGAAGGACTTCGAGACCGACGCGGTGGAATATGAGATCTACACGTTCGGCGATGAGGTGGTGGTGATGCCCATAAGGGGCAAGGGCAAGGCGCCTGAGGGACCGGAAGCCCCGATAAGGTATAGGCTGAGGAAGAGGAAGCACACCATAATACTGGATCTCGGACCGGAGCTGGCTGAAACGGAGGTGACAATCTACTCGGGGGAGAGAGAGATCGCCACATTAACCACGGACTCCAAGGGTAAGATCACCTTGGCGAGGAGCAGCCCCGTCGGAAGGAGGATACTGGAGGCTGCTAAATCGGACACGCTGAGGGTGGTGCCTAGAGAGGAGGGCTGACTAGCCTAGCCCCTCTCGATCTCCCTCACCCTCTTTTCCATGTCGATCTCTAGAAGGAACTCCAGCACGGAGGGGGGCACGAGCTCCCTCCAAGAAGGATCTCCTTTCAACATGAGTTCCCTTATCTTGGTGGCAGCGTACAGATCCCTCTTGAGGAAGGGGATGTTTTCCACCTCGAGACCGACTCTCTTGAGATCTCTTATCGTCTCAGGATCGTTGGAGAAGGCTATGTCCACCTTGGGCACCCTGTCTAGAACTAGGAGTCCCCAGTCCTCCTCTGGTGACTCCGTATCAGGCACGGACGATAGCATTATATCCGCCAGGGGGAAGCCCTCCCTTCTGAGAGCCCTCACCAGCATCTCCATCCTCTCGTCCACCGATAGTGGATTTCTCGGAACGCAGCAGAACTGGGAGCTGCCTATAGCTATCACCAGCTCGTCGGCCTTGGAAAGAGCGTATCTGAACACGTGCAAGTGGCCATAGTGGAGCGGTTGAAACCTGCCCACGACGAGAGCCCTCTTCCGCTTCCGCATCATCGAGAACACCTTCCGGAGGGTCAGAGAGGTGCCTTTCGGTCACTTCTCCCCGGAGTAACTCCTCTTCATCCCCCCAGTGGTCAACCTCACAGTGAAAAATTTTAGGATTCCCGTTCAGAATCCATGCCTAGGAGCCTAGTCACTTCCTTCTCTATCTCTTCCTCAGGCACTTCCTCTTCCAGCAGCTGATATCTTTCGTATTCCTCCTTCCTGCTCACGAGCTCCCTTCCCTTTAGGAGAATAGCCCTCCTCTGAGGGTGCATCTCCACCTCAACCACTGCCCTGGCAACGTTCTCCATAGTGGCCTCCTGAAACACTATGAGTGAGCCGTCCGAAAGTTCGAATACCACTCTCATGTGCTTGTGACCCTTGGGAACCGCCATGAGGACCCTCGCCACATCCCTGTTCCTGATCACCATGAAGAAGCCGCGGGTCAGTTCTTCGATCAGCTCCTTAGTTGACGACGTGAGGGGCAGATCCCTTGCCCTCTCCAAGGGAATCCACCTCACCTCCTTCGCATCATCTCCGGGCCTCAGAACCCCACCTGTCACCCTGCAGAGGTAGTCCACCAAGACGTAATGGTACTTGATGCGTCCCTCCCCGTCCCTCTCCACCACTTCGGCCACATGGATGGGGTGCATCGCCTCCACCTCTAGACCGGTTTCCTCCCAGATCTCCCTCCTCACTGCCTCCTCCAACGTCTCGCTCGGTTCCACCAACCCCCCCGGCACGGACCACAGACCCTTTCCTGGCTCGTTCTTCCTCTTAGCTAGGAGTATCTTGCCGTTCCTCAGCAGAACCCCTCCAACCCCGACTAAGGGGACCTCGGGATACTCACGCCTCGTATCTCTCACCCAGCGGGGATGTGTACATGGCTAGGACTTTGAGGGAAGCTCCTATCGCGGTGGCGAACTGCGGATCCCTAGGCACTACGGCGCTCCCGCCGAAGAGGTTGAAAGGCTTCATAGCCGCCTTCATCAGCAGCTCGTGAGTCATCAATCCACCCACTAGGACGACGCTCTCCTCTAAGCCCACGGACTTGGCGGCGAAGAGCCCCACGGTCCCTATCACTTGGCCCACCATGTTAACTAGGCCAGCAGCTATGTCCTCAGGTCTCACATCGTCGCCAACCTTGCCGAAGTTGGATGCAGTCACATCCGGATCCAGCCTGCCCACCGGTCCCCCAACTATATCGCCGACAGTCAGGTCCACATTCTTGGGATTCCCCCTGCGGGCCATCTCCATGAGAGAGGTTATGGAGGTCCTCCTGAGGAGGAGCCTGCCGAGGCCCAGCAGGGTTCCGGCGCCCACGGCAGTCCCTCCGAGATGCCTCACCTCGCACCTTCCCCGGTCTATCCTGACCTCCACCACCGCTGTTCCGGTGCCGGCGCTCACGACGACGCACTCCTTCATGCCAGCCAGATAAGCGCCTCCCCTGCCGACCGCCTCTATCTCGTCCACCTCCCTCACCGGTAGCCCCAGTATCCTATCGGGCAGTGGCTTGGTCCTCCCTCCGCTCAGGGCCACGGCCTCGACATCGTCGAGCTGTATCCCCTTGTCCGCTAGGAGCTTTCCTATGGCGCCCGCTGCAGCCGCGAGGGGATCGGACGCGATTACGACTGTTTTCGCCAATATGCCGGACTCTGAGGCGAGCACGCCCTTAGTGGTCGTACCTCCCATGTCGAGCCCTATTATTAGCAAGGAATCACCCCTTGGTAGACTTCCTCACGGCTGAAACCACTGGAGGCACCACTAATATGGCGAAGGGTAGCTCCCAAGCGAAGGTCACGAAAGCTATGGATAGGGCCGCGGTGAGCGATAGAGGAGTCACTTTCTCACTGAAGGGCAGAGGGAACGCCTGACTCCAGGCTAGAAGCCCGAACCCTATTATCAGATGGCCCACTATCAGGCCAAGGACTGAGGAAGGCACATACCTCTTCACCGAGTATTTGTCACGACCGGCCAGCTCCCCGATTATGTAGAAGCCCAAGAAGTTGGAGGGAACCCCCACGGTGATGCTCAGTAGAGCGTTGCCGTGGGTCACCATATCGGAGATGAATATCCCGATAGCAGCTGACAGGCCGCCCACAAGGCCCCCGTAGAGGCACGCGAACGTGGCCGGGACCACCACAGCTGGCCAGAACCTGACTCCGTAGAAGTTGACCCCCAACCAGCTCAGGTAACCTACCACGGCATAGAGGGCCCCTCCCATGGCGGACAGAGTGAGATCCCTCACCCTCATTTCCGATCACGGTATTACACTATCGTAAAATAAAAACTCAGTCGAGGATCTTGAGCGATGGGATCACCTCCTCGCCCCTCACCTCAATAATCGCATACCTGCCGCGCATCATCGGTCCAGCATTGACGAGAACTGTTCTGCCTATCCTATCTACGCCGGGAGATTCGTGTATGTGACCGCACACGCACAGGAGGGGCTGCTCCCTCTCTATGTACTCCCTCAGCGCCTTGGACCCGACGTGGGCTCCTGAGCCTATCACGTCCAGCTTTGTGCCATGGGGGGGCGTGTGGGACACGAGCACATCTACCCTCCCCAGTCTGGAGAGGACCTCTCCCATCTCATCCTCGTCCAGCTCTATTGGGGTGCCGAAGGGGGATATGTTGCCCCCTCCCAGACCTCCGAACCTCTTTTCTATGGTCCTCACCCTCCCGTGAAGGTTAGGGCATCCCTCCACATCCTCCACCTCGAGCAGAGGCGGCGGATCCATGTTACCGGGCACGAATACCACTGGGCCGAACCCCTTAGCACCCCTCAATATCCTCCTGACGTCCGCAAGGGAGCCGTTGGACAGGTCCCCAGCAAGCACTATGAGGTCATAGGATTCCCTACCCAGCGCGGACTTTAACTTCCCCGCGGAGCCGTGTATGTCCGAGGCGAGGAACAACCTCATGCGGATTCGGCCAAAGTGAGGATATAAGGCTGAGGGGATGTCATGCGCGCCGTGCTCAGGATCACTAGGGAGACGGGGATACCCCTCATGGGCTCGGTGGCCTTCGGCCTAATAGACAGGGGGACCAACCTGATACAGGTGAGGCCCATCTCCACCTGCGCCTTCTCCTGCATCTTCTGCTCCACCGACGCCGGACCCAAATCGAGAACGAGGCAGACGGAGTATGTGGTGGAGCTGGATTACCTCATGGAATGGTTCGTGGCCGTGGTTGAGGAGAAGGGGGTGAATGATGTGGAGGCGCACATAGACACGGTGGGCGACCCCTTTACCTATCCCCAGATCGTCGAGCTGGTGGAGAGGCTGAGGGAGGTACCGGAGGTCAAAGTGATATCGTCTCAGACCCACGGACCCCTCTTAACGGAGGAGCTGATCTCAAGGCTTGAGAGGGCTGGAATGGACAGGATAAACCTCAGCATAGATTCGCTAAATGAGGAGAAGGCCCGCTATCTCTCGGGATCCCCTTGGCTTAAGCTTGAGAGAATCCTGAGGGCCGCTAAGCTGATAGCGGAGAGCTCGATAGATCTGCTGATAGCCCCGGTGTGGGTCCCCGGGGTAAATGACGAGGACATGCCCCAGCTCATAGAGTTCGCCCTCAAAATAGGGGCCGGAAAGAGATGGCCTCCCATCGGTATACAGAAGTACGAGGCCTACAGGGGAGGAAGAAGACCTAGGGGTGTGAGGCCCATGAGCTGGTCGAGGTTCTACTCCCGATTGAGGGAGTGGGAAGACGAGTACGGAGTCAAGCTCGTGCTTAGACCTGAAGACTTCGGGATAAGGAAGGTAAGGCCTATTAGGAGGCCTATGAGGAAGGGGGAGGTGGTCACGGTTAAGTTGGTGGGCCTTGGCTGGAGAAGGGGTGAAATCTTAGGCTCAGCTAGAGGGAGGGTGGTGACAGTACTAGATGCTCCCTTCCTTCCTGAGGGATCCGAGCTGAGGGTGAGGGTGATAAGAGACAGGGACAACATATACTACGCTAGGTTCATGGCCTCCTGACCTGTGGACAGCGCTGATCAGTCATGCTTATGATAGTGGCCAGTGGTCCAGCCGGGGATTAGATGGAAATTTCCCTCTCTCGGGGAGAGATAGAGCTGCTTGAGGAACTCTACTCTAGAGGTGGTAGGGCTAGGCTGGACGACCTCAAACTGGCCAAGAGCAAGGCCGCAGCTTGGGCTAACCTGCTGAAGGATAAGGGTCTGCTTACCATAAGGGAGAGAAGGAAGAGGTACCTGACCCTATCAGACAGGGGGAGGAAGCACCTAGAGGAAGGATTGCCTGAAGAGAAGCTAATCAGACTTCTGAGGGAGAGGGGTGGAAAGGCTAGCTTGGAGGAACTCCGCTCCTACCTAGCAGGAGAAGAATTCAACGTGGCTCTGGGCGAGGGACAGAAGAAGGGCCTGATCAGGCTGGAGAAGTCTGAGAAGGGGACGTTCGCTCTGTTGGTGGGGAGGGAAGTTCCAGAGAGATCCATCTTGGAGAGGATCTCCTCCACACCCTTGGAGGAGTCGGAGGTGAACCATACCGTACTGAAGAGCCTCAGGAAGAGGGGCTTGGTCGAGGTGGTGGAGAGGACCGAGGTGGAACTGGAGCTCACCGATTTGGGCAGGCAGGCCGCGGAGGGCAGGATAAAGGTGGTGGAGGAGGTGGGGAAGCTCACAAGGGACCTCATACTTACCGGAGAATGGAGGAAGAGGAGGCTGAAGGCCTACGACGTGAAAGCATCCCCTCCCGTGACCTATCCGGGCAAGCCCCATCCCTACGTCCACTTCCTCGAGGAGGTGAGGGAGATCCTCATAGGGATGGGATTCGTGGAGGTGAAGAGCCCCATAGTGGAGGCCGAGTTCTGGAACTTCGACGTACTCTTCCAGGCCCAGGATCACCCCGCTAGGGAGGTCCACGACTCCTACCAGGTGGCCTTCCCCTCCGAAGGCGCCGATCTCTCTCAGTACTCATCCTTGGTTGAGAGGGTGGGGATGACCCATGAGCATGGCTGGGAAACTGGATCCAAGGGATGGGGCTACAAGTGGAGCTTCGACATAGCGAGGAGGCTCATCCTCAGATCTCAGACCACCGCAGCCTCTGCTCGCACTTTAGCATCGGGATTGGAGGTGCCTAGCAAGATATTCGCCATAGACAAGGTGTTCAGACCGGAAACTCCGGACAGGACCCACGCAATAGAGTTCCACCAGTGCGAAGGAGTTGTCTTGGCTGAAGACATGAATGTGAGGCACCTCATGGGCTTCCTAGCCGAGTTCGCTAGGCAGCTGGGGTTCAGGGAGGTTAAGTTCAAGCCCGCCTACTTCCCCTTCACCGAGCCGAGCGTTGAAGCGTACGTCAAGCACGAAACACTGGGATGGATAGAGATAGCTGGCTCAGGCCTGTTCAGGCCGGAGATGCTAATACCAATGGGATACGACTACCCTAGAGTGCAGGCCCTAGCATGGGGAATCGGGATAGGTAGGCTGGCTATGATAAGGCTGGGTCTAGATGACATCAGGGAGCTGCACTCCCAGAACTTGGAGTACCTGAGGAGGGCCAAGCTGGTGTGGTGATAATATGCCCGTGATAACCGTGAACATGAGGGAGTTCTTCAGGCTCCTCGGTGAGGAGCTGGACGAGGATGAGCTGACGTCCCTCCTGGAGTACACCAAAGTGAACCTCGAAGCCTACGATCCAGAGGAGGGGGAGATTGAGTTCGAGGTGACTGCCGACAGGATGGACCTGGTCGCCATGGAGGGTTTAATCCGCCTGATCAAGGGCTTGATGGAGAGGGAGCTGGGCATCCCCAGGTACCCCATGAGGAGGAAGGCCTTCCAAGTGAGGGTGACTGAGAGCGTCAGGAGGATCAGGCCCTACGTGGTCGCAGCTCTGGTGAAGGGCGTGGACCTCACCACTGAGGAGTCCCTGATCTCCCTGATAGAGGCCCAGGAGAAGTTACACGACACCCTGGGGAGGAAGAGGAAGAGGGTTTCCATAGGCCTCCACGACTTCTCTAAGGTGGTCCCCCCCATAACCTACGACGCCAGGCCCGCGGACAAGGTTTCCTTCGTTCCTCTTGGTGAGTACGCGGAGATGACTGCCCAAGAGGTGCTGGAGCAGACTGAGAAGGGAAGGGAGTACGCTCACCTCATAGAGAACCCTGAGAACTTGGTCCCCCTGATACTGGATTCGAGGGACGAGGTCCTGAGCCTCCCTCCCATAATAAACTCGGAGCTGACCAGGCTCACCCCAGGAGTGAGAGATCTCTTCATAGATGTCACCGGAACGGATCTGAGGGCGATCTCCTACACCTTGGAGATAATAGTGTCGGCGATGGGAGAGAGGGGAGGGGAGATCCATACCCTCGAAGTTGTTTATCCGGACATGAAGCTCGAGACACCGAAACCCGAGCCCAGCGAGATGTTCGTGAGCGAGGACTTCATCAGGAGGATGGTGGGCATCCCCATGAGCTCGGAGGAGATAATCCACCAGCTCAGGAGGGCCAGGCTCGACGCCTCCTCAGATGGTAGCATCGCTAGGGTGATGATCCCAGGCTTCAGGGCAGACTTCCTCCATCCCGTGGATGTGGCCGAGGAGGTGGCCATCACCTACGGTCTCAACAACTTGGGATACGAGCTGCCCCTCAACGTTATGACCGTGGGCAAGAGGCATCCTAGGGAGAAGGTCTCAGCCCTAGTCAGGACGCTCATGATAGGGCTCGGGTACCAGGAGGTCCTGAACTACGTAATGACCAGCAGGACCTCCCTCTTCTCCTCCGTGGGGAGGGAGGAGAGGCCCGTGGTCGAGGTGGCCAATCCGGTATCGGAGAGCTACAGCGTGCTCAGGGACAGCCTGATTCCCGGGCTACTGCATTTCCTAGCTGCAAATACCCACGCCAAGTACCCGCAGAGGGTATTCGAGGTTGGTGATGTTGTAGTTGTCGACTACTCCTACGAGACCAGAGCCAGGGACGAGAGGAGGCTCGCAGCAGCCTATGCGGACTACTCGGTGGGATTCGAGGATATCTACTCCCATCTGAAGGCCCTTGCCGACAACTCGGGGATCGAGCTAGAGCTAGAGTCCTATGGCGAGAGGCCTTTCCTGCAGGGGAGGTGCGCTAAGGTGATGCTGAACGGAGTCGAGGCAGGTCTCATAGGTGAAATAGACCCAGAGATCCTCCTGAAGCTGGGTATAACCGTTCCAGTTGCCCTATTCGAGATAAGGCTCCCGATCCCCGAAAAATGATCGGTGAGGGTGCTGCCCTCACCACCACCTCGTTATGACCACCTTCTTGTCGGTGAAGAAGTCTATCGCGTCCATCTGACCGTGCAGCGTGCCGAAGAATGAGAGCTTCCTCCCTCCGAACGGGAAGTAGCCTAGAGGAGCTGCTACTCCTATGTTTATTCCTATGTTGCCGGCGTTGACCCTCATCGCGTACTCCCTAGCGTACTTCCCCGACTCGGTGAATATGCTGGCGGCGTTCCCATACGGAGCCAAGTTGTTGGAGAGCTCCACCGCCTCATCGAAGTTCTCCGCCCTGATCATGACGGCTACGGGACCGAATATCTCCTCCTGCGTTATAGTCATTCCCTCTCCGGCATCGACGAAGACCGACGGACCGAGGAAGAATCCATTCGGGTAGTCCTCCGACTTGAAGCCCCTGCCATCGAGGACTAGCCTGGCGCCCTCCTCCAGTCCCTTCTCTATGTAGTGGAGGACCCTCTCCTTCCCCTTCCTGCTGGCCATGGGGCCCATATCAACGGACTCATCCAGCCCGTAACCTATCTTCAGCTTCTTAGCCCCCTCGACGAAGGCGTTGACGAACCTCTCGTAGATGTCACCCACTAGTATGATGTTAGCAGCGGCGAGGCACCTCTGACCAGCCATGTTGTAGACGGAACCCAGCAGGTTGTTCACGGTCCTCTCGAAGTTCGCATCAGGCATCACGACTTCGGGGTTCTTGGCCCCTCCCTGCGCGAGCACCCTCTTACCAGCCTTCGAAGCCGTCTCGTATATTATCTTCGCGACGGGAGTGGAGCCCACAAAGGTGACTCCAGCCACGTCCTTGTGGGTTATGAGTGCATGGACTGTGTCCTTGGCCCCGTTGACTAGGTTAACCACTCCAGGCGGGAGGCCCACCTCCTCGTGTATGACCTTCATCACCCAGTACATGGGCGCTGGATCCAGTTCCGAGGGTTTCAGCACGACCGTATTGCCGGTGGCTATGGCGTAGGGGAGGAACCAGAACGGTATCATCACTGGGAAGTTCATGGGCGTCACTATCGCGAACACGCCCAGAGGTTCCCTTATGTACTCCTCATCTATGTTGCTGGTGACCCTAATCATCTTCTCCCCCAAGGTGAGCGTGGGCATCCCTAAAGCAGCATCCACGTTCTCTAAGGCTCTCCTAAGCTCTCCCCTTGCCTCCCTTATGGTTTTGCCCATGTTCTGGGATATTATCCTGGCTATCTCCTCCTTGTGTCTCTCAATAGCGAGCTTGAGCTTGACCAAGTACTGTATCCTCTCGGCTACTGGCATCTGGCTCCATTCCTCGAAAGCTCTAGCTGCGGCCTGGACCGCCTGATCGACCCCCTCTCCAGTCGTGAGAGGGGTCTTGGCTATCACCTCTCCCTTGGCAGGGTTGTAAGAGTCCAAGTACCCGTCAGCCGGCGCCTCCACGAAATTTCCATCCACGTAGTTGGGGACGATCCCGTAATCCTTCCTTACCTCCTCGAGAACGACCATTCAGCTCACCTCCTTGAGGCTCTCCTCTAACGCTTCCAGAGCACCATCTATGTGCTCGTAAGTAACGGTCAACGGAGGCTGGAGCCTGAGTACGGATCCAACGGCCCCTCCCACTCCGATGAGGTACCCCTTCTCTCTCATGAGCTGCCTGACCCTCTTGGCCTCGCTCACCGCTGGCTCCTTGCTCTCCCTGTCCCTCACTAGCTCGACCCCTATCATGAGCCCCCTCCCCCTGACGTCGCCGATCAGCTTGATCTCGCTCATCATATCCCTCAAGGCCTTCATCACGTAATTCCCCTTCTCCTCTGCCTGCTTGGGCAAGTTCTCCTCCTCCATGAACTCTATGTTGGCCAGAGCGGCCGCTGCCGATACGGGATTGCCTCCAAACGTTGAGAGGTGATCTCCAGGTTCGAAGGAGTCAGCCACCTCGGCTCTGGTCGTGCATGCCGCTATCGGGAACCCGTCGGCTATGCCCTTAGCCATGGTAACTATGTCAGGCTCTATGTCGAGGTGCTCCACCCCGAACATCTTTCCGGTCCTTCCGAAGCCCGTCTGTACCTCGTCATCGATGAGGAGTATGTCCCTCTCGTCCAGGATCTCCCTCACTATCTTCGCGTACTCCTTGGGTATCGGGATTATCCCTCCTTCTCCTTGGAGAGGCTCCATGATCAATGCGGCAACGTTGTTGCTGGTGGTATAGTCGATCACATTATTCAGGTACCTCGCACACTCGAAGTCGCAGTCCGGATACTGCTTCCCGAAGGGGCATCTATAGCAGTAGGGGCTGGGGGTGAAGGAGACGGCTGGCATGTAAGGACCCATGTCTAATCTCTTCCTCTTCCACTGACCGGTGATGCTGAGCGTCCCGATGGTCCTTCCGTGGAATGAGTGGGTGAGGGCTATCAACTCGTGCTTCTTGGTGAACTTCCTCGCCACCTTCATGGCGCACTCTATGGCCTCGGCTCCGCTGTTGGAGAAGAAAGTCTTCTTCATATTCCTTCCGGGAACTATCTCCGCCAGCCTCTTGGCCAGCTTTATGGTGGGTGGCACATGATACACGTAGGTGCACGCGTGAACGAGTTTCTTTGCCTGTTCTATCGCAGCGTTCACGACCTTCTCGTTCACATGACCAGCGTTCACCACCGCTATGCCCGCGAAGAAGTCCACGTACTTCCTCCCATCCATATCTATTACCACATCATTCTCGGCCCGATCGACGACCACGGGCTCCAACCTCTCAACGATAGATGTGACGAGGTACTCCTCGGCCATACGAATGAGATCTTCCCTCTCTCCCATAGCAATACCTGATAATGGACGGAGGGTCTTCTTAATAATCGTTGGGGGTCCTCCTGACCCCTGGGGTCGAGATAGTCCACCTAGTAAACTATTTGACGAAATAAAAACGCGTAGCTCCCCCTTAGAATATCAATATGTCTCAGGAATAGGGCGCTAAATGTTTATATATTAAATTAAAATACGCTGTAAAAGAGAAAATAATTTAAGAAAGGATAGGAGAGGTCTCACAGCATCTTGATGAACTCGGAGAGGAGAGCCCCTCCCCACGCGATATCCTTCAGATTAACCACTTCTACTGGACTGTGCATGCTCCTGAGGGGTATAGAGATGAGTCCCGTTCTCACACCTCCTCTAGCAACCTGAATCGCCCACGTGTCCGTCCCATACCCTCTGAAGTCGGGTTCAATCTGATAGGGTATTTCGGCCTCTTTCGCAGCCCTCTCAAGTGTCTCCACGACTTCCCAGTGGTAGATCGGACCCTTACTTATGGCTGGCCCCTTACCGGTCCTGAGAACGAACTCCGCTGGCATCATTGGTTGTTTCGCGAATGTGACATCTATAGCAACTGCTATGTCTGGCTTGAGCCTGTACGCCACCATTTCTGCCCCTCTTAGTCCTATCTCCTCCTGTATGGTAGCGACGAAGTGGACCTCAGCATCTATCTTATCTCGAGACTTCCAAGCGAGCTTAAGAGCCTCTATCATCGTGACAACTCCAGCGGCGTCGTCCAAACCGGGAGATGAGAAGTGATGGCCGAGTAAGTCCTCTGGCTCGTAATCTGGTACACCGTAAACCCCAGGTTTGACTCCAGCCTTCTCTGCGTCTTCCTTGCTATCAGCACCTATATCAATGGCCAGATCCCTGATCTCCAGCTTCTTCTCAGCCAGCTCCTTGTAGGCCCTGAAAATATGAGGCGGGAGCGCACCCACAACCCCTTTGACCTCCCCCTTATCTGTGAGGAGCTTCACCCTCATTCCGTACAGCACCTTAGCGTCCCAGCCCACACCCTCGAACTTGACGAACCCGTCTTCCGTGATCTCCCTTACTATTATCCCTATCTGATCCACGTGGGCAGCCAGCATCACCACTGGCTTCCCACCCGGATTTATGATGGCTTCAGAGTTCCCCCAAGCGTCTACCTTGAATGCATCGGAGAAGGGAGACATGAGCTCTCTGAGAATAGGTACAACGTACCTCTCAATACCGGTCACTCTCGGGATCCTTGTCAGTCTGAGCAAACTGTCCCGGACACCCTCGACCTCAGGCTCCAAGTTACCACCGAATGGAAAGGTCCTTATTAAAGAAAAAGGGGATGACCCGATCACCATGTCCCTCAGGATAAAGGACATCAGGGCTAGACAGATCTTGGACTCCAGAGGGAATCCCACAGTCGAGGTATCGGTGTTGCTGGAGGGAGGTGCCTCAGGTAGGTTCTCGGTACCGAGTGGCGCCTCGAAGGGGGAGAAGGAAGCTCTCGAGTTGAGAGACGGTGGGAAATGGCTGCACGGGAAGGGGGTTCTCAGGGCAGTTAGGAACGTCAACGAGGTGATAAGGCCTGCCTTGATAGGAGTTGAAGCCACCTCCCAGCTGTACATCGACGGGATCATGCTGGAGCTGGATGGCACTCCCAACAAGAGCAGGTTGGGGGCCAACGCCATACTGGGAGTCTCCGTGGGCGTCGCGAAGGCTGCAGCGGCAGGGCTTGGAATTCCACTGTATCGCTACTTGGGTGGAATAGGCTCTAGGACGCTTCCAACCCCTTTCATGAACGTGTTGAATGGAGGGATACACGCTGGCAATGATCTGGCCATTCAGGAGTTCATGATAGTGCCCACCCGGTTCGAAAGCTTCAGGGATGCCCTCTTCGCCGGAGTTGAGGTTTACATGGAGCTCAAGGATCAGCTCCTTAGGAAATACGGGAGAATGGCTCTGAACGTCGGTGATGAGGGAGGCTTCGCGCCTCCCATGTCCAAGACGGAGGAGGCTCTGGATTCACTGACCGGAGCTATAGAAGAGGCAGGCTACGCGGGGAAGGTGATGCTGGCCCTAGATTGTGCGGCC
The DNA here is from genome assembly GCA_026986575.1 of Thermoproteota archaeon. GTDB lineage: Archaea > Korarchaeota > Korarchaeia > Korarchaeales > Korarchaeaceae > Korarchaeum. The sequence continues at coordinate 30,714 of JALSOH010000006.1, forward strand.
AACGAGTTTTACTCCGACGGCAAGTACAGGATAGACGGTAGAGAGCTATCCCCACCGGAACTCATGGATTTCTACGTGAACCTCGTAGATAAATACCCGATAATTAGTATAGAGGATCCGTTTATGGATGAAGACTGGGAATCCCTGTCGGAACTCACCAAGAGGATAGGGGATAGGATACAGATAGTCGGGGACGATTACTTCGCCACCAATCCCGAGTTCCTCCGCAGGGGAATAGAAGCCGGGGCGGCCAACGCCCTCTTGCTGAAGGTCAACCAGATAGGAACCCTGAGCGAGGCACTGGAGGCCGCTAACCTCGCCTTCAGCCACGGATACTCCGTCATGGTCAGCCATCGCTCCGGGGAGACGACCGATACCTTCATAGCTGACTTGGCTGTGGCCTTGAATTCCGGCCAGATAAAGACCGGCGCTCCGGCTAGGGGAGAGAGGGTGGCTAAATACAACAGGCTTCTAGAAATAGAGGAGGAGCTAGGCCCTATTGCCCTCTTTCCAGGCCTTCGGCTAGCAGCCTGACGAAAAACTCCTCCTTCTTTAATTCCTTCCAGATCTCATTCAGGGCCCACTGGCCGAGAGAAGCGAGCTCTCTCTCTGTGAGGACCCTGATCTTCGCTCTCCCCCTCAGTATGGATGGTAACCTCTGCCCCCTGAATATATCGCTCACGATGAGCGTGGCCTCCCTGTACTTCCTACGCCTGAATACATACCACCTGTCCTCCCTAATGGAGGGACCTCCCAGCGTCACCTCGCTTCCCACGTATTTGAGTAGGAAGTTGTCCTCATCTCTCATGCCGACCGGTGGGCCTTCACGCCTCTCCAGCGTGGGGAGGAGCAGGAATGGTATTTCGGCCGCCACCACTATTGTGGAGGACTCATCAGTCCATCCGGAGGACCACATAGGGTCGAAACCGTGCTTCCTCAACTCGTCCCCCAGTATCCTCCCCAGCTTCTTGGCCTGAGACCAGAGTAACTCCCTGCTCAGATTGTCCGGCTCATCTAACTTGGAGAGCTCAACCACCACTAAATGGGTCCCTCTCCTCCCCAGCTCCTCCTCCACCACGCTGCTCCTGATCCTAACCCTCGGAGGTCTGAGTGCTCTCTCGAAGAACTCGATAGACGGGTTAATCAGGAAGGCCCGGGCCGCAATTCTGAACCGATTGAACTGGGTAAGGGTGAGGGCGGCAGCCACGTTCCTCCTAGGATCCACAGGATCTATGACCACTAGCGGATCCCTCGGAAAGAGGACGGACGCATACTCCTCACCTAGGTGATCCTCAGGGTCTATGCAGACGGGAGGCTGCCAGTCCTTGGCCGCCTTCAGCACCTCGAGGAAACTCCCGTAGTAGATCACTAGGACCTCGCATAAGTATCCGCTGAACCCTCCGACCTTCTCTTCAGCACCGTAAGCTTCTATCGATTTGAGAAAGGCTTTCAGAAGCCTCACTTCAGTTGGAGAGCGAAGTTTGGATTTCACGTATGAATTGTGCAGCGGGGTCCTGTCTACCGAGCTGGCTATTCTCTCCCCCTTCCCTATCCTGTAGGCTGGAACGAGATCTATGTCGAATTCCTCCAGCCTGACCATGACGTATGGATGCTCAGCGTAGTTCTGAACATACTCGCCGAAGGCCTTGGCCGCGATCTCCCTTATCAGCTCACCTAGGACGTCCTTCCCCCCTACCACCTTGGGAAAGAGGACGAATATGTCCAGCTCGTAGTTACCCGGTAGCCAAGTGTCCCTCACCGCGGACCCTACTGGCACTACCTCCGCATCGAATCCCAGCTCGTCGACCGCTCTCCTTACCCTACTTAATGCCTCCTCCAAGACACGCTCGAGCTTCCTCCTCTCCTCATTAGAGGGTGTGACGAGCTTTTTCGCCTGTTCCAGCACCACCTCTAAGTCACTCGATGGTCGCGTGCCTCTTGGCAAGATCCTCCTCACTCTTCCCTAGGAGCTCGACGAGCTCCGCAATGAGGGCGTCGAAGTATATCATGGTACTCAGCTCGAACAGCGTGCCGAGAGGGGTCAGGGGCTCGTGTATTCCGAGTATCTGTCTAGTGAAGTAGTCCCTACTGTTATTCTTAGGGAGCACCCTTCCCCCTATCCTCACGACCAGATCCGCTATCTTACCGAGGCTCGACTCGGGATAGCTGGTGACGGCCACCACGTGGGCTCCAACCTTTTTAGCCACCTGCGCCGCTGAGAGAGGGTATTTGGTCTCACCGGAACCGCTTACTACCACCACTAGGTCCCCGGGAGCTACCGAGGGAGTGACCGTCTCGCCTATGACGTAGACATGGAAACCCACATGCATGAGCCTCATGGCAAATGCCCTCGCCACGAGACCGGATCTACCAGCCCCGACCACGAAGATCTTCCCCTCTCCGAGCGTCCTCAGAAGGGCCTTTATGAACTTCTGAGTGGATTCCTCTTCTACATCGGATAGGTTCTCACTTATAACATCGAGCAACCTACTAATAGTCTCCCTGATGGGCGTGGCGTCATCCCCTCGGATGCGCCCCCCGCTTTATTTAACAAATTAACTGAAGCGCGCATGGTTTTATTTGAGGGATCTGTGACAAATCTTGACCACTAATGGGAGCCAGTACGGAGGATAACAGCGAGAAACGTCCACCTCCACTCGTAGAGAGAATAATAGAGCAATTTGAGGAGCTAGCCGACACAGTGCGGATAATATCTAGGATAAGCGGGATGAGCGAGGTTGCTAGGAGGTATGCGGTCACCAATTCGTTCGACAGCCTCCTTACCATGTTAGGCGTCCTGATGGGGAGCTTCATATCGGGTTTAAAGGAACCCTCCGTCATCATCAACACAGTACTCGGCGGCGCGGTGGCCATACTCATATCCGGTACGATGGGCACATACCTGACGGAGAGGGCGGAGAGGGCCTCTAGGATAAAAGAGCTCGAGGTGGCAGTTCTCATGGATCTAGACGAGACCCTCGTGGGGAAGGCCGAGAGCATATCAGCGGTGATGGTAGCGGCGGCCAGTGGCCTAGCTCCCTTCTTGGTCATGATGTCCCTGACCGTTCCCTTCTATCTGTCCACTGGCGGCATGCTCTCCGTGATGGAGGCCTACGTGATATCCTTCATCGAGGTCCTGACAATCCTCTTCACACTAGGGGTATTCCTTGGCTCCCTATCGGGTGAAAACAGGCTGGTCTACGGGGCTATGCTGGTGGGAATGGGCCTCCTGATAGTGATGGTGATGCTTTGGCTGGGAATAAGTGGATAGCCCTGAGAGTCGCCTATATAGGGTGGGATTACTATGGAGCGGTCAGGCAACCGGACCTTCCTACCATAGAGGGATCGCTAGTTGAAGCATTGTCCGATCAGGGAATTGAGGCCAGGTTGAAATTCACCTCTAGGACGGACAGAGGAGTATCGGCTCTGGATAATGTGGTAACCTACAGAGGGGCGCTCCCGAACATCTCTCGACTGAATGCTAACCTCCCAAAGGACATCGCAGTCTGGGGGCTCATCGAATCGGATAGCAGGGTGAAGGCAATCGAAAAGACCTATCTATACGTTGTTCCCGTTGAACTGGACATCGAAAGATTGCTCGAGAGCTTGAGAGAGGCCTCACTCTCACCGGATCTCTGTAAGGAGGGAGAGGCGCCGAGACCGAGCTGTGATGCGAGGGCTTATCGAGATTTCACACTGGTGTTCGTGACCGGAAAGTCTTTCTGCTGGCAAATGGTCAGGAGGCTCGTGGGAAGAGCCGTTGGACCTATGATAGGCAAGAAGATGAATGTAGCTCCGGCGGAAGGGCTCATGCTCCTCAGGACCAAGGTGGACAGACGGTGGGATGAGCTTCAAACCTACAAGCTCCAATCCATCCTGAAGGAGCTGGAAAAGAGTATGTGGAGGTGGGGAACCGGTCTACTTCTACTGGATATAATCAGAGGGGTTATCTCTTCAGGGCGACTACCGTCTTGGTCTCGGGGACGTACCACCTGACCTTATCCCTGAACCACTTCCAGAACTTTGTGAACGCATCCATGCTCTCCGTCTCCACCTGTATGATCCCGTTGTACTCCGTTCCCCAAGCGTGATCGTAAACACCGATCAACCTAATCTCTGGAGGCCACTCCTCCATTATATCCTCCCACTGCCTCCTTGCTTTCTCTTCCTCTTCCTCGGTTAGCTCTCTAAGCTTGTAGAAGATCAGTAGCACGTAAGTTGGCATGAACTATCACCTCTAGAAGGGATTGTGGAATTTATATAAACTTCCTGACATGCCTAGCTGACGCTTCTGAGGGGGAGCCAGCACTTAGGCATGCATCCAGTGCACGAGACATCACATCCCGGTGTGGGTAAACCCTCTAGGGCCCTTCTCAGCTCTCTAGATAGGAAATCCCTACTCACTCCTGTGTCAATGTACTTCCACCAAGGTGCGTCTCTCTCCCCGTAGACTATGGAATCCAGATCTATTCCCATATCGTTAGCTAGGGAGCGATAGGCTCCTCTATTGTACGGAATTCTAACCCCTTTCTTGAGGAGTTTCGCTATCTCAAAGCCTCCCACCGACATGAAAGTCTGAATGTACGCCCTGCCGTAGTGCATGGCGTTGACCTGCCCCCGGAAACTCCTCCTGAATATGGAGATCCTCCTCTTGATGTCCTCCTCGCGGGCAAGCGGGACCGTCTCGAAAGGCGTCCCGGCCTTGGGAATGAAGATGCTCACTGTGACCTTTGTGTTTACGAACTCCGCTATCCTACTCGCCAGCCGACTCGATTCCTCCACATCCTGATCGGTCTCAGAGGGAAGGCCCACCATGAAGTAGAGCTTGAGATGTCTCATCCCTGAATCCTTGGCCTCCTCTGCCACCCTCACGAACTCCTCGTTATCTATCGTCTTGTTCACCACGGCCTTCATCCTCTCACTACCGGTCTCAGGGGCTAGTGTGAGCATGCTCTCACCAACGCTCACCGCCAACTCTATGAGCTCTCTATCCACTTGATCTGCTCTAAGAGAGGGTAATGTGACGCGAAGCCCCTTTTCAGAGGCCCAATGAAGCAGATCCTTTATTAGCTTTGAAGATGCAGCGTCACTCCCTATGACGTATACCCCTTTGAACCCCAGCTCATGGGCCCTCTCGACGGCCACCTCCAAGTCTTTGGGATCCGGATCCAGCCGGGGTCTCCAGTGCCAGCCCAACATGCAGAACCTACAGCCCCATCCGCATCCCCTCGATATCTCCACGAGATAGCTGTTTACCGGTTCCTTCCCACGGAAGACTATTATCTGGGTTTCAAGGGGCTTCAAACCCCTTACTCTCTTGAATTCAGCTCTGTTCATGATATTTGGAAGAAAGAACCCGTCATCAGCTAGTTCATCAAGAGAGCCCCCCGCTAGCAATTTCTCCACTAGTGAGGGGATGAGGACCTCCCCATCTCCCACACCGATCGCCTCAGCCAAGGAGCTTATAGGTAGGGGGTTCGCTGAAACGGCTGGTCCGCCGACCACAACAGGCTTGCGCACTCCTTCTAGCATCCTGAACAGTACTGGATACTGGCCCTCGAAGTGGATTGTAGCTAGAATCAGGTCGAACTCATTGAGCGATCTCCCGCCCTCCACCGATCCCTTCAGGTCAGTTACGAACCTCTCGGCCATGACGTCATCGAAAGAGTTCAGGAGGAAGTAGAGTATCTGATGACCCATTGAGTTTATAGCCGCAAAATAGGGCGCGGGATAGACTAGGGCAATCCTCAGCCGATAATCCCGTGGATCCCTATGGTAGAACCCGCCTTCTTCCCTCAGCAAATGGGATCTCCCCTAGTGGGCCGGGGGGGACTCGAACCCCCGACCTCCGCCTCGTAAGGGCGGCGTCATAGCCGCTAGACCACCGGCCCTGTGAAAGTGGCGCCGGGGGAGGGATTTGAACCCTCGCGGCCCGATGGGCCACTGGCTTTCCACAGGAGGCTTTAGCAGGCCAGCCCCCTACCAGGCTAGGGCACCCCGGCCCTCCACCGCACCTATGGCGAAGCGGATTTTTAAACTTCACTTGAGCGGAGGAGATCCTCAACCCTCGCAGGAGAGAGGGCGGAAAGCACGGCTCCAGGGAGGTGAGGGCCCAGCCTAGGAATCAATCCCTTAGCTTGAGTCCCGGGCTTACACACGAGGGCGTGGGATAGGAAAGAGGTCCTCACAACGCTCACATCCCTCCTATGACCCGTCCTCATGAGGGCCCTCCTGACCTGCTTCGGAGTCGCTCTAACGATAAAGAGGACATCCCGACCCCTGTTCATCCATCCTCTCACCATCGCAACCTGTTTAGGGGATAGAGACACGTACACACCACTTTCGTCTTTCCGGAGGACCCTCAACTCCAAGGCTAAATCGTCAACGAAACCGTAGGCCCTAGCTATTTTCCTAGCAGGTAACTTCATTCCCTTAGCCAACTGGTTTCTCATCTCGAAGAGCGGATAGAGGGCGTCCTTCTCCTCCTTGAATGCCTTGAAATATACCCCGAAACCCACCTTACCGACATCTGTAATGAAGCCCTTGAACGTATCCCCAACCTTCACCTCTTTTATGCTGGGCAGCTTGCCGTAAGTCTTGATTATGAGATTCTCCGCTATTCCCTCATCCGGACCTGTGACTGAGACTCTCACCCACCCTCCTTCAGTGTCTAGATCCAGCTCTGGTACCTCCAAACCCTTCATGTAACCCAGCATCTCCCAACCGAGCTCCTCGAGGACATCTTCCTTTGGAAGGCCTTTGGATATCCTCTCTTGGATGAGTAGGGTGCGCGTCAACTTGCCTCTCCTTCCAGCGACTCCAGCGCCCTATTAAGAACATCAAGCATTCTCTCTATCTCCTCCAGTATCTTTTCCCTGTCCACCGGTTCCAACATGGCGCCACACACGGGACAGACGAGGCCAGATTCATCCATCCGCGATATCACCTCATCGAAGCTTAGCCTTATGTGGGTAGGGTCGGCGGCGCACACGTAATACTCCCCCGAGGACTCCTCCTCCTTCCTCCTGATGAGCATCTCCCTCACCTCCCTGAACCTCCTCAGGAGGAAGGATCTGGCTAAGTCGCTGTTTATCCTCCAGTAAGTAAGCCTGTTCCCCGCCTCATCCTCCTTTGTACCCAGCTGCACGACCAAATTGGAGTCCTGCATCCTGTAGAGGAGCTGCCGAAGCTCTGTCGGTGGCAGTTTCAGTTTCTCCTGCATCTCCCCCTCCTCCAAGACACCATCCTTGGCAAAATTGACCATCTTCCTGGCGAGGCTCAAATCCCTAGCAACAACAGCGAGCGCTAGAACTATCAAGTCCTCTTCACTCATGTTTTTCGGTCTCCCTCATCTAGTAAAGTTTATTACCGGCCTTATCGATCTAACCAATGGCCCCGGTAGCTCAGCCCGGTCAGAGCGGCCGCCTCGTAAGCGGCAGGTCGCGGGTTCGAATCCCGCCCGGGGCTCTCATTCAGAATACGCCTGAGCTCTCAAATAAGTTTTACTAAATCTCATAGAGTCTCGGGGAGAATGGGGCCGCCGGGATTTGAACCCGGGACCTCCGGCTCCCGAGGCCGGCATCCTACCAAGCTAGACCACGGCCCCAGTTCAAAGTAATTCATACTATGCGATAAAAAAGCTTTTCTCAGGAACCACCCGATTCCTCTAAGACCTCGGAGAGGGCTTTCTTGAGCTCAGTGTATGTATTCCTCAGGGCATCACTGACGACCTTTGTGTTGCCTATCACTGGCATGAAGTTCGTATCCCCGTTCCAGCGAGGGACTACATGTATATGCACGTGTCCCTCGAAACCGGCCCCTGCGGCCTTGCCTATGTTCGCTCCGACGTTGAATCCCTCTGGATTCATGGCTCTCCTCAGGGTGAGCATAGACAGGCGTATCAGTCTCCACATGTCCTTAGCTTCATCTTCCGTCAGGTCCTCTATGCTGGCTACGTGCCTGTAGGGCGCCACCATTAGGTGGCCCGGGTTATAGGGATACTTGTTCAGTATGATGAAGCAGTGCTCGGATCTGTGCAGGATTAGGTTCTCCTCGTCCCTGCCCTCAGCCGGTAAGGTGCAGAATATGCATTCCTTCCCCGCCTCGGTGGCGAGCAACTTGATATAGGGCATCCTCCATACTGCCCAGAGTCTTCTAAGGCTCAACTAGCTCCCTCCGTGAGCCTCAAGATGGCCTCTGCTAGATCACCACCAGCTTCTATAAGTGCCTTTCTGGCGGTCTCCCTGTCCACTCCCGCCTGGGAGGCGACCAGGGAGATATCTTCCTCAGTAGGTTCGTAGACCTCCTCACCCTTCTCCTCTACCTCAGAGACCTTTTCCACTTTCCCCATCACTTGATAGATCTCTTCCCCTCCCACTTTAGTTACCGAGACCTGAGGATCGGATATGCGCAGAGCCGTTCCATCTCTCAACCTTATCAAGACCTCCTCCGCATCCAGCGTCTGGACCTTCACTCCCATGCTCCTCAGCATCTTTTCCAAGTCCTTAGGCCTGAACTTTCTCATCATATGGGCCTTAAGTTCGAGTAAAAGTAAAGTTTACCTTAGGCGGGAGGGGCATGGGAGCGAGGGACCTTGTCGGAGGAAGTCTATGTCTGTGAGATATGCGGCGGTACCTTCGTCGGTAAACCTGTGATAGTCGATCTGGACGGTTATAAGGCGATGGTCTGCCCGAGCTGCGCTAGAAAACTCCTGAGGAGGGAAAAGAAGGAAACTAAGGTCTCCATAAGGGAGACCAAGGCGGAGGCGCCACTGAAGAGGGAACCTCCCAGAAAGCCCCCTAAAGGAATTCCTACTCCCAAGAGGAGAAAAGTGGAGGAAATAGAGTACGTGGAGGGTTATGGGGGTAAGATAAGGGAGGCTAGAGAGTCCTTAGGCCTAACCATAGAGCAGGTGGCTGCTGCTTTGAACATAAAAGCATCCCTCCTCCGCAATATTGAGGCGGAGAAGGTCATCCCACCTTACGAGGTGGCTCGATCTATAGAGAAATTGCTGGAGATCACCATAATACAGAGGAACCCCGAGAGGAGCGCATCTGCCGTGCCAGAAACGGCCCCTCCGGTATCCATAAAGTCAATTACCTTGGGCGAGATAGTAGAGGTGAAGAAGAAGAGGAGGAAGAGGTAATGCCCACCAACATACCTCCCGAGGCCCAGGCCAAGTGGGAGGAATATTCGAAGGCAAAGACGCCGGAAGAGAAGCTTCAGAAGTTGAAAGAGTTCTACGCCCTGATACCGAAGCACAAGGGAACCGAGAAGATGGAGAAGTTCATCAAGAGGAGAATGGCCGAGCTGAGGGAGGAGATTGAGAGGAGGAGAGCGAGCAAGAAGTCCAGAGGACCATCTCTCATGGTTGAGAAGAGGGGAGCGGCCCAAATGGTTCTGATAGGTTTCACCAACTCGGGACGGAGCACCATACTGTCGACCCTGACTAACGCCAGAGTCGAGATCTCCCCGAATCCGTTCACCACAATAAAACCTGTGGAGGGAATGATGGAATTCAAAGGGGCCCAGATACAGATAGTAGAAGCTCCTCCAATAATACCTCAGGCCCAAGGGGGTCCCACTAATCTCTCGGTGGCTCTAGCTGGGAATGCGGACATCTTGGGCATAGTCGTCAGCTCCACTGACGATCCGATAATTCAATTGGACGAACTGGTCTCCCTCCTGGAGTCTAGGGGGATAGTGCTGGAGAGGCCAAGTGGGAGGGTGAGGATAAGGAGAAGCAGGGCAGCTCCCACTATAGTGATCGTAAACAAGGGCAGAATCTTGGACGGTAACGAGAGAGACGTCAAGGAGATCCTGAGGTCCTACGGCATTGAACGGGCTTGGGTCGAGATCGAGGGTAGGGTGACCCTCGAAGACGTGGAGGAAGCCGTTTTCGGTGAGAAGAAGTACAAACCCTTCATAATATTCCTCACCAAGATGGATCTGACTGGAGACGATTCCCTGCTGCGAGAGGTGGAAGTTAGATATGGAGAGAAGGCCTTGGCCGTGATCTCCTTCCCGACTAGGCTGCCCAATAATGATGAACTGGGCGCGATGATCCTCGAGGAACTTGGACTCATAAGGGTGTTCACGAAGGCTAGGAATGAGAGGGAACCCTCCGAGAAGGCAGTCATCTTGGAGAGAGGATCCACCGTCTTGGATCTGGCCAAGTTCATCCATCAATCTTTCAAGGAGAGGTTCAGATACGCCAAGGTCTGGTCGGACAGGCTCCCCTACTCACCAATGAAGGTCGGAGCGGACTTCGTCCTAGAAGACGGCGACATAGTGGAGATAGTGGTCAGGTGATTCTATACCATGAATGCCATGTACGAGAAGAGAGTGGTCGCCAGAAAGGCGCTAGAGCTACTGAAAGAGGAGAAGGTCGAGTTACTCGGTCTTGGGTCCGGTACGACAGTAGCAACGTTCGTGGAGGAGCTTGCGAAAAGCGACCTGGGAGCCAAGATGAAGGTCATACCTTCATCCAGCCAGATAGAGGCCGAGGCTAGGAGACATGGATTGACTCTAGTGGGTCCTGAGTACGGAAGGCCGGATCTCACCATAGACGGGGCCGATGAGATAGATGGTCAGCTCAACCTGCTCAAGGGAGGAGGAGGTGCTCTCGTCAGGGAGAAGATCTTGGCTACAAGCAGCGGCTACTACTTGGTTATAGCGGATCATTCCAAGGTGGTGAACAGGCTGTGCACTAAGAGGCCTTTACCGGTGGAGATCCTCCCTTACGGGTACTTATGGACAAAGGAGCTCATAGAAGATGCATTGAATGCAGAAGCTCAATTACGTTACCATGGAGACGGAATCTTCGTGTCGGACAACGGAAACTACATATTGGATGTACACTGCCAACCATTAGAGGAACCGGAATCGGTCGAAAAGCTCTTGAAGCTATATCCCGGAGTCGTGGAGGTGGGCATATTTACTGAACTGACGGATGAGGCCTTAGTAGCCTTCGGAGATGAGGTAAGGAGTTTCACCCCGTGAAGCCACCCTTTTTATTTCGATCTTGGTGACTGTTGGTGGGCGGTGGGGTAGGGCTGGGGGAGTAGCCGTCCCCTGAACCGGAAGGCTAATGCCGGGGCCAGTAACCCCCGGGGGCGGTAGCGGGTAGGGAGCCCTCCCCTCTCCCTTGGACCGATGATCCTTGGCGCTGGCGGGCCGCCGGTGGGGTATCCCCGTCCGGAGGGGCGGGGTGAGCCCCTTTACCACCGAAACGGGTCAGGCCCGGAAGGGAGCAGCCCTAAGGTGGACGGTCGGCGCTGCCAGTGTGCTGGGGTGAGCGTCTGAGGGAGAATGAGGGGGCTCCCGAACCCGCCATCCACCCTGGGGGAGCCCACCGCCCAAAATAAAATAGAGATCAGATGAGCTGGACCTCGGTTCCGTCCTCCTTGATCTCATATATGTGTATTATGTTGACGGGGCAGGCCTGAGCCGCCTCCATGTTGCAACCGAGGTCGTCAAGCTCCGTCTTTATCGGGCTAGCTAGCCCGTCGTCCTCGATCACCCAGTTGTCCGGGCAAAGAGAGGCACAAACTCCATCGGCTATGCAGGACTCCCTATCATGGACTATCTTGTACTTAGCCATACCTAACACCCCCTAAGGGCGTGATAAGTGGGGGGAGATCCTATTTAACCTTTTTATGACAATAAGGAGAGCTGAATTACCCTACTGGAGGGATTATCAGGCTAAAAATAGAATTTAAATTCGTTAACATGACCTACTCTCCAAAAATTTCTCGAATCTTTTCTTAAAATCATTTACGCACTCCTCTAGGAAGGACATCAGCATCGAAATGCGGAGGATTGTCTCATCGCCAACGCCGTGCTCCACCCAGCAAGCTTCCTCCCTGGCTTTCTTCTCTTCCATGCTTAAGATCTCCCTTAAAAACTTGTAAAACACCTCCTCCCTGTTAAGCGTGGAGGAGGCTATCCTCTCGCCCTCCGGGGTGAGGTCAATGTATCCATACTTCTCGTAATTGATCAATCCCAGGCCGGAAAGCCTCTTCGCAGCATCCGTGACGCTCGATAGCCTGACACCCATCTCCTCAGCCAATTCCTTCACCCTCACAACTTTCTTTCCCTTCCTCTTGAGTCTGTAAATAGCGGTCAGGTATTCTTGGAGTCCGGGAGTTATCTCTTCCTCCTTACGATGGGTCATTTCTAACCGAGGTTAAGCTTGGTGCAAGAATATTAAGATGGTCTCCCCAACACACTTGTATGTCCGCCTCGGTTCCGGAGGAGCACAAGGCCAAGGCGCCCAAGTCGGTATCTTTCTCCCTATACATAGTGAGTACCTCCAGATCCTCTGGGAAGGGTAATGAGGACCTAACTGGAGAGCTCGCTGAGGGCTTAATCAAGAAGGCAGGTCACAGACTGATCAGGAGGGAAATAATACCCGATAGACCTAGTGCTATCAGGGATGCCCTCCTCAAGGCAACCCACGATTCGGATGTCATAATATTCAGCGGAGGGACCGGACTGCATCCAACCGATGTAACCCCGGATACCGTGGAGCCTCTCTTAGAGAGGAAGATACCGGGGTTCGGGGAGCTGTTCAGATGGTTGAGCTACGAACAGGTGAGCAGCGCGGCCATGGCAAGCAGAGCTTCCGCTGGGATCTTCAATGGGTCGCTGGTCTTCCTCCTACCTGGATCTCCAGATGGAGTGAAGCTCGCACTCACCAAACTCATACTCCCTGAGGCCGCTCATCTAGTGTACTTGGTTAGGGGCGATCACTAACTCCAGATAACCTCTCCCATATCTTCTCCAGCAACTATTCCCTCCAGTGAGTTGATCTCCTCCCTCAACCTTGGATCTCTGAGCAGTTCCAAGAACCGATTCACCGGTTTGCTCCCCAAGGAACTGCCTTTTATTAGGAAATCGTAGTTCTCCTCAGCTAATTTGATGAAATCTAGGCCGTAGAGGGATGCAGCTGTCCTTATACCGATGCCTATATCTGCAATCCCGTGGTATACGGCTGCAGCGACGGCACTATGGGACTTAGCCTCGCTCCAGTAGCCCCTTATTCGTCTCCTAACCTCATCGAAGTTCAGGCCCAGCGACTCCGCCTCCCTCCTCAGAAGAGCGTCCAAGAGTATTCTAGTACCCGAACCTTTATTCCTATTGATAAACATGAGATTTTCTCTCTCTATGAGATCTCTTATGGATTTTACACCCTTAGGATTACCCTTGGGCAGAATGAGACCCTGCTCCCTGCTGTAGCCCCTTACGAGTATCGCCTTACCCTTGAATTGGTAGCTGTCCATGAATGGAATGTTATAGGTCCAGCTATCCGGATCCAAAGCGTGAACCCCCGCTATATCTGCTTCTCTCCTGCTCACTGCTTTGAAGCCGCCGGTGGATCCTACAAAAACGGCCTTGACGTGGTATCCCTCCCTCCTCAGGTGAGATAGTATCCTTTCCAGCCCTAAGCAATGACTGCCCATGACTGAGACATCGGCTATCTTTGATCCTTTGTATAGGTGGACCTCGACGACTTCACCCTCCTCTATTATCTCCTCGTTCTTCTCCATGATCACAAATCCATCCGCTCTGGAGAGCGTGGTTATTGCCTCTGAACCCGTGGGGACCGGGAAAGTGAGGTAGTGATCTCCTTCCCTTACTACATGGACTGGTAGCAGATCCTTCCTTCCCTTCTCCCCGAAGATCCTCTCAGCTGCGATCGCCTTTACGATGCCCCCACCCTCCTCCAACATACCACTCCACTTCCTTATGAGGGGGGAAATCAAGGATTGATAGATGGTCATCGCGCTGGTAGGGTATCCAGGGAGTCCTATAATGAGCTTTCCCCTTGATTCCGCTATAACAGTCGGCTTACCCGGATGTATGGCGATACCGTGAACTAGCACACCGGGAGGTCCCAGCTCCTCGAGAATCCGGTACATCACATCCCCAGCGCCCACGCTGGTGCTGCCAGAGAGTATCACCATATCGAACCTATCCAAGGCGTCCTCCAATGCCCTCTTTATGGCGTCGTAATTATCGGGGAGTATGCCGAGTCTCTCTGGAATGCCGCCGTCCTCAACTATGGAGGTGAACACCGTGAAGGAATTGACGTCATATATCTTCCCGAAGTCAAGCGGTTCGCCCGGTTGGACTATCTCATCACCCGTCGAGAATATCCCCACCTTAGGAGGAGAGTAGACCTTCACCTTCGTCCGGCCAACAGCGGCCAGTACTCCTATCTCACGTGAGGACAGGAGTGTGTCGGAATAGATGACCGTCTCTCCTCTTCTTATATCAGATCCAGCCCCGTGGATGTTCTCTCCCGGAGATATGGCCCTGAAAACGAGGAGCGAGTCTCCTTCCCTGACTGTATGCTCCTCCATGACCACAGCATTGGCCCCCTTGGGGATGGGGGCTCCCGTAGCTATCTCCACTGCCTCCCCCTCATCAACGATACCTAGGAAGGGATGGCCAGCCGCAGCCTTACCGATGACCCTCAGCTTAGCTGGACGATCCTCATCAACCCAGAAGGTGTCTTCCGCCCTCAGAGCGTAGCCGTCAACGGCCGCACGGTCGAACCCCGGTACATCCACATCCGATATCACGTCTTCAGCTACCACCCTCCCCAGAGCAACTTCAATGGGAACCTCCTCGATGTTCTTGGGTCTGGAATAACTGAGCAAGAGGTTTAGAACCTCCCCAAACTCCCTGAGCTCCCTGAAGACCTTCCTCATAGCTTGAGCCACCTCCTATAAACGAGCACATCCACCTCACTGCCAGCCTCGTATCCTTCCACATCCTCTGGCACCACCACAAAGCCATCGGCTTGGGTAAGCGAGGAGATTATTCCCGAACCACCGACCCTCACGGGCGTAGCTAGTAAGGCATCGCTCTCCCGCCTGAGCTTGACCCTCACATAATGTCTGACGCCAGGTCGTGAAGCTATCCTCCTGTCCAGACGAGCCCTGACCCTCAGCCACTGGAAAATCCCTTCCACGCCTGAAATCCTCGCTAATACCGGGAGGAGCACCTCCATGGCCGCGACCATGGCCGCAACAGGGCTCCCTGGAAGTCCTACCAAGGGGGTTCCGTCGATCATAGCTAGGAGAGTGGGTTTTCCTGGCATCATGCTCAATCCGTGGAACATTATCTCCCCACCCAAGGACCTCACGATCTTGGGAACTAGGTCCCTCTCTCCGACGCTGGTGCCAGCTATCGTGACTATCAGATCTCCATCCATTCCCCTCTCAACCATTTCCCTTAGCTCCCCCTCATCGTCCTTAGCTATACCCAAGTATCTAGGAACGGCTAGATCCAAGACCATCGACTCTATGGCATACCTGTTGGAGTTGACTATTCTACCCTTGCCGAGAGGAGATCCAAGCTCCACAAGCTCGCTTCCCGTACTGATTATCGAGACCGTAGGCTTCTTGAACACTCTCACCTCAGTAATGTTCAGGGAGGCCAAGAGGAGCATTTCGAACGGACCTATAACAGTACCCCTCATCAGAACGGTATCCCCTCTCGACACATCGCTGCCCTTCCTGTCTACGTTAGCACCAGGAGGAACCTGCCTTATTATCTCTACATGATCTCCCGATCTCCTCGAGAACTCCAGCGGTACTACTGCATCAGCCCCATCAGGTAAGTAAGCGCCGGTGGCTATTTCCACTGCTTCTCCCTCCCTTATACTCACCTCCGACTCGTCTCCGGGCCTGAGCCTCCCAATCACCTTCAACACAACCGGATTAGACGCTGTCGCGCCGAAAGTGTCGGATGATCTGACCGCGTAACCATCGAAAGCGGCCCTATGGAAAGGAGGGATGTCAATAGGAGAGATCACATCCTCTGCTAGAACTCGCTTTCTTGCCTCATTTAAGGCGACCTCCTCGGGCGAGGTTGGGTGAAGATAGGTTAGGTAGATAGCAAGCGCCTGTCCTACGGGAGTTAGCCTCTTGAAGATGTGGGTCATCGAGGGAAGGGCGTGTTAATCTATAAATTAGCTTTCGCCCACATTCGGGAGGATGCACTTTGGCGGAGGATAAGGAAGCGCCGCTGCAGGAACACATCATCGAGCTGCTTGAGAGGTTGAGGAGGGTGCTAATAGCCCTCATAATAACCTCAGGCATTGTGGTTGTGATTCCCTCTCAGCTGATAGAGTGGAAGTGGGATGGATACACTCCCTTAGTGTTTTACGTGATGAAGAAAATGCAGGAGGATCTCACCAACGTCCATAACCCAGTAGTGGAGCCTATAGCTTCCTTTTTCGGGATAAAGGAGCTCCCTGTGGAACTCATAGCCCATAGCTGGCTGGATTCCATAGAAGTAATCCTCCAGCTCTCCCTCCTGATGGGTTTAGTTATAGCATCTCCTTACGTAGCTAAGCAGATTTACGAGTACTTGGAGCCAGCTCTCGAAGAGAGAGAAAAGAGGGTGCTCGTTCCGTTTTCACTCCTCTTCTTCCTGTTATTCGCTTTGGGTGTCGTGTACGCGTACTTCGTTATCCTCCCATTGACGTTCTTCTTCCTCTCTTGGCTTTACCTCTTGGGTGGAGTTAAGCTCATATTCTCCGTCAAGGAGTTCTACTCTTTCGCCATAGTGGGGATGCTCACTACCGGGCTATCGTTCACCTTCCCTCTAGTGGTTGCTTTGGCATCTTACTTGGACATAATAACCCCGGACACCCTGAAGAAGAACTGGAGGTACGTGGTGTTCGTGATAATGGTCGTGACCGCCATAATAACTCCAGATCCCACTCCAGTCTCCATGATAGCGCTGGCTATCCCCTTCCTAGCGCTGTACGTGCTCTCCTATCTGCTGGCCAAGAAAATGCATAAGAAAAGCTGAAAGCTGAGAATACGGCGAAAAGTTGAATGAGGGGTTACTCCTCCGACCCCTTCTTCTTAGCTGCTAGGGCCTTTATCTCCTCCATGAGCTCCTCGTCAGTCTTACCGGTGACATCTATCCCTAGGCTCAAGGCGAGCTCTCTGATCTCACTGCTGCTTTTCTTGGTCTTCTCCTCCTTCTCCTCCTTTGAGGTGACTCCGCTGCTGGCCTTCCTGAATTCGTTTATAGCCTCACCCATGGATCTAGCTAGCTCCGGGAGCCTCCTGGGCCCGAAGAGAAGTAGAGCGATCACTATAATTATCAGGAGCTCAGTCCAGCCTATAGGCCCGAACTGCATTAGCTTAAGGGTCAAGCCTGCCATTCCAGAGAGCAAAGCATCACCCGAACCATACTCCACATAACACATATATCTCTTTTTCTCCAATGGAGTAGCCGCCACAGTTCCTAAGCGTCTCCCTAGACAACGACCTATATACAGTCAAATTTTTTGTATGCTCCCTCGAGTGGAGGAGATGCGTATAATCCTGATGGGTATGGGAGTCGTGGGACAAGCATTCTTGGAGCTGCTTGAGCTTGAAAAGGCAGATCTGTACAGGAAATACGGCCTCCATCCTGTGGTGGTGGCAGCGGCGGACTCTAAGTCAATGGTATACAATTCTAGGGGATTGGATGTACGGAGGCTCCTGAACCACAAGAGGTCCAAAGGAACTTTGCACGGCTTTCCCGATGAGGTTAGAGGTATGGACTTGGTGAGAGATGTGGAGGCGGAGGTCGTTATCGAGGTCACGCCATCCAACTTCAGGACCGGAGAACCAGGGATCTCACACCTCAGGTCGGCACTTCAGACCGGTAAACACGTTATAACAGCAAACAAAGGTCCTCTAGCTCTAGAAATGCCCGCACTAGTGGAGATGTTTCAGCACAAGGGTCTAAGGCTTCTCTTCAGCGGGACGGTTGGAGGAGGTACTCCCTTCCTCAGATTCGTTGGAAAGTGCCTGTCCGGCGAGAAGATAATATCGATAAGGGGAGTAATTAACGGAACCACGAATTACATACTCAACCGGATGGAGGACAGAATATCTTTCCAAGAGGCGCTGAGGGAGGCTCAAGAGAAGGGATACGCCGAGGCGGATCCGAGCAACGATGTGGATGGGTGGGACTCCGCTGCCAAACTCGTTATACTCTCGAATTGGGCCATGGATCTAGGCGTGACGCTGAAGGACGTGTCCGTCCGTGGCATCAGAGATGTGGAGATAACGGAGGACATGCTCTCCAGAGGAAAGACCGTCAGGTTGATAGCCACAGCCGATGAATCCGGCCTCAGAGTCCAGCCCGAGGAGATCGACAGGAGGGATCCACTGGTGGTTCCAGGCGCCCTGAACGCCGTCTCCTTCATCGCGGAGATATCCGGGAGACACACCTTGATAGGCAAGGGAGCGGGTGGAAAGGAAACCGCCGCCGCCCTGATGAGGGATCTGGTGGAACTGAAGATGTACTTGGGAGGTGTCGAGTCTTGCTCATAATGAAGTTCGGGGGGTCCATACTCGAGGGAGCTGGGGACCTCCAATCCATAGCGGACTATCTGAAGGGAGCGCTGGAGGAGGAGAGGATAGTAGCCGTAATCTCCGCCCTTAAGGGAGTCACTGACCATCTACTCAAGATCGGCGAGCTAGCTGCGTTAGGAGACGAGCTTGCAGTCATGAAAGAGCTACAATCTCTGAGTGAGAAGCACCTGAGTATATGTGAAGACTTGGGGCTGACTTGTCAAGCTGTCAGGAAGGAGTTGGAGAAGCTTGAGAAGATAGTAATAGGGATAACTTACATCGGGGAGATTACACCCAGATTGAGAGATCTCATAGCTTCCATGGGAGAGAACCTATCTGGAAGTATCCTGTCTGAGCTGCTCCGTAAGAAGGGCGTTAAATCTAGGTTTCTAACGGGAGGAGAGGCCGGTATAGTCACGGATGACTCTCATGGCGAGGCCAATCCGCTCCTCAAAGCCACTCGCGTTTATGTGAGGAGCAGGCTCCTCCCACTACTCGAAGACACACTGCCTGTCGTGGCTGGCTTCTCTGGGCTCTCCCAAGAGGGTAGAGTCACGACTTTGGGGCGAGGAGGGAGTGATCTGACTGCGGTCCTCCTCGGATCCTCTTTGGGGTCTAGGGAGGTTTGGCTCTGGACTAATGTGGACGGTCTACTTACCGCTGACCCGAGGATAGTTAAGGATGCCCGTCTGATCAAACAGGTCTCTTACAGGGAAGCCATAGAGCTAGCGTACTTCGGTGCGAAGAGGATGCATCCTAGGTTCTTGGAGCCGGCTATGGTGACCTCCACTCCTGTGAGGATAAGGAACTTCCGTAACATGAGCTCTCCCGGCACCCTCATTTCCAGCAGGGAGGTAAGGAGCAGAGAGGTGGTTAAGGCCGTGGGTCTGAGAAGAGGAGTATCTATAATAACAGTCAGGGGTGTCGGGATGATCGGGCGTCCCGGAACGGCCGGTCGGCTGTTCTCACTCTTGGGGGACAATGGGCTCAATGTGCTTATGATCTCCCAGAGCATCTCAGAGTCGGACATCTCGATAGTCCTAGAGGCCGAGGAGGCCGAGAGGGCGAGGGGTATAATGGAAGCTAGGCTCTTAGGGCCCATATTCAAAGAGGTCCTCTTGGATAGGGGGTGCTCTGTAGTGGCCGCTATAGGATCTGGGATGAGGGGCACTCCCGGTGTCGCTTCTCGCATCTTCGGAGCAGTCTCCGCAAGGGAAATAAACGTGAAGATGATAGCTCAGGGATCCTCGGAGGTCAATATATCGTTCGTGGTCGACGAAACCGATGGAGAAGAGGCTGTGAGGGCATTGCACGACGAATTCGAGCTGGGGAAGGAAGGAGAGGATCTCTGAGTCCTTCCTAGAAAACTTATATTTGGTGAGCCATCATCTCATGCTTGGCCCCGGTAGCTCAGTTGGCAGAGCGGCCGCCTTGTAAGCGGCAGGTCGGGGGTTCGAGACCCCCCCGGGGCTCCATCACAGCTCTACCATATCCTCGATCTCTACTCTCCTGACGACCTCACGGATCCCGGCTACGATCGAGTACTCCCTATTTAGACCCTCTATCCGGTGCTTATTCACCAAAACGGTTCCTCCTGCCTCCTTAACCATCAGAAGGCCGGCTGCTAGATCCACTATTCTCAGGTCCCCTCTGAGATCAATGAGAGCGTCTATCCGACCCTCTGCCACCAGAGATAAGCCTAAGGCAACAGATCCCAAATCCCTCCTCGCTATATGCTTGAATCCCAGCCTCTCCTTGGTTACTGGGTCGTTCCTTTGACAAGGTGAGTAGATGACCGGTGTACCCCTGAAGTCTCTCACTCTCACCCTGTTCCCGTTCTTGAAGGCACCTCTTCCCTTGATGGCGTGATATAGGTTTCCCCTGAATAGGTCCAGTAGAACCGCCATCTCGAGATCCTTCAGCGAGTATGAGGAGGAATAGGCCACGGAGACGCAGGCGAAAGGAATTCCCCTGTCGGCATTGGAACTACCGTCCACGGGATCGATGAGGATAATTCCCCTCTCTCGTCCCTCGATAAGTCCGCTCTCCTCGCTGAGGATGCTCGGATGTCTTTCCCTCTCCTCTAACCATACAGAGAGAGCCTCCTGCGCTGCCTCGTCCACTGCCCTAGCGGTATCCCCTCCAGCGCTAACGTAGGAATATTCCCTGTCCGCTCCTATGAAGGGAAGGGCCTTCTCCTTTATTTTCAGGGCGAGGTCAACTAGCTCCCTTAGATCTATCCCTGAACCCCCCGAAAAAGTGTTAGGAGGAGATGCCCTTCACCCGACTGTCGAACCTGAGCCAGTTCTCGTGGGCGGAGGGCTCTCTCTCCTTGAGGTAGTTGAGCACGAATTCCCTGATCTCCGAGCTATCTACTACCTCTTTGTCCTTGAATTTCTCCTGTACTACCTTAGCAACCTCATCAGCCAACTCAACGGAAGCACCAGCCTTAATTGCGGCCGCAACTATCTTTACGGGAAGGAACTCCTCCTCGGTCCCGGTGCTTCTCTTTCTCACCTTCATGTCATCACCTGGAGAGCTGGCTACCTGAATACGAAAAACTTTCACTCCTAGGGGTACGGTTAAAAGGGGATGCGGGAAGGCCGAGATGATCACCATGAACATAGCCGTGAGGGTAATGAGGGTTCAGGCCGAGAGATACGTGGAGCCAGAGGATCCACTGCCGCCAAACTTACAGATCTCCGTTAACATGAACCTAGGGAAGATAGAGGGATCTAAGGAGAGGGCTAAAGGTAAGTTCCTCATAGATGTGAGTTACCAACCCTCCGTGGCCAGAATAACCGTGGAGGGTAGGGTCATCATAACCGGCAAGAAAGATGAGATAGAGAGGATGTTGAGGGATGTAGGGGCCGGTAAGATGCCTCAGCCTGTGGTCCAAGCTGTGTACGCGGCGAGCTTCGCGGAGGCGGTTATGCTGTGTAGGTCGGTGGGAGTGCCTCCACCCCTGCCGCCGCTACCCCAGCCGCAGCCAGAGGGAAAAGGTAAGGCAGAGGGAATGGAATACTCACTGTGAGGGATCCCAATGTGGGTGGACTTTCATGTGCATACTAGGAGATCCCGGGACTCAATGGCCTCTCCTAGGGATGTGGCTAAGTTAGCTGTGAGGAGGGGACTGAGCGCCATAGCTATAACCGATCACAATGAGGTGATAGGGGCCCAAGAGGTGATAGAAGAGGTCAGGAGGCTGGGTGTGGATCTGACTGTCATCCCGGGGGAGGAGGTGAAGACAGCGCAGGGCGATGTCATAGGGCTGTTCATAAGCGAGAGAATACCCAAAGGCATGGACGCGTCGGAAACCGTGGATAAAATAAAGGAGCAGGGGGGTTTGGTGATAGTGCCTCACCCTTTTGACAGGAAGAGGAGAGGAGCCTTGGGAAACGCGATCTTGGATATTGTAGGAAAAATCGACTACATAGAGGTGATGAACGGGAGAACCCCCTCTTGGAATAATAGGAAGGCTGAGGAGTTCGCTAAACGGTACGGCATACCTGGTATAGGAGGAAGCGATGCCCACTGGCCTAGAGAGATAGGAAAGGTCAGGACGCTAGTTTCCAAGCTGGATGAAGGAAAAATAGAGCCAATAAAGGTGGAGGGGAACGGGTGGCCCCCCGTGATCTTTGGAGTCCTGTACTCATCCGTTGCTAAGGTGTATAAGATGCTCTAGCTAACCCCCTCCCACCTCGGGCATTATGGTGATCTCATCTTCAGGCCCCACCTCTGCGTCCAGTCCGCCCTTCGACTCCGCGGATATTCCGTTGATCAAGACTATCATCTTGAACCTTTCACCATCTGTCACGAGCTCCCTTACCTCTTGGGGAAGAGCTTCGAGCACCTTCCTCAGTGTAGTCCTGCCTAGGTTCAGCTCTACCTCCTTGCCTAGAAGCTCCCTCGGTTTTCCCAGTAACTTGAGTCTCATGAGAGTTCTCCTTACTCCGAGAGGCTCACCACTTTCTCCAGTTGAGGTATGACGCTCTCCAATCCCAGAGATCTGAGCGTGCTCTTCCTTGGGACGCCGTTGGTGTCCCACCCTCTGAGCTCGTAGTACCATGAGAGCATCTTATCGTAAGAGTCCCTGTCGAGCTTGGCGCCGGCAAGCGGTCCCTTGGTCAAGGGCTCCTCGAACCACTTCGCCGGTGGATAGTCCATGGTCCTATTCCAGCCACCCTTCTCCCTTATCCAGAAGGCCCTTATAAGCGAGTATATCCTGTTGGATATTATGTAGAGGTCGTCCCAGGTGTACTCCAGCCCAGTCGCAGCCTTCAGGAACTTGGTGTACCATTCAAGATCGAAGCCAAGCTCGATCCACGGTAATCTGCAGGTTACAGCGCTCTCGAAGAATCCTCCCCTCACGTTCTGCATCCAGATGAGCTTCTCCACCCTATCTCTACTCGCTACCCCTCTACCCTCCCTGACTTCTATTGAGATGAACCACGCGTCTTTGTGATGGGCCCCTATGGGACTCGTTCCATAGGCTAAGGCCATTCCTATGTATGCATGGCAGTCGTATGCACTGGTCTCCAGCCCCTTAACGTGCATCGCGAATTTCTCGGCACCATTTCTTAGCTTGGAAGCAGCGTAAGCTACTCCCTCAGCCAGCACAGCACCGAATCCCTCCTTATTCACGATCTTCCTAGCCAGTTCCAGCATGGCCGGGGCGTTGCCCCACTCTAGATCTACGCCGACCTCCTCTTTGCTCAGTATACCCCTCTGAACCGCCTCGGTCGCGAATGCCAAGGCTGAGCCCATGCTTATGGCGTCCAAACCGGTCTCGTCGGAGAAGAGATTTAGAGTCATTACCCAGCTCATGTTGTTGATTCCCAAGTTAGAACCGTTCATTGCTATGTTCTCGTAGTCAACCTCGGTCCTCCTCCCTTGATACGGACCTTCCTTTATCTCAGTTATGTTACCACAGGGCATGTTGCAGTTAGGGCAGCCCTTCTGGGCGACCTTGTATATTTTCTCCATAGCGTTGCCGCCTATCTTGTCAAATCCATCGAATACTCCCTCACTGAAGTTGTAGGTGGGGAGCGCGCTGTTCTCATTGGCCCATTCCACGGTGAACATAGTTCCCTGCCGCACCCAGAAATCGTAGTTATCCTTGGACTTCACATCCTTGTAGGCCTCAGCCCCCAGTCTGAGGACCTCCTTTGGATTATCCATCGGTATCTCCTTGGTTCCTCTCACTACCAAGGCCTTTAGATTCTTTGAACCCATGACTGCACCCATTCCTGGTCTTCCGCCAGCCCTTCCCTTCTCCGAGGTGACCACGGATATCTTTACTAGGTTCTCCCCAGCCGGTCCGATCACTAGGATTCCCGCATTCTTACCGTACTGGGACTCCAACTCGTCCTGAGTCTTGTAGGTATCCAGCCCCCACAGGTCCTTAGCCGACTTTATCTCCACATTGTCATCCTCAATTACTATCATAGACGGCTCCTCAGCCTTCCCGGAGACGATGACCGCGTCATAACCAGCCTTCTTCAGCTGGACGGAGGCCTTAGTGCCTATATTACCGTCCCCATAGCCTCCTGTTAGGGGGGACTTGGCAGCTATGACCATCTTCCCGCTGCTCGGGAGCGTCAATCCAGTTAGAGGTCCAGTAGCAAATATGAGCAAGTTTTCTGGGGAAAGGGGGTCCATGCTAGGTGGAAGCTCCTCCCAGAGTGTCTTTATGGCGAGGCCCCTTCCACCGAGGAAATCTACGGCAACTTTAGGGTCTAGATCCTGTACCACAGCCTTTCCCCGGGTGAGGTCCACCCTGAGTATCTTGCCAGTCCAACCACCCTTCATTCGATCACCGGGATTCACGGCAGCTGAAAATTAAAAGGTTTTAATGCATAAGAATCCCGTGTGGCTCCACACAGGTTTGGCGGGGGATTCCAGCACTGTAAGGGCTTCAGTAGGGACTCTAGTGAGACTCGGGCTCCTTCACATGAAGATGACCGCAGCTCCTAGGACGGCTTACCTACTGCTCCCAGGCGGGTGTTTGGGCAAGTGCGCCTTCTGCCCTCAATGGGTCGACGAGGCCAGATTAGCTAGGCTGAGATGGCCGCTGGTTGATGTGAATAGCGTGGTCAGGGGCCAAGGGCTCTTCGAGAGAATATGCATCCAATCGACGCTTAGAAGAGGATTTTCATCCGAGGTAGAGAGCCTAGCATCGCTGTTTAGGGGTCCCGTCTCCATCTCCATAAATCCCGTGCATCGAGATATACTGCAGCGCTTGAGGAGATACGCTGAAAGGATAGGAATTGGGCTGGATGCCATGTCCCCTACGGTATTCCGTAGAGTGAATAAGCCCGGATCATGGAACTCATACATTAAGTTCATTGAGAACGCCATCAACGTATTTGGCAGGGGAAGGGTACACGTTCACCTGATAGCCGGGATGGGAGAATCCCTCGAGGAAGCTACACACATCATGTCCTCTCTATATGGGATGGGGGCTGAGGTAGCCCTCTTCTCGTTCACTCCCGTTCCCAGAACACCCATGGAATCCCACCCTAAGCCAGATATCAGGTATTACAGGCAGCTTCAAGTGATACGGTACTTCTTGAGCGAGGGGATCCCCATCGAGGAAATCAAGTCTTACGATCCCGACGAGTATAGGGAGGCTTTCCTGACCAGCGGATGCCCCTCCTGCAACAGGCCCTTTTACAACGAGAGCCCTAAAGGTCCGATATACAACTTCCCCGGCATGGATTTACTGAAGGGGGACTGGGAGAAGGTTAGGGAAGAGGTGATGACTGCCATTGGAGACCTTAGGGTTCATCCCCGTGGGAAAGTTCGCTGAGGTAAGCATAACTGGACACTATTGTCCCCTGAATTGCCCAATGTGTCGCGGAAAATGGCTCAGGGGGATGATACCAGCTACTTCCCCAGCCGGACTAGTCCGGCTGGGTCGTAGCCTGAGAAAGAAGGGAATCGAGGGTATCTTAATAAGCGGTGGTTTGGGGATTGACGGAAAACTGCCGCTGAGACCGTTCGCATCGGCTATCCGAGAACTTAAAGAGATGGGATTCTTCATCAGCGTTCACACTGGAGTGGTTGGTGAGGAGGAGGCCAAGCTGCTCTCCATGGCTCAGGTGGACTTGGCCGACTACGAGTTGATCCTAGACGAAGAGGCCATAAGAAGGGCAAAGTCGCTCAAACTCACACCTGAAGACTTCGTGAGGGGTATGGAGCTTCTAGTTGAATCGTCTATAGAGGTGGTTCCTCACATCACCGTGGGACTGCCTGGCTCCCGAGAGAAATGGTTCGAGGATGCAGCTAACGTAATCAGGGAGCTCGGAATAAGGAGATCGGTTGTACTAGTTTTCATACCAACCCCAGACACCCCCTTTGAGGACTACGAACCTCCACCACTGGGCAGGATGGTCGAGATAACCCGTGCGCTCAGCAGATCCTCGAAGGTCAGCCTTGGGTGCATGAGACCTCCTTGGATGAAGAAGAGGTTGGACAATGCTTTGAAGGGTCTGGTGGACAGAATAGCGAATCCCCATCCCAGCATAGGGCTCAGCATAGTCCATGCGTGCTGTTCAATCCCTGAAGAGCTGATAGAGAGGTTCCTTTAGCTTCAACGAGTTAGGAAACTGACTACTCCCCTCAGCAACGGGCTCTTTATGCAGTGAGCGAGGTCCTTCGTGGGGTAAAGTGAGAGGGATTTCTTCACCTCGGCATCCAGCTTTATCGCTACCTCCTCAATGGATTCCTTTATCCTGTCTAGTGGAAGCCCCATTTCGACGTATCTCAAGACCTCTCTGTCCAACTGAACCCTCCTTTTTGCCAGTTCATACGCCCTCTCATCTATAAGTCCCGCCTCGAGCTTGGCCCTGTTCAATCTCTCATACGCGGTCAGGGATGAAGACACTACATCATGTCGATCCATCCAGGCGGTCCGGTAGTTCAGTGAGTACTTCCAATGGTAGGAGGTTAGGGCCCTTCGGTAACTCTCTAGGTCCCTGAATAGGATCTCATACCCGTACACCTCAGGGTTGACGAAGGCTCTGCTGCCCGGATCTACGAAGGGTGCTAGGGGTGAGACAAATGCGTCCACTCTGTCCGAGATTTTCCTCAATTTGAGGAAGTAGGATGCCACTAGATAGGCCTGATCGGGGGTCTGTCTCGGGAGCCCCATCATAAAGTAAAGGTCTAATCTCTCGAATTTCAGCTCCTCCACATGCCTAACCATTTTTTCTAGCTGATCGTTGCTGTAAGGTCTTCCAAATGCCCTTCTAACTTCTTCCAGAGGACTTTCAGGTGAAATTTGGAGATAAACCTTGTGGGAGGTCCTCCTCAACTGCTCTAACACCCTCCTCGATGGAGGAGAGAAGAACTCGAATATCAGCTCGTTTTCCAGATCTAACTCCTTGAGGAGCTTGGATAACTCCTCAACCCTATCTCCATACCTGAGATCCCCGACAAAGAATATTGGCATAGATGAAAGGTTAGCTATCCCTTCTACCTCGTCAGCTATAGCCCGAGGGGACTTCAGCGCCAGCTTGTCCCTCCGAAAGAACTTTGAGTAGGTGAACTTTGAACCACCACATGTAACACAGTCGAACGAGCAACCCTTGACGGTAATGATCCCCGCAATGGGCGCCTCTATGAAGGAGCAGAAGGGGACCCCTAGCGAGAGATCCCTGCACCTCATCAAGTTCTTCACCAGTACCCCGTGGTCTATGATGAACTCGTCTAGGCTATCTGGGATCCAACTGAGTTCATTTTCCCTGATCCTCCCGTTATCTCTCCATATTATGTTAGGCGTTCTCGAGGGACCTTCCTCCAAGAACTTGAGGAAGGGTACTTCGGCACTGTCACCAAGCAGAACGGCATCCACGGAGTCATAGCCAGCCATGATCTCCCTCCTGAAGAATGTAGAGGATAGGCCTCCCAACACGACCTTGCTGTCCGGATGGTATCTCTTCAAGATCCTCGCTATCTCCAAGGCTCCATGCGCGTGGACAAGCCAGTGGAGATCTATACCATAGACATCGGCCTCCAAATCCTTCAAGAATTTCTCCACATCGAATTCCCTGTCCCTCAGCATTTTAGAGGCCAGATTGAATATCCCAACCTTGTACCCCCTTCTGCTCAGATAGGTAGCTAGCGTGAGGAAGCCATAGGGTATCATGTCGAAGACGAAGAGGGAAGGTACCACCTCGCTTATGACCGTAGCGTAGAGGTAGCGATCTCTGAAGTCATAGACGCTAGGTGCATGAATTAGCGCCACGTCCACTTTCAAGCCTGCAGCACCCGAGGCCAGACTAAATGCTTTTTTACTTAATGATTCCATACCCCCCGATCTCCTATGGAAGATCTCTCTACCGGTTTCAAGCTACTGAGAAATGCTCTTCTCTTATCTCTAATAGCCTTCATAGTACCTCTAATCTCCTTGGGAGCCATGGGAGTCGCAGACCTGGGGTCTCTCGAATTAGAGCAACTCATGGTCGCTCTGTCTGCAGTGACAGCGGCGGGAGCAGTAGCAGGAATCCTGAGTTTGATCTCACTGTTCTTCATGTACAAGGGATGGACGGAGATGTGCTATGGGCTTGATGAGCTGTTCTGCACGGTGAGTCGGGTAATAAAGTACGGTACCATAGCCTCTTTTGCCCTCCTCCTGATCTCCGTCGGGATGATGTACTCCTCCATCCAGAATATGATGGGAAATCCCGCTGGAGTCCTCTCCACAATTCTTGCGGCCTCTCCTCTGCTCACGCTATCCGGTTTAGCTGGCCTTGCGGTCTTCATATCGATAATCTACGCATTCTACAAGTTAGGCGCGATCTTGGGAATAGGTAATCTCAAGGTAGGAGCCGCACTTCTCCTGATAGGGCCCCTCGCTTCGTTTTCGAATGTAATCGCCCTATCACTGGGCTTAACTGTGCTGGGACTCATCCTCCTGACTATCACCACGAATAAGCTGATCCATACCGAGATAGAGGTGGTGGAGGAGGGGGAGATCGAGGAAGAATACGAGGAAATGGTAGAGCGCAGGGAACCGAGATCTCCAAGAAAGGCGAGAAAGCCGAGGCGGAGGCCGGTCTATGGAGAAATGGAAAAACCTCGCAGGTACGAACCCGTGGAGGAGTGGATGGAAGCTCCCGCCCCACCTCCTAAGCGCAAAGAGGTTGGTGCACAACTGGTGGGACCCAACGGCTTCGTTGCCAGGCTGGGTCCTGGAATAAGGACCTTCGGAAGGAGGGATTTCGCTGGCATCGTCCCAGATGAGGACCTCGACTACGTCTCTAGGAGACACTTCGAGATAAGAGGGACTTCACAGGGGTACTTCATAAGGGATCTAGGCAGCCTGAACGGCACCTGGGTTAACGGCAGGAAACTCGCTAGGGGAGAATCCGTCAGACTTACCAACGGTTCTGTGATAGATGTGGCCGAAGTTGTCCGGTTAAGGTTCGTCTCGAGCGAGCCTGAGGACTTAGGTGTCCCATCCCTATGAAGATCCAAGGATCCCTCGGCTCCTACCACGTGATAAAGAGGCTAGGAAGGGGGGGCTTCGCCGACATCCTCCTAGCCAGGGCTGACGGGGAACTGGTCGTTATAAAACTACCGAAAGACGACGAGATGTCCAGGATGCTCCTAAGAGAGGAGGCCTCTATCCTGAGGGAGGTATCCACCCCCTCTCCCCACGAGCACATAGTCGCATTCATTGAGTGGATAGATAGGGTGCCCGCTCTGGTGGAGGAGTATGTCCCTGGTCCCACGATAGGGGAGGCCTACAGGAGTAGGAGGGCTACGCAGAATGATGCAATAAGGATATCGTTGGGCGTTCTCTCCGCGCTGGAGAGGATACACTCACTGGGCGTGGTTCATGGGGATGTGAAACCCGATAACATAATCCTCCCGCGCTCCCTACACCCGGTTCTCATAGATCTTGGTGTAGCTAGGGCTATGGGCAAGAGATCCGTAGCGGGAACCCCTGGATGGAGCGCTCCAGAATTTCTGAGGGGAGAGGTCTCACCGGAGGCCGATATATACTCAGTTGGGGTCCTGATTCTCTTTCTAGTGTATGGAACTGATCCTAGAGAATCTCTAGGGCCTGATGATCTCCCGAGGAATCTATCAGATCATCTCAGGTATGTGCTAGCTAGGGCACTGGATCCCGATCCTAGGAGGAGGTTCAGCAGCGCGAGGGACATGTCGCTCGCCCTGATGGGAGTGAGGCTTCCCCCAGAGTCCGGTCCTAGGTTAGTCGTTCAGGGGAAGACTATACCCCTGAAGGACAAGATAACTATAGGAAGGGTGAAGAGACAGGGAGGCACGGGATGGGCAGATGTAAACCTACAGGAGATCGGATCAAGGAGATCCTTACCCCCTGGCCCACCTAAGGGGTGGATAGAGATAGTGAGGGTAGGGAGCGAGTACTGGATAAGCGATAGGGGAGCCCCGGGTGGGATATGGGTTTACGAGGGTAATGAGTGGATCAAAGTACTGGATTATCCGTTGAAACATGGTCAATTGATATCCTTCGGCCTCAGGAGGAGGGGAAGGAACGTACTCCCGTACATTCCCGCCAGAGTTTACTTAAGGTAACTTTTTTACCCGAGTCTAAGTAGGTCGCATCGATCGATCATGAGCAACATCAAGGCGCATTTTACCCCCCCTAGAGCCGCTGGCATCCCACAACCACCTGAGAATGTCAAGAGGATAAGAAGAAGGATAGCGGTCATGAGCGGAAAGGGAGGCGTCGGTAAGACCACTGTGTCCGTTAATATAGCCGCAGAGCTGGCTAGAAGGGGATATTCAGTTGGCATACTGGATACAGATCTCACCGGACCCAATGTCCCCAAGGCACTAGGTCTCATAGATGTCCCCATATACGCTACAAATGAGGGGATTATCCCCGCAGAGGGACCCCTCAAGATGAAGGTCATGTCCTTAGGGTTGATGGTTAGGGATGGAGATCCCGTTATATGGAGGGGACCCCTTAAAGCCAAGGCCATTCAAGAGTTCGTGGAAAACGTTAACTGGGGAGACCTCGATTATCTGGTCGTGGATCTCCCACCCGGCACGGGAGACGAACCGCTAAGCGTTATGCAACTCGTTCCCCTCCATGGAGTTGTCTTGGTGACTACGCCGCAGGAAGTTGCCTTAATGGATGTAAAGAGGGCTCTCCACATGGTAAGGAAGATGGAATACAAGCCATTGGGAGTAGTGGAAAACATGAGCTACTTCATATGTCCTGGCGGCGAGAAGGTGAGGATCTTCGGTGAGGGTGGTGGAAGGAGACTCGCTGAGGAGGAAGAGGTGCCCTTCTTGGGGGAGATACCCATAGACCCCAAGGTAGTGGAGTTCATGGACAGGGGGATGCCCATAGTGCTGGCCGATCCTGAGAATATGGTGTCCAGAGCATTCAAGGAGATAGTAGATAGGATAGAAGAACAGCTGATCGAAGCTCAATGATCCCTATCCATCGAGAAAGTCCCCCTATCAGGTTCTTCCGACCCTTTATTTCCTGCACCAACCATGTATAGGATTAAAAGAAAACGGGCCGCACGCATTAGTGGTGGTGCTGCTTGGCATCGGAGGTTCCTCCTGTATACATCGGTCTTAAGGGCATCTATGTCGCTAAGACGGCTCTCAGCTATATAGATGGAGAGAGAGGGAAGCTCATCTATAGAGGATACTCCATCGAGGACCTAGCTGAACACTCGTCGTTTGAAGAGGTCACTTACCTGCTATGGTTCGGTAAATTGCCTAACAGGAAGGAGCTGGAAGAGTTTAAGGAAAACCTGTCTAAGGAGAGAGAGATACCGGAGGAGGTAGTAGAGATCTTAAGGAAGCTTCCAAAGAGCTCCCATCCCATGGATGTCCTGAAGACCGGAGTAGCTGCCCTAGGTCCCTTCGATCCTGACCTGCCTAACATATGGGGACAGCATATCCACGAGAAGAGGGCGGAGAACCTGAGGATAGCTATCAGAATACTCTCAAAAATGCCGACCATAATGGCCTACTTCCACAGGATGAGAGAGGGTAAAGAAATAGTGCATCCGAGGACCGACCTTAGCCACGCTGCGAACTTCCTCTACATGATGTGGGGTAGGGAGCCCAAGGATATAGAAGCAAAGCTAATGGATGTGGCCCTCATACTGCACGCCGACCACGGATTTAATGCATCAACCTTCGCATGCTTGGTTACGGCATCAACCCTCTCTGACCTCTATTCCGCGGTGGTGACAGGTATATCGACCCTAAAAGGCCCGCTTCATGGAGGAGCCAACGAGCAGGCATTGAAAATGTTGATGGAGATAGGATCCCCAGATAGAGCCAGAGACTACGTTAAGGCCAAGCTTGAGAGGAAAGAGAGGATAATGGGATTCGGGCACAGGGTATACAAGGCTTATGACCCAAGGGCTAGAATACTCAAGAAGTACGCGGAGATGCTCGCGAAGGAAACGGGTCAGGAAAACCTATTCAATACCGCCTTGGAAGTGGAGAAGGTGATGATCGAGCTCCTCGGGAAGAAAGGCATATTCCCGAATGTGGACTTCTACTCCGGTCAGGTATATCACATGTTAGGGGTTCCCACCGATATCTTCACTCCCATATTCGCTATCTCTAGAACCTCCGGATGGATAGGGCATGTGTTCGAGTACTGGGAGGAGAATGTCCTGATAAGGCCAAGAGCCCTGTACGTGGGTCCGATGGAGGCCAAGTACATACCATTGGATGAGAGGTTATAGGGTCGAGAGCGGAACTCCCTCCATTTTTTGTTAAAATGATTTCTATTTTTACGCAAATATTGCTCATCTTATGAGGTAGAATTCCAGTAATAGAGTAATATTACAGGTGAAACGGTTTCACCAGTAAATCAGAAGTTTATCCGCATCAATCTTTATTTAGGGCTACCAGAGGGATCACCTGATGAGAGCAACGAAAATAACACTTATCTCAGCCCTGCTAGTGCTTACGCTAATGACGGTGGCCGTTTCGGCCGATACAGGATGTCCCGCCGTGGACTCCTCAACAGACGTGGCACCTAGAGTTGTGGAGATAACGGTATACAGGATTACTGGAAAGACGGTAGAGCTAATAGGAGTAGTAGAGGATCCGGACAGTGGTTTAAGGGAGTGGATCTGGGATTTCGGCGACGGGACGATCGTGAAGAAGACCGGTGGATGGTCTAAGATCGGGGACTCCACCTACAAGATGATGGTGAAGCACACCTACAGCGATTACAGAAGCTACACGGTCAAGCTCCAAGTAACTGATGACTGGCTCAAGGAGTCCAACGTCAAGACAAAGCTGGTCACCATTAAAAAGTCCAACTACAAGCCCGTGGTGAAACTCAAGAGGGTCTCACCCAATCCAGCCCAGCCCGGTGAAAAGATCGTATTCGAGGTGGAGGGGATAGATCCAGATGGGCATGTGGTGGAGTACTATTGGGACTTCGGTGACGGTAAGAAGGCTAAAGGGGCCAATCTAACTAGAGTGACTCACTCATACTCTAAAGAGGGTACGTACGTTGTCAAAGTCAAAGCAAAGGATGACAAGGGCGCTTACTCCGATGCTGTTACTGAAGAGATCTACATACGCTCTCAGACCAAACCGAAACCGAAGAACAAACCACCAGTTATAACCACGGTCAAATTCACTCCAGTGGAACCTTCTGTGGGGGTTTCCGTGACTTTCAGGGCCACCGCCTCCGATCCGGAGGGAGATAGACTCACATTCCAGTGGAACTTCGGTGACGGTACTATAAAGAATGGAGGTCCGCAGATGGCTCATATATACAAGAAGGAAGGGGCCTACACTGTTAAGGTGAGAGCTGTAGATTCTAAGGGTGCCTCTTCCCCGTACTACACGGTTAGCGTGGCTGTAAAGGGTAATAAGCCGCCCCAAGCATCTATAGTCGAGGTAAGAACTAGGGATAATATTACCTTCCTATTCCAAGGTATGGGTGTGGACCCCGATGGCCAAGTGGTAGCCTATGAATGGGACTTCGGCGACGGTAAGAAGTTCAGGGGAGAGCTGGAGGGAAACTCCATTCCCCATAAGTTCATCAATCACACTTACACCTCTAGCGGCAACTACACCGTGAAGTTCAGGGTCAAGGACAATAAGGGCGCTTGGTCTCCTTGGATCTCCAAGAGGATCACGGCATTCATCCCAGAGAAAGTCAGCTCGGCCTCATGGGCTGGCTCCGAATTCGGTAACTTAGAGATAGCCGCCGGTGTGGGTACCCTAATAGTGGTAGGGGCCGGTTACCTAGCCTATAGGGAGTCCAAGAGCAACGCCTTCGTAGAGAGGTCTAGGGAGAGGGCTAGGAGATCCCGTAAGGTGGCAGTGAAAAAATCCACTAGAAGGAGACCAAGAAACGGATCTAATACTGCGAGAAGGAGAAGGAAACCTTGGCCAACCTCCTAATACCTTTATCGGTCTCTTCTTCCTCCCTTTGATCTCCTTCTCCTGTACTCCTTCACCAAAGATACCGCTTCTCTGAATTTTGGATGCCCCGAGCTGCCTAGAAGCTCGTACGCAACGGACTCCGAGGTCGTTACGTAAATGCCCTCTTGAAGCAGTCTTGCCAGTGTCGCCTCCTTATCCTCGGGAAATGTCGACCCAGTGGCATCACTGACCAAGTGTACCTCCAGACCGTGGGCGACAGCGCTAAGTGCGGTCTGGAGTATGCATATATGGGTTTCTATTCCGGTCAACAGGACCTTTTTCCTTCCAAGGCCGAGCAGCCTCTCTTTAATCCTCCTATCCTTGAACGCATCAAATGAAGCCTTCTCCATTTTCACATCCAGCAGTTCATCTACTTCTCGGACGGTCCTGCCCAGTTTCTCGGGGGCCTGCTCAGTCCCCACCACAGGCATGCTTAGGAGCTTAGACGTCTTGGCTAGCAAGGTTATGGAGCTTACTATAGAATCAAACTCCTTGATTACCTTGGAGAAAGGCTCTTGCATGTCTATAACAAGCAGAAAGGTGTTCTTAGGGTCTAACCTCCCGGGTAAATGGCCTCCAGACATAAGAAGTTCGGGACTCCCTCTTCTATTAAGGTGTGGCATTCGCCCATTGGGAGAAAGCCGCCCCCTCTGAGGAGGGAGAGTAGTTCTTCTCTGCTGAGAAACCTAGCGTAAGAGTAAATGGATCCAGATCTTCCCTTCTCGGAGTATAATCTCCCCAGAGGAGAGTCCGAGGGGATCACACATACGTAGAGGCGACCCCTCCTCCTAAGGATCCTAGCAATCTCTTTGATGGCCGCATCTCTATCCTCGAGGAAGCATAGAGTGACCACTAGAATGACGCATGAGAACGATGAGTCTCTGAAAGGGAGTGACTCCGCCTTACCTTGAACGACCTCCAAGCCCCTCCTCTTTGCCAGCAACAGGGGAGAGTAGGCAGCGTCCAGCCCTACATCCACTTGGAGGGGTCCCGCGAACCTCCCAGTCCCGACACCTATCTCCAAGCACGGACCGTCCTTCCTAACCAAGCTCTCTAAACAGGAGAGTTCAGCCAAGTAGATATCCTTATTCTCCTCGTACCACTTGTCGTATCGCTCAGCTATCCTTTCGAAAGCCTTCCAGCTCATGGGGCACCAGACACCTCAGTATGGCTCTGACCTCCCTCCTCCCTGATAGCCTATATATCCTGACCCTACCCAGCCTCACCTCCTCCAGTATTCCCGCCGACTTCAAGGCTTCTAAGTTCCTCTCGGCTGAACTATACGATATATTGAGAGTTCTAGCTATCCTGCTTATGTTCATTCCTCCTCCCGATGAGGACAGGAGCCTGAGGATCCCCACTCTGATCCTATTCGAGAAGGCCTCAATCAAGAGATCGTCCCAGTTCAAGCGATCACCTTATGGGATTATCTCCGTGGTGTTATCGTAGGGAGGATAATATATCTCATCCCGCTTCACCACACCTTCCTCCATGAGCGACCTTATTTCGCTCACTCTCGACAAGACCTCATCTATAGTCGCTTTGGTAACTGAACACACCTCTCTGAAACCCTCCTCACCCCAATATCTCTCCATGTAGGTATAGAGGCACCTCCCTCCACAGTACTTGAAGTAGCTGCAGCTCGTACAGGGCTCTCCTATGACGACCTTCCTTAGAACACCGCTCCTCACATCTCCTACAACTGCCCACTCGGAGTCAACAGCTATAGGACATGCCACTACCCTCCCATCTGGGAGTAGAGTGAAGGTCTCATAGCCCGCACCACAGGGAGGGCTTCTCCACTCACCGAAGAGGGCCACTTTGGCTATCCCCAGAAACGGGACTATTCCGAGAATCTCTCCCTGCCTCATCCTCTCAACCCACAGAGAGACCAACCTCCTTATTCCAGGAAGATATGAGCTATCAGCCCATTTTCTGAAGTCCCACGGCTCGGTCCATATCACATTCAATTGCCAGTGAACATGGTCGAACAAACCCAGCTCGAGCAAATGAGTTACCTCCTCGAATATGTCACTGCGATCCCAGACAGCCATCCTGGCTATTAGGTCACCGCCGTACCCGAGCTCCCTCAGGCGCCTGGCCGTTTTCAACACGATATCGTAGTTCCCCTTAACCCTGTAGTGGTCGTTGACCTCTCTCCTGCCATCTATGGAGAGGAGTATGGCGTCGAACCTCAACCAATAATCCTCCGGTAGGTTATCGAAGAGTGTACCATTGGTTTGAATTATGTAACGCCTCCTAGGTCCCAAGGCATCCATGACATTCTCGATCAGTTCGGGATTGATCAGTGGCTCTCCGCCGTAAAAAGCTACATCCGCGTCTAAGCTCCTGACTAGGGCCACCAGATCCTCCAGCTCGTACTGCTCCTTCGGGGGAACCAAATGGGGAGGGAAGCTGCCCCCGCAGTAGGAGCACTTCAGATTACAGAGTCCAGTTGTGGTCACTATTAGGAGTGTCATAATCGAACGCTCCAAGTCCTCCTCACATAACTATAAGCTTTTCCTGGCTTTTCGGGGGAAATGGGCTGAATGGATGGTGAAATGATGTACAGCTTACTTTCTAAAAATGATTTCGTTTAATGTCCAGATGCCCCTGTTATAAATCGAATTTACCCGTCTATCATATTCTTATTTTGTCAAATTTACGAGATGTAACGAAAATCTTAAATACAACCTTTGGGTTAATAATCATGGAGGAGGAATGGGGGGTGAGAGGATGATCCCGGGGAGGAGGATCGGGCCTTAGATCCCCTCTCGGGGTGATCCTACCCTTCCACTCCTCCTCTCTACGGCAGCTTTTTTGGTAATGTGGCTGATGGAAGATTTATCAATTTCTTATCCGGCCCTTAGTAGGTGATTTCATGCTCAAGGTCTCCAAATGTAGCAAGCTCCCCATGGACAGGCAACCCATTGAGATTGTTGAGAGAAAGGGCAAGGGCCATCCAGATACGATCACTGACGGTATAATGGAGCGGGTAGCTTTGGAGCTAAATAAGGAGTATCTCAGGAAGTTCGGCGGCATTCTCCACTACAACGCGGATAAGTCGCTACTAGCTGCAGGTGTTACCGAGCCGCAGTTCGGTGGAGGCAAGGTAATCGAACCCATGTTGATCGTCTTCGGTGACAGGGCCACCGTCTCCTACGCGGGAGAGTCTATAGACTTGGAGAAGGTCGTCGTGAACGCAGCCAAGAGCTGGATAAGGGAGAACCTCCGGTTCGTCAATCCCGACGAGCATGTCCGCTACCAGATAGAGCTGAAGCAGGGGAGCGCTGAGCTGACAGACATATTCAGGAGGGGCTCCAAGATAATGGGCGCCAACGATACATCGGCGGCGGTGGGCTACGCTCCGCTCTCCAGAACTGAGAGGGTGGTCTTGGAGCTGGAGAAGTATCTGAATTCTCCAGAGTTCAAGAAGGAATTCGAGGAGACCGGTGAGGATATAAAGGTCATGGGGAGCCGGCACAACAACCACTTGGACCTGACCATAGCGCTCGCTTTCGTGGACAGGTTCGTCCCCAGCGAGTCTGAGTACTTCAGGAGCAAGCAGGAGGTCTTGGACAGGGTCAATTCCTTTCTGAAGGAGAGGTTCGCGAACGACTTCGATGGGATCGATGTCCACATTAACACGCTAGATGTGGAGGGCAGGGGAGTACACGGTGTGTATCTGACCGTCCTAGGCACTTCTGCCGAGGGAGGCGATTCGGGCCAGGTCGGCAGGGGGAACGGGGTCAACGGGGTCATCCCCCTGATGAGACCTAGGAGTTCGGAGGCAGCTGCCGGGAAGAACCCCATTAGCCATGTGGGTAAGATATACAATGCGTACACCCACGAAATAGCTAGGAAGATAGTTGAGGAAGTGGAGGAAGTTCAGGAGGTTTACGTCTGGCTGCTGAGCAGGATAGGAAAGCCGATAAATGAGCCAGCGCTGGCCGCGGCGGAGGTGTACACCGAGGCGAACTTCGAGGACATAAAGGGACAGATAGAGGAGATCATTGCGTCGGAACTCGATAACATAGGGGAGTTCGTCAACAGGCTCATAGACGGGATGGTTCCTGTCTACTGACCGCTCAGCGCCAGGTAGGTGAGGTATAGAGACCTCACTCTATCCTCCACTATTTCTCTGGCCTTCTCCCTCAAGTACTTGGTGTATCTCCTCCAGTCAGCCTCGCTCCTCTCCTCAATTTTACTCACGGACCTCTTGATCTCAACCAAAGCATCTTTTAAGGAGCGCTTTATCCCCCACATCCTCTTCGCTACCTCTTCCAGAGAGACGGGCGAGACCCCTAGGAAGTCCTCCACCAATGGTCTCAGCTCAACTACCTTCCCCTCGGATCTCAGTCCCTGAAGCACGTAGACTAGGGTCTTCTGCCCCAGCATGGTGAGGTCCCTAGTGAGGGATGCGAAGTCCCAGCATACCAGTACGAAACCCTCGTTAACGGCCTTCTCCAACCCAGATAGATCGTAGCTCTGCCCTTCAAAGAACTCCTTGGCTATCGTCTGGATACCCACGTCCTCACCGTCAAACGCGGCTATCACCCCGAGGGTCACCGCATCGGAGAGGGGCATAACCACAGCATCCATCGTCAGGATCTTGTGGGCCCTAGAAGGCTTTGGAACGAAGAACTCCCTTCCCTCTAGGATCACAGGAATTCTTTGCTTCAACAGGAGATAGCTAACTGCTCTCTTGGCGAATTTCTTGGCCAGATCCCATCTCAACCCTGAGACCACTAGCTCGTAATGGGCCTGATCGTCTATCAGCATCATCAACACTTCAGACAGGTCGTCCGGCCGGAAGTTTTCTACGTCCTTAAGCACAGTTGACCAATCTAACTGCTCGAGAAGACCAGCTGATTCAGGTTCATAGAGAAGCATGATCTTCTTATCCCCGATATTCGTTACCTCGTAGGCTATCGCATCTATAGGTATCCCCCTCGAGACCCTCATGACCAGTACGAGCGTCGCTAGGCCTATCCTCAACCAGGTCAGGTCCTCACCAGGGTCGAGCTCAATCGATAGCCCGTAGGTGTAATCCCTATACACACCTCCGGTGGGTCCTATGACCGGAAGGGACCTGCTCTCCCTTATGAACAGGGTCTTACCGTCTAAGGGGACGGGCCTCACCTTGGAGGAGGTCACCCTCCAGTAGACCCTGTTGGGAATCTTCGTCTTTAGCCCGAACCCATCGGTGGGAGGATCCACCACGCACACTACCTCACTCCCCACCCTTCCCCTGTAGTAATCGTCTATCAAATCCGCTCTCTCTCCCCACCCCATCTTGGTCCTCTCGTACTCCTCTATCGCGAAGGCTAGCGGATCAAATGAGTATATCGTGGAGTAGTTGAGGGGTTCCTCTACGATTCCCGTTATGACCCTCCCCCTCCTGAGGAAGTCGACCACCACTGAATCGTTGCTGTAGTCTATGGATCCCGGCTGGAATCTCTCGACCAAGTCGCAATGTCCTATGTCCTCCAGGTATCGTAGACTGCCGTCCTCCCTCAGCGCCCGCTTAAACCCGTAGGGCGGACCGAACTCATAGAAGTTGAGGTTGTCCCAAACCCTCTTCCCACGTTGAGTGAGACCCGATGGGGAAATGAGCCCTAACTCCTTAAGGAGATCTATCTCCTCCTGATCTAGCTGATCCCGGAGCCTCGGATGGACGAACTTGTAGAGGCCCTCGAAGAGTATGGAGTACTTGTTCTTCGGGTTAACGAGGGCGACCTCCAAGGGAAGTTGGAGCCATTGCTCCACGGCCTCCACGCCCCTAAGGAGGAGCTCCTTATCCCATCTGTACATTGGGAAGATCACAGTTTCAGTCCACCCCAGCTCCTCTCTCCTGCCCTTCCTGCCTTCCCTCTGTTTGAATTCGCGAACGCTCTCAGGCATACCCAAGTGGACTACCCTCACCACCGTCCCTATGTCCAACCCTTGAGAGAGCGTCCTAGGGCTTATCAGGACCTTGACCCCTCCCCTCCGGGCTGCCTCTTCTATTTCCTCCCTCTCCTCCTTCGAAACCAGGTGGTGATGCGAGGCGACGTTTTCCAATCCAAATTCCGTTTTAAGCCTCCTTTTCAGACTTTCCGCAGATCTTATGCCTCTGGTGAAGACCAAAGTGACCCCATCATCCTCGGCGTAATGGTATATCACCTCAGCCGGATCGATCTCGGGCTGGGGCACTTCAACGCCGACGGATCTCAGGAGTTCGACCACTCGATACACATCCTTCTCAAATCTCTCATAATCAGTAATCGCTTCCCTCAGGTCCTCACCTATTGGAAGGCTGAGGAGCTCGTCCCTGTGCCTCTGAACGACCTCCCAGATTCGCTTCATGTTCTTGCCTAGGACGAGGTAGACTTCGTTTCTCACCCTGAACGGCTTTCCCCTTATGATCACGGTCTCCCTACCATTTATCGACGTCAAACACTCTGCGAGTTCATCTGGATTCCCTAGCGTCGCGGTGAGGATCACGAATTGGGGGGACCTCTCCACCAAGAGGGAAAGTATCCTCATCATGGAGATTATAAGGGCGAGCTCCCTAGGTCCGTAGAAATCGAGCTCATCCACAACCAGCAGGTCCATACCCCTAATGAAGTCCGATAGATAGGATCCCTTCGTAGCCATCCTCTTCAGATCAGTCATGAGAAAAGCTGGATTCGTGATCAGGAGGTCAACACTCGAGATCTTGGTCCTTAAACCGCTCCTTCCTAGCTCCTTGATTAAAATAGTCCTCCTCCTCGCATCTATCACCTGAGAGCTGATGTCCAGCGCCTTGGAGTATTCCTCGAGCCTCCTTATCTGGTCGTTGGCTAATGCTAGAGTCGGGTAGATGGCTAACGCCCGCTTGCCCTTAGCGGCGTAAAAGAACCAAGCCTCGGTCTTGCCGCTACCGGTCCCGGAAATCAGGATGACGTTCTTCCCCTCATCCAGCGCCTTGTGGGCTTCGGCTTGGTGTGAGTAGAGCCTCATGTCAGCGATTTCCGAGGGTTTACCCGGATAAGACTTGAGGGAAGGGGCTAGATCCCCGAAAGTGAGGTCAATCCTCTCGGGCTTGACCTCCTCCTCTGAATAAGTCCTGTAGTTGTAACCTAGGATCTCCAAGAGGGTTGAGGAGGATACGCGGGCCAAGGGATCTACCTTTTGGAGATCCTCACCTCTAAGATGCCATTCCTGTAGGTGGCCTTTGTTCTCTTGGGATCTATCTCGATGGGAAGCTGGAACTTCTTGTGTAGATCACCAGCCCTTATGGTGATCTCCCTTCCCTTCACCCTGACCGAAATGTCCTCCTTTCTTATGCCTGGGACATCAGCAACTATTATTATCTCCTCATCAAGCTCGATCACATCAACCCTCTGCTCCTCCAGCTCCAAAGGAGCACCTCCCCCCTCAACACTCTCACCACCGAGATCACCCATATCGGAGGGGTATCCCACATCGAACCCCCCTGAGGGGAGATCCTCGTTCCAGCCAGATACATCGCCGTTGACGAATCTTGAGAGATCTTCATCCATCTTCTTGAGTAGATCTATCATGTCTTTTATGAAGTAATCGAAGGGATCGTCGTAAGGCTTCTTCTTTTTTTCGTCGCCCAAGGGATTCCCCGCCAACAATGAGCCGGAGGACCTATTTAATCACTAACATGGGCACCCTCATCAACGACCTCAACTGACGACACCTCTCCAGACTTGCTGACCAGTATGGAGTGGGAAGCTATGTCCCT
This sequence comes from Thermoproteota archaeon, assembly GCA_026986575.1. GTDB lineage: Archaea > Korarchaeota > Korarchaeia > Korarchaeales > Korarchaeaceae > Korarchaeum. The sequence continues at coordinate 72,246 of JALSOH010000006.1, forward strand.
GAACCTAGGAGAGTGCGTGACTACTATCAGCTGAGGTACGTTGAGGGAGGACATGGTCTCAACCAGCGCACTGATCCTCTCTTCGTCCAGATGGATGGTTGGCTCGTCTAGGAGGAACGTCTCGACCTTCGACATCATGAGAAATCGGGCTATCGCTAGTCTTAACGCTAGGGCGAGGGATATCTTCTCCCCACCGCTCAACCTGTCGAAAGAGAACACCGTTCTGCCCCGCCTCAGGCTGGGCGTGAAGTCATCATCCAGCGTCACGGAGTCGTAGTCGAAGTTGAACGAGCTGAATATGATGTTAAGTTCCTCCTCCACGGCGGGCCTCGCCCTGTCCCTTATCAGGGGCTGGATCCCCCTATCCCTGCTGAAGACCTCCCTGACCTTCAGGATCTTCGACCTGAAGACCTCTAACGACTCTTTCTTCCCCATCAACTCCCTCAATCTGGATTCCTTCTTCCTGAGGATCTCCATCCTCCTATCTATCTCCTCGATCTTCCCCTGAATCTTGCTCCTCTTCTGTGTGAGGGAGTTAAGCCTACTCTTCAGATAGTCTATCTCTCTCTTGATGGTCTCAAGCTCGGAGGGATCGAAGGAAAGCCCCTCTATCTCCCTCTGGAGGGACAAGAGTTCTTCTTCCAATTCAAGCTTCCTCTTCTCCAGTTCTTTCACCTCAGAGGCAATTCCGTCCTTAGTGGACAGGATACCTCTGAGTCTCTGCACCTCCTTCACAGCGGAAAGGGCCTCCCTGTATTCCCTCTCAACAGACTCCAGTTCCAAGCCCAAGGACGTGAGTTTCTCTTCCAAATTCTTCTTGAGCCTCTCCAACTTATCTCTCAATTTATTCACGTCTCTTTCACCTAGCTCATCTTTAATCTCCTCTATCCTGCTTAGCAGGGCTTCCCTTTCCGCGAGATCCCTCCTGAGGGACTCGAGCTCAGCCCTCATCCCGCTCAGGCGAGACACCTTCTCCCTCAGCGGGACTATCTTCTCCTTAAGGGAGGCAATCTGATCTCTGATCTCGGATACCTCCCTCTCCAAGGACTCCAGCTCACTCTCCTTGGCGACGATCCCCTCCAAGTTGAAGGAGCTCAGCCCCTTGTATTTCGATAAGATGTTTTCCCTTCTCTCCCTGATGGACCTCAGCCCCCTCTCCTTATCCATTATCAGGGAATCTACTTCCTTTATCTCGCGCCTCATCTCATCCTTCAACCTCTCCACAGAATCAGGATCCAGCTTGGACCCGCAGAGAGGACATCTATCCACATCTCCCTCCAGATCTGATAAATACCGGGATGCCTGTTCCCTCCTCTGAAGCAATCTGGACCTCTCCTCAGTGATTTTGCTTAATTCTCTGTCCAAGTAGTCCAGCTCATTCTCTAACTTGGAAAGTTCCTCGGCGAGGACCCTTCCACCCTCCTCCGCATCCTCTATCCACCTGCCAAGCAGCTCGGACAGGCTTGAGAGGGCCTCCTTGATCTCACGCCTGTACTCTGCCATCCTGCGCTCTAGCTGAGATCTCTTACTCTCTAGCTGCCTAAGGCGTTCCTCCATGCTGGCTAGGAGGACCTCCTCCTGCTGGAGCCTTTCAATTTCCCTGCTGAGTTGGGACACCTTCTCCCTCAGGATGCTCAAAGAGGAGATCCTCTCCTTATACTTCGAGAGTTCCTGTCGCATCTTCTCTAAACGCCTGACCTCCTCTTCCAGCGGAACTATCTCAGCCAAGAGACCCCTCACGTACTCGAGCTCCTCGTACTTGGAGGCCTTGATCTCCAGATCTCTCATTCGAAGGAGCTCACGCTCCAGATCCATCAATCTCCTCTTCTTAACATCGAGCTGGTTCGATACCTCGCTGAGTCTCCTCCTCAAGGACTCTTCCTTGGCCTTGAGCTCCCTGTACCTGAGGTTCTTGTGTTCCAATTCCTCTCTAGTTTTCTCCAGCCTCTCCATCTCCTTATTCAGGAGTTCCCCCTCCCTCGAGGTTTTCTGAAGTTCCTCCAGCAGTTCCTCCCTCTCGGATTCTAGGGACGCTCTTTCTTTGAAGACATCCCCGATACCCTTGATCTCACTATCTATCGACTGGAGATCAGCGTTCAAGCGACTTATCACATCTCTCAGCTCCTCCCATATCCTCTCCAGCATCTCTATGCCGAGAAGCCTCCCCACCAACTCCTTCCTTCTCGAAGGAGTCTGTTCGAGGAGCTGGGCTATCTCGCCCTGCCTGACGTAGATGGCTTGGAGGAATGTCTCCCTGCTTATGCCCAGCAGGGCCTCGATCTGCCTGTTCACCTTACTTTGATCCCTCTGGAGGAGCCTTCTCCCATCGGTCACATCGTATATGGAGGCCGATGAAATTCCACCCCTTTCCCTCTCCCTGATCAGGAGGTATCTCCGGCCGCCCAGCTCGAACTCGAGTTGAACCCTCATCCTGCGCGCGCCGGATCTGATCAGGTTCTCCTGCTTGCCCACGCTCTTGGGATACAGGGCATAGGCTATTGCCTCTAGTATGGTCGTTTTACCCGCGCCGTTCTCTCCTATTATCGCATTTATCCCCTCAGAGAACGTCACCTCCGTCTTCTCGTGCGAACCGAAGTTCTCCAGTACCAAACACTTTATCCTCATGATCCCTCCTCCATGAGGCCGAGGACTCCTTTGACGAACGCCTCTCCCCTCTTGCCCTCTCTGTACCACAGATCGAAGATTCTCAGGGCCAGAGATCGTACCTCTTGGTCCAGATCTAGGGATGCTATGGCGTTCTGGACCAGCTCCTCCAGACCGACCCCGGTGAGGAGGCCCTTCTCCTCATCCTCCTCCGTGATCCTGCTCTCCCTGATGATCACGTAGAGGGAGAGGTCCATCAGGGCCCTCCTGATCTCGAGGGTGGGTACGCCCGGCCTCACGTCCTCCTTCAATGAGAGCTTTCCATATACCACGGGCCTCTCATCGAACTCTTGGGACGATAACTGCTTTTTCAATCTCTCTATCAGGACGTATAGGTCTTGGATATTGCTCAGGGTCTCGGAGAAGTAGATGAATGGCCTAGTCCTCAACCTCAGCTCCTCCACATCGATGCCGTCCCTGTCTATCTCCACGGAGAGCACGTACTTCCCCTCTCCAGCCAGAGGGATCTCCCTAGTCTCTATGACCTCCGTGGATCCCGAGTAGGCGAACACTCTGTTGCCGCTCCTCCTGACCACCTTGTTGTGATAGTGGCCCATGGCCACATAGTCGAAGGAACTCTTGGCTATCTCGGAGAAATCGACCTCCGGGTAGATGGCCTTTATCATCCCCTTCACACCCTGATGGAGCATCAAAACCTTGGGACAGCTCTCGCAGAGACTCTTGGCTTTCCTGTCCAGGCTCTCCACCGTGTCAGCTATCTTGACTCCCTTGCTGGCGTAGGGGGCACCGGCCACCACTATATCACCGATCCTGACCGCGCCGGGCCCCAACCTCACGAAAAGCTTCCCGTACCCCAACCTCTCGAAGAGCTTCCTCAGGTTTATCAGAGGTGAGGTCATCCTCCTCCTGACGGTATCCGGTCCCAGCTCGTGATTTCCCTCTATTATCGCGATAGGGATGCCCTTCTCCACTATCCTCAGCAGGCCCTCAAAGGCCCTCACGAAGGCCCTGGGATGGGGCCTGTAGCTGTCGAAGAGGTCCCCGGTATGTATCACCAGATCGGGATCCTGCTGGAGCGCCAGATTCACAGCCATGTCGAACGCCTTGTAGAGGTCCTCCTCCCTCTCGGCCAGATGGAACTGGGCCTTCCCGAGGTGGTTATCGGACATGTGGACGATCCTCAAGTTTACCCCCCTATGGAGTCGTAGTACTCGTCGGGAGATGCGCTCAACCTCTTCTTCAGACCTTCCCTCCACATCTCATAGGCCTTCATGCTCTCCCCTCCCCTCTTCCCCTCGAACAGCCTCACCTTGACCAGCGCCGGTATCCTCACCATCGGCCCCACCACCACGGCCTCACCGACATCGAGGGAGGGGAGGTATGAGACCATCTCCTCACTCAGGAATTCGGTGGCCCTCCTCACGTATGCTTGGTCCTCGGGTTCCACGACCCTCAGTATGATCTTGTTGACCATCTGGGAGAGGACATCGGAGTTGAGCCTCTTGGGCCTCTGGCTGACGAGGCAGAGACCGACTCCGAACTTCCTGCCTTCCTTGGCTATGGATGCTGCTGCTGACGACGTGTAGGTATGCTCTACCGATGGTATGAGGGCGTGAGCCTCCTCCAAGACCGCGAAGACTGGAGTTGGGAAGTCCTCGTACCCCCTTCCTATCCTCTTCAGCTTCGCCCTCATGAGGATGGTGTACAGCGTCTTCCCCACCACGATGTCGGTGAGATCCGAATCCAACTGACCCAGATCCACTATCACCAACTTCCCGTAGTTCAGGTGGTCCACCAACTCGCCAGCAGCCGGTCTGAGGACCCTCCCGTACTTCGACCTCACGAAGTCCACCTTAGCCAAAAGGCTCTCAATGCTCCCTCTGTCATTGCTCGGAAATGCTATGAGGAATCTGTCATCGGAATCCTTCTCCCTTAGGGACAGCTGTATTATGGCCTGCATGCCGGCCAAGAGGTCATCCATCTCAGCTTCGATCTCAGTCCTCCTAAGGTACTCTCCAAGCCTCTCCCTGATGAGGAGCTCCTTGGCCCTCCTGTAAGCGGCCTTCAGGTAGATGAACTGCTTGGGTGCATTATCGTAGGTAACTCCCAGCAGACTACCAAGCTCCTCGACTGTAAGAGTGTTGGGATCAAGGACGGGATCCACAGTCTCTACCTCGCAGTGGGGACATCCTAACGTCATGCCCGTGTACTCCGAATGCACATCGAACAGTATGGCCACGCCACCCATCCTGACTATCTCCTCCAAGATCACGGCCACCGAGTTGGACTTACCGCCACCAGTAACGGCCAGCACGGCTAGATGCCTCGAGATAAGCTCATCTGGATCCAAATGGACGACTACATCGCCCCTCGTGAGGAGCTTCCCCAGCTTTATCCCCTCTCTACCCTCAGGCGGGGCGAAGATCCTCCTCAAGAGGTCTGCTGGGGCCTTCCTCACGAGAGCCCCCGTTGGAGGAGGCGCCCTGGGGAGGCCAGCTAACTCGCTCCTCGAGAGCACCCCTATCATCCTTATAGTCGCCTTCAACCAGTCGGATGGTGATCCTACCACTTCTAGTATCGTATCGTAATAATTTGCTTGGAGGAGATCGCTCCTAGCTAGCTCCAACGCCCCCCTAACCACGTTACTGACCATGCCTAGCAACTGGGACTCCTCGCTGTCTATCACAACGTAGTCCCCCACCTTAGGCACCACACCAGCATAGGCTATCATCTCGGCCTGCACGGGCGTGGAGTTGGGGGCAATTCTTCCCAAAACGTCACTCTCCAAGCCTCTCCCTCCCACTCACCTCTGGAACTAGGAGGTTCCTCGCTAGGTGGGACATGAGATCCCTTCCTATCTTGGCGAGCTCGTGTACCCTCCTCAGGTGGTAAGGATAGCCCCTCACCGAGTACTTGGCCAGAGAACCCAGCAACTCTTCCAAGAACGATTCATCAGCATCCCCGACCACCTCCACCCTCAAGGGGTTGGTGGCCGTCTCGAGCCTAGCGTAGGTCAGCATGATCCGGTAGGTATCATCGATTCCTGAGTACTGCGGAAATCGAAGTTCAGCCGACTTTGGACTCAGATAACCTGATTCCAGGCTGGTATACCTCCTCACGACCTCCATATCGGGTAGGCGCGAGTTAAAGTACAGCCTGCTACCTGACCTCTTCGCCACAGCCACCAGAGTCCCCCTTCCCCTTCTCAGGAGTTCGTTCAGGCTGGAGAGAACCTCGTACCTCTCTATGAAGGCCATCGCCCTCTTAACCTCGTCCCTCTCGGGTGGCCTCCCCTTCTCATCCTCCAACACCGAGCTCACGATCTCTTCTATTCTGCTCGAGATGTCCATGAGGTGCGTGTGGGAGACCAGTCCTTGGGTGAGGTCCACCCCTAAGGCCGACTCAACCTCCCTCAAGATCCTCCTCATGGGGTAGGGTACCTTCTGACCGTAAGGGGTGGACCACAAACCCCTGTCGACCATAGCCAAGAAGGAGCCGTCCATGAGCAGGATTTCCGGCTCGAGCTCCAAGGATCTGAGAGCCATCTTGACCTCCATGGTCTCCCGGCAGAAGGAGACCCTCTCCCTGTAGTGATAATCGTCCATCACCCCTATCTGGTACTTCCTAGCGACCACGGGCTCGCTATCCTTCATGAAGAGGGAAGCTGAGACCACGAAGATGATCTGGCCTAGGGTGAAGTAGTCGCTGTTGTTGCTCCCATCGATGGCAGCTATCCTCTCTATCTCCCCCCGCCCTATACCGCCCCTCCACTCCCTCCTTATCACCGAGAGCAGGGCATCACCTTCCACTCCGCTTTTTGGGAAGAGAAAGGAGGACACCCGTGATCTGGCCTCGATTACTGCCTCCTCTATCGACTCAAAGGGCAGTCCTGACTCAACCACCATTCCAGCTAACTTACGACTGCTAAATTTTAACGTGTTCCCGTGATTACCCGGGGGGATAATTTGGGAGAGCTGGACGTCTTCTTCAAGCCGAGGTCAGTGGCTGTCATAGGCGCATCGAGGAACCCTGAGAGAGTTGGACACGTCATTCTGAAGAGGCTGATAGAGATAGGGTTCCCGGGGAGGATATATCCCGTGAATCCGAAGGCGGACGAGATACTGGGGCTCAAGTGCTACCCTAGGGTCTCGGACATACCTGACGACATCGACCTGGCGGTCATAGCTCTGAGGGCCGACCTCACCCCCTCCGCTCTAGAAGAAGCGGCTGAGAAGGGAGCCAAGGGCGCTATCGTGGTGTCAGGGGGATTCTCCGAGATAGGGAATGAGTACTTGGAGAGGGAACTGCTGGAGGTGGCCAAGAAGCATGGAGTGAGGGTGATAGGCCCGAACTGCTTGGGGGTCTTCGACCCCAAGGACAGGATAGATACTCTATTCTTACCTGAGGAGGTCATACCCCGGCCACGCCCCGGGGAGGTCTCAATAATCACGCAAAGCGGAAGCTTGGGGAGCACCCTCCTCACGATGATCAGGAAGGAGGGGAGAGGGATAAGCAAGTTCGTGAGCTACGGCAACAGGCTGGATGTGGATGAGGGGGATCTGATCCTGTACCTAGCAGAGGACGATGACACCAAGGTCATCGCGGCCTACATAGAGGGTGTAGCCGACGGGAGGAAGTTCATGGACTCCATAAGGAAGGCTTCGAAGAGGAAACCCGTGGTCGTTCTCAAGGGAGGGAGGACCTCGTCCGGAGATAGGGCCGTGAGGAGCCACACGGGATCCCTTGCTGGGAGGAGCGATATATTCCAGGCAGCGGTTCTCCAGAGCGGCGGGATCTTGGTCAGCACTTTGAACGAGTTCGTGGACGTTCCGGTGGCCTTGGCGACCCAGCCACCCATGTTCGGGGACAGAGTAGCAGTACTGACGAACGGGGGCGGATTCGGGATACTGGCAGTGGATGCCTTGGAGATGAGGGGCTTCAGGGTGACTCCCCCCTCTGAACAGTTGATGAGGAAATTGAGGGAAATGCTCCCCCCATACTACCCCGTGGGCAATCCGACGGACCTTACCGGCGACTCTACACCGGAGCAGTTCTTAGAGACCGGACTAGCCTTTGTTGAGAGCGGTGAATATGATGCCCTGTTCCTCATACCCCTGTTCGGGGTTCCCGGGATGGTTCCGGACAAGACTGAGAGGCTATTGCTAGAGTTGGTTGAGAGATCCAACATACCCGTGGTGGCCACTACAGTCCCTACAACCTCTGAAGTCGAGGAGGTACTTCACAGGATGGAGAAGAGAGGGCTACCGATCTACCCGACTCCAGAGAGGGCAGCTGCCGCACTTTACGGGCTCAGGCAGTACGGTCGCTCGGTAGCCCGATCTCGATGAACAAATTTTTTATCCCGTCCCTCGGGGATTCACGGTGATGCATGTTGCCTAGTTTTTGGGAGAGGCTCAAGACGAGCATTGAGGCCAAGTTGAATAAGCTATTGGACAACTTCGAAGACCCCCGAGAGCAGCTGGATTATGCGTACGACAAGCTCGTGCAGCAGCTCCACGATGTGGAGATGGCCCTGTCTAGGGCGATCACCGCTAGGAAGAAGCTGGAGTTCGAGCTGGAGAGGATAGATGAGAAGATAGAGGACCTCGATGATAAGGCCAAGAGAGCCCTCAAGGCCGGTAGGGAAGATCTGGCCAGGAAGGCCCTCGAGAGGAAGCTCGTACTGGTCAGACAGAAGAAGATACTAGAAGAAAGGATAGCTGACATGAAGGAAGACGAGGAGAAACTGCTGGAGGTGAGGGACAAGCTCAAGACGAAGATAGACCTGTTCAAGGCAAAGAAGGAGCAGCTCAAGGCGGAATACGAGGCCTCCAAGGCTCAAGTGGAAGTTCAGGAGATGGTCACCGGGCTGTCCGAGGACTTCACATCGGCAGCCGAGATAATAGAGAGGGCCGAGGACAAGGTCAACGAGATGAAGGCCAGGGCCGCAGCTCTGGACGAGCTGGTTGCTACTGGAGGGGCCCTCGACGTCTTGGAGCCGGAGGAGAAGGACGAGATCGAGAGGGAACTGGGTAAGATCGAGCTCCAGAGCGAGCTCGAGGAAGAATTGAGGAGGTTGAAGGAGGAAGTTGGGAGCTGATCCCAGTTGCCCTCCCTCAGGGATTTTTTAGCTTACGGAGCAGGAGCTATCCTGATTTTCTTCGGCCTGATCTTCCTGATAGCAAGTTCCTACAACCCCTCTAGGATCGTGCCCGGATTTGCCATGCTGCTCTTGGGAGGAGCGGCCATATACGCTAATATGATGGTTAAAAGGGCCCAAGCATCCGAGAAACTCCTCGAGGCGAAGGTGATAAGGCTCGCTAGGAGGAAAGGAGGGTACGTGACCGTCGCAGATGTGGCAGCTGACCTGAACCTCCCAGTCGACACGGCCAAGCAGGTCTTGGAGAGGCTAGAGAGGAAGGGCCTAGCATTTCTGGACTTCAAAAGGATAGGAGATGAAGGGGTGGAGGTGTACAGGATACTGGGCACCAGCAGTTCCGATGAGGAATCATGAGACCGGGGTGCCCGGCGGGACCCTCTTCTCAGGGGTCAACAGGACGGGCCTGCCCTCCCCCACCACCGCAGCGAGAAGCATACCCTGCGACTCCACGCCCATGAACTTCCTCGGTTGCAGGTTCGTCACGACGACTATCTGCTTACCCACGAGGCTCTCGGGCTCGTAGTACTCTGCTAAGCCCGCGACCAGCTGCCTTCGTTCATTGCCTAAATCCACTATCAGCTTTACGAGCTTCCTGCTGCCTTCAACTCTCTCCGCCTCTACTATCTCTCCTACCCTCAAATCCAGCTTTTTAAAGTCCGAAAACGAGACATAACCCATGGAACCCACCCACTCTACGTGAAAGGTACTATTTTTAAATCAGTAAGAAGGACGTTACTCCTGTAAAGGACCGCTAGAGACGGTCCGAGATAAGAGGTGAGAAAGGGAATGGGAAAGATATCCGTGACTGCGCTGGGTGGAACCCGTGAAGTAGGCAAGAGCGCACTCTTGCTTGAGGCAGGAGGTACGAGGGTGCTGCTGGATTACGGCATGAAGCTAATACCCAAGGAGCACCCGGAGTTCCCTCCCATACCTGAGAAAGTGGATGCCGTCTTACTGACTCACGCGCACTTGGATCACTCCGGATCGCTGCCCAGGCTGGTTAGCCATGGACACGATGTACCCATCTACGGGATAGACATTACTAGGGAGTACTCCGAGCTCCTGCTTTATGATGCCATAAAGGTGGCGAAACTGAAGGGCCATCACATAGGGTACGGACCGAAAGAGGTGAGGAGGACCCTGAACAACTTCAGGCCTGTGGAATTCAACGTTCCCTTCAGGGTGGGCGACTTGGAGGTCACCGCCATAAATGCTGGCCACATACCCGGCAGCGCCATGTTCCACATGAAGTACGACGGGACGAGCGTCCTGTACACGGGAGACTTCAATACAGTACCTTCTAGGCTGATGCCTCCAGCTAGCATCGATGATATACCTCCAGTGGATATACTCATAACGGAATCCACCTATGCGAGGAAAGAGCACCCGCCCAGAGCGAAGCAGGAATTTCTCCTCAAGGAGATAGTGATAGAAACCCTTAAGTCCGGCGGGACAGCCATAGTCGCTGGATTCGCGATAGGCAGGCTTCTGGAGGTCGCCATGGCTCTGAGGGCTAGGGGGTTCAAGGGAAAGCTCTTCCTAGATGGGATGGCCCGGAAGAGTACTGAGATAACGGAGTACTTCTCGAACAGGGTGAGGGACGCCGACGACCTGAAGCTGGCCGTGAGGACCATAACTTCCGTGAGGAACTGGCACATGAGGAAGAAGATAACCAAGAGGCCCAATGTGGTGTTGACCACGTCAGGTATGCTCGAGGGCGGCCCAGTGCATTACTACATGAAAGAGAGGAAGGAGGACGAGAACAGCACCATAACCCTGACAGGCTATCAGGTGGACGGAACCGAGGGAAGGAGGCTGATAGAGGAGGGCAAGATGGAGATAGAGGGAGAAGAAACGTGGGTAATGATGAAGGTGAACCAGCTCAACTTCTCTGCCCACGTCAGTAGGTCCGGTATACTCAAGCTCATCAGAGAACTGAAGCCGGAGAGCATAATGGTGGTCCACGGGGAGGAATCGGAAGAGTTCGCCAATGAGTTAGAGGATAAGATGGGGATGGCGGCCTTCTCTCCAGAGCTAGGTGAGGAGATCATATTCTAAATTCCTAAAAATCACATCTTTATCCCCACTATCCTAACCCTAGCCTCCTTCACCCCCTCAACGCTTTCCGCCGCCTTCTTTATTGCTAACGCGAGAAGATCGGCATAAGGGCAGAAAGGAGTTGTGAGAGTAAACTCCACCGTCACCACACCACCCTTCTCCTCTACCTTCTTTATCAGGCCAGCATCCACCATGCTCACCTTGAGCTCCGGATCCCTGACCTTCCTCAAAGCCTCCCATACCTTCCTCTCAATCTCCCTCACTCCTCCTCATCTCCCTCAGGATGAAATTGAGGGGGAAGATCTGCAGCACCTTCCTGTCATCTGTGGGCATGACCTCCACCAGCCTCCCATTCAAACCGAGTTCCCGAACTTCCTTGGCGATCTCTTGGAAGATGTATGGATCTATGAGGAGCTTACCTCCGGAGATCGTACCCCCGTACTTGGTCGAGAGATATAGGAGAGCCTCCTCCGGACCTTCGATCTCCCCGTAGATAAGGGTGCCCTCATCAGTCGGCTCTTCGTACTCCTTTGCGACATTCTTGGCCCTTCTAGCCCACCTCATCCTCACCTGATATTCCTTCTGGAGGGCCGGGCAATAGTAACCCATGATGCCCGTCTCCCTCTCGACGAACTCCAGCACCTCCCTTGCAGCCTCCGCACTTCCCCGAACAGCCACCTCGCTGTCCATCTTGGGCTTGAAACCCATCTTTAGCAATCTATTCCTATTCGATGGCGTGAACTCCAGCTCGTTGAGGTTTATGAAGCTGGCGCCTATCCTGTCTAGGTAGGAAGCGAGTTCCTTCAGCTTAGATACCCAGGGCTCGCCAGGTATGGAGGGCATCTCCGCGCCCACGATGAACCCCTCGTCTAGGGCTAGTACCATCTTCTCCCAGATCCTCCTATCCCAGCTGTGAAATCTGATCTCATCCAACCCAGCATCTCTCAGAACGGACAGACTTCTCTCATCTATTCTAACGGCGTTGGTGTACATGTGCGTATGGAAAGATTCGCCGAACCTGTCCTTCAAGATCCGGACGTAGCGGGCCACTTTGTCCACTACTAGCGAGGGCTCTCCGCCAGTGATCCCCGCACCTAAGGCGGAAATGAGTTCCGCCTCCCTGATCACATCCTCATCGCTAGATACTGGGTTCTCGTCCACCAGCACTAAGTCCTTGTCGCGGCGCCATTCGGAGATCGTGCAGTATGGACAGGACTCGTAGAGGGGACACTTGCCAGTCACGAATAAGACTACCTTAGCTCCTTCCCAGCAGAGCCCGCAGCCCCTGCTCCATCCCCTGACCCTGAGTGCACCTAAGGGAAGTTCCTCCATGGTCATCCACGCCAGCTCTCTAGGTATCTCTCCTGCTCTTCCGTTAGGGTATCTATCTCTATTCCCATGGACGCCAGCTTGAGCCTGGCCACCTCCTCATCTATGCTCCTTGGAACTGGGTGCACCCCTGGCTTGAGGTTCCTCCCCTCCCTGATCAGGTATTCGACAGCTAGGGCCTGATTGGAGAAGCTCATGTCCATGACCTCGCTTGGATGCCCCTCCGCAGCAACCAGATTCACAAGTCTGCCCTCCGCCAACAGGTAGATCCTCCTCCCATTTGGTAAGAGGTACTCCTTCACGTTGTCCCTCATCTCCCTCTTGGAGAGGGCCATTAGCTCCAAGTCCCTGACCGACACCTCCACATCGAAATGTCCTGCATTAGCCAGAATGGCTCCATCCTTCATCAAGCTTATGTGCTCCGCTTTGATCACATCTTTATTTCCTGTGGCGGTTACGAAGATGTCCCCTACCTTAGCCGCCTCCTTCATTGGCATAACTAGGTAGCCGTCCATGGCAGCCATCAGGGCCTTTATTGGATCGATCTCCGTCACTATGACCTTGGCGCCCATTCCGCGGGCCCTCATGGCTATTCCCCGACCGACATGTCCGTATCCGGCTATCACGAAGTATTTACCGGCTATCATAACATTTGTCGCCCTCAGGATGCCGTCGATCGTACTCTGGCCGGTCCCATAAACGTTATCGAAGTTCCACTTAGTCTCCGCGTTGTTAACCGCTATAACCGGGTACTTGAGCGCCCCATCCCTAGCTAGGGACTCTATCCTAAGGACACCAGTGGTGGTCTCTTCGGTCCCGCCGATCACACCGTCAGCGAATCCCTTCTCATGGGCCATCACCGTAATGTCCCCACCATCGTCCATCGTGATGTGAGGTTTGCAGCTCAACGCTTTCTCTATAGCCCAGAAATACTCGTCCTCGCTCATCCCCCTCCAAGCGTACACATCTATTCCCTCCTCTGAGAGGGCCGCCGCGACGTCATCCTGAGTTGAGAGGGGGTTCGATGCCGACAGGCAGACCTCCGCCCCACCCTTCTTCAGTGTCAATACTAAGACGGCCGTTTCCTTGGTAACATGGAGGCACGCAGCTATTCTGATGCCCTCTAAGGGCCTCTCCTTAGAGAATCTCTCCGATATTGTACCCAACACGGGCATATGGGCCTTGGCCCATTCTATCTTCAACGCGCCCTTCTCAGATAGGCCGTGATCCTTGACTCTAGGCATGGCGCATCGCTTAGCTAGTAGTTGAGGAAATAAAAATCACTCCCTCTTTGCTATCTGGACCAGCCAGTGATCCCCTCTCTTCACGACGGCCTTTAATATGTGACCAGTTCTCTTTATCCAGTCGTAAACTTCATCTACCGATTCCTTATCATCGATGAGAAAGTTTACCGTCTCACTCGGGGAGGCCTTCTTCACGGTCTTCGCTATCTGTATTATCGGATAGGGGCTCCTTTTACCCCTCAGATCGATGGTCCTCATATTCTCACAACCCTCTTCCCCAGCACCTCCTCAACGAGGGCCTCCTCCACTTCCTCATCTAACATCTTGTACATCAGGTAGGCATCCTCCCCATCAGCATAGTAGGCTGGAATTATCCCGAGCTTCTTGTAGCCCAGATCATCGTACAGTTTTATCGCGGGCTCGTTGGAGACCCTTACCTCGAGGTAAACCGCGTCAGCTCCATACCCCTTCAGACCTTTCTCTGCTCTCTCCATTAGTGCCTTGCCTATACCCTTCCTCCTGTGCTTCTTGCTCACAGCTATGGAGAGGACGTGGCCAAGCAGGATAGTCTGATCCCTAGCGTAATAGCTTTCTACCCTGCACATCACGTATCCAACGACATTACCGTCGTTGTCTTCCGCCACTAAAAAGCTGTTTGGGAACCTCCTGTAGTTCTCTATGAAGAAGTAACTAGGGTAGTTCTCGGGCAGGAAGACCCTGTTGATGCGCTCAACCTCCTCTAAGTCCTCGGGCTTGAAGGGTCTTATCCTGTAGCCTTGGAGCATCACATGGAATTTCAACGGGATCATATATTTTAAACGAATGGTGCAGGATCTCCTATGTCGAAAATACCACCCTCAGTGGAGGATGTAGTGACCGAGAGTTTCGAAGTGAAAGATGTGGTCTACTACGAGGATAAGGTGGAGTTCTCACTGCAGGAGATAAGCCCCGTCGAGACCGGCCCCCTTTTCAAAGGTCTGTATATGAAGTTGACCGGAATGGGCCTTCTTCCCAAGCTATTTCACGATGGGGAGGATCTCAAGTTGCTCATATTCTCCATGCCCGGAAGACTGGGTGTCAGTGATAAGCTGAGGTACGCTCTCTCCGCGGTTACCGCAGCTACCGTCCTGTTCTCTGCTTGGATTATCTCGAATGGAACCGCTTCCCTCCTGGGAGAATTAGGGATGCAAGTAGATGTACTCGGCCCTACAATCCTCCACTCGCTCGGGATACTGGCCTTCCTGCTGGTGCATGAGCTGGGCCACTCGCTCAGGTGGGAGGGCAGGTACAAGGTGGACCTGATGATCCCAGCGCCTCCCCCTCCCTTCGGATTCGGTACCTTGGGCGACCTACTCGTGAGGGACAGGCCCTTCATCAACAGGGAGGAGCAGCTGGATGTTGCGCTTTATGGTTTACTGGCGGGCCTCTCGGCTGGTTTAATAATCTCCCTCTTGGGGCTCCTCCAATCGGTTCCCATCCCATCGGATGTAGCTTCAACTTGGATAGAGGAGGGGAAGGCCGGGATGCTACCGACTCCCCTCATATTCCTGCTGATGGAGATCGCCCTCTCTCCTAGCGGCGGGAACATGTTTCTGCTGTCGCCCCTGGCGCTCGCTGGTTTGGGTGCCCTGCTGATATCCTTCTTCCTGTCAATGCCCGTCCTTCCATGGGACGGAGGTCATGTGGCCAGTTCACTCGCCGGAGGCAGGGTGAGATGGCTCGAGTGGATAGCGGTCTTGGGAATGATATTCATCAACCCACTACTGGGCGCCCTAATGTTGGTAGCTAAGTTGATACCAGCCTATCCTGCGGTATTGGATGAGTATAGTGAGGTACCACAGAGGAAGAAGAGGAGAGGATTATTCCTTTACCTGCTAATATTAATGATCTCAGTGCCCGTCCTCCAATAAATTAAAAACTAACTTTCCACAGGCAGAGTTGGATGGACCACGAAGATTACGATGAGAAGCTAGCTGAGAAGGAAGAGCTAGAGGAGAGGATAACCGAGCTCAGGGATCTAGTCACCAAATTGAGTGCCGAGACCGAGAAGCTAAATACGAGACATGAGACCCTCCTAAAGGGTATAGAGGACCTCCAGAGAAGGAAACTATCATTGGAGGACGAGATAACAAGGAGAAGGGCTGAGCTGAGCCATCTAGAGTCTCAGATAGAGGAGTTGGAGAGGGACTTGGATGTTCTCAAGGAGGGGAGGGAGAGGCTCAGGGCCGAGTACAACTCCTTGGAGTCAAGAAAATCAGTGCTGGAATCGGAGGTCTCTTCGCTTGGGGCTAAAATAGAATCCATGAGGAGAGAGGAATCCTCCCTGAAGGAGAGGATAGAGGGGCTAAGAAACCAAGTGAGGAAGCTTGAGAGTCAGAAGACTGTCCTGATGGGAGAGATAGAGGAACTCAGAAACATAAGGAACGACCTAGCCGAGGATATCAGGAAGATGGCTGAGCATGTCAAGGAAGCCGCCCTAAACCTTACATCAGGCAGTGGACCACTGATAGAGGAGCTCAGGAAGATGTCCGACACGCTCAGGGACTGCAAATTCGGGCTGAGTGGTCTGTCAGAGGAGTTGAGGGACCTCTCGTCCTTCCTATCCAATCTCGAGTCTAGGCAGAGGTTATTAGAAACTCTGGATAGGGAAATCGAGGCGAGAAGAGCTAGGATAGACCTACTAAGGGCGGAAGAGGAGAGGTTGAGGAGATCCATATCCCAACTGGGCGGGCACAGATCCGAGCCCCAGGAGGGATAAGTTAAAAATGGGGCATCCGACTAACACGGGGTATCTGCTATGAGCGCGGAGAAGGCAGAGAAGATAATCAGGGAAATAGAGGTTAAACCCTCCGTCCTAGAGCAGATCAAGAAGGAGGTCCAGAGATCCAAGGTGGTCACGCCTCAATCCCTCGCCCTGAAGTATAACATCCGGGTGAGTGTCGCTAGGAGGCTACTGCGCGAGTTCGAGAAGGAGGGGCTCGTAATGTATGTTGATGGCAATTCGAAGATAAGGATTTATAGGGGAACCAAGGCTAAGGCCCCGAAGGAGGGGTGAGCTCTTAACCCTTCTTTGTGAATTTTCCCTCCTCGGGGGTGAAACCATATTTGAGGAATAGATCGGAAGGGGTAGAGAAGTATCTTATATACATCAGATCTGGCGGCTTACTAAAAGAAGTTTCCATAGAATTCCTGAGGCACCTCTCCCCTATAACGATAGAGAGACTCTACAGGAGCCTCCCACTGCAGGGCATGGTGGTGAGGGACAACAACCTGATATACATCTCAGCCCCCATAGATACGAGGCTGGAGAAACCGAGGAACCGATTGAGGAAAGGGCATGTAGCCTATTCTCCCTCTAAGAAGATGATAGTGATAGCATTGGAGGATGTTAGGCTCAATGAAAACGTTAACTCGCTCGGTAGAGTAGTCGAGGGGCTGGAAGAGCTTGAAAAACTGAGAACTGGCCATATGGTGAGGTTGGAGAGGGAATGATCTCCTTTCTCTGGAAGGGATGCTCGGCGATTCTGCTCAGGGTGCAGGATCTCAACCTGCTGATGGATCCAGGCAATCACTTCACCATAGATGAGCTACACAGCATCACTGAGCGGGTAGATGCCGTATTCTATACCCACGAGCACACCGGGCACTTCGATCCGGATTTCCTCAGCTCCTTGATAAAAGGATTTTCCCCGTACATGATCGTGAATAAGGGGGTCTTCAGGACCATAAGGAGGTGGGTGGACTGGGATCGTCTGATCAAGCTGAAGGAAGGAGAGAGTACCGAGGTTCTAGGGATGAGGGTTCACGCGCTCAGGGCCGTTCATCCCGGTGTTCATCCCGTGGTGTTCCTGCTGGAGATCGGAGGTAAAGCAATATTTCACGGCGATAGCTCGGGATTCTCCCACATGTTCGAGGCCTTCTCCCCTGTTGATCTAGCCTTCATACCCTCGGGGAGTCCCTCGCCCAATGCCAATCCGAAGGAGGCGGTGAGGATGATCAGGGCTCTAGTGCCCAGAGTAGTAGTACCCTTCCACGGGGACTCCTCGGAACTCCAAGAGGTGGAGAGGAGGGTGAGGTTGGCGAACCTCAACACTAAAGTGGTCTTGCCCGAGCCCGGCGAGCTGATCACTCTCGAGATTTGAAGTGTTCCCATCCCCCTTCCTCAACTTCCTCTATCTTACCATCCAGTTTCACGAAGACCCCTCTACCCTCCACCACTTTACCGATCCTGATTAGGGAGAGGCCCTTCTCGGAGAATTCCTTCTCTAGATAGTAGACCCTATCTTGAGGAACGGAGAACACTATCTCATACTCCTCTCCTCCATGAAAAGCTACCTCCACTGGATCGATCCTTCCCTTAGAAGCAAGCAACTCCGCCATTGGGTGGAGAGGGATCCTCTCAACTAGGAATCCAAACCCACTCGCTCTAGAGAGTTCCTCGAGCGACCAATAGAGCCCGTCACTGCTATCAACCGATGATGAGGCATAAGCTGATGCAGTGATGCCTTCTTGGATTCGAGCTATCGGTTCGTAAGCCGCCTTCAAGGCTTCGACCCTCACATCGCTTGGAAGATCCATGTCCCCGAGGAGGTGCTGGAAGGCCAGCCATGTGAGCCCGAACCAACCCGTGGTGAACAGCACATCCCCCGGCTTTGCTCCAGATCTCTTTACCAAGTTCCTCTCGATTTTACCCACTGCGAAGCCTGCAATCACGAGCTCTCTCGATTCTCCAAGATCCCCACCGACGAAATAAGCGCCGAATTCCCTCGATCCCTCCTCCAATCCCTCCACTAGGGAGATAAACTCTTCGTCACTCATACTCCTGCTTAGCCCAGCAGAGGCCATGAAGAAGAGAGGTTTAGCTCCCTTAGCAGCCAGATCGGAGAAGTTGGAGACCACGCACTTCCTAGCCAGCTGCCTGAGGCTCATCCCCGGTAATAGATCGGTCGTCTCCGCCACCATGTCGGTGTTAAACACATAGATCCCGTCGGCCAGCCTCCTAGCTGAAGCATCATCTCTGCCGGGTTCTAGAAGCTCCTCAGGATCTCTGCTGACGATCTCTCTAATCAGATCGATGAGTTCCCTCTCCGGTCTCACGATACGAAGGCCCCAGCTAAATGTTAAATCTCTTTCCCAATGAGGAGGCTCGGTGATCGCATGGTTAGGAAGGTCGTCATAATGGGGGCCGCAGGCCGCGATTTCCACAACTTCAACGTCTTCTTCCGGGACAATGAGGATTACCGGGTGGTCGCCTTCACGGCGGCCCAACTACCCGATATAGCAGGTAGGATATACCCGCCCGAGCTAGCGGGTAGGCTTTACCCGGAAGGTATACCCATAGTGCCGGAGGAGGACCTGCCCAAGCTGATAAGGGAGCAGGGAGTTGATCTAGTCGTCTTCTCCTACAGCGATGTCTCTCACCAGTACCTGATGGAAAGGGCCGCGGTAGCCCAAGCCAATGGCGCCGATTTCATGCTGTTAGGCCTCAAGAGCACCATGCTTGAGTCGGAGAAGCCCGTCATCGCTGTTACAGCCGTCAGAACGGGAGCCGGGAAGAGCCCAACCAGCCGGAGGATATCCAAGATACTGAAACAGAGGGGACTCAGGGTAGCGGTAGTCAGACATCCCATGCCCTACGGGGACCTGAGGAAGCAGGTGGTCCAGAAGTTCACCTCCTTGGAGGACCTAGACAGGTATAACGCCACTATCGAGGAGAGAGAGGACTACGAACCTCATCTGAAGCTGGGCAACGTGGTTCTGGCTGGAGTGGACTACGAAAAAGTGCTGAAAGAGGCGGAGAAGGAGGGAGATGTAATCCTGTGGGACGGTGGAAACAATGACTTCCCGTTCTTCAAGCCGGACTTGATGATCACGGTAGCAGATCCCCTCAGAGCGGGACATGAGCTCACGTACTGGCCTGGCAGCGTGAACATCAGAATGGCGGATGTGATTATAGTAAACAAGGTAGATACGGCAAGCTACACTCAAGTGAACGAAGTTCTCGAGAACATAGAGAGGGTCAACCCCAAGGCTAGGGTGATCACCGCCGCCATGCCCTACATGGTCGAGGAGCCCGAGCTGGTGGAGGGCCGGAGGGTAGTGGTGGTGGAGGATGGCCCAACGGTCACACACGGCGAGATGGGCTACGGTGCCGGATACCTAATGGCTAAGAGGCTTCATGCCGAGATAATCGATCCCAGACCATACGCAGTCGGATCCATAAAGGAGGCATACGAGAAGTACCCTCATCTGGGGCCTGTGCTACCGGCAATGGGATACAGTGAGAGGCAGATGCGTGAGCTGGAGAAGACGATAAACGCAATACCTGCAGAAGCGGTCGTCCTAGGAACGCCAACTGACTTGAGCAGGTATCTGAAGATAGACAAGCCAACGGCCCACGTGAAGTACGAGCTACAGGAGATAGGGCCGCTAACCTTGGAGAAAATAATCGACGACTTCCTGAAGAGGGTGGGACTTTGAACGGAAGGGAGAGGAGGATCTGGTTCCTCACTTGGAAGGAGTTTAAAGAAGCCTTGGAGGATACGGATCTAGTTATACTACCCATGGGCGTCAGCGAAGCCCATGGAAACCACCTACCTCTGGGCACTGACTTCATTATACCGGAGTGGATCGCGGAGCGGCTAGCCGAGGAGCTGAACGCACTGATAGCCCCTCCTATAAGATACGGTGTAGTTACTGGCCTCTCTGGGTACTGGGGCTCTATGAGCGTGAGCGAGAGTACCTTGGAGGCGCTCACTTACGAAGTACTGACTGAACTCTCTAACAACGGATTCGAGAGGGTGATAATCCTCAATGGTCACGGCGGTTCAGGTCAAGTTAGGGCGATCACCAATGCTATGAAGAGGGCATGGAGAGAATTGGGCCTCAAGAGTCTGATGGTAATGTGGTGGGAGCTCTCCTCAGACATCACGGAGGAACTGCTCGGTGGTAGTGGCGGACACGCGGGTGTCGATGAGACCGCAATGGTGATGGCCGTTGATCCTAACCTAGTGAAGGGGGAGATGGAGAAGGAGGAGATATACAGGTTGAGGAAGGGCATATCCCCCACGCCATTGCCCGGATCCATACTATCATATGACGACGGGTTCGCCGATGCTATCCCGTCTCCCGACAAAGCTGAAGAGTTCGCTAAGAAGCTACTTGAGAGGATAAAGGAGGAAATAGAGAAGATCTTGGATGGATGGGACAGACAGGACATTCTGGTATGAACACAGCTCTAGATCAAACTATTCCTCCAATTTTTGGCCCTGAGAACTATTCTCCTGATAATAGCAGTTTCGAACATTCTCCTCTCATCGGGGTATAGCATCAGGTAGGGTGTATCTTCCCTCAGCCCAGGGATCACTCTATGGAGGGGCCTGCTGTCAGAAGTGTGTACAGCCACGCCAACAAGCTTCCTATGGGCTAATATGCTGGCTGGAGTATGCTCGTGAAGGTACACGACGCCCAACCTTGGATCTGCTAGTCTATCCGCTATTTCCTTGGAATTACTACCAATCAGCTCGAACGCCGCGTACTGACCCCTACCCAACCTAGTCACTAAGGCTTGGAGCTTCCTTGCGGCGACCAATGGATTTCCCTCGTAAGGTCTCTGGGACGGTCTGATGACTAGGAAATCCGCATTTATGGAGTAAGCTAGCCTCATAGCCTCCTCAACACTCTTCATGGAGGCCTCCGCTATATGAGGGTTTGTGCTGAACACATTCACATCGCTCACAGGGGATCTTACTGCTACTATCGTGTCCAGTTCCCTCACAACCGTCCTCAGGTGGGATATGACTGATCTATGAAGCAATGACGGTAGGTAGTGCGGGGGCTCTGTGGAGACCACGATACCCTCGCATCCAGACCTGACCAGTAGCCTGACCACCTCAGGGAGCTCGGCCCCCCACATGAAGTCAGTCGAACACAGAAGCCTCAAACCCTTCGTCAAGATTACCCCCTACGCTTCTGGGTAGAATTTCGATCCCTTTGGGTATATAATTTTGATCTCAAATATGCAAGATTTACCCGTCTCTGTCCCCAACGGTTCGAGATATCTTTTTCAAAACGATGATTTACTGAAAATTATTCTGAGACAGTTATTCATAGATCTTACAACCAATCTGTCATGATATAGGGGCTTTCATCGGGAGGGAAAGGTTATTATACAGCTATAGAAGATGGAAGGTTACAGCATAGACTTGTTCTAAGATACCCCAAGTATTCTATCTCCTTACAGGTTACCAAATCCGGTTATGCTATCATCAATAATATATAATATTAAATTCAAATAAGCTAGTAAATTAAACTAAAAACAAATTATTTAATGTAAAAAGAATAATTATGCAGTATTATGTTTATATTCTTTCGGAGCGTTAGGAACCCTTCTATCATTTACTGGATTGTCGAGGGATACCATACCACTAATAAGGCTATCGAGACATAGGCAATCACCTTGATCGATCGATTCTTCGCCGAGAAAATAGAAAAGCTTATATTTAATCTTCCGTTGTTTGAATACGGCCCTATAAGGGTTTGTCAAGAGGTGAGACTATATGCCTCAGAAGCCTGCCAAGCATCTACCCCTTGCCCCTGTATACCGGATCATAAAGGAGGCCGGCGCTGAGAGAGTCAGCGACGACGCTAAGGCCAGGCTAGCCTACTATCTCGAGAAGTTCGCTTACGAGGTAGGCAAGTACGCCGTTGACCTGGCCAGACACGCCAAGAGGAAGACCGTCACCGACAGGGACATCGAGCTGGCCGTAGAGGCCATCTGGAAGAAGTAAGCCGGCCTCCCTAACCCTCTTTTCTTTTGACTCGATTCTACAGCCTCATCGGAGCTGGGACTACTCCTATCATGATGGTTTAACTAGTTCAACTGTTAAACGGGCCCGGGGGGACTTGAACCCCCGACCTGCGGCTCCGAAGGCCGCCGCTCTATCCTTGCTGAGCTACGGGCCCCCAGAGGATGGGATCCTTCGGGCTTAATAGTGTATGCCTTCTAGTCACTTCTCCTCCCCATCCTTAATCACCTGCCTACTGAAGAAGTAGGCCCCCACTAGCAGCATCACCACCGATATCAAGAGCAAGGTCCAATCACCCTCGGCCAGCCTGGCTCCGACTAGACCGAAGAATGTAGCCCTCGGGACGATTGCCAGTACATTTGCCAATACGAAGACGAGGAAATTCATTCCGACAGCTCCGGCCACGTAAGAGGTGACATCTAAGGGAAGGAATGGGATAAGCCTAGTTATGAAGACTAGCCAGCCGCCCCACCTGTCGAACCATAAGTAGACCTTCCTCAGCAGGTCCTCCCTTATGTAGTATTCTAGGATCCTCTTCCCCAAAGCCCTAGCGATGAAGTAGTTGATGATCGAGCCGACAGCAATACCCATACCACCATATATCCCCACCTCAACTGGACTCATGCCCAAAGCTCCTGCGGCGACTAGGACAGCATCCGCAGGTATGGGCGAGATCACGGCTTGGAGGATCATCGCAGCGAAGAGACCTATAGCCCCATATCTCCTGACGAAAGAAGAGATCTCCTCTGCTATGGCTTGGTAATGTCTCAAATGCTCTCCTATGAACCTGATTTGGTACACATTACCGAGAAGGGCTGAGGAAATGAGGAAGCCAAAGCTACTAGGCCTCATATTCAGTTTACTCAGGAGAATAACGAACACAAATCCCTC
The DNA here is from genome assembly GCA_026986575.1 of Thermoproteota archaeon. Lineage (GTDB taxonomy): Archaea > Korarchaeota > Korarchaeia > Korarchaeales > Korarchaeaceae > Korarchaeum. The sequence continues at coordinate 95,360 of JALSOH010000006.1, forward strand.
CAGCAAGTAGAGTCCCCAAAATGGAGAGGGAGTTTCAGTAATCAGTTGAGCCAGTACGGGGGGTAGGGAGGCTATCGAGGAGATCGTTATGGCTCCTCTAATGGAGACACCAGATGATGTCAGCAAGGCTAGGGAGAGGCCACTTCCCCCGAACCCTATCGAGCTCACGCCTTGAGCGAATCCAGATACGAAACCATCCATAGCATCAGGATTCCTACCTTCTTCTACCGCGAGAAGTCCCCACCTGAGGAAAGCTACAGCTAAAAGTCCGATGAATGAGAGACCAGCTACTATTAACCCACCTATAACAGGATCGACGTAGTTGAGCCATCCTCTCAGTAAGAAGGTTAGCAGCGAGGAGGTCACCAAGGCAGATACCGCCGCCTTGGGCTCCAACCCCTCCCTAGCTATATATATTCCTGGTACTCCAGCAAGGTGTCCCGAGGGAAGGGGCCATACGGGTATCCACTCTAGGAGCCCGGCGGCGTACTCCAGCATATGTAGGATGATTAAGTTTCAAATATTAATAGTGGTTGGTGGATCGATGGCCGACTTCACCTACGGGGGAATGAATAACCCCCATAGAGACCTGATGGAGGAGATAGAATCCATCTTGGAGCTCGGTTTGGATTACGTGGAAATAACGGTCGAATGGCCTTACTCATGGGTCGACACGATTCTAAATCATATAGTCGAGCTGAATGATCTGGCCAGCTCTCACAACTCCTTTTACCTGATACACTCCCCTTGGTACTTGGAGGTAGGCCATCCCTACGATGAAGTGAGGAAGGGGGCCCTCAAGGAGGCTTTCAAGGTCTTAGATATCGCCGCCAGACTGGAATCCCCCTACGCAACCTTTCACCCTTTCACCCCCGGATGGCTAGCCGCCATCAGGGAGAAGGCTAGGGAGTTCAATGTAGTAGGTTTCAGGGAGCTGGTTGCATATTCCAAGGAGAAGGGGGTTCAGGTACTGGTCGAGAACGTGGATCACGGCGCCTTCAGGTCGCCCTCCGATATAAGGTACCTAGTGGATAACGTTCCAGAGCTGTTCGTCACTCTCGATATCGGACACACCTTCCTCAATGGAGGTGTGGATAAGTTGAGATCCTACATAAACAAGCTCGGCAGCGAGATCATGCACCTGCACGCCCACGACAATGATCTCAACAGAGATCTCCACCTCCCTATAGGGGCTGGCAGAATACCGTGGAACGAGGCTGTTGAGGAGATTAGGTCCTGGGGATACAAGGGTACGGTGACATTGGAGCCTCACGTATCGGACATTGACTACTTAAGGATATCTAGGGACAAGCTCTCATCCCTACTTGAGGCTCCAAGCCACTAAGCATGTGGCAGAGGTTATCAGAACGGAAACCACTATGCCCAGCAGGATCTGACCAAAGGTGTGGGAGCCCGATCTCCACCTAGACCAAGCTAAAACGGGGACTAGGGCCATCAGCAACACTCCTAGAGGATAATTCCCTAAGATCATCAAGAAGGCGGCCGGACCAGCCAGACCCGCCATGTGAACACTAACCTTGGTGGCGCAGTGGTTAATCACGGCTACTGCTAGGGTGACCGCCAGATAGGATAGGGAGAGAACGGCCATCGGACATGAGCCCAGTGAAGTAAGCACCACAGTGGCTACCGAATAGCAGGCTATGGCCTGAGCGAAGAAGGGGCCTCTAGCGTACCTATCCGGGACAAGGATGTCCATCTCCCCCGAGAGGGACTTCCTCACAACATTGGCCACGGGACAGATGACGATCAACAAGAAGGACACTATAAGGCTCAAGAGATCTGGGTACATGGCATAGACTCCTAGAGACGAGATGGCTGCTATGGTCACCGGTGACAGCAGCAGGGCTATGGCTCTGTGAGTGTCCATCGGTGGCCAATCCTAGGTTGATTTAAAAAAGAGTTTCCCCGCCTAAAACCTATGAAAACGAAGGTTTCCCTCCTTTACTCACTGAGAGATCCAGCAGGCAGGAACATGGCCTCCAAGATAAGTGAGAGGTTGGGAGAGCAATTCGATTTAAGAGAGAAGGACATAGAGTTGGTCAGTTTCGAGAGGGAGATTCTCTATGTAAGGAGCTGTGAGGAGCTTGGAGTCTCCGATTTTGACTACGTAGTGGTCCTCTCTAGGCATAGCGGTACCCCTCACAGACCCATACTCACTGCTCACGTCCCCGGGAACTTCGGTCGGGCTAAGTACGGGGGAGAGTCCTTCAAGCTGGGCGTAGCAATACCCTCCCTCATGAAGGAGTACCTGATGGCCGCCTCTAAGAGGGTGGATGGGACGGGATATTCTGTGGGATTCGAGCCGACCCACCATGGTCCCACCATCGAAAAGCCCATAGCCTTCTTGGAGATAGGCTGTGATGAGAAAGCTTGGAACGACCCTAATGGAATAAAAATGGCAGCGGAATCCGTAATAGAGGCGCTGGAGAACTGGACCACGGGAAAATACATCCCGACAATAGCCTTTGGTGGTCCACATGTGAACGACCACTTCACTAGGGTGGAACTCACGACTAAGTATGCGATCGGCCACACAGCGAGGAAGCTAGATGCTGGCTGGGTTGACATCACCATGGTGAGGCAGGCGATCGAGAGGAATGGAGAATCGCCTGAAATTGCCATAGTCGATAACAAGGGTTTGAAGGGAGAGGATCGGGAGAGGATAGAGGCGGCTTTAAGGGAGATCGGGCTGAGGACGGTCAGGGTAAAGAAGCTCCTGAGGGAGGGAGTTGAGGTCGAGGAAGCGCAGGGGGGTCAGGAGGAAGAGGTATAGAACCCCCTTCTTCTTCGATAGAACGGTCCCTAGAGACCTCTATTTCTCCATACAGAGGAGACTGAACTATCTAGGATATGGAGCCGTCTGGCAGCCAAGAAGCGCGGTTAAGGGCAGGAATAGGGATATAAGGGAGATACTAGACTACTGCGTGGCTAGGGGGATTAAACTCTACATCACGTTTTCAAGGAGAATTACCATTCCACCCGAATATGAAAATAAAATAAAAATAATTAGGCTTAAAGGTGGTAAAAAGAAAACTGTAAATAAGATTTTAGCTATATTATTTATGGAGCTTGCTTCTAGGGAAAAGAATTAATAAACCGATGGCCCATTGAGCTTGGGGAGGATATAGGGAATTGCTGAGTTTCCGGCCTTCCGAAGATGAGGAAGGTGAAAGTAGACGTATCGTAGTCAGGAGACTTGTATTGGATGTAGTAAAGCCACACAACCCTAACATAGTCGACATGGCCGAAGGGCTCTCCGAACTGAAGGGAGTCAAGAAGGTGGATATAGAGGTGAAGGATTACGACTCCACGATCGAGAGGCTGAAGATAATCTTGGAAGGAGACGACCTAGACTACGATGAGATAGTGAAGGTGATTAGGTACTACGGGGGGAATGTGGCGAGCCTCGATGGGGTTACGGTCGAGACCGAGTCTGGATCGGAGTGAGTTCAGGTTCTATCTGGAGACCCACGGCTGCTCAATGAACAGATCAGACTCTCAAATAATGGAGAGCCTACTCAGGAGAGCGGGCTGGGCTAGAGTGGATAGACCAGAGGAAGCTGACATTCTCATTCTGAACACCTGCAACGTGAAGACGCCCACGGAGCAGAGGATGCTTCACAGGGCCAAGGTACTATCCAAGTATGGTCCCCTCATAGCGGCGGGATGCATGGCTAAGTCTCAACCCGAGCTGCTTAGGCCTTACTCTAAGGTCTTGGTGGCACCCAGATCCATAGACAGCATTGTAGAGGCCGCACTCTTAGCTCTAGAGGGGAGAGAGGGGGAGTTCTTGGAGTGGAAGAGGCTAGATAAGGCCTCATATGATAGGGACCCCGCGGACCTAATCGGAATAGTTCCCATCGCCGAGGGCTGCCTAGGTTCCTGCACCTACTGCATAACTGAGCTGGCTAGGGGAGGACTGACGAGCTTTCCCAAGGAGAGCATTATCGACAGGGTCTTGGACTTCCTGAGCAAGGGTGCAGTGGAGATCTGGTTGACCGCGGAGGACACAGGAGTGTATGGTTGGGACATAGGGACCGATCTACCGGATCTGTTGGACGGCGTCACCTCGCTTGAGGGGGAGTTCAGGATCAGGGTTGGAATGATGACCCCTAACTCCACCCTGAGGATTGTTGATAGACTGCTTGACTCATTCGAGAGCCCTAAACTGTACAAATTCTTCCATTTACCGGTTCAGAGCGGCTCAAACAGGATCCTCAGATTGATGGGGAGGGACTATACGGTAGAGGAGTTCATCTCCCTGGTGAAGCTCATAAGGAAGCGGTACGAGGACTCTACCATAAGCACTGACATCATAGTTGGATTTCCGGGGGAGATGGAGGACGACTTCCAGCAGACTCTGAGGCTCTTGGAGGAGATAGAGCCGGACTTGGTAAACCTGAGCAGGTTCGGGCCTAGACCCAAGACGAAGGCCGCCTCATTACCCCAACTCCCCGCTAGCGTGATCAAGAGGAGAAGCAAGGTGGCGATGAGACTGATAGAGGAGATAAAGGAGAGGAGGAACGAGAGGTTTTTGGGGAGGAATATGGTAGTACTCGCCTCAGAGATAACTCCCAAGGGGACTCAGGGCAGGACCCCTTCATACAAACCTGTGGCCTTGGGGCAGGTTGAACCCGGGTACTTCTATGAAGTCATCATCGAGGGCTTCAGGGGCAACTACCTGCAGGGACGGGTTATAAGGAGACTAGAGAGAGCAGGCCTCGACTTTAACGTCCAAGTCGAGGGGTGCCCGCATAGATAAGTCCCGTGAAAAAGTAGATGGAGGATCAAGACCTGTCTAACCCACTCTTCACCTCCACCGCATTTTGCTGCTTGGGCTTAAACAGCTTGACTAGGGCTTTGTACACATTCCAAGCCCACGTCTCATCTGAGAACCCTACCACATTGACGGTGGCGTAAGAGTGCTCCGGCCATGTGTGTATGGCCACGTAACCCTTCCTCATCATGAGGAAGCCGCTTACGCCGTACGGCTCGAACTCATGTACGTGCACGTGTACGCTCTCCTCTCCGACCTCCTCAGCTAACCCCCTCAGCATCTCCTCCATGAGGGAGGGGGAATCCAGTATCTCCCTATCCTCTACATCGTAGAGCTCCGCGATCACCTGCGTCTCCTTGGGCTTCACTTCAGAGTTCATAGCTCTCTCCCGGTTTCAGAGCTATCACTTCGCAGTCCAAACCCTTCTCCCTGAGCAACTCCTTCAGTTCCTCTGGCCTGCCCTTGAGGACCGGGAATGTCTCGTAGTGCATAGGAATAACCTTCTTCACTCCTAGGAGCTCGATAGCCTTGGCTGCCTCGAGGGGTCCCATCACGAAGTGACCGCCTATGGGCAGAAGCGCCAGATCTGGCTTGTAAAGCTCACCTATCAGCTTCATGTCGTAGAAGACTCCCGTGTCGCCAGCGTGATAGATCCTCTTGCCGTCTAACTCTACCACGACCCCAGTAGGGGCTCCAACGGGACTGCTATGGATGGCGGTCGTCAGGGCGATCTTCACTCCATCCACCTCGAAGAATCCGCCTATGTTAGCTCCTACGGTCTTCTCAACCCCCTTGTTCCCGGCCTCCATAGCGATCTCGTAGATGCTCACTATCGTCCCTCCATGGGATTTCGCCAACTTAACGGCGTCGTCTAGACCGTGATCCCCATGAGCGTGCGTCACTACGTAGATGTCAGCTCCCTTACACTGATCTATTGATATAGGGGATTGAGGATTGCCCTCTATCCACGGATCTATGAGCACCCTCTTACTGCCCTCCAGCAGGAAGGCCGAGTGCCCCAAGAATGTGACCTTGACCATCTTACCACCCCGCTGGGAGTCCCACGGAAAGAGATAACTCTTACTCCCGCCAACCCATCGCGCGCTTCAGCCTCTCTAGGATGCCTCTCCTCCTCTCCCTATTAGTATCTCTCTCTACCCTCGAGAGGGCTGTGAGGATTTTCGTCCTTATGGAACTCCTCTTCTCAACCCTCAGCATCCCCGCTAGGAAGGCGAAGACGTCGTCCTTAGACGCGTTCTTTGAGAGGGAAGTTACGAGGGCCTCCCTGACCTTAGGCGATGGATCCTCCCTGAATGTCCTTAGCAGCTCTAAGGGAGCCTCACCCTCGTCGAAAAGCTTAGACGCGCACTTGATATATGCCATCCTCACCTCAGGGTTGGGATCCTCGGCCCAGCTCTTCAACAATTCAATGGTCTTCCTGTCACATATCTCGCGAAGAACCAGCAGAGTGAGATCCCTTAAGGCTCCATCGATGAGCTGCTCCCTCAGTATATTGAGAAGAGCTTCCTCAGTTAGCTGCTTTGTAATGTATCCTTCGAGGGCCTCAGCCAATCTGAGCATTTCGGAGACCACGCGCTCGTCACAGACACCTTCCCTCTCACATTCTCTTATAATCTTCAGAATAACATCCATCCCATTATCTAAATCTCCGGATAACAAGCGTGAAATTGAATTATACAACACTTGAACGTAATGCTCAAACCTTTCTGAAGCCATCTAACCTAACTGGCGCAAGCGTTTATTATAAGTTGACTCTCACTATCCTGCGGTGATAAAAGGTGGTTGTGGAAATACCGGCGCCGCGGTTCATCGAAGTCGATGGTAGGAAGATTGCAATAGGCGGTCCGCGGCCGAAGCTCAGGGAAGGGGAGAAATTACTCAGACACACATCATCGGTATGTCCCGTTTGCTATAGATTACTGCCCGCGATCATATTCGAGAGAGATGGGGCCGTCTACATAAGGAAGGAGTGCCCCGAGCACGGAGAGTTCGAGGATCTCTACTGGGGAGATGCTGAGATGTTCAAGAGGGCCATGGAGTTCGAGGTCCCCGGAAGGGGGATCTATCCCCCCCACACTGAACTCCTCGCCCCATGTCCCTTCTCCTGCGGCATATGCCCAGCCCACCAGAACACGACGGCCCTAGCGAACCTAGTAGTGACCAACAGGTGTAATCTCGATTGCTGGTACTGCTTCTTCTACGCCGAGAAGGCCGGTTACGTATACGAGCCCACCTTGGAGGAGATTGATAGGATGGTAGATCTCCTCATAAAGGAGAAGCCAGCCCATGGGAATGCCATCCAGATAACGGGCGGAGAGCCCACCCTGAGGGAGGATCTAGTTGAGATAGTTAAGCTCCTCAGGAGAAAGGGTATCACACACATACAACTCAACACCCAGGGCATCATCTTCGTGGAGAAACCCGAGCTCATGAGGGAGCTGAGGGAAGCGGGGGTCAATACGATATACATGAGCTTTGATGGGGTCACTCCCGAGGCCAACCCCAAGAACCACTGGGAGATCCCGTACATACTAGAGGCCGCCAGGAAGGCTGGCATGACGAGTTTAGTGCTCGTTCCCACCGTGATAAAGGGAATAAACGATCACGAGGTAGGTGACATGGTCAGGTTCGCCGCCTACAATATAGATGTCGTCAGAGGAGTGAACTATCAGCCGGTCTCCCTCACCGGACAGATGCCAAAGGCCGAGAGGGAGAAGTACAGGATAACTATCCCAGATGTCATAAGGAAGATAGAGGAACAGACAGATGGACAGATATATAGGGAGGCTTGGTATCCGGTTCCGTTCACCGTGGCCGTGAGCGAGTTCATCGAAGCCGTGACCGGCGAGCCCAAACTCATGATGACCAATCATCCGGCCTGTGGAATGGCTACCTACGTCTTCCCGGTATTCGAGAGGGTCGATGGTAAGAAGAGGGTAACCAGATTCATCCCGATAACGGACTTCGTCGATGTAGATGGCTTCTATCAGTTCCTCAAGGAGAAGGCTAGGGAGATCAAGGAGGAGCGCAAGAATAGGTGGCTCACCCTCCTCAAGGTGGTCGCTAAACTCCCAAGTTTCATTGAGAAGGACAAGCAACCCCCTGGGATAAACCTCATCGGAATACTCAGGAAGATAATACTCCAGAGGAGCTATAAGGCGCTAGGGGAGTTTCACTACAAGTCGCTCTTCTTGGGAATGATGCACTTCATGGACCTGTACAACTACGATGTCCAGAGGGTGATGAGGTGTGACATACACTACCTCTCTCCTGATGGCAGGGTAATACCCTTCTGCACGTATAACGTGCTCTCCGACCTCTACAGGGACAAAATAATCAAGGAGTACTCAATGAGCTTCGAGGAATACGAGCGCAAGTACGGAAAGGGATTGATAGGCGCTGAGAGTAAGTACAGGAGGGACATTCCAAAGCTGGAGAACACTGAGATATACGTAAGGACCTACGAGCCTTTCTTCCACAAGTTCAGAAGGCTCCCCGCCATAGTGAAGAAATCCCAGTGAGTCAAATTGTACGACGTGGCTGTGGTGGGTGCTGGCCCTACTGGGGCCGCCCTATCTCATTTCCTGACCTCTAAAGGGCTCAAGGTACTCGTCATAGAGAAGGATCCACAGCCCGGGATTAGAACCATCTGTGGCGAGTATCTGCCCGATCCAAGTTCACTCAGGTTGGAGGGAGACATCGCCTCAGCTTATTTGGGCTTTTTCGAACCGTTTATCGTACACAGAATGGAAAGGATAGTGATGGAGATAGGGAGCAGGGAATTCGAGACCAATTATGCGGGATACTCTGTCGATAGGAGGGAGATGATCATCTCTAGGCTAGAGGAGTCCTTGGCGGAGGGAGCCGTCCTCAAAACTGGGGAGGCGTTCATCACGGCTCGGCCCGTGGATGATGTTTACGAGGTGAGGACATCCAAGGACAAGTACAGGGCGAGGTACTTGGTGGGGGCGGATGGATTCGATAGCAGAGTTGCCAAGCTGATAAACAGAAGTACAGCACTCAGGTGCGACGATCTTGCGTTAGCCTTCTCCGCTGAGGTCACGATGGAGGTGAACGAGCCTGACGTGATGAGGTTAGTGATAAGCGAGTCTTTGGCACCGGGTACTTACGCTTGGGTCATCCCTAGGTCCGAGAGTACTGCAAACGTTGGGATTGGTGTCAGGCTCAATATGATCAACGGGTTTGACCCCAAGAGAGCTCTCAAGGAGCATCTTGCTAGGCTGAATGTAACGGTCGAACCTGAGCTCAGGGGGAGATACGTCCCGGCCGGGGGCATGCTAGGCAAGGTCCAAGAAGGAGGAATTTTCATCGCAGGAGACGCGGCCGGCATGACGATTCCCTCCAACGGCGGGGGGATGCATACGGGCATAATAGCCGCATATCTCCTTGCCAGATCGCTGGCGGATGACAAACCGGAAAACTACGTGCCCTCCGTCGACAGGATAGTTAAGCCGATGGTGGACACGGGCCTCATCCACAGGAGGGCCGCTGACTTCCTGCTGAGAACTGGTCTCCTGTGGAGGACTCTGAAGTTTCTGCCCCACTCCTTGGTCGAGGAGGTGATAAGGGTGGAGCGCGGGCCCTATTACCCCCTGCTCAAACTCCTTTCCTCGCTCTACGGACGGATAAGGGGCAAAGTCTATAGCTATCCAGCTTGTAGATAGGATCCTCGCACTCATCACATACCAAGACTACATCGAACTCGCTGGAATATACCAGAGAGTCCTCAACCGACGTGATTATCCCTCCTCCTCTCCTCAAGGAAGAGATGAGCCATCTGATCTCGTCCTTTATCTGATATGGCGCCCTCTCCTCCGTGAGAGGGCTTAGCAAGGGAGCGATAACCACGAAATCCCTCCTCTCGTAGGTGATTGATTGGAGCAAGGTCATCAGGGAGATCGCATCCTTGCCAGCGGTCGGTAACCTTGAGACATCTATTATCAGGACCCCTGCCACTTCGGGCAGTGCCTCATGCAGCAAGGATCCATCCTCACCGAACAGCTGTTGCAGCATAGATCTCCCTGGCTCCGAAATCCTAATGTCATCTAGCAGTGAGACTTCACCTGTCTTCAGGACCTCACTTATAACGGAGGGATCCACTCCGCTCAAGTAAGAGAGGAGGAGAGATGCCGTCATGTAATAGGATGGCCCGAGACCACCAGCATGACCGAATCTGAGATCTCCTGGCCCAGCGATCTTGATCTCGGCGTTTTTCAGCCTATCAGCAGCGTCACCGTTCCAGTCGACCAAGATCACCCTCCTATTCGTGGAGATTATGGAGGCCAGCGATATCGCTAGGGAACCTGCTAGACCTACGGATTTGCAGACAGTTAGTACCGACTTGAACGAGAGAGACAACAGGTCCTGCCCACTCTGACGCTCGTCCTCCTCCCTCACCTCATCCTTGGAGATAGGCATCGTGGAGATGAAGGTGAGCAGCAACAACAGGGGGAATAACAGCGATCCCAGAGCTAGAGGGATGTAGTACCTCAGATCAACGTTACCTCTGATCCTAAAACCCAAATAGAAGAGAAAACTCGCTATGGAGATGTTGATCAATCTCTGAGGCATCCTCGCAGGCCAGATCCTAACAATCTCCACAGAAAGGAACAGGAATCCGAGTATCAGGAGTAAGAGGGATAGCACGCCTTCAGGTCCCTTGAAGATCCTCTTGAGGAGGGAGAGTAAGGAGATCACGCCCCCAACTCTCCCCATTCGGATAGGAGTAGCTCTAGGTATCTGAGTTTCTCGAGGAGATGCCTCATCTCAGCCCGGTGAATGACTCTCACTTGCTCCTCCACAGACTCAACGCCTAGCAGGAAGCCCTCCACCCCAGCGGACAGAGCCTTGCGTATTAGATCAACTGAAGGAACTTCCTCCTTCAGATCTACCATGAGATGATCGAAGCGGGAAGCTATAGAGAGGGATGCACTGAACCCCTCGAGATTCACTGGCAGTACGGCGCCATCGTAGATGTCAGACAGCTCATCAGACATCAGCACCAATTCTGCCTTTCCTAGGTAGATCAAGAACTTTGAGCTCGGAGAGGACGCTGCAATGGAAGATAGCTTTTCCTTAGCTTCCTTCGGGTTATCTGCCTCCACTAACACCTTAACCTCACCCAGATCTCCTACGTTTGAGGGATCCCTTAGAATGACGATGTGGTCGCCTGGTCCTACTCTGCTCAGCTCGTCTACTTCCACGATGCTGCCGTCCACTAACCCCCTCGGGAGTTCCACCGGGTACCTGATGTAGATCTTGGATGCAACCAATGCGACTTGGGAGACCTCAACCTCTCTCAGAGTTACCTTCTCGGGGCGAGTAGGGATCTCTACCTCCTTCACCACCTCTCTTAATTTTTCCTCCTTAATTTCCCTGACTTCTCTCCTCTCCTCCAACCAATTCATGATCTTCCTCTCCAACGGCTTAACGGGCGGTCTTTCAGGCTCCTTGTGGGCCTGTATCACGAATAGAACGTCCGTGCCCTCCTGAATTATCCACTCCATGAGGGTGGGGGTCCCCAAGATCAGTGAGAGATCGGAGGAGGTTCTAGCTATCTCCTCTATCTCTCCCCCACTCACCGAGGGCTCCATCCATAGATGATGGGGGACCTCCACCTCCCGAATGCCCTGAGGGCTGGGTACGAGCTTAATCTTCTTCTCACTCAGCTCGCTCTCTACGACCTCCATGAGGTCCATGCTGATCCTGAACCTGTCCTTCGGAACTCCATTCATCGATCCCCAAGTCGACTCAACTAGGATTTCATTTCTCCTCCTAGAGGGGCAGCAGATGGCGATCCCACTCGATCTCGGAAAGATGACCTTCTGTATCATTATCGCTAGGTCCAGATCCTCTGGATATACGCCGAGATCCATCATCCTAGCTATGGCCTTAAGTGAGAAGGAGCCGCTTAACACCCTCTGGATGGACCTCACAATCCCCTTTTTCGTTGGCTCATCGTACCACACGCCCATCCTGCCTTTGAGGTCCCCGTCGACGAGCTCGGATGCGTAGGGAGACGGTCTAGCGACTATCATTTTCTCGACATTACCGGCGATGGAATCCATTATACCATCCAACAGGTCCTCGGGAATCGGTAGAGAGTTTATCTTGGATCTGATCTCCTTCTCGAGTTCAAAGGCCTTCCCCGGGCTGTCCGAGTCCATCACTATCCTAGAGAGCTTGAAGATGTCATGCCTTATCCCGGACCCCGACATCAACTGGGATATCACATCGCTGGGTATGATGACGGTGAAAGGAACCTTAGCACCGGTGGCCTTCACCTTGGATAGGTTCCAAGCCTTCAATCCTACCTCCATCTCGGTGTGCTTGGGAACATCGTCCAAACCGATTAGCAAGACATCACCTCCACCTGAACTCAATACTGTCACCCACATCGACCCCTAGGAAGTTGGCGGCGCTGCCCCTAGCTAACGAGAGCTCCAACAGATCAGTGCTCCCCCTAATCATCAGGAGGCCTTTACCCCCGTAATGGGTGGATCTCATAGCCCTGGCCCACGAATGCGATGTAATCACTTCGATCTTCTCCGCGCCCACCTTACTCCATCTCACGTTAGTTATCACGTTCCCGAAGCCATCCACGTTGAGCACTTCCCCCTTAAGGTATCTGTCTCCCTCCTCCACCTTCCACAGATCCAAAATCTCCATGGATCTCTTCCTAAATCCCAAGTCGTCGGGAGACTTGCCGCATGCTAACATCGCGGACACAGGAGCGAAGATATCTCTCCCGTCGAAGGTGCCCGTCCTCCTCTCGGCGAGACCCGTCCCCCTCATGTCTATCTTGAAGATCTCGTACTCTCCCATTTCTTGAACCACTGGCCAAAAGAGACCGTTATCCGGACCCACAAAGGTGAGAGGACCGGCCTTCACTATTATTGGATCCCTAGCAGTTCCCACCCCGGGATCCACGACTCCCAAGACGATGGATCCCCTTTCTATCCAACGATGCGCCTGCCAGAGGACGAATGCCCCATGCTTTATGTTGAACTTCCTGACCCCGTGAGATATATCGACTAGATCGACCTTGGGGCACCGGGTGCGGATCACTCCTTTCATTGCCCCTACGTAATAGTCTTCGGTACCGAAATCAGTGATGAGGTATATCGAGGTCATCGATTAGAAGGGATACCATCCTTTTTAATTATGATATGGATTGACGGAGTGCTATGAGCCTAAAGGGTCTGCTGTTCTGGCTTGCTGGATCTCTAGCGCTCCTCCTATCCCTGTTCACGCTAGTTGCCGATGAGTCTACTCTCTTATTGATATTGAGATGTCTATCATTCGTTTTCCTGTTAGGAGTCGGAGTTCTGCTCCTTATAATCGCTAAGAAGTTGCTTACTCTATCCCCACCTCCTCCCGCTGCCTAAGCTTGATGCCGTATAGTGTCTCGTATATTGGTCCCTGCGGAGTGAGGGTGCTTTTCTTGAACCTCACCTCCTCGACATCTATGAATCCTATATCAACATCCGAGATCCTCCTAATTATCTCAGGCAGATCGCCGGAGTAGCCTTTGACCCTAGCGATGGTTAGGTGGGGCTCGAATCCCTTGGTCTCCCTCTTAAAGCCTAACTTGGCTAAGGACCTGTCAAGCTCCTTGGCCATCTCGATGAAGACATCTCTTCCCTCATCCACACCTATCCACACGACGTTTGGCCTGCTCACCCTAGGAAAGGCGCCAACTCCCTTGAGGTGCATGGGAAAGGGGTCAAAGGATCCGAGTACCTCTCTCATGGTGGAAACCACCAGTTCTATCCTCGATTCCTCGACATTACCCAAGAACTTCAAGGTAAAGTGGAGGTTCTGCCTCTCCACGGGTCTCAGCCTGGCGCTAGAGGAGAGGATCTCCTCCTGAACCCTGACTATCTTGGACACTATCTCGGGGTCTTCGACATCTATGGCGATGAAGCTGCGTATCCCCACTATCTTCCCTCCTTCACCTTAGCTCAGGAGGAACGCCCTCGTTAGGTATCATGCAAAGGAACAGAATTTCATCGTAAGCGAAATATTCGTGAGGAAGATCGGGAGGTACGTATATGGCATTTCCCTCCTTGACTTCGAATTCCTGATCCCCGATCCTTATCTTCCCCCTTCCCTTCAGTACAAGGATCTCGTGCTCCCACGGGTGGCTGTGCTCAGGTATGTGCCCTCCAGCCTCCACCCTGAATATCCTCATCGAGAAGTTGGGTGCTCCGTCCTTAGGGGAGAACACCCACTTGATGTAGGTCTTCTCAGCTTGAGGGACCGGTTTGAACGGGATGGAATCGACATCCTTGATCACGGGCCGGGACATATGTCTCAGGGTCAGTGCAACGTATAAAGATGGGGGCTCAGTCCTAAAGCGTATAATCACCCCTCATAGATCACCTCCGACATCATCGCCCCGTCTAATGGACATTAAACCGTTATTAACTCGAACTCCATCCTAGACCCCACTATGGCGAGCAGGTCCTCCATCCTCGAGGGCATTATCAACGCACCTGCGGCGTTTCTGTGGCCGCCCCCTCCCAATCTCTCAGCTACTTCCAGGGCCGAGAGCGGAGAATCTTCTCGACTCCTTAAGGAGAGCCTCAGAGCCCCATCCGATCCGGTGGTAATGGTCCCAAAGAACCTATATCTCTTAGCCACTAGTTGTATGACGGGCACTAGGTAGGATGGGAGGCTCTCTATTCTCACCAAGAGAGCTTCTCCTCCCTCCAAAGATAGTAACTCTTTCAATCGGTCCCCGTACTCCCTCCCTATGAGATCTACTTCCCTCTTCACCGCAGGAAGGTTAATCAGCTCATCACTTGTCGTGGGAGGATGTAACAAGAGATCCCTCGCAACTTTGATGAGATCAGACCTCTTTCTCTTGAAGATCTTCCTGATGGCGGCCGTGAAGAGGGCGGAGGACAGATCTAGGTTACCCGTATCTGTCAGATCTACCAGATCGACAGTATGGGAGAGATCCTCCACTTGAGGTTCGCACTCCCTCAGTATGTCATACAGGAGTCTCGCCGTGGACGGATATTCCGGCCTAAGGAAGGCCGTCCCCGCCCTGTCAAGGAGGTTGAGGTTGGACTCGTGATGGTCCACGAGTATTCTAGTACCGCCCCTCGGGGGAGGCAGGTCTAGGACAATATCGAAGCTCTCCAGCGACTCCCTTATCTCGTAGGGCGCGGTGAAATGGATCACAAGGTCCTCCGGATGTATCAATGCGATGAGGGAGGCTGAGAATATACCGTCTAGGTCCTCCCCGTGGCTAGCTACCTTGAGCCTTCCACCCTTCGAGACCAGTTCGAACATTTCACCGGCTCTCCCCTTCTCGAGTCCATCGCGCATATCGAATTTAAAACATTAACAGGGAGGATGCGTAGAGAGTGATGGGACGCAGGGTCTTAGTGGCCGGCACGTTCGACCTGATTCACGAGGGTCATATCAAGATGCTATGGGAAGCTAAGAAACTCGCTGGCAAAGATGGGGAGCTCGTGGTGGTCATTGCGAGAGATGATAATGTGAAGAGGTTCAAGGGAAGATTCCCTGTGATAAGAGAGTCATCTAGGGCCTACATTGTGAAAAACCTGAAACCGGTCGACCGTGTCGTTCTGGGTGAGAAAGAACCTTTAGATTCCATAGTGAAGATAAGACCGGATGTAATAGCCCTAGGATACGATCAATGGGCTGAGGAGAGATGGCTTAAGGAAGAATTGAGGAAGAGAGGTATGGAGATCGAGGTGGTGAGGCTTCCTAGGTTCGGGGACAGCTCGAGTTCCTCGATAATCGATAAGATACTGAGACTGTTCTGTTCAGACAAGGAGCCTCGAAATGGCGGAGGAGAGTCTGAGAGCTAGAGCCTCTGCTTCTCTTCTGTCGACCAAACCATTTTCCACATCTAGCTTGGTCCACAGCTCCGCCCCAATTTCCTTGACCTCCTCGCTCCCCCTCCACCTCCTCATGAGGGAGAAGGCTAGATCTATGAGATCCCTAGCTATTCCACACGCGGTCTCCTGAACTCCATCCTCCGTGTCGTAACACAACCCGACTCCCAGCGGTATCAGGTAAGACAGGCCGCACACCAATGTCTTGAGGTCGCCACCTTTCCAATCCCTCAGGTGACCTACTAGCTCGAAGAATAGGTACCTGAGATAGCCCTCGGCCCTGCTTAACTTTCTCACCCTCTCCTTCGGGTCCTCCTCCCTCAAGAGGTCCTCGACGTAGGAGAGAAATTCCTCGTTCACCTCGTAGACGCAGGAGTTCACATCTTCAACCATGGTGATCCATGCTGAATTGAGCACAGGCTTAAAATTCTTGATAGCGCCATTTGCGGGAGCGGATATGAGGTGGATAGTGGCCTCGGCTTGGCCCTACATAAATGCTGTGCCCCATCTGGGCACCCTCATCCAAGTCCTCTCTTCCGATGTGTACGCTAGGTACAGGAGGAAGAAAGGGGACTCAGTGGTCTTCGTATCAGGTTCCGACGAGCACGGAACTCCCATAGAAATAGAGGCTATAAGGAAAGGAATAAGTCCGAAGGAGCTCACGGACAAGATGCACTCCTACGTCTCGGATCTCTTCAATAGGTTCGGAATAAGCTACGACAACTACACGAGAACGGAGAGCCCCACTCATGTGAAGTTCGTTCAGGAGTTCTACATGAGGATCTACGAGAACGGGCACATCTTCGAGAAAGAGACGGAACAGCTTTACTGCCCCAACGACAAGATGTTCCTGCCAGACAGGTTCGTGATCGGGACATGCCCCTACTGCGGATACGAGAAAGCCCACGGCGACCAGTGCGATAAGTGCGGGAGGCTTCTGAACCCGACCGACTTGATCAACCCGAGGTGTGCCATATGCGGTGCTGAACCGGAACTTAGGAGAACGAAGCACTGGTTCTTCGATCTACCCAAATTCTCCGATAAACTCAAGGAGTACATAGAGTCGAACGAGCAGCTTCCAGATAACGCGAGGTCCATGTCCCTCTCAATGATAGAGGACGGACTGAAACCCAGATCAATAACTAGGGACAACAAGTGGGGTATCCCAGCTCCCTTCCCAGGAGCCGAGGGAAAGACGATCTACGTGTGGATGGAGGCGGTGTTGGGCTACGTCTCAGCGGTGAAGGAGCACTTCGAGAGACTCGACAAACCGGAGGAGTTCGACGAGTTCTGGAAGGGAAAAGACACCAAATCGATCTACTTCATAGGGAAGGACAATATACCCTTCCATACCCTGATATTCCCAGCGCTGCTAATGGCCAGTGAAGGAGGGTACGTCCTGCCCTATAATGTGGCCTCCACGGAATTCCTCCTCTTCGAAGGGGAGAAATTCTCCAAGAGGGAGAGGATAGGTATATGGCTGGACGAGGCGCTAGCCCTGCTTCCCGCTGATTACTGGCGTTTCTACATGATATACATAAGGCCGGAGACAAAGGACGCCAACTTCTCTTGGGACGATATGGTGGCCAAGATCAACGACGAGTTGAATGATACCTTGGGCAATTTGATCCACAGAGTACTCTCCTTCATCAAATCGAGGTACAATGGGATCGTTCCAAATGCCCAGCTCGACGAGGAGTCTGAGGAGATGCTGAAGGAAGCTAAGGAGATAGCTGGTAGGATTGAGGATAACTTAGAGAGGGTCAAGTTGAGGGACGCTCTCAAGGAATTCCTCGAGATGGCGCGGCTCGGAAACAGGTTCTTCAACAGCAGGGAGCCTTGGAGGGATATAAAGGAGAACAAACCACGCGCTGACTCCACTGTGGTCGCCTCATTCAATCTGCTGAAGGCGATGGCCTCGTACATGCACATATTCATGCCCTTCTCGGCTGAGAAGCTATGGAGGATGATGGGTCTTGATGGTGAGCCTGCGCCCTTCTCTGATGCATTCAACATCGTAACCGAGATACAGCTGAGAGAAGTGGAGCCATTGTTCCATAAGGTCAATAAGGAGGAGTTGCAGGAAAGGCTGGAGGAGATCCGAGAGAAGGGAGAGGTTCTCTCGGCTAGAGAATGATCAGCTCCCCTTCTCCACCCTCACCCTTATCTTGACCTCTCCAGAGGCTATGGGATGTCCCGGCTTCATCGCCTGCACCACTACGATATAGGTAGTGTTTTCGGTCACATTGGCGCTCCAATCCAAGACGGCCCTGCCCCCGGAATCGGTGTGAGTCACGGAGGTCACTGTGGCGTTTGGGCCCATGGTGATGGCTATGAGCTTGGCCCCCTCGACGGGTTTCCCTTCCATCGTTACGGTAGCATATACCTTACTGGAGACGGTGGCGTACTGCTTCTCAGCCGTCACATTGATGAAGGCGGACAGGTTTTCCTCCGTCTCTAGGGTAATGTCCAAAGGAGCGCCCCCGAAAACATTGAAGTATGCATCTTCCTCGACGGTACCACCGAGATTCGCCACCACTTTCAGTGAATAGTGGCCTATTCTGTACCTTCCTTCATCGATTGAGATGATAGCGCTCACTACTTTGCCCGGCTGCAGGCTCCTGGACTCTATGGTCATGTTCCTCTCGAGATCCACAATGTCCACCCTGACGGATGATGGAGGACTGGGAAAAGACAACGTGAACCGTAGTTCTCCCCCTAGGGGGACCGTATCCTCGTCAAGAGAGATCTTGAACTTGGGTGCCGTTATCACAGGCCAGGATAGGAGCAGAGCGACAAAGACGAGATTGAGCAGTAGCACTATCTTGGTCTTGGTCTCCATTCTTCGGTCCCATGGTAGGGAAACCTCCCTTAATTAATGGTTATCGTTCCCACGAA
Source organism: Thermoproteota archaeon (assembly GCA_026986575.1). GTDB lineage: Archaea > Korarchaeota > Korarchaeia > Korarchaeales > Korarchaeaceae > Korarchaeum. Next base: position 113,972 of record JALSOH010000006.1, read on the forward strand.
CTTTTATTTTCCTCCAGCCGTTTCACCCAGGTGCGTGGTGAACTGATCTCAGGCAAGGGACTGGAAAAGATAGAGAGCCCAAGATACATCATTTTCGGGCCGAATGCTCTGGGAAGGACAGCTGAAATACTGAACAGCTTGGGTCTCACCGGGACGGCCGTGGTGGTCAGCGGATCCAGCGTGACGGCCGATGTGGCTAGGGACCTTATCGACATGTTGGAGGGCGACATGAAGGTTTACCACGTCGTAGCCCGTCAGGGAGGGATAGACGACGTCCTACATGTTATCAAGGAGGCGGAAGAGAGAAACGCCGACTTCCTAATAGGGGTGGGAGGCGGTAAACCTCTGGATGTCACTAAGCTAGCAGCAGCTAAGCTGGGGGTTAGATACGCCGTGGTCCCCACCTCAGCGAGTCACGACGGAATCGCATCGCCTGCGGTGAATTTCTCCCTGTCAAAACAGGCTGAAACCAGATTTGGTGGGGTTAGAGGGATGGAAGCACCCACAGCGGTGATTGCTGACACTCGAGTGATAAATAAGGCCCCTCCCGAGACATTCAAATCAGGATTCGGCGACTTGGTGGCCAAGTTCACGGCTGTGAGAGATTGGGAATTGGCTCATAAGCTGAAGGATGAACCATACAGCGAGTATGCTGCCTCGATGTCACTGCTCAGCGCCAAGATAGCGACAGATCACGCCTCAGAGATAAAGTCGGGATTGGAGGAGTCCACTAGGATCTTGGTAAAAGCATTGATAGGCAGTGGCGTGGCCATAAGCATAGCCGGGAGCTCGAGGCCTGCCAGCGGCAGTGAACACATGTTCAGCCACGCCTTAGATAAGATAGCTGCCAAGGAGGGCGTCAAACCTGCGCCCCACGGGATACAGGTAGCCTTGGGAACGATAATGATGGCCTACCTCCAGGGTCAGGACTGGAAATGGATAAGGGAAAAGCTCAGAGAGGCGAGTGTACCAACAACAGCGGAAGAAGCTGGCTTAAGACCTGATCTCGTGGTAAAAGCCCTTACAGTGGCTCACAGGATAAGGGACAGGTACACCATACTCGGGGTGACTGGGCTCACCCCAACAGCGGCCGAAAAGCTGGCTAGAGCAACTGGAGTAATACGATGATGATAGAGATCAGGACGCTTATCAGAATTATGGAACCCACGAAGGCTGAGGTGAATTTGAGCGAGTACTTGAGGGCATTCTCCCTCTCCAGTCCAATGGTCACGGCGTGCACTCTGTAGGAGAGATAGGTGAACCAGCCAAGGGAAGCTAGGGCCAATACTAGGGAGATTATCGGCGGGAAAGACACCAAATACGAGAATATCTCTGAAAATACGGTTAATAGGAGACTTCTCCAAGTGGAACCCTCGCATGAGATGACCCTGCCGGGCGATATCATCAGCACCAATGTATTGAGGACTCCTACAATGGTGAGCGGAAGGGAGCAGAGGGCCATCAGGTAGTGGTATTTCCTGAGCCTCATCCTAGCCCTCCTAGCTACGGAGATTCCCGTGACTACTGAAGATATCCCCCAGCTCACTGCCGTTATGATCCACATGTAGAGGAGCAGGAGCTGTTTCACATGGATGAACATCGCCACCCTCTCCGTCATGACAGAGGATGAACAGGCTATCCTCACCCCCAATGTCGATAGAGCCAGAGCATTCACAACCAAGAAGAGGAGGAGAGAGATGGTTGCTGGCAGTAAGCTGGCGTTTAATCCAAGATCCCTTAACTCCTCCCTCTTGCCTAGCAGGAACCCGAGCAGATTCATGGGTAGTACCTCCCTGTTGCCCTCGCCAGCTGGTCCATCTTGGAGCCAGGCTTGTTGACCCTAGGTCTGCCTGTGTCGGGATCACGCCTGAAGGTGACATCGACATCCTTTAGGAACTCGTTAAGTCCTTCTCTTGGATCCATGGGCCTGCTGGCGTGACCCTCAACCCCAGGTTGCCCAGAGAAGACCATAATCCTATCAGCCACCGCCTCTATTGTAAGGAGGTCATGCTCCACGACGATCACAGCCTTATTCTCCCCTTGAATCCTCCTCCTGATGGACTTCGCTGCCGCGAACCTAGCTTCTACATCTAGGAAAGCACTGGGCTCGTCTATCAGGTAGATATCGGCCTCTCTACCCAAGCAAGCTGCGATGGCGACCTTCTGAAGCTCCCCACCGCTGAGCTCATCCAAGTACCTGTCCAGCAGCCTCTCTATTCCCAGCCTCTTAACCACCTCCGCTCTGAAGTACGGGCTTGAGTAGCTAGATCCAGCCACCTTGCGCAGGAGGGACTCCACGGTGCCCTCATATGTAGGCTTCACGTGCTGAGGCTTGTACGAGACCTTTATGCCCTCGGTCATTACGGTACCCTGATCCGGACTGAGCTCACCCGCTAGCATCCTCACGAAGGTGGTCTTCCCTATTCCATTGGGGCCAACCGCCACGACCACCTCTCCGGCGTATACTTCCCCCTCCTCAACGTGGAGGCTGAATCCGTTCAACCTCTTCTCCAAATTGGTGTACACTACAACGGGGTTCTCCGAGATCTCGGGGCTGCCTACCCTAGGCAGGAAGGAGATAGGCTCTTCCCTGAATCTGACGTTGTCGTCAGGGAGGTACCCGTCCAAGAAGATGTTTATTCCCTCCCTAGTGGAATGGGGATGGCTGACCACTCCGTAAACACCGGGTTCTCCGTAAAGTATGTGGACGTAGTCGCTGAGGTAATCCAACACCGCCAGATCATGCTCCACCAGCATAACAGATTTACCATCTTCTTGGAGCCTCCTTATCAGCTTAGCGGCCCTCATCCTCTGATAGACATCCAAGTAGTTGGTCGGCTCGTCCAACACATAGACATCGGCATCCCTCACGTAGGCCGCCGCTAAAGCTAGTCTCTGGAGCTCACCACCGCTCAACCCTCCCACTTCCCTATCCTTGAGCTTACCCAACCCTAGAATGTCCATCGCTTCATCTAGGACCCCTCTCTCATTCACCTTCTCGAGGACTTCGATGACCCTTCCCTTCACGACCCGAGGTATCTTATCTATCCTCTCGGGCTTGTTCACGACCCTTATCTGACCATCAGCGAGTCTCTTCAGATAGTCTTGGAGTTCGGAACCCCTGAAATGCCTTATCACCTCGTCCCAGTCAGGTTCATCGTCTACCCTGCCTAGGTTGGGCTTTATCCTACCAGATAGAATGGATATGGAGGTGGTCTTGCCCACCCCATTCGGACCCACGAGACCCACGATCTTGCTTGGCCTCACTATAGGTAGCCTGAAGAGAGTGAACCCATTCACCCCGTACCTGTGTACTTCCTCACCCTCCACTGGGGCAGGTAGGTTAACGACGGAGATGGCGGAGAACGGGCACTTCTTGACGCATATCCCACATCCCGTGCATAGCTCCTCATCTATAACTAGGAGACCATCCTCCAGCCTGATGGTCTCCTCAACACCCATTCTGACCTCTGGACAGTACTTTATGCACTCCAAGCCGCACTTGCGCGGGTTACACCTGTCCCTATCTACTACGGCTATCCTCCTAGCGGGCAAAAAATCACCTCGGGGGGGATACAGATTCCCTCCCGAGGTCGAAGGCTCTCAAATTTAAATCCCTATATCTGGAGGGAGAGACCTCCTCCAAGGCTTCCCTGAGGACCCCTTCCGGGAAAGGCAGCACCCCGGTGGCCTGAGCGGCTCCTAGCATCACGGTATTCGCGACTATATAATCGCCAGCCTTTTTCGCTATGTCGTATGCATTCAGCACCATTATCTTCTTGGGATTGAGGCTCCTCATTAGCTCCAAGATCTCATCAAAGCTTGGTATGGGAAATCTCTCCAAGTACGCCCCCACCGGGGGTATAACATGGTTGTTCATAACCACCGTGGTCCTTTCCGAGATGTATGGTGACTGCCTGAGTCCCTCGAGCGGTTCCAAGGCTATCAGCAGGTCGAGCGTTCCCTCTAGTATAAGGGGGCTGGATACGTCGCTACCAATCCTTAACTCGGTTCTTATAGACCCGTACCTCTGAGAGAGACCGTGGACCTCGCTCTGGGCGAAGTTGAGGCCTAGCTTGAGTGCGGCTCTAGCTATCACGTTGGTGGTGAACAGGATACCTTGCCCACCGACTCCAGCAACTATCACATTGAATTCTCGCACGCTCATGCTCTCACACTCCTATCTTCTGCTCCCTCCAATTGAGTGACCCCTCCTGAGGTTCGAAAGCTCCGTATGGACAGACGGGAACGCAGGCTCCGCAGCCGAAGCATACTGTCGGATCTATCTCTACCAGAGAGCCAGTGTCCACGAAGGCTGGGCAGGCGAAGGTGTTTATGCAGACCCTGCAGTAAGTGCACTTGTCGGGGTTCACCCTATAAGGGACTATCTTCTGGCCCTGTCTCCTGAGCTTAGCCACTGTGAGTAGGGCGCATTCCCTCTTGGTTATCACCACAGAGACACCATCATGCTTCAGGGCCTCTCTTATCGCCTTTTCAGTGGCGGCATGATCGTATGGATCTACTACCTTGACGTAATCGACGCCTATGGATCGAACGATCTTCTCTATATCTATGGCAGGGGCCTCATCACCCACCGCATTGACCTCCGTACCCGGGTGCGGCTGATGCCCTGTCATGGCCGTTATCCTGTTGTCCATTATCACAACAGTCATCTTCCTCTTGTTGTGGACCGCATTTATCAGCGCTGGTATGCCAGCGTGGAAGAACGTGGAATCTCCTATCAGCGCGACCACATCCTGATCCGTGGCCACATCTATACCATTAGCCAAGCCTATGGAGGAGCCCATCGCGTGAGTGACGTGTTCCACCCTGAACGGCTTCTGGAATAGCAGAGCGTAACACCCTATATCGCCCATGAACGCGGCCCTTCCCGCGGCCCTTCTGAGGGCGTACCCCGTAGACCTGTGGGGGCATGCAGGGCACAGGACTGGAGGCCTAGGAGGGACTTTCTTAAGTATTTCTGAGCTTCTCCTATCTATCTCAGCGAAGTTAACTGGGGGAGCGACTCCCAACGCCTTAGACAGTCCCTCTAGTACTGTTCTCATGGTGTACTCTCCGACCCTAGGCATGTGGCCAGTCAACTTGCCTAGGATCTCAACCTCAGGCGCGTAGTCCTTGGCTATGACCTTCACCCTCATTTCTAGGTAAGGATCCAGCTCCTCCACTATCAGTGCGGTGTTCACGGAGGATAGGAACTCTCCTATAGACTTCTTGGGGAGAGGGAAGGTCATTCCCAGCTTCAGGATCTTGGCATCCACATTAACGAGCTTCAGCGCCTCCTTAGCGTGGGCATAGGCGACACCCGAGGTTATGACCCCGAACTCCGCATCGGAAGCTCCCTCTACTTTAGTGTAGGAGGGTGCGACATCCAAGGATATCTCCTTGAGCTTACCCAAAAGCTCTGCGTGATGCTTCCTAGCTATGGCGCCAACTTGGAGGTACCTGTCGGGCTCTGGGGGAACGAACTTCCCCTTGGAGAAGCCAGCCTTTATCTCCCCTAAGCGAACGGGACCTCTTTGATGGCTGATCCTAGTCGTCGTCCTCACCATTACGGGTATCCTATACCTGCTGGATAGCTCGAAGGCCTCCTTCGTGAAGTCCTTAGCTTCCTGAGGGTTGGATGGCTCCAACATAGGTAAACCAACTGACTCGCTGTAATGCCTGTTGTCTTGCTCGTTCTGACTACTGTGAGCATGAGGGTCGTCCGCTGATACTATGACCATGGCGCCAGTCACTCCCGCGTAGGCTAGGGTGAATATGGCATCAGAGGCAACATTGAAGCCCACGTGCTTCATCATGGTCAAGGCCTTGAGACCGGACCATGCCGCCCCCATCGCAACCTCCGTGGCGACCTTCTCGTTGGCCGACCACTCGAAGTATATACCCACACGCTTGGCTACTTTGGCTAGGGCCTCACCTATCTCCGTGCTTGGTGTACCAGGATAGGCCGCGGCGACGTTCAGACCAGCCTCCAAGGCACCCCTTGCGACGGCTTCGTTTCCGAGTAGCACCTCTATGGTGTTGGCTGGGGCGAGCAGATCTCCCATAAAAGCAACCCCATGCAGTAGGCGCTGAGGTAACTTATAATTGTGCGAATACCCTCACACATCAGAGTCGGAGTGCATATAACGCTGGAATACAATCAAACTGATGACAGTTTCACGGAATATAGGAAATTGCTTTACTCAATCTAGCCGTTTAGGAGGTTGAAAATAGTGACCATCTTACCAGCGAGTCGGCCGATCTCAGCGCACGGCATGGGGTGGGGTAAGCGGGTATGCCTTTCCTCCTCAAGGAGAGGATAGCCTCCAAGGCCCTCTTACCACCCATTATCACCGGGATTATCGGCTTATCGTAAAGATCCCAGAGGTCGTATATCATGCTAGCGAACCTCATGGGATCGGAGAGAGCGGTCTCACAGTGTAGTGCAATGACGCCATCGACATCCCTCCTAGACAGGAGCACATCCAGCACGCCCCTGTAAACATCAGTCCCAGCTCTTCCTGTTATGTCCACAGGGTTGGTGGAAAAATTCCCACCTTCTGGTACGAACTGCCTCATCTCCTCAATCAGATCATTGCCAGGCTCGGGTAAGTCAAGAATGGAATCAGAAGCCATCCCCTTAAGGAGCTTTCCCGCCCCCCCGCTGTTGGTCACGGCGACGAAGGATCTCCCTCTGATCCTCTTACCGGAAAGTGCCAAGGCCATGTCCAAGGCGGTGATCACGTCATCAGTTATCGGTAGACTACCTTGAAGCCCCTTCAACTCATCTATCACCCGATCTGAGGCTGTGAGGATAACTAGGGGCTTCCTTCGGGCCACCTCTTCGACTGTGGTCTTCAATGAACCGCTATCCTTAACACTCTCGGCATGCAGCACCAAGGACCGGGTGCTCCTATCCTCGGCTAGATAACTCAGAACTTCCCTCTCGCTGACATCCAGCTTGTCGCCCAGCCCTATCACCGCTGAGAGTCCGACACCTTGGACAGTGGCCAAGCCCATGAGTGCCATTCCTAGGGTACGGGACTCCGTGACGAGGCCAACTCCTCCCTCAAGCACCTCCATAGGACCCAGTGTGGCGTTGAGTCGGCTCTTGACGTGGAATATACCCATAGAGGACGGGCCCAAGATCCTTATCCCGTGTTTCTGGGCTGACTCGTATATATCGTAGGAGGAGGGATCACCTCTCTTCCCAGAAATGACCACGGCGACCTTAACGCCCTTAGCGCCGAGCTCCCCCATGATCTTCGGGATCCTCTCAACGGGCGACACCAGAATTGCGAGATCTATGTCCTCCGTCACATCTAGAACCGTTTTATAGCACCTGATGTCGTGGATCTCCGCGTACTTCGGATTTACGGGGAATATGGGCCCGGGAAAACCGTACTTAACCAAGTTGGTGAGGACCTCGTAACCCATCTTGCCGGGCGTCTTAGACACGCCGATGACCGCAATGGATCTGGGCTCGAAGAGCGTCCTCAGTACATCCTCCTCTCCCAAAGAAATCACCTCCCTCAACCTGATTCAGCGGCAACTGCCCTCCAGATCGCATCTCCGGCATGATGCAGATTCCTCACGGATCTGCCTCTCTCCTTTATCTGGTCCGGCGGTCTGAGTGCCCTGCCTATGGCTATGGTTGCTCCCAACCTCTCGTCGACCACGACTACCAAGTCTCCCTCGTCGAAGTCATCCATGACCTCCTTGATGCCCGGTCCCATGACGTGGGCTCCGCTGGCTATCGGTTTAACCGCCCCCAAGTCCACTACCACCCTAGGTAAATCGAGATCGAACTTCTCTACGGCAGTGAGGAACGGAATGAGGTCATTATCCTCGGTGGGGAGCTCGACGAGCACGGGTTCCCCCTCGTAGTAATAGACTCTGGCCACCTTCCCCCTCCATGGAACCTCGAGCACTTGGAACGAGATCTTCCTCTTCCTGAAGACGTTACTCATGCCCCTTATCTCCTTGACAGCTCTGTCTATAATGGCCTTACTCTGCTTTACTGTGATCGCGTATTTCCTCCCCGGAATTGCCCTCACCTTTGCGAATATAGTGAAATGGCGCCCGGGCCGGGATTTGAACCCGGGTCTGGGGCTCGACAGGCCCCTATGCTAACCGGGCTACACCACCCGGGCACCGGAGTAGAGGAGGCAACCATCATTATAAATATTTCACCGTTTCCGCCTCATGCTTTCATAGACCAGCTTCATCTTCAAGGCGTCCCTTTCTAACAAGGGGGACTCAGAGATCACCAGCCACCGGACGTCCTTCTCCACCATGAGCTGAGCTAAGGGCTCGAATTCGGGGCCATAGCCAGAACCCAACTCGTGGTGCATCCTCTCTCCGTAACCCGACTTGGTGGGCTCCACCTCGGTGAAATGCACGACAAGGCCGTCTAATGTGCCCAACCTGCCCTCTATCTCATCTAGGATCCTCTCATAGTCTTTCCTACCCCTGATTATGCCTCCATACCTCACGTGTATATGGGCGAAATCCACAGTCGGCACGACACTATCAACACTCTCGGCCATGGTGAGCACGTCGTCTAGGGAACCTAGTTGCGAGGGCTTCCCCGTGGTCTCCGGGCCGAGCTCGACTTGGAGTCCTCTGCCCTTTATCACGCTGTGGAGATGCTTTAGAGCATTTATTGCCATCTTCAGAGCTTCATCTCTTCCGAACTTACCGTAGTACCCTGGATGGAATGTGATGTGCTTCGCGCCTATTCTGTGGGCAGCCACGGCCGCGGATATGATTCTCTCAATGCTTGCTTCTCTCTTTTTGGGATCCTCAGATGCCAAGTTTATGGCATAGGGTGCGTGAAGTGAGAGCATTACATCGTTTTCCTCCGCCTGCTCCCTTATCCATCTGAGCAGCTCCTTGCTCTTCGGAATAGATCTGACTGCTTGGTACTCCATCCCATCCAGCCCTACGCTCCTCAGATATGTGAATGCCTCTTCCTTAGGGGCATCTAATGGGTAACCAGCTAGCCCAAATCGGGTTCTATCGATGTCCATCCCTTCCTCGATCTCCCGTACAAGACATTATCCTTACACCCTTCGCCTCCTTTTACTGTTAAAAGTGTTTGATATAGGGTGGAAGGGTTATATATCCCTTCCGGTCCTATATAGTGGGGTCGCCCGGCCCTTGGCGGGCTTAGCCCGATGTGCGGGCTATGGCCTACCACCGAAGCGGAAGGGGCCCTAAATTGGCCCCGATCTCGGGCGTCCTCAGGACGCCTCCCTCCGGACACCGTGCCGGGCGACTCCCCGCACCTCCACCTCCTTCGGTGATAGCATGGCATGGTTCCTGAGGCCTGATGCTTTCTCGGCCTTCGAGAACGAGGAGATAAGGGACACGATACCAAGGTACATAAGGGTAGTGAGGAGGGAGGAACCTCCCCTCTTCAGACTGACTCAGAGGATCTTCTTGGATGTGGGCGACGATCCTTGGGCCACTCACGACGAGGGACTCCAGATACTCTCTAAATGCGTGGTAGAGGGAGAATGCCCTAAGGAGAAGAGGGATGGGAGGACCTCCTTGCTCGAACTCAAGGCACTCCTGGCCAAGGATATGCTCCGAGGGTGCAGGCTGTGCGAATGGAAGTGCGGCGTGAACAGACTTGAGGGGGAGATAGGCGCCTGCAGAGTCCGAGACTCACGGGTGGCGAGCGCCTTCATTCACATGGGAGAGGAAGCCCCTATAACTCCCTCTGGAACGATATTCTTCGCCGGATGCAACTTCAGGTGCGTATTCTGTCAGAACTGGGATATATCTCAATTCCCCGAATCGGGCAGGCGGGTGGACGAACGGGGACTTGCGTCTATTATGGATGAGCTGAGGATGCAGGGCGCCAGGAACATTAATCTGGTCGGAGGGGAGCCTACACCCAACCTCCCCCTGATAATCTCGTCCCTCAACCTCGTCAGGGAGGACTTCCCCGTTGTGTGGAATTCCAACATGTACATGAGCGAAGAGGCTATGAAGCTCCTGCTCGGTTTGGTGGATCTTTGGCTGCCTGACTTCAAGTATTGGAACGATGAGTGTGCTAGGAAGTACAGCGGGATTCTTAGTTACAGGGAGACCGTAACTAGGAACTTGAAAATGGCGTACGACTATCCGCCCGGGGAGATGGTGCTGAGGCACTTGGTCCTCCCTGGGCACTTGAACTGCTGCACGGAACCCATCCTCAAGTGGATCTCCGATAATATCCCCGACATCTTGGTGAACATAATGGACCAATACAGGCCCGAGTACAGAGCCAGCAAGTTCGACGAGATAAACAGAAGGGTGACCACCGAGGAGATGATGAGGGCCTACAGGCTAGCTGATGAGCTGGGCCTGAGATGGAGGTCGGTCAGCTGATCGTGAGCAGGAGCCTGACGATTTTCCACCTCAAGTCCTCTAGACTCCCCTCATTCAGGATGAAGTAGTCTGCTGCCGCGATGGCGTCCCCCAGATGGAAGGCCCTTATCTCCTCCCTATCCTCACCCAAGAATTCCTCATAACTTTCCTTGTCGAAACCCATCCTCTTCCTCTTTAGTTGCCTCAGGAATCTCAGGTTCTTGGATGCCAGTATTGCTATCGTCACCACCTTGTCACCGAATCTACGTTCGAACTCTTCTATCTCCTCCAAATTCCTTATACCATTTACTACAAATCCCTTCCCTCCCTCCGTTTCCTCTATCCTCTTTATCACCAACTTAGCGATTGCTGAAGGCCCCATCTTACCTCTAAGCTCAATCCCCACCTTTCTCATGTTCTCCCTAGTTACGGAGAGCCCTCTTTTCCTAAGCTCGTCCAGCAATTCATCGCTCATCCTCAAAACCTTGAATCCCAGCTCCTCCTCGATTGCCTTGGCTGCCGCGTCTTTCCCGCTTCCGGGAAGTCCCACTATCAGGACTATTCTCCCACCGATCTTTCCCATCTAGGGGCGAGACCTTGGCATCCATATAAAGATCAGCCCATACAGTGTCAGGGTCCATCCGGGGAGAGTGGTTTTAAAGAAGAGCATTTACGGGAAACGGGGATCTAAAAAATGATCTCAGTGATAGAGATAGAGGCCGTAAGTCAGGGTGAGGGTATAGTTCCCTTCACGGGTCCCCCTCTGAGGCGTGCCCTGTTTAAAGCTCTATCATCTCAGAACCCTCTGCTGGCAAAGGCTTTAGAGATGTCTTCCAACAAGATATTCATTGAAGCCTTCCTCAGGGACAGGAGGCAGTTACCGTGCGGCTTTCAAGATGATCTCGTGTATTCGGGATCTGAATATAGGGGATCGGTCATTATATTCGATGATAGGACTCTCGCAGAAGCTGTGAAGGGGTGGGTTTACAAGAAACCCACCATAAAGATAAGGGATGTGCCATTTAAGGTGGTGGGATACTCTTATCAGGAGATCGAGATAGAGGACTTCATACAGGATCAGCCTTGCAAGAACTTCAGGATAAGGTTCCTCACTCCCACATGCTTTAGGAGGACATCGACCCCCTATTGCTACTTATATCCGAACTCCAAGATGGTGGTCTCATCGGCATCCGCGGTCTGGAATGCGCTGTCGCCTAAGAAAGGGCCAGAGACCAGGATAATGTCCATGTGGGCCGATTTGAGTGTCGTAGAGACCGGATATGAGTTGTGCACAACGAAACCTGTCGAGATAAGTGAGGGCAGGACGTTAGTGGGCTTCATGGGCTGGGTCAATTACAAGGTGGTGGATCATCCCGAATGGCACTCCGGCTCCCATGAGGAGATGGCCACATGGCTCAACACCTACCTGAGATTCGCGGAATTGGTGGGAGTCGGATACATGAGAAATGCGGGATTCGGTAAGATAAGGTTCGAAGTGAAGAGGAGGTAGCTTGTCAGGCGAGGGCCTCCACGGGAAGTCCCTCTATTCTCTCCATGAGCGGGATTCCGCTCCTCATCTCTATAGCCTTGTGCCTCTTAGCCCTGAAGATTCTCTTCAGCTCAATGAATACCTGCCAGGTACTCTCAGCATCCTTACAGGACGATATAGCCACAGTGACCAGTCCACGATCGGGCCACGTGTGCACAGCTGCGTGCGATTCCCCTATGATTGCTATGCTCAGGACACCTCCCTCCAGTCTCCTCTGGCTTAACACGTCGAACAGTGTAAGACCTGATCTCAGAACTGCTTCAACCAACGCGCTCTGGACGAATTCCACGTCATCGAGCATCTCAGGTTCCACATCGAGGAGCTCACCGACCACATGGAACTCAAAGGCCTTCACCATTTTACCGCACCTCCACCCCCATCTCATGGTGAGACCGCTCTAGCTCTTTAAAAACATTATGAAAATGGATCTGGCAGCTTTAGAGAATGTATAGAGCGTTTATATCTGGGTTTATAGCGTCTATAAGGGTTCTCTAATGAGCTAGGATAACTAAATCGAAAAAGATAATGTTAAACTCTCAATTTCAGGTTCTCACCTATGCTCTCAAGCTTTAAGCGGTTTTTATAACTATTTTAGTTTGCAAAGATCACTAAAAATGCCCTTTTCATACCAAAACGCTTCTCATCCAATTTATGAGGGCTTGATTGACTAGGAGGGGGGGAGGGGGGGAGGGGGGGTTTATATAGCCACAGATCTTTGTCCCCCAACCTCTCTCGGGTTCCCTCAAGCGATCCTTCAACCGTCCTCAGAAGAATCTCTCCAAGCTCCCGCTCACCTTGCGCTCTTCCTCCTCTGAAAATCCCCTGACCATCCTCTCAAGAGTTGAGCTCCTGCTATCAAGTTCTGGCTCTTCGTTCAATTTGTTCGCCCTTTCTTCGACCCACTTCCTCAAGATTTCTTTGATGGCCTCCATCATAACCTCCTTCCAACGGGACATGTCCTCTGGGTCTATCCACTCATCTAGGTCCCTCTTTCCGAGCTCGTTATAGAATTCCTTAGTGTAGGCCTCACCCGTGGGTCTCCTACCTAGTGAGTAGAAGATCCATCCCAGAGATATCTTCTGGGTTATCTCAGCCCTGTCGCCTACTATGGAGAACTCCTCCTCTCTCAAAGCTACGAACTCGTCAACCCTGACAAGCTGACTGAGGTTGTCGTAGGTACTCTGAGCCTCATCCTCGATCACCCTGACGGCCTCCAAGCTCATCGAGAACTGCTTCCTGAACTCCTCCACCCCCCAGCTTCCAAGTAGAATGTTGATCTTACCCCTTATGTCCACATTCATGTCGTAGAAGTAGGGTATCAGATCGGAGAGAATGGAGTGGATCTCCTCTAGGGGCTTCTCCCCTATGACTGATGAGTTGTCCGATGATCTAGTGAGGATCTCTGGGTATTCCGAGGAAATAGACGCGAGTTCCTTGATCTTAGGAAGCATCCTCTCAATTATGGCCAGACCTGATGATGCATCTAGCATTATTATGGGATTTTGTGCGAAAGCTGACGCTGTACTACCGCCAGCCAGCCTGCCCAAGGTCCATAGGGAGTCCACAACCCTCCAATCTCCTCCATCCTCGATTAGGACTAGGGGATCAACCCTACCGACCCTAGGCCTGTCGGGAGATGGGATCAGGTTTACGATGAAACCAGAACGAACGCTCTTCCCGTCCACTTCATATTCTCTAGTGGCTAGAAGGGACACGCCCGCCATCATCTCAATTATCCAAGGGGATTCCTCCTTTATGGCGCTGGCGAGGTAGTCAGCGTATTTCTCCCTTTCAAGCATGCAGGACATTAACCACCCGGCACCTCCCGGGTCTCAACATACCTTCCGATAAGGACTATATAACCATCACTCAAGCTACTGGCCCTTCATTAACCTCTCTATGTACCTCGCGTGGAAATCCATACCCTCCAGCTCGGCTATCCTGACAGACAGGTCCCCGAACTCCTTTACCAGTTCATCGCTTCCTCTAACTGTAAGAACCGACTTCATGAAGTCGAACAGGGTTAAGGGACCTCTGAACCTGCTATACCTAGATGAGGGTAGTCTCTGAGGTACGCCAAGGGCATAATCTGCTAGAGGGGACGGGGTGTCCCAAAGCACAGCTCCCACATTGGTGAACCTCAGCTCCTCACCCGGATCTCCGAGTACGAGCACTCTGGCCGGAGATATAACATCTACGGCCTCCTCTACTTCCCTCCAGCCATCTAGCACTAGGACGTTGGCGTCATCGACGGCAGGCATGGAGAGGCCATCCAGTATCTCCTCTGTCTCTTTCGCGATCTCATTGGCAAGGGCCTCATCCACCGTTAGCACCATCAGGAAGGTATCAAGTCCGTGCTCGGCTTGGGACACCAACTCCCAAGCTACCCTCTCGGCATCAACCCCCCTCCCGACTACGACCACATGTTCAACGGGAGAAGATGGGAAGTCCACCGCAACATCTGGGGAGACCATTCTCTTGGCTACCATGAAGAGCAGATCCCCAGTTCCGAATATCTTCTGGACCTCCTGTATCGTCGTGGTTCCGTACGCCATGGCGGCGACCGCCACGGGGCCCCCGACCCTATACATCCTAGTGACGCCTGAGAGCTTCGCAGCAGCTAGGAGATGGGGACTGACCTGACCGCCAGCAAGAGGTGGAGTGAATACGTAGATCTGCTGGACGCCAGCTACCTTCGCGGGTACGGCGGTGTAGATCAAGGTGGAGAAGTAAGAGTACCCTTCGCCTTCCGGAACATGAATTCCTATCCTCTCAAGAGGAATCCACCTAACGCCGTACTCGCTCTCATTTCTCCTCACTACGAAGTCCTCCACCCTTTGCATGGAGTAGAACTCCTTAACTCTCTCCACAAGCTCCTCAATGGTGTCTAGATCCCGGCCGATCTGGGAGAGGGCCTCATCCATAGAATCTTCACTCACTTGAAACTCCTCCGGTGAGAGTTTAACGCCGTAAAGCCTCTCAGTGAACTCGGATACGGCCTCGTCCTCCCTCAACTTGATCTGCTCTATAATGGGCCTCACCGATTCCCTGAAAACCGCCAGATCTATCTCACGGGATTCCAGTTCGACTAGGAATTTCCACGCATCCTTACCTTTCAAAATGCGCAGGGGTATCACCCTGCCTTATGACTGGGCTATCCTTAAAATGATGGGCGCCCTCTACCTCAGGGGGGATGAGATAGCCATCCCAGAATGAGGGGACTCTAAAAATGATTTACCCAGGGGTAATCGACCCCCCACCTATGGAGCATGATATGGGCTGAAATCTCACTCATCAGTATGCAAGGATCAGACCTTTCTCCCTATAGGCCCTTATGATTCTCTCCAAACCTTCTTCCAGCTCCACCTCGTACTTGAACCCTAGATCGTGCTCAGCCTTCCTCGTGTCAGCGAGCGTCCTGTAAACATAGTTCTTTATCGGGTTCTCCCTATACTCCAGCCTCAGATCGAGGCCCAACCTCCTTATCAACTCAGCTAACTCATTAAACGAGGTCTCCTTTCCGGTACCGACGTTGTAGACCTCGCAATCTTCACCTCTCTCCCAAGCCAGCAGGAAGGCCCTGACAACGTCTGTTACGTAGATGAAATCTCTAGTCTGCTTTCCATCACCGTATATGACGAAGGATCTGCCATCTAGCGCGGCCCATACCATCTGAGAGGCCACGTTTGCGAATGGACCCTTGGGCCTCTCGTTAGGCCCGTAAACGCTGAACAGCCTCAGTCCCACGCTTTCCACTCTGTGCAGCTCATAGTAGACCCTAGCCAACCTCTCTATCCAGTACCTCCCCTCTGTGTAGAAGTCTGTCGGGAAAACGGGCATATCCTCAGTGAACGGAGGATTGTTCCTGTTGTATAGGGAGGATGTTGACGCGTAAACGACCTTCGCACCTGACTCCTTGGCATATTCGAATATGGCGACGGCATCCCTCACAGCAATCGAGAGGAGATCAGGATTCTCTCGATACATCGGGCTCGAAGAGGGAATGCCTAAGTGGAAGACTACATCGACGGGCGTCAATTCCCTGATGGAGGAAGAAGCTCCCTCCAAAAGTGTCGCACCCCTTTCCTTGAGGAGGTTGGCCACCTCCCTCGATCCGGTCATGAAGTTATCAATAACAACTACCTCTGCTCCATCCTTCAGAAGCTTCGCCGTTAAGTTGCTGCCTATAAACCCCGCTCCTCCAGTCACAACGGCTCTCAATTGAAGCACCCGAATTCCGTCCAGCGAGAAAAATAATAATGTGGGAGGTGCTCAGGAGGACTTGATTATCTCAATGAGGTCGTCAGTCATCTTGTCAGCCTGATCCATGGTGACCGTGAGCGGGGGCTCGATCCTCACCACATTTCCAAACATGCCGCCAGTCCCGATTATGTATCCCCTCTTGAACATGCCCTCCTTGACCTTCTTCGTAAGCTCCGGATTCGGCTTCTTCCCGTCCTTGACGAGCTCAATACCTATGAAGAGGCCTCTCCCTCTCACCTCGCCTATAGATGGGAGAGCGGAGTCCCTGAGCTTCTTCATTATGAATTCTCCCACCTTATGGGCGTTCTCATGTAGCTTCTCCTCTAACATGACCTCTATCCCAGCGAGACCTGCCGCGCACGCCACCGGATTGCCAGAGAATGTGACGTTGTGATCTCCGGGCTCCCAAGCCCTGTCCACCTCATCCGTCGTCATGGTGCCAGCCAGTGGAAGTCCTGCTCCCAAGGCCTTGCCCATGGTCATTATATCGGCTCTGACATCCTCCCACTCGTGGGCGAAGATCTTACCGGTCCTCCCGAAACCGCTTTGCACCTCGTCCATTATGAGCAGGACGCCGTTCTCCCTAGCGATCTTCTCGAGTTCCTTCAACCAGCCATCGGGTGGGACTATTATCCCTCCCTCACCCATCACCGGCTCCATTATTATGGCGGCCACATTCTCCGATCCCAGATGGTACCTTATGTATTCGTCCACCTTCTCTAAGGTGTAGCTCTTGCAGGTCTCCACATCGCCGGGGAACCGGAAGCAGTAGGGGGAAGGAAGATGCACGACACCGGGATAGTTAGCGAAATGGCCTAAATGCCTCTTATACTTCCTCTCATGGGTGAGCGTGAGGGTCAGAGCTCCTCTACCGTGGAACGCGAAATCGAAAGCTATGACGTAGGCGCCAGTCTTACCCTGAACCTTCACCGAGTACTTCTTGGCCAGCTTTATTGCGCCTTCCACAGCCTCAGTGCCACTGTTGGCATAGTACGTCTTTTTGAGGTCCCCAGGAGCTATTTCCGCGAGCTTCTTGGCAAGCTCGAGAGCGGGAACGTTGTAGTAGATCATACCTATGTGGGCGATCTTCTCCATCTGCTCCTTAACGGCGTTGACTATCTTGGGATGGGAATGACCGTAGTTAATAACTCCGAATCCCGAGAAGAAGTCGAGATACTTGTTCCCATCCACATCCCAGATCTCAATTCCCTTGGCCTTTTCTAACACAATCGGGTATATTATTGGGTATGCACTCTGGAGGTAGGCCCTCCCATCCTCAACACTCAAAATACCACCTGAGAAAGCCAATCGGGATTAGTGATAAACCTAACCTCTAGCCGTACGACCTCACAAAAAGATGGAGGAGGATGATCCTCATCATTTGATTATGCCCAAGTACAGCTTAGCGAACTGAGGGTGCTCTAGTAGTTCTTTAGCGTTCCCTTCATATCTCATAGTCCCGCTTACTAGAAGATATCCCCTATCCCCAACCTCCAGCGCTCTCTTTGCATGCTGCTCGACCATAACTATGGTCTGATGGTACTCATCCCTCAGCTCAACCACCTTATTGAGGACCTGCTTCACTAGGATGGGAGCTAGGTCGGTGGTCATCTCGTCCAACATGAGTACTTTGGGCCTCCTCATCAAAGCCATCCCTATCGCGAGCATTCTTCTTTCTCCACCGCTTAGGGTCCCCGCCTTCCTCTTCCTGAACTCCCTCAGCCTGGGAAACATGTCCAGAATCTCCTCTATTCTCTCAGGAACCTCTTCCCTAGGTAGAAGGTAGCCAGCTATCTTCAAGTTCTCCTCGACGCTTAATCCCGAGGCCACATTCCCCAGCTGGGGCAGGTAAGCTATGCCCATCCTAGCCTTCTTATAGGCCGGGACCTTAGTGACATCCTGCCCCTCAAAGAGTACTTGACCCTTGTGAATGGTGGCTATCCCCATTATGCTGTTAAGGAGAGTAGTCTTACCCGCGCCGTTAGGCCCGACAACTACTGTTATCTCCCCCTCTCTCACTTCGAAGTTTATGTCGAACAGTACCTCTAGCTTTCCATACCCAGAATACAAACCCTTCGTCTCCAGTATGGCCATAAGATCACCCGACCTTCATCCTATGTATATCTCGATTACCTTGGGGTTATTCGCGACCTCATCAGGCAGTCCCTCTGCGATTAAAGTCCCCCTATCGAGGACGTACACGTAGTCAGCGAAAGGTAGGGCTATATCTATCCTGTGCTCTATCAGGAGGAAGCTGACATCCCACTGCTTCCTGAGGTTGCTCACGTAAGTCAGGATCTCACCAGCGTAGGCAGGATCTACTCCACCTATCGGCTCATCGAGGGCTATTAGCTTAGCTCCCGTTGCAAGGGCCCTAGATACCTCTAGCATCTTAAGCTGACCCCCTCCCAAGGTGACAGCGAGCTTATCCCAGTGATCCTCTAATCCCACGTGCCTTAATATCTCAAAGGCCTTCTCCACCTTCTCCTCTTCCTCCTCTATCCACAGTGATTTTATGGGCGCCTTCAATGGGCTCTCCCCTGAGTGGCTCATAGCCGCAAGTACGTTCTCTAAAACAGTGAGCCTCAAGAAGGGAGCGGGAATCTGGAAGGTCCTAACGAAACCGGCCCTGTAAACCTTGTGCGGGGGCCAGCCCGTTATATCTATCCCATCAAATACTACCCTGCCCCCATCGGGCTTTAGCACTCCAGTACATGTGTTGACGAAGGTGGATTTACCGGCGCCGTTCGGACCCATGAGCATGGTCATAGAATTCCTCTTGACTTTTAGGGAGACGTTGTTCACTGCTATGAGACCGCCGAACCTCTTGGTCAGGTTCTCAGTGATCAGTATGTACTCCTCCTTACTTTCAGCCAAGAGCATCACCACGCATCCCGGTCGTCTGATTAAAATAAATGCTTTACCAAGTGTAAGATGCGAGATGTTAGTCGTAAAAAAGAAGAAAAGGTTTGAGAGGGATTAGCTCTTGCCTAAGAGCTGGAGGAACCAATCGTTCCAAGTTATCTTTCCGGAGTCAGCGTGGTAGGTACCGGCTAGCTT
This sequence comes from Thermoproteota archaeon, assembly GCA_026986575.1. Classification (GTDB taxonomy): domain Archaea; phylum Korarchaeota; class Korarchaeia; order Korarchaeales; family Korarchaeaceae; genus Korarchaeum. The sequence goes on from JALSOH010000006.1 coordinate 133,206, forward strand.
CCAGACCCACTTGCCGCCCTCTTGGGCCGGCATGTAGAAGAAGTAGTCGGCGCTCGCCCTGTCTCCGTTCTTGTTAAGGACAATCACGCCGGAGGCGCCGTACCAGTGCTCTCCAATGGTGGGCAGCACCTTAGCAACGGCGACGGGATCGTAGGAGTCCACCAAATCGAGTGCTACGGCGACGGTCCACAGGGCATCGTAGGCAGCATAGGCATAGCTGTCAGGCTCCCTTCCCAAGGTCTTCAGCACGTAGTTCTTTACCTTCTCCTTGATCTTAGTAGCGGCTCCGAATATCGGGCTCACGAACTTGGTGTCATAGGCGAACTTAGCCGCGTCAGGGTTGCTAGTTATTTCACTGAGCAAAGCAGTTCCGTCAGATCCTACCCATGGCACCTTCTTGAGCGAGTCATACTGGGCAGCCACAGCAGCGAACTGCACGTACTCGTTGAATCCTATGAAGGAGACTCCCACCTTGTCAGCTCCATACTTCTGGATGAGCTGGCTCACTATGGAATCGAGCTGCGATACCACAGCGGAGAACTCGGTGGCCTGAGGATCGTACCTTATGCCTTTACCGTTCTTGGCGCCCCATATCTCTCCAGTCTCACCATGGGCCTTCAGTATCTTATCGAACTCCTCATCTATCTTCTCAGCTAGGGCAGTTCCCCACTCATCGCCCCTCCAGACCTGAACGAGGTACCTCACTCCCAACTGGTAGAGGGCGGTAGCACTAGCCGGACCCTGTATCTCATCGGTGGGACAGTACCTGTAAATCATGTCTCCGGGTATGGCGAGTCTCGGGGATGTGGAGGACTGGGATATCAGGAGCAGTTTGTTGGAGTCGACATAGTTCTTGAGCTCCTTGACCTCGGCGCTGCTCATCGGCCCTATGAATATCTTGACTCCCCTAGAGTGGAGAGCCTGTACCTTGTCCAGCGCGGTCTTCGGGTCGGTCGCAGTATCTTCATAGTACACCTTTATGCGCCAGTTCTCCCCTCTGGCAGCGAGCCAGTCATTTATCTCCTTCTCAGCTAACTCAAGAGCGGCCTTACTGTTCTCTCCGTAGGAGGAGAGACCACCAGTGAGGGCCAGCAGGGCCCCTATCGGGACCTCTCCCTTGAGCCCTGCGGCAGCTGCTCCAGCCTTGGTTACCGTCTGGGTTATGGTAACAGTCTTAGCTCCAGGAGCTCCAGCGGTTACAGTCGTGGTGACGGTCTTGACGCCGCCCCCTGCTCCACCCGCGGCCCATCCTATGCCTATCCCTATAATCAGGAGTATCAACATGAGGGCGTATGCGGTCTTGTCTGACATATTCATCACCTCGGGGTTTAAACCCCGCTGAAGGTCATACCATCCCTTTATTTTAAAATGATTATGGCCGCATATCAGCAATAAGCTATTGGACATGGCGAATTATATTGAAGAGAGATGCTCTCTTTGACATTAGTTGTATCCAAGGAGGCTTGAAGTCATTAAGAGGAGCTCAGCTCTAATTCCCCTAATCTCCGCAAAGGGACCCGGATACACCCTCAGCGCAACTAGCAGCAATTATGTTTTTAACAATCCTGAAGGGAGTTGAGAAGAGTGGGTTAAGTTGGGGTGATCCTAATGCAGATTCTCGCTGGGCCGATAGTACAGATCCTTATGACAGCAATAGGCTTCTCAGGCGGGCTGGCCTTGGCTGCCGCCGGGATAACTCTAATATATATGACCACAGGCACCTTCAATTTCGCTCATGCCTCTATGACTGCATGGGGATTCTATATCGTATTTTCACTATACAAGGTGCTGCTAGGGGGAAATCCCTACTTGTACTTTCCAGTGGCATTCATATTCTCCGGTATCCTAGGAGTCATCACCTATCTAGTAGTGAACAGGTGGCTATTGAAGAGAGGGGCTGACATGGTCACCCTAATGATGTCGACACTGGGCGTTGACCTCGCCTTCTTCGCATTCATTAACATATTTGCAGATTACCTGACGGCCACATATAAGGTCAACACTAGACTGATTGTCTTGACCACTGAGGATATAATATTAGGCAAGATTGGCACCTTCCCGTTTAAGGCAATAACGGTAATCTCGGTCGCGATAGTCGTAGGAATGGCTCTATTCTTCTACCTACTCCTGAACAGAACCAAGTTCGGAATAGCCTTCAGGATAACGGTAGAAAATCCATCTCTAGCCTCAATACTGGGGATAAATACCGAGACGATTTACCTCTTCGCATGGTTCATGGGAGGAGCGATGGCTGGGCTGGGTGGAGCTATATTGTCTCTAGTGATCAGCGGTACACCTACCGTCGGGAACACTGTGATAGTACCAGAATTCGCCGCATCAATAGTGGGAGGTCTCTACTCAATATATGGCGGACTAGTTGGAGGATTCCTAATTGGTCTCAGCCAGAAGCTGATAATAAACTGGTTAGGAAGCGTACTGGGAGGCAACATAGTGGTTTACGAGCCCATCATACCTCTGCTCATAATGGCTGCGACGCTTCTGCTCTACCCAGAGGGTCTCGCTGGTATAGATTGGAGGAGAATCTTCTCGAGATCGAAGTCTAGCAGGAGGTGATAGTTATGATGGAGGGCATACTTGAGTACCTCTACAATCCCCTTGTGCTGAGCATCCTAGTTAATATGGCCGTATTCCTCATAGTTACCTTAAGCCTCAACCTAGAAACTGGATTTGCGGGCATTCCACAGTTCGGTAGGGTGTTAGCAGTTATAGCTGGAGCTATAGGCGCAGGTGCGATAGCAGGAAGGATGATGGCGGCTATGATGGGATTACCTGCAGGTATCGAATATGTAGGGGATCAGAACTTCGTGATCGTAGGAGAGTTAAACAAAGCCCTGGAATCAAGTCCCCTCCTATCGATAGGAGCTCTCATTCTTAGTTTGGCTGTGGCGGCAGTAATGGGAGGTATAATGGGCTATCTAGCATCCTATCCAGCGATAAGGTTGAAGGAAGCCTACTTAGGCATCACCCTGCTAGCTTTCGGCGACGCACTCCAAATAGTGGGAATGTACTACGATCCCTTGGCAGGTGGAACAGCGGGAATAGTAGTCCCCGATGTCTTCAGGTTCGTGGGGACAGGGGAAATAAGGTTCCTCAGCAGCACATTGATAATACTGGGAATAGCTATCTTGGTATACCTGTATGTCCAAAGGCTAGCTAGATCGCCCTTCGGCAGGGCCCTCAAGGCCATGAGAGATAATGAGCTCGCTGCCAAGGTATACGGGAAGGACATTGTAAGTTTGAGGGCCAAAACCTTAATCATAGGAGGCGCGCTGGCTGGGATGGGGGGTGCTCTCTGGACCCTTTACACCGGGAGCTTCAAAGCCCTCACCTACAACAGGCTTACTTGGACCTTCTGGCCTTGGGCGTTCATGATGTTAGGAGGTACTGGAAATAACCTCGGTATAGTTCTCGGTACCTTGGTATTCTCCACCGTCAGAAGTCTGATCTATGCGTACAAGACTGAACTGACGGCATTCATACCAATAAATCCAAATTGGCTTGAGTATCTCCTGATTGGCGTCATAATAATCGCAATTGCCTTGTTCAGACCTCAAGGAATACTTCCAGAGAAGCCAGAGCTTCCACTATCGAAGAAGAAGATCGAGAGCATAAGGGCTTCCCTAGCTAAGGGAGACTGAGTACTCCATCTCCACTTTTTCCTATCAATGTGGGGATTTCATCCTTGACACCAAGTCTGGGGAGCAGGCACCTCACTAAACTACCCCTCCTATTTCCCGTTATGAATAGAGGTGATCCACTCCTTCTGACTTCACTTAGGAGAAGGTCCACCCCCTCGCAGGAGTCGGGGAGGTTCATCTCTCCGACCCTCTTGGAAAACTCGTAAGACCACTCTCCAGCCACGGCAACCTTCGAGTAGTCGACCCATCTCTCCCTAATCATTTTGAGAAAGGCCCATGTCCTCCCGGGCCTGTCCCTTCTGAGCTGAATGAAGATGAAAGGGCTTTCACCCAGCCATCTAACCAAAAGGGTCGCGCTATCCGGATCATTAACCTTAGATGCGTCAAAGTAAACTATTCCGTTAATCTCCTTCCACCTAAGCTTCTTCTTGATTGCCTCAAGGTAAGCATCGATGTTCACACTTCCTAACCCGAGGAATTCCAAGATTTCGTTCAGAAGGACCGGGATCTCAGCACCCGGCAGGTGGGGGTGGGCAGGTCCGACCCTTACGAGCTTCTTGGCTTTTTTACTCATTATATCGTTTAAGTGATCGTTCGTCTCACCGCTGAACACTATTTCCGCTTTTCCAAAGGAAGAAGCAATGGATCTGGCTATTTTCTCCCTAGTCCTGCCCATCTCCTCCACGTGATCTAACCTCACATTGGTCACAGCAACGATTTGAGGCTTAACGAAGAGATCGTTGAATACCCTCATCGTGTAAGGGGACACTCCCTGATTCTCTAGAACGCAATAATCCGAATGTGGAACGCTGAAGAGATTCTCGTAAAGCCTAGTGGGTCCTCTACGCCTCAAGATCTTGACGTCCTTTCCGATACAAAGAAGAGGGAGTGTACCAGTGACCTTGCAGAAAGAGGTCTTCTTCCTATAAACTACCTCACTGTGCAACGAAATGGATAAGCTTGTCTTCCCCCTAGTCCCTTGGACGGAGATCCTCGTATCGGCTATCCTCCAAGGCGGGCCCCTCATTCAATCCCCTCACACTTTTAGAAAATTAACTAAAATGGAGGTCACGGACAGCTGTAACGTAAAGAATATTGCCGAAAAAGTGACCGTCAATTCCGGTTCTCGCGACGTATGTATGTCGTAGGATAACAGTCCAGGGAGCGTGGAAATCAAGAGATACTCGATGCATAAGGAGTTGAAAGTCATAATGAGAACGGTGACGGAGCTGATGATGCTCTGAAGAAAGAACATTCTCATTCCATAGAACAGGAATTTCCTGTACACCAGCTCCCCAGCTAAATACGACGTTATAGAACTTACGATGATTACCGGAATTGATTCAGGCATCAGCGAGGAGAAGGAAGCCAGCAAAGGAATGGACAGGGACACCGCTCTGAAGCTGAACCTTTCATATGCAACCCATACAATAGAAAGAGCAATGATCAATGATGCGTAAGCCACTATTACTCCTTCCATCTCCGCTAGAGCCCTTGAATTACAAATAACGGTTTATGTCAAAAGGCGAAATTCGAATCGTGATGTTAAAGACCTTAATATTTAATAGCTTTCGGACCTTCATATCCACGACCCTTCAAGGGGGGATATCCTATGTCCACGGAACTCAATCCATGGGAAGTTGCCCTTAAGCAGCTTGATAAGGCTGCTAAGGTTATGAATCTCGATCCCGGACTACATGCGATTTTGGCCAAGCCCAAGAGGGTCCTCGAGGTGGCCCTCCCCGTCAAGATGGATGATGGATCCATAAAGGTCTTCACTGGGTGGAGGGTCCAGCACAACGACGCTAGGGGGCCCCACAAGGGAGGTATAAGGTACCACCCCAACACCGATGTTAACGAGGTCAAGGCTCTAGCCATGTGGATGACTTGGAAGACCGCCGTCGTTGATGTGCCCTATGGTGGTGCCAAAGGAGGAATACAGGTAGATCCTCACAAGCTCAGCCTTGCCGAGCTAGAGAGGCTCACTAGGAGATACGCCTATGCAATAGCCCCCATAATCGGTGTGGATGCCGATATTCCTGCTCCCGACGTGTACACCTCCCCGAGGGAAATGGCTTGGATAATGGACACCTACAGCATGCTCAAGGGCTACCCCGAGCCCGGTATAATCACCGGCAAGCCGCTCGAGATAGGCGGTAGTGAGGGCAGAGTGGAGGCCACCGCTAGAGGTCTGCAATACACCGTTGAGGAGGCGCTTAAAGTCCTCGGTATAGATCCGAAGGGAGCCACTGCTGCCGTGCAGGGATACGGTAATGCTGGTTACTTCTCCGCCAAGTTCATGCATGAGCTCGGTATGAAGGTCGTGGCAGTGAGCGACACTAGAGGCGCCATCTACAACCCCGACGGCCTCGATCCCGATGCCGTGCTCGAGCACAAGAAGAAGACCGGCAGCGTGAAGGACTTCCCTGGCTCCACTCCGATAGCTGCAGATCCTATAGAGGGTAACAAGAAGCTGCTCGAGCTTGATGTGGATGTGCTGATCCCTGCTGCAATTGAGAATGTAATAACTAAGGAGAACGCCGACAATGTGAAGGCAAAGATAGTGGCCGAGGCTGCCAACGGTCCGACCACGCCTGAGGCTGATGAGATACTGTTCCAGAAGGGCGTGCTTATAATACCTGACATCCTCGCCAACGCCGGTGGTGTGACCGTCAGCTACTTCGAGTGGGTGCAGGCTAGGACTAGGGAGTGGTGGGACATAGACACCGTCAGGCAGAAGCTCAGGGCCAAGATGACCAAGGCCTTCAGGGACGTCTACAACAAGCACAAGGAAATGAACATAGACATGAGGACCGCTGCTCTGGTACTCGCTGTCGGCAGAGTGGCCAAGGCCATGGAGATCAGGGGCATTTGGCCCTGAACTTTCTCTTTCCTTTTTATTCAAATTTTAACTACTTTAATCTGGAAAAAGCCCAAGAAAATGTGAGGACCTTTTGTGCACTACCTAGAACCGTTAAAACAGGAGGGGAGAAGGAACATAAGTCCCGTTGGGTGATTATGACCCAGCTACCTCTGGAGGACCCCTACCTCATGGGCAGATTTGACTTCGGAGACCAATTCCTCCCACAGCCTCTCGTTGAACTCACAGCTGGGATCTGGTCCGAGAGGATCTCCGTAGTAGGCGTAAGCCCTCGCCCTGCACCCTCCACATATATACCTGTAGGGACAGAAGGAGCAGTAATGGGAATCCCTATCCCTCAACTTGTTGAACAGCTCGTTATTCTGCCATACGTTTAGGAAGCCATCCCTAAGGACGTTGCCCACGACAATGGGCATGAAGACGCAAGGTTGTATATCTCCATTATGCTCTATGGAGCAGTATATCCTTCCCGCACCGCATCCTCCCAGAAACTCTCCAAGAGCGAAGCCAGCCGCCATGTACTCGTCTGGTATGCTCAAGTCAGCGAAATGCGTCGGAGCGAGCTTTCCTCCCCTGTCAACTCCCTTCAAGGAGACTACGGCATATATAGGACTTGTGGAGAAGGCTTGTAGTCTCCCTGAAGACAGCTCTTCGTAAAGTAATTCAAGTACCTCATTCCTCTCCTTCGGAGATAGGTCCATCTCAACGATCTCCTTTCCCCTACCAGTCGGTATGAAGTTGAAGGCTATGAAGCGATCGACCCTCAGCTCCTTCGCTAACTCTATCATCTCTGGGAGCTGCTTATAGTTAATTTTAGTGACAGTCGTAGCGATGCCTACCTCCAGACCCGCACTTTTCGCATTCTTGATGCCCTGCACTGCTCTCTCCCATGCTCCCCTCACCCCACGGAACCTGTCGTGCTCCTCTGGATACGGAGAATCTAGGCTCACCTCTACATATCTTACCCCTATCTGCTTTAACCTCTCAGCGACATCCGGTCTTATCAGGGTCCCGTTTGTAGCCACACTGACGTACATCCCAGTTTCAGCCGCCTTTCTGGCCACGATCCAAAAATCAGGGCTCATAAGGGGCTCCCCTCCAGAAAAGGAAAGCGCAGCCACTCCAGCCTCGTCTAGTTGCCTGAGCACCTCGAGCTTCTGATCTAAGGTGAGCTCATCAGGTGCTGGGAAGGGTCCCGCGTTAGCGTAACAGTGCTTGCATCTGAGATTGCACCTCTTAGTAAAGTCCCACACGACCATGAAGGGAGCGTAAAGCCTCTGGGGCCTAGTGATACCGTAGTAAGCTATTCCTAGGAGAACGTTGGCGACACCCCTCCTCATATAGGCATCTTTTAGACCATTCCTGAGGGATTCCTCATTTACACCGAATCTAGATGCGGCCTTGGAGAGTATTAAAGTAAGCGTGGAGGAGAGAGTCCTCTCCTTCAAATTAGTCGGCTCCTCCACTCCCGCGTAGATTCCTAGAAGCTTAACGATGTTCTTAGGAGGACCTAACCTCCTTATAACCGAGCGAGTTAGTGGATTACCAAGGAGCCTCCTCAGGAAGTAGATCAGATCGTTAACCTCCACTCCACTCGCCCGCTCCTCCATACTAGGTCCAATACAAAATATAGCACGACTCTCGAATAAAATATTTTCTATTTTTCCATGACAAGCGGTATATAAAATCCTAATAAATAAAACCCCGCATATATCAATTAATTTTTGAGAAAGGTGATGATTGCAGCTATATAAGGATTGGCGGGGCTCCGTCAATGGAAAAATTATTCCGATTAATGGAATATTGTGCTGATGGGAATGTTTATAAATCCATCAGAGGAGCTAGGCCAACGCCTCTTGAGGCGAGTAGTATGTCGACCAGCAAGAAAGTATCCGAGCTAAGACCCGGAGATAATAGCGTCAACGTTAAGGTCCGGGTCATCGAAGCGGGCGAACCCCGCGTTGTAGAGACTAGGAAGGGCCCCCGAACTCTTTCGGAGGCCACTGTCGGGGATGAGACCGGAAGGGTCACCCTGACCTTGTGGGGAGACCACGCTGGAAAGCTGTCCGAGGGACAGGTCGTTGAGCTCCAGAACGCATTCACCACCGTCTATAGAGGAAAGGTACAACTCAACTTGGGTAATTTGGGCAGTATAGCCGAGGCAGAGGATTCCGACGTTGTTCCAGCTGATCAGATTCCAGAGGATGTTCCGGAGGCCCCCGAGGATTACAGGCCTCCTAGGAGAAGGAGGAGCTACGGAGGGTACGGAAGGGATAACAGCTACAGGGGCAGGCCTAGGTGGTAGGGTCTCCACCTAATCTCAATATTTTATTACAAATCCGGTTTTTATGCTAAAATTTCTACTTCTCTTCCATATAACAGGTCATACCAATCAATATAATGTATCTCATGATTTCATTAATCATAATTAATTATTTTATTTTTCAATAGTAGGAACTTACTCGGAATTTTAACTAGATGATAATTTAAATAGGTGTTAAAGCCAAATCTAGTTGGAGCTGATGCACGCCCATGAGACCTAGCTATATAATGCTGGCTTTCCTTCTAGCGTTCTTGTTCTTACTTTCTCCGTTATACGCACTTTCCTCACCTGAGGATGCAAAACTATATCTGAAACCCACGAGTGATACCTACATTTCCAAGGAATGTAGAGATTGCAAGATGTTCAATGAAAGCGAACTCAGAGTGGGGATGGAAGCTATTAAAGAGAGAAATCCTTTCGTTATCTCTCATGTAGAGTATAGGGTGATCCTCAGGGGCCCCTACAGCTCGCTGATAAAATTCAACTTATCCGAGATACCACCTGGGGCCGAAATAAAGCTTGCTAGACTCTGGCTTTACGTCAAGGAACCTCCTGAGGGCGGTTTGAAACTTCTACTTTACGTTTTAAGGGAGAAGTTCAATGACACGGAGACCACGTGGATTTACAGGACTAGCAGGGCTCGGTGGAAGACCTCCGGGGGGTACGCCGAACCAGACTATCTTACTAAGATCAGGGTGGACGAGACCCTCTCTGAAGGAAGGTCTGTAGGTTTCTTGGTAACAGACTATGTTAAGAGGGTCCTAAGTGGCCAAATAGAGGATTATGGACTGATAATAAGGCCAGATGTCGGCAAAGTGGAAGTCTCGGACTTCGGATCATCCTCGCACATGAATTTATATGTCGACTTCTACAGCAGCGAAGGTGCTGTTAGGGAGCACAAGAGCAAATATGTCCCCACACTTTACGTCGAGTTCGTCAAACCAACAGCTATCCTGAACATATCGAAGGACAGGGTAACTCTAGAAAGGGGAGAAAGTACCGAAGTAACTCTCATGGAAAGTGGGACCTTCCTTGGAAGTGTTGGACTTGGATACAGGATTGTAGAGGCCCCAAGTCTGAAAGTAGGCCCGCTTAAGATTACAATATCCAATTATACCAAGGAACCGGGATTCTCTGCCAATGTAAAGGTGGAAGCCAGCAAATACGCGCCCCCAGGGAAGTACGTGATAGAGTTCTATCCCGATACCTTCGGATATGGATCAGATGTAGTCGAATGGGGAAAGGTCAATCTTACCGTCACCGTTTCAGGAGAAACGGGAACCGAGGTTACATCGACTACTGAGTCCCAAACCGAAACCGGAACGCCCCCAACGCAGACATCCGAGATCGGAACAACCACTCAGTCAACTATTGAGACATCTACCACAGAGTTCACGGGGACGGGAACTAGACCGACTAGCGGACCTCAAGGAGGTTCGTTCGCCCCTCAGTCCACAAGCAAGACAGCGATTACAGTCACTAGGACCACGACCAAGCCGCGCAGCCTAAGTCCTCTCACAGTAGCACTGGAAATAATTGTGGTTGTACTTCTGGTGGCGGCCTTCCTGCTGATCAGGAGGAGGTAACAAGTTCCCATCACTCTTTTTTATTGCACCTTACCTTATAGGGTAAGAAATTCAACAAATTAAATTGGATATCGAACCTATCACCCTAACAACCGTTAAATTTTCCTCTTGGGGGGAAGTAAGGTGATCATTTGACTGGGCCTATGGTCGAATTCTCAGCTTGGACTAGGCTCATCCCTGAGTCAGAGATAAGGAGGTTACTGAAGTATAAGGTGAAGTACTACTTCGCTGGGGGTAAACCGGGAGTCCTACCCCTAGGTGCCTTTCCGATGATACTAAATACCCTAGCCCTCCAAGAGCTTGAGAGCATATTCTCCGGAAGGGAGGTCGAGGTGATAGAGGACTACAACTACGGACCGACTGACGGTCTTCCAGAGGTAAGGAAGGTAATGGCCAATATGATGAGGGAGAGGGACGGTATAAATCTAGACCCTGAGGAGGGATGGAAAGAGGTCCTGATAACCACAGGTTCTCAGCAAGCCATTCACCTGATACTGGATGTCCTGCTCAATCCGGATGATCTGGTGATAGTACCGGCCCCCGTTTACCTCGGATTCGTGAATGTGGTCACCAAGTTCAGGGGGCAGGTGATAGCCGTACCCGGGGATAAGCAGGGGATGATTCCAGAGTACGTGGATAAGGCCATAGACAGGGCGATCAACAAGTTCGGTAGGAAACCCAAGCTCATATATGTAGTGGCTGATTCTGACAATCCGTCCGGAACTACAATGCCGGAGAACAGGAGGAGGGATCTCCTAGATGTTGCGAAGGATAAGGGGCTGTATCTGGTAGAGGACGCAGCCTACAGGGAGATACAGTTTAGGGGAGAGAGACTCAAGCCTATACGGGCCTTCGATGATGATGGGAGCACCGTCATATACATGAGGACAACCAGCAAAGAAGTCGCGGTGCTCAGGGTCGGGTACAACCTCATGCCCCCCGAGGTAAGAGAAGAGGTCATCAAGGCCAAGGGCTACAACGACCTCTGCACCCCCACGATAACCCAGAAGATCGCCAAAGTGTACTACGAGAAGTACTTCCCACAGTTCATAGAGAAGGTGAGGGAAGGCTACAGGAAGAGGTACGAGGCCATGGCCAAGGCGATAGACGAGGACTTCCCGGATGGCGAGAGAACCGATCCCACCGGCGGGTTCTTCATATGGTGGGAGGCTCCTAGGAAAGATTTCGACTCCAAGAAGTTCTTGGAGGAGGTTGCCATACCCAATGATGTACTGTATGTCCCCGGACAGGCCTTCTACCCACTCAAGGGATACATATTCCATCCCGAGAGCGGCGACTTGGTGGATGCATCTAACAGCCCGACCAACGCCCTTAGACTGAGCTATTCCTACATGGAGCCTGAGGTCATTGAGGAGGGCATAAGGAAGCTGGGATCTCTTCTGAAGGAGTATCTATCCTAGAAAAGATTCTTCCTCACTATTTTTCCTTTGCAGGAGCATGACAGCGTTCATAAAGCGTTAAATAATTTACCTCCCGCTTCTTTGGCGGGGGTTTCCCCTATGCCGGATTTGAAGGAATCCATCAAGAGTGGTATAGTGACCATGATGAGAGAGGCCGCTTTTAACGTCCCAAGGGATGTAAGGGAGGCCCTTCAGAGGGCATATGAGATTGAGGATAACCCCGTGGCCAAAGCCAACTTGAAGGCAATCCTCAGGAACATAGAGGTCTCCGGAAAGACCAAGCTACCTATGTGCCAAGATACTGGAACTCCAACCTTCTTCATCGAGCTGGGTGAGGACTTTCCGCTGAAATCTGAACTAAGATCCCTGATAGAGGAGGCGGTCAGAACCGCCACGAGTGAGATTCCCCTCAGGCCCAACGCGGTAGATCCTTGGACCTACAAGAACTCAGGCGATAACACCGGGAGGTATGTGCCGATAATTCACTTGGAGCTGGTTCCGGGCTCCGAGATGAAGGTAATTTACCTCGCTAAGGGAGGGGGGAGTGAGAACACATCAAAGCTTTACATGCTGAGCCCTGTCTTGGGCTTAAAGGGAATAAAGAGGGCGGTCATAGATGCAATGCTCGATGCCGGTCCGAAGCCCTGTCCGCCCATAGTGGTAGGGGTTGGTGTGGGAGGCAGCGCGGACATGGCGCTGAAGCTCGCGAAGAAGGCGACCTTTAGGAGACTGGACGAGCCTAATCCAGACCCCAAGCTGGCTGAGATAGAACAGGAACTGCTGGAGAAGATAAACTCCCTCGGGCTGGGGCCCATGGGCTTGGGAGGGAAGACCTATGCTTTAGGCGTCAAGATAGAGTGGGCTCACAAGCATCCAGCCAGCCTTCCCGTTGGAATAAACACTCAATGCTGGGCATTCAGGAGGTCCGAGGCAGTGTTTGACAGCAGCGGGAACATGAAGTTGCTGGTTCCCCCATGAGGAGGTGAATCTTATGGCCGAGTACAGGTTGAGGACTCCTATATCTGAGGAGGATGTTAGGAAGCTCAAGGTAGGCGATATCGTCTATCTAGACGGGATAATTATAACCGGGAGGGATCAGGTACACAGGAGGGCCTTGGAGCTCGCAGCTAAGGGGGAGAAGGACAAGGTCCCTGTCAACTTGGAGGGAATGGCCCTCTATCACTGTGGCCCCATAGTCAAGAAGATAGATGATGAGTGGAAGATATTCGGTTTTGGCCCGACGACCAGCGCTAGGATGGAGAGCGTCGAGGCGGACTTCATCAGGGAGTTCAAGGTAAGGCTGATTATAGGTAAGGGAGGGATGTTCGAGAAGACCACGCAGGGAATGAAGGAGTACGGCGCCGCCTACCTGGCCTATCCCGGTGGAACTTCGGCCGTGGCCACCAGTGCGGTGAAAAGAGTAGTTGATGTCCACTGGCTGGATCTGGGCACGCCTGAGGCGATGTGGGTCGTTGAAGTCGAGAACTTCGGTCCCACCATGGTCGCCATAGATTCCCATGGTAATAACCTCTATACCGATGTGCTGAGCAAGGCCAAGAAGGTGGCTGAGGAGATAAAGGCCAAGTTCTGAACTTCTCATGAGATAAAATCCTCTCTCCTCTTTTTTGGAACGTATTGAAACGTTCTAGAACGTTTTAGATAATCATGTTTACATATCCCTCCCTCACATAATATGTGGAGGTAGATATGGCCAGCTTGGTCGAATCATCTATTTTCTCGCTCGAATCTATGGGATTCAAGGTCCTCTACTGGAGAATAGACAGGGGACGGGTGGAGGTCATACTCAGGGCACCGGAAGGAGACTTCACTAGCGCTCTTTCGAAGATGAGAAGGGATCTAAAGGCCAAAAGGGTAGCATTGGAGGTATCTATGGAAGGAGGGGAGCTCTTGGTCAGGATGAGCTTCGAGCTCGGGAAACCTCCCAAGGGACTTAAACCAAGGGGCCTGAATGACCTACTCGCTTGGGGACCTACGCTCTGACCTTAGCCCTCTTTAATGAGGTGAGAAGTTCGGCCGTCGCTAATACAGAAGCTATATCCTCTGGATCCTCGAAATTCATTTCCTCCAGCGTTCTCAAGTAGCGAATATATGCCCTTCTGAACGCCCTTTCCTCCCTCATTCCCAGCGGCAATTTGACCCTACGATATAAAAAGAACGTATAACTAATAAACAATATCTAGGCCAGCCTATTTCTTCAAATTTTCCCACTAACTAACGAACCATCTGGCATAACGGCGATTTCCGGAGTTATCCTTGCCTTTCTTAACCTCTCTCTGACGCTGGGATACAAAACCACTAGTTCAGGCTCGAAATCCCTTACTAGAGTTGGATCCAGCTCCCTAAGCCTCTCCAGAAGTTGGGAGACCTCTTCCTCCTTTGAAAAGCTGATCACTGCTGATACGTGTACGCTGGCTCCGCTCTCCAACAGGTTCCTTAACCCTTCTAGTTGAAGGAAAAACCCCTCCTCTTTGGCGCCTGTCAGTTTAGAGAACTGCTCAGGGGTTGTTCCCTTCAGAGATACCCTCACATGAATGTGATCTCTCGCTAGATCTCTAGCATAATTCTTGTCTGAGAGGAGTATGGCGTTCGTCTCAAGTATGAAGAGGAGGCCGCTCCCTTCCAATTCTTCGATCAGTTCGATGAGGTGGCCCCTCCCTATGGTCGGTTCAGCACCGCTGACCCTTACCTTGGAGAACCCACGCCTCCTAGCTCCATCTATTAGAATTTTAGCCACTTCCTTGGGTGAGTAGAACCTACCCAATTCCATATTGACGACATGACGGAAGCTCCAGCAAAAGATACATCTCAAGTTGCACCCAACGGCATCGGCGGTGAAGATGCCGCCGTAAAATCTGGTGGGGCGGAATCTATAGTATCTCCTGAGCTGCCCCTCCAACGAGGGCTTAGTGACCTTCTCCTCGACGATCCTCGAGAGGGTTAGGGGATCATACCCCCCTATTAACGCGAGAGTCTCTTGGCAATGTCCCTCCCGATCCACACTCCCGAGGCAGATGCCTGAACTAGTCCCCTAGAGACGCCGGCGCCATCGCCACCTGCGTAAAGTCCCTCAATGGTCTTGGTCTCCAAATTCTCCTTGAGATCCAGCTTGGCCGTGTGAAGCTTCACCTCTATCCCGTAGAGCAGGGTGTGGTCCGACGCTATCCCAGGCATTATCTCGTTCATTGCCTGTAGCATCTCCAGTATATCTTTTAAGTAGCGATAGGGAAGGACGAAGCTCAAATCTCCGGGAACGGCCGACGGGAGCGTAGGCTTTACTATACTGCGGCCCAACCTAGAGGGAGTGGATCTCCTCCCTCTCTTGAGGTCGCCGAACCTCTGGATGATGGGCTGATTGCCCGCTATGTTGTTGGCCATCCTAGCTATGCTGAGAGCGTAGGATATCGTGTCTTTATAGGGCTCTGTGAACTTGGTCGTGACGAGAACTGCGAAGTTCGTGTTATCTGTCTTGTAATCCTCCCTAGCCACTCCATTCACGGTTACAATTCCCCAATAGGATTCAGTGACCACCTCCCCCCCAGGGTTGACGCAGAAGACTCTCACCCTGTCATCGAAGGTCTCGCTGTAGTAGATCAGCTTCGGCTCGTACAGAACCTCAGTGAACTCCTCCATGACCTCATAGGGCACCTCTACCCTAACACCGAGATCCACCTTGCCCCCCTCCACCTTTATGCCCAATCTCTTCGCCTCTCTAACGAGCCAACTAGCGCCTACCCTGCCCGGGGCCACCACCACGTACTTGGATAGGAGCTCCTCACCGTTGGATAGCTTCACCCCCTTGACTTTGCCGTTCTCCACTAGAATGTTGTCAGCCGCGATACCGAATCTGAAGACGACCCCCATCTCCAGAAGCCTCTTCCTGAAGTTCATGAGGACTTTGTAGCCGCCATCGCTCCCCATGTGCCTTATCCTGAAGGGGATCAACAGGAGCCCGGCCCTCAGCGCCTTGCTCTTCAACATCTCAATGGCCCTCCTGTTCTCACCGTACACCTTCTTCGGAGCCCCTAAATCTAGGAATACCTTGTCTACATAGTCTATCAGTTCCCATACAACCTTCTCGCCTATGACGCTAGCTAAATCACCACCTATGTCCTTGGTTAGGTTGAGCTTGCCATCGCTGAAGGTCCCGGCTCCTCCAAATCCCGACACTATATCGCAGACCGGGCAGGCCAAGCACTTCCCCACACTCTTCAATGGGCACTTTCTACCCTCTAGGTCCTTACCAAGTTCGACTACAATGACTTCAGACTCTGGAGCAAGCCTCTTTATCTCCATGGCGGCGAAGAGCCCGGTGGGTCCCGCACCTACTATGACGACATCCCACTCGCTCAACAGTTTCCCTTTCGGTTCCCGTCAGGTGAGTGATAATAAACCCTTCTCTCTGGAGAGGTAGGAGAGGGTTCCCAAGTAGCTGCCTTCTAGCGTGAGCACATCTGTCGCTTCAGGGTCTATGCACTTGGGGAACACGGGACCCCTCTCCCTCATCCGGAGTAGATCTCCATAACCCAGTATGTCATTGAAAGCGGGGACCACCACCAGTGTACGTGGAAGGTAGTTGCATGTGGTCTCGGCTATCAACCAGACAGGCATCTTGCCGAGGCCCTTGATCAAGATGGCCGGGTGGACATGCCCCATCACCCCGAACTCGTACTCAGAGGATTCAGGCGGGGGAAGGGCATGACCGTGAAACACCCACACCTCATCTAGGGGGACGCCCCTAGGCCCTCTGACATCACAGGAGTCCCCTACCACGCTTACTATACCCCCATCGTGATTCCCGGCCGTGAGGACGATCCTTGGAAAGGCGGCAGAGATCTCCTTGAGGAACTTCCTCACTCTGAATCTAGAAGAGAGGCCGATAGAGTGCTTCAAATCCCCTGCTATGATCAGACCATCAGCTGGTCCCAAGGAGAGGAGCTTCTTGGCTAGGTGTTCGGTCCTATCGGGTATGTAGACCCCCTCCTTGGCGAGCTCTAACTCGAATCCCAAGTGGAGGTCGGCTATGAGGATCCACCTTTTCCCATCAACCTTTATCTCTAGGGCCGGGCTTCCCCATATGGGTTCCATCGTGGGAGGGTGTAGTGAGGGACTTAAAAGGTATGGGACACTGAGCCAGCTATCGTGGGGCAGCGCGCTCAAGGCGCTCAAGTCCGCCCTGAAGGGCGGGGTCGAGAAACACGTCTTCAAGCCCAGTGGCAGATACGTATACGTGGTCAGGGGACCAACGGGCCCCCATCTGGTTATGGGGGATCTGGCATGTTCCTGTTTGGACTACTACCTGAACGTCGTAATCAGGGGTAAGAGGAAACTGTGCTATCATATAGCTGCTGCCATCATATCGGAAGAAGAGGGAACTTTCAGGGTTATAGAGCATAGAGATCCGGAATTCATAGGAGTAATCAAGGGAGTTATCTCAGCTGAGGGTCTGGGTCCAGATCCCTAATCGTTGATAGGCGAAGCCTTTTTATCTCTCAATTATCCCTTTCGACGTAAGTGGTGATGATGGAGATCGAGGAGGAACTCGATAGGGAACTGCTTTCAACATATCACAGAAGGATCCTAAAAGAGATCGTGGCTAAGAAGATAGCCGGGGACATTCTTTTCAGCCAAAACATAGGGCTGGCCATGAGGAAGTGGAGGGAGTATTTCGGCATTAAGCAAAGCGAGTTGGCCAGGCTGCTAGGAGTATCCGCATCCGTAGTTTCGGACTACGAGTCGAGCAGGAGGAAGAGCCCGGGATCCCTCGTCCTCAGAAGATTCATAATGACCCTCCTCGATGAGGATGAGAAGAAGGGAGGGGCGGTAATCAGGACCCTAGTTAGGACGACCGGGATGATCCCGCTCCTCTCGAGTGTCATAGACATGAGCGAGTTCACACTTCCTATAGAGTTGGAGAAGTTCTTGGAGGTCATAGAGGGTAGGATAGTTGTTGAGGCCCCTCAGCCCACATACATTCACGGATATACTGTCATAGACAGCATTAAGGCCATACTCAGCCTGAGCGGATCCGACTTCATGAGGCTCTTCGGCACCTCCACCGAGAGGGCCCTCATCTTCACCAAGGTATCGGCTGGCAGGAGCCCCATGGTGGCCCTCAAGGTCATAGACATAAGGCCCAGTCTAGTGGTCCTCCACGGACCTCAGCCGGATAACGTGGATAAGCTTGGTATGAAGCTGGCTTCCACCATGAGAGTACCTCTGGCTGTCTCTATGATAGAAGATGTATATGAGCTCGTGGAGAGGCTCAGGGAGTTAACCGGCTGATCATCCCGCCAAGATCGCGCCCGCTATTACCAAAGCAGATCCCACCAGCCCCTCTGCACCCAGATTTTCACCCGTCAGCAGACCTAGGGCTACTGCAGATGCCGGTTCCACGTTGGATACTATACCAGCGGTTCCAGCTTCCACCTTACCCACTCCTTTAGCGTGCAGGTAGTAAGCTAAGAAGGATGTGAATATCCCCAAATAAATCACGGACGTTAAGAACGGTGGATTCAGCTCATACCTATCTAGGAAGAGGAAAGGAGCTAGCTCAAGCGCCGACCAGGGTTGAGGCCCTAACCCGACTTCCAAGGCGGAATATCCGGAGGTCATCAATTTTCTCGCCATCAGAATTATCCCCGAGTAGGCTATACTGCTCCCCAGTCCAAAGAGGATGCCGCCTAAGTTTGGATTGCCTATATTTGGAAGCTGGGTCAGGAAGGCGCCTATGCCAGCTAGGAACAGCGCGATCACCTTCTTCTTGGTTATCCCCTCACCTAAGAACACGGAAGCGAACAAGACGACGAGCGCTGGAGCCGTGTATAGTAGGACAGCCGCGATTCCCATACCTGAGAGCATAACGCTGAACATGTAAGTGAGGAACAAAGGCCCTGTGAACAGCAAGCCTAGGAGAATCAGATTCCTGTCAAAGACCTTTCTTCGAAGAACTACTAGGGCGAGAATCGCGCTGACAGCCGCCCTAAAAGCGCTGATAGAGGCTGGACCCGCTCCGGCTGATAGAGCTATTTTAGTAGCGACACCTATTGTTCCCCACAGGAACGCCGCTGCTGCGACGTAGACCCTACCGTCGGCCAATGGCGGACACCTTCATAGCCTCTAGACCGCAGCATGGAGGAGGGGCTTTTTGAGACTACTGTCGTATGGTGTTTATTACGCTTTCTCCCTATCTCGAGATCGATGAGGATAGGAGTAGCGGCTATATCCCTGATCGTGTTGCTCACCATATCTTTAGCGTCGTTGGATGCCGCCCCGATCAAGGCGAGGGTCCCAATCTATGTTCCGGCGAACCTGCCGGTCACTGGAACCGTATGCTTACCTTCAGCGCTGGCCGCCGGCCTGAAGGCCAAGCTCTACGTCGACGACGCCTTCGTTGACGAGGGATCGGCTGATGAGGTGGGATGCTACAAGGTCACCATAAAACCACTCACCCCGGGCAGGCACGAACTCTACGCCGAGATCTACAAGGGAAGCATAAAGATCGCGGAGATATCAGCGGAGGTCATAGCTATCGAGGGGATGATAACGGTCAGGCCCGATCCACTGGCCACCTTGAGGAGGGGGGAGACTAAGAAGGTCTCCCTCTTCATAGAGAACAAGTCCCCCGTCAACATGAGCAATGTTAGGGTTGAGATAGAGGCCCCGTTTCCCATTTACGCCGAGCGCATGACCAGGGTAAGGAACTTCGTGGTCAGGGGATCCATCGGAGATCTGAGAGTTAATGAGACGAGGGAGATAAGGATGGAACTCGCGATCCCCTCGAACTTCAGGCCGGGCACCTACACCCTCAAGATAAACATGACCTACGTTGTGGGCGAGTCCACCTACTCGGCTCCGCTTGGAGTGTCCGTAATAGTGTCCCAAGAGGGAGCAGAGGTCCCGCGAACCCAGCAGGCTACATCCCAAACCACCTCTCCTGCATCCACGGTCACATTCCAGGATAGGAGCACCACCTCGCCAGAATTTGAGGTTCAGGAGGAGCCGACGCCAGCTTGGCTCTTCCTCCTAATCGCCTTCGTCGGTGCGCTGGTTGTCGGCTTGGTGCTCTGGATGGTGACCAGATCACACTGAACCGATAAACGTTAAAATCCTAAATTTTCTCTCCCCTCTGGGGGAGAACATGGTCGAGATAGAGGAGATAGGCGGAGAGCTGAGGATGGAGAGGATAGGAGCGCACAGTCACATAAAGGGACTCGGGCTGGACGAGAGCGGCAGGGCGAAACAGGTAGCGGATGGGCTGGTCGGCCAGACTAGGGCTAGGGAAGCGGCCGGTCTGGTAGTGATGATGGCAAAGGAGGGGAAACTGAGTGGGAAGGCGGTACTGCTTGCAGGTCCTCCCGGTACCGGGAAGACCGCCATAGCCGTGGCCATGGCTAGGGAGTTGGGGGAGGACGTTCCGTTCATCCAGCTGAGCGGATCCGAGATATACAGTACTGAGAGGAAGAAGACCGAGGTCCTGATGGAGGCAATGAGGAAGGCCATAGGTGTCAAGGTCAGGGAACTGAGGAAGGTCTACGAGGGAGAGGTCAAGGAGCTGGACATCAAGATGGGGTCCAGTCCCTACAATCCCTTTGTGAAGGTCCCTCAAGAGGCCGTGATAACCCTGAAGACCACGGATGAGGAGAAGAGGATAAGGGTCGGACCGAACGTGGCTAGGCAGCTCGTGGAATTCGGGATTGCTGAAGGGGACGTGATAATGATAGACGCCAAGGACGGTAGGGTGTCCAAAGTCGGCAGATCCACCGAATCGTTCTCATACGATCTGGAGGCTGAACAGCTCGTGCCGAGGCCGGATGGACAGGTCCTCAAGGAGAAGGAGTTCGTGTACGTGCTCACATTAGACGATCTGGATAGAATGGTGGCTAGGAGGAGGAGCGGTGGTGGTCTGTTCTCCCTACTCTTTGGAGTCGAGGAGAAGGAGATAGATCCCGAGGTGAGGGCCGCCGTGGATCAGCAGGTGAAGGAATGGGTCGAGATGGGCAGGGCTGAGATAGTGCCAGGAGTGATGTTCATAGATGACGCTCACTTGATGGATATAGAGGCTCTGAGCTTCATTTCTAGGGCCATGGAAAGCGAACTTGTACCCATCATAGTGATGGCCACCAACAGGGGGATCACCAAGATCAGGGGGACGGAGATAGAGGCTCCCTTTGGCATGCCCCTTGACCTGCTGGACAGGCTCGTGATAATAACCACTGACAAGTACAGCAAGGAGGAAATAGGCCACATACTCAAGATAAGAGCTAAGGAGGAGGGGGTGAAGCTAAGTGATGACGCCCTCGAACTTCTAATGGAGCTAGGTACCAAGAAATCCCTCAGGTACGCCGTTCAAATACTTGGAATAGCAGGTGTAAGGATCAGGTCCAGAGGTAAGGAGGAGATAGGCAGAGAAGATGTGGAAGAGGTGGCTAGGAGATTCAGCGATGTTAGGGAGGCGGTAGATCACCTGAGGAGGTATGAGGAGGAGCTGCTCAAATAACCCTCATCTCCCTCTCATTTTGAAGAGAGTGCATCTCTCCCCCTGAAACACGGGTTGGGCTCTCAACCTCCTCACGAGAGCTTCAGCCTTTGATGGAAGCGCTGAACCCTTTGCTGAAGATCCCATATGGGAGGGCTGACATACCAGCATGTAGCTGGCCCCCTCAGGCGTGGATGTCACATCGAAACTGAGGGTCTCCGCCCAGTACCTGATCTTCACATCGGGGACGAAGATCGGAGAGCGGTACCTATCTAAGATGTACTTCATCTCATTGAATGTAGCCATGTCCACGGTGGGTCTCACCGTGGAAGCTAGTGTGAACCCTGAGGAGGCCACGAGCACCAGCGCTAGGACGGCGAGTATTCTCCCTCTCCCCACCTCGGCCTTCCCTCTAGAGAGTACGGCAGATAGAGGTATCCCCCCTAAATTGCGAAACCTCATTACCCAACCTCTCCCGTAGACGGGGAGGCTGAACAGTAGCGAGACGAGACCTAAGGAGCCGTGCATCGGCTCCTTGTTCTTGTACCATGACCAGAGGAGAAGAAGGGAGGACACCAAGGGCACCAAATCTAAAAGACCCGAAGGTCCCACCTCTCCCTCGGCCACCTGTTCAACGAGGGCCACCCCTTTGGACACATCACCCCCGACTATCCAGGGCTGGAGAAAGGCTAAGGCGAGGAGGGCTGAACTAATTGAGGCCAAGGTCATTGCCCTCCTGTCCCTCCTCAGTAAAGCGTAGAGGATAGAGAGGCCTACCGTGAACCCGAAATCCAAGATGTGGGTGAGCATGACCAAGAGAACCGAGATCGCCGCGCCCACCAAGTCCCTCAACTTCCCCTCTCTCCCGTACCTCAACGCGAAGAAGAGCCAAGAGAATACCCATATCAGACCGAAGGCGTTCTTCACGAAATCGGTAACCAGTCTAACAGTATAGTAAGAGGTGGTTAGTGCTAAAACCCCCAAGACGGCTGCCTCGTCATCTCCATCAACTTCCCTGAAGTACATGAAGGCCGGAATGAACATGAGCGAGGATATTATTGGGACCCCCACATTCACCGCCAAGATGTTATCTCCAGTAGCGAAGTAGAAGGGAAGCAGCAGGTAGAAGGTCAGTGGGGGATCTGGATGCCTGAGAGTCCAGTAGCTGGCTATCCAACTCACTTGGGCGGAGTAGTAGGGCCCATCTATTAGGGGAAGTAGGGGGGTCCTGAAATAGGCGTAGATGTAGAGAGCCAGTGGGACGATCAGGAATAGGAGCCACCTCATCCCTTTAACCATTTCTCCACCTCCTCTCTCAGGAAATCAGGGAGCTCGTCGAATGGGATGATGGTTGTTCTCGCCCTAATATACGGCAGATCTTTATCTTCAAAACTACTGACGGCCAATACTCCTCCCTCGAACAGGTAGTACGATATCTCCCCAATTACCTTGAGCGGAATAGCCTTCTCGGGGGTTACGCCCCTCAACCTCCCCTTGACCTCCCTCAGACTCAAAGCCACCCCCTCGCCGAATTAGCCTGCAGCATGAAGGTACTTCGCTTCCTCCTATATCAAACTTTTTCATGCTTGTGCCTGCCTGAACTTGGGTGATAGCACGAAAGCTAGCTGGAAGCTACTGGCCATTGTAATCACACTCGCAGTGGTGCTCATCCCCCTGCCCCACCTGAGCGCTCAAGGTACCTTGACATGGTACGATCCCTTGGAGGAACCGCAGCTACCTCAGCTGGATGTGAAGGCCATGCATATATCTTGGAACGGCAACATCACACTCGCGTTTGAGTTCTACGGAACCCCCTCGGTGGAGAACTTCACCGTGATAGGCAACGTGTATCTGGACAGGCTCGTGGAGGGTGAGGGCGTACCCGAGGGCGACGTTAAGGGAGCGGACTACAGGCTGGTGTTCTCCGTGAACCCCAACCGGACGGCCTGCTCAGTGCAGAGGTTCAACTCACTTAAGAATGGATGGGACACTCTTGCGGCCGCCTGCTGGGTGAGGATGGAGGGGGGGAGGGTGATACTCACCACTCCCAATGTGACGGCGGCCTTTCCCAAGGGAGAATTCGGTGTCAAGGCGTACATGTGGATGGTCGAGAGAGACGACTTCGACTGGGTGACTTACAAGCTGAAAAAGGAGGGAGCGGCGAAAATAGACGGGAAGCTAGGGGACTACGGTGCCCCTACAATACTGGACCCCGTCGGGGATGCCGACAGGGTAGCCGATTACAAGGAACTTTACGTTAAGGACGACTTCTACAGGATTTACTTCGCGATAGTACCTGTGGACGGGCTAGGCTGCAACTTGAGAGGTTATGGGGCGAGGCTGGAGAGGTTCTTCAACATATATGTGGATGCGGACCTTAACAGGAGCAACGGGCATGAGCTGTGGGAGAGTTACCTCTACAGGTGCAATCTGACGGGCAGGATGTGGGAGAGGCTTCCCACTAAGGCTATATACGTGTCAAATCCCGCCCTTAGGAGGAAGGGCGTGATGGTCGGTGATGTGTTCGAGTCCTACGTGTACTTGGGTCCGGTGAGAAGGCAGATAGTTGATCACGGCAAGCAATTCGGCCTAAGGGCCAGCGTGGTGACTAGGCTTATGGACGCGATCCCAGATAGTGGGTGGCTCATCTACCGCAAGGATCACCTCTCCTCAAGCTCCTTCGAGGTGACCGGTCCTGATGTGGACATTAGTATGAGTAAGGATCTCTCAGACAGATTCAAGGCCTTCGGAAAAGCGTCAGGGCTTTACAGGATAACATTAGGAGGTCCAGCAGTCAATCCGTCCTACGGCGAGCCGGTAAAATTCGTTAAAGGAGAGAACGGCCTCTTCTATGGGGTTGAAATCGGCAACACGACCTACTGGGCGTCCTACGGACGCAGGGACTTCGCGGTAGTCGGAATCCACGAGGCTGGAGAGGGGATTTACATCACCGCAGCTGGTGTGACTAGGTTCGGGACCAGAGCCGCCTTGATCTGGCTCAGCGAGAACATGCCCTTGTTAAAAGAGGGGATATACGTCCTGAGCTGGATCGATGATGGAGACGGCAAGGTGGAGATCAGCGAGATAGGGGTGGTAACAGTTGAAGGATCCTAGGCTAGTCCCAGTCGAGATAGCTGTGATGCTCCTCCAAGAGGTCCCTCAGAAGGCGCTCCGCGGAGTAGATCTGAAGCAGATAAGGGCTGAGGCCCAAACCCTAGTCTACAGCTTCATGTCGTTGGAGGATCTGGCCGAGCAGGGAATGCTGGATGGGTTGGTTGCTAAGGGAAAGGAGCTACACTCCGTTTGGAGGGAATTGAGGGAGAGAGCCAGATCCCCGTCCGACGCCCTGAACGCGGCCAAGGTGAGGTTCGCAGCGATAACCTTGGAGGGCCTTCCTAACCGAGTCGGTAGGGAGCAGAGGCTGTACAGTGGGGTTGATTCGCTCTGGGGAACCATTGTCTCTATTAAACCGTTCGATGGACTCAGAGCGACCGTGGTGGACGCGGGCGAGAGGTTCAATGTGGTCACCAACCTGCAAGTGAGGGAGGGGGATGTGGTGGCCTTCGCCGTACTCCCCCCAAAGAGGTTCGGTTCTTACGTCTCGGAGGGCATGTTCATAGAGGCGGAGGGGGAGGGTAGGAGCGGTCAACCGGCCGTTCCAACCGAGAAGGGTAAGGGATCAATAGAGGCCGTTCTAAGAGAGGAGGCGGCTAGGCTTAAAGTGAAAATATGAAGATCTAGCCCTAATCCTCCCCTCTCAACTCTCTCAGCAGGTTCCTCCAGAAGAGGTAGTCCTGCTCGGCTCTGTACAGTTCTGACCTACCAGTTAGGTAGGAGTCCCATCTCCTAGCGTACTCCAGAAGAAGGTCGTCGTGGTACCACCTTCCCAAGAAGTAAAGGAGCCTCACATGGAGTCTGTGGTAACGCTCATCTGCCATTCCGTGCTTCGTGGAATAGAGGGACCAGTTCCCCGTATCATAATCTGGGAGCATCCTGTGCAGGGTCCCGAGTCCCTCCATAACGAGCTGATAACCTCCGCTATCATTCATTAGACAGCTGTAAATGGTCAATCCCTTCAAGGACAACATGAAGCCGTTGAGCACCAAATCATCTGGGGAGTTAGAATACTCCAAGAAGAACCTTCCATAGATGGTATTCACGGAGAATCCACCCTCATTTCTCGGGATCAGGAAACTGTTCGCGAAACCCTTCGCCGCTCTCAGGTATTTAATGCCGCCAAATTTCCTGTATGCTATGGCGTAGTAGCCAGCAGCCAGCCCCTGACTCAGGGAGGAGTTCCAAGGAATCCCGGGAGCTTCCCATTGAAAGTAGTAGTTGAAGAACAACGCGTTGTCCTTCTCCTCCGCATATGAGAGCATCCAATCCATTATCTCCCTGAACTCACTCCAGTTCCTCCTGTACTGCAGGGCCTCCGTGGCTAGGTTCATCGCATTGGTGGGATGGACATTGAAACCCTGTCCTCTTATTTAGACGAGAGGGACGCCCACGCCCTCAGGTCTGTACCTCTCGAACTCCGAAGGCATTCTGACCCTCTCAAAGTACTCCAGATCCGCCTTCAAGGAGTCGATCAGCTGCTTCCTCGCGACTTCCCTGCTCCAGACGAGGTGCATCCTTAGCAAAGTGTCTAGGACGTCAGCTAGGATGTAGTTCATCCCGCGCCTGTCTACAGTTCTGTGCTCGTGGCGGGGCGACGGAATTAGGAGAACCGCTAACAACAAGAGGGAGGCCAGGAAAATCTTAGTTTGCTTTCCAACCAGTTGACCTCACCTCAACCACCCTGTCCCTGTAGAACGAGAGGGGACACACATCATTGCATACCCCGCACCTCGTGCACCTATCAGGAAGTATTCGGGCCTTTCCTTGGATTTCGATCGCCCCAAATTCGCAGTATTCCCTGCAAACTCCGCATCCTGTGCAAGCGGATCTGGCGATCAGGCCTCTAACCCCCTCCAACTCACCCTTGTACGCGATAAGTCCCTTCTCCTTACTAACGACCTCCACCGTGAAGTCCCTGCCCGATATCTTACCATTCATGACCACCCCCAGACTGTGAGCTAACGATAGGAATGTCTCTACGTCGAAGGGATCGATGACTAGGAGCTTCCCGTGCGAATCAGGGGTCATAGTCACCAAAGCCCTTCTCCTCTCGGGACACAACTGCTCCATCCTCCGAGGTGGGTGGATCCACCTCCATACCCCGTACTTGATCCAGCACTCGCCTAACCCTTCTTTTGATGCGTACTCCAAGAGGAACGAGTGCCACCGTTCCCATAGACTCGGATACTGTTCCTCCAACTTCTCAAACTCGGAGAGTCTGGAGGCGGAGCACAGGTAGCATCCTAACCTCTCGAACCCCCTCTGGTAGAGAGGATTGATCTTCACGGATCTCAGTCTCAGATAAAGCCAAGTCTGTAAAGCGCTCCATTCGTTAATCGGCGCCCCCGTCAGGAACCCGGGGAGCCACCTGTTTCTCCAGATCGGAGGACTTCTCATCCTGGCAAGGGACTCGAACTTCCTCTGCCCCACCAAGGTGAGTCCCGGAGCTAAATCCCTCAATGCCCTATAGGTTGGGAGGAGCTTTATCACCTTACAGCACCACCTGTAATCCCTCGCAGGAGGTCCGAATTTGCCCACATTCTCCCAGAAAGCATTTCCGGCGTCGCCCACTACATCGTATCCAACATCCTCCACGAACCTCAGCGTCTCGGGAAGCTCTAAACCCGTATCATTGAAGTAAACCAGATGGTCCACGCCACTCCTCCTCACGACCTCCAAGAGGGCTGAACTATCCTTCCCACCGGAGAACGACACTATGGTCTTACCCGCGCGCTTCGATGCCCTCCACACGAATCTAATGGCCTTGGACTCGTCAGAAAGTAAGCATGGTTCATTCACCTTCAGAACACGATTCCAACTGCTTTTCTCCTCTAATAGGGTGTCTCTTGGCTTGAACACCCGGGCAACTACATACCTGTCGCCTACCCTCTCCGCCAACCCGTTCTCCAGTAACTTGAACTTAGGACCTCCATCAGCACGCCCGACTATCTCACCCCTCTTCCCTCCTAGGCTAAGGGTCTCCATCCTGTGACCTATTCTGTCGATGGATTGCTCGAGCGGTTTGAAGTACCACCTCATCTCGTATAAGTCGAAGAAGAGATGTCCAAGGACTCCCCCGTCGGATATAACCTCGTAAGCGGTATCCAAATAGGGAGCCCTGCCAAAGAGAACGACCTCACTCCGTATGAGCTCGTTATAGGTTCCTGAACCGAGCTGCTCGTCCACAACCCTCTTGAGCAGCTCGAGGTCCGCGCTTGTCGCGGGTCTGGGATCGCTGGTCTTGGACGTCGGGACTATCCTGATCTCCCTCTCGGCGCATCTCCTAGAGACAACGGGCACATTCTCCTGGACGCTCCAGTGCAACCTCATTTCCGCTCAACTTTTTATTAGATCTAGTCATGAGGGTTAGATGCCACTTAAAGAGCTCAACATCAATGTGCCTTATATAATTCGCGTCGGGAGAGGGTCTATCTCCGAAGCCCCATCCCTCATTTCGGAGGCGCTGGGCGAGAGGGGGAAAACCCTCATCTTAGGTAGTAGGAGTATATGGCCAGAGGTGGAGTGGCTCTCATCCGAGTTACAGGCGAAAGGATTAGATACCAAGGTGGCTAAGGTGGGGGCAGCATCCCCTGAGGAGGTCTCTAGGCTTGTAGGTGAGGGCAGAGGATCTTCCCTCGTAATAGGAATAGGTGGCGGAAGGAACATAGATGTTGCCAAGGCTGTGGCCCACGATCTCGGGGCCAAGCTAGTTTCCATACCGACCACCACATCCACCGACGCCATGGCAACCCCCTTCGCCATTCTGTGGGAAGGAGGGAGATCCAAGGCGGTCAAGGGTGCAACACCCTTGCTCCTCATAGCCGACCTAGATCTGATATGGAGGGCCCCCGAGAGGCTCCAGTTCTCGGGATTCGGCGACTACATTGCCAAGGTAACCGCTCTCCCCGACTTGGAACTTGCCTACATGCTGGGCAGGGAGGAGAACTTCAGCCCTGTGGCCGTATCGATGGCTTACCAGTTCACGGAGATGCTCATAGAGGTGGCCGATGGAATACCCGTGAGGGACGAGGAAGTGTGGAAGCTCTACGTACTCCTCTTGGCCTTGGATGGCATGCTCATGAGCATGTGCAACACCACTAGGATAGCCGCGGGTAGTGAACATCTCTTCGCCTACGCATTAGAGGAGGTAACTGGGAAGGAGCTTCTACATGGGGAGACTGTTGGTCTAGGTTCCGCCCTGCTGGCTCCCCTCCACGGGATAGATAGGGAATATGTGCTCGATGCTTTAGACAGGGCATCCCTACCCACGAGCTTCTCCGACTTGGGAGTGTCCAAGGAAGAGGTGGCTACCGCGCTCACCATCGCTCATAAAATGAGGAACTGGTATACAGTGCTGGGGGAGGGAATGAGCCGGGAAGCCGCTGAGAGACTGGCTGAAGGCCTCGCCTAATCGCCCTCATTGAGTTTCTTGGCTATCTCCTTAGCTCTCTTGGTGGCGGCCTCAACGGCCTTCATCACGGCGGTCCTTATACCGCTCTCCTCCAAGTAGAATATGCCCTCTATGGTCGTCCCAGCCGGGGTGAGGACCATCTCCTTTATTTCCGCGGGATGCCTCCCTGATTCGAGGTAGAGCTTCGCCGTCCCGAACACCGTGTAGGCCGAGCTCAGGTAAGCGAAGTCCCTCGGCAGACCCACCTTCAAACCAGCGTAGGCCATGGCCTCTATCAAGGTCGCTATGTAGGCAGGGCCGCTCCCGCTCAACGCAGTGACTGCATCCATCAGCTCCTCGTCAACCTCGTGGGCCTCTCCCATCTCTTTCAGGAGCTGTACAACTACAGCTTCATCCCTAGAGTCTAGGTCTGGTCCCTTAGAGTAGGCGGTGAAAGAGGCCTTTACCATCACAGCTATGTTCGGCATCGCCCTGACTATCTTGGCTCCGGGCGCGGCGGCCTTGAGCTTCTTTATCGGAACCGCTGCAGCCACAGATATTACGATCTTACCCTCCACCAAGTCTGAGATCTCCTTAAGCACATCGACAGCCTTGTAAGGTTTGACGGCGATTATCACTATATCGGAGCTGGCAGCGACCTCCCTGTTGTCGCTAGTCACCCTAACGCCCAGCCTCCTCAACTCCTCCAGCTCGTGCAACTTCCTCCTAGAGGCTATCACGGACCATCTGCCACTCTCGACCAGTACCTTGGCCATAGCGGAACCGATCTGACCTGCCCCTATTATACCAACGTTCCTCATATTCGCAAACCCTCATCCGATCTCTTAAAAATTGAGTGTGGAATGGGGCTCGAGCCCCTTACAGCGCGAGGGAGTAGAGGCCGTCCTCAGATCTCTTCACTATCCCCTTCCTTGCGAGAGACCTCATCTTGGCCGCTACCTTCTGCGTCGAGAAGCCAGCCTCTTTCGCTATCTCACCGCACTTGGCGGGCTTTCCTATCTTCTCCAAGGCCTTCAATATCTTCTTAGCATCCTCATCCACGTCAAGTGCCTCTATCTTGATCTTCTCGGTCTTTTTGGCCTTTGTCTTCCTACTAGAGGTTTTTTTCGTGCTCTTAGACTTGCTACCTCTCTTCTTACAGGGCATTAGATCACCTTTCGCTTGGACCCACGAGCAAAATTAATACTTTACTTTTGAAATAACTGATTAAGGCAAGGGAATCTACGAGGGGTCGCAATCCTTTATCATTAAGATCTTTAACTCTCGCGGTGAGACGGCTTCCTTGCCAGTTTACGTCGAACGTTGAATTACATCTATTAAATATGATATGACCGTAAATGATGGTGGGGCTATGATCAAGGTGATCGATTGGAACAATTTCCCCGATGTCCCTGAAGGTTTCTCCAAGTTGGATCTCGCTGAGGTCAAGAGAGTATATGATTACGAGCTCCCTCCTCTCGTCGTGTACGCCGGAGTCGCCGAAGACCGTGAAGGCCATGTGATCCCAGTTGTGGCTGTAATAGAGGAAGGTACAGAGATAGCCAAGCTTTATATTCTCGAGAAAGGAGAGGAGAGCGTAGAGAGGGAGCTTATAGCTTCTCTCGTGTGAGGAACTTTTTTCTTTTTACAAACCCCCTCTCGTGGGGTGGTCCTGTTGATCCGTCGGATTGCTGTTTTAGGAGCTGGTACGATGGGGCATGGTATTGCACAGGTAGCTGCTATGGCTGGATATAATGTGATAATGAGGGACATAAAGGAGGAATTCGTTCAGAGCGGGCTTAACAGGATAAGGGCTAGCTTGGAGAAATTCGTTAAAAAGGGCAAGATGTCAGAGGAAGAAATGAATGAGGTACTATCAAGAATAAAGACGACTCTTGATCTAGAAGAGGCCGTCAGGTATGCAGATTTCGTGATAGAGGCTATTCCAGAGGTTTTCGACATAAAGGCCGATACTTTCAGGACGGTGGATAGGGTAGCACCTCGCCATGCCGTGATGGCCACAAACACGAGCAGCCTTCCCATAACCGAACTGGCAGCAGTCACCTCGAGGCCTGACAAGTTCGTTGGAATGCACTTCTTCAATCCCCCTCAGTTGATGAAGCTTGTCGAAGTAGTCAGGGGAGCGAAGACCTCCGATGAGACGGTCAACATCACGGTGGAGTTGGCGAAATCCATGGGAAAGGTGCCTGTAGTCGTGGCCAAGGATGTCCCAGGCTTCATCGTGAACAGGGTGCTGGTAAGGTGGCTTAACGAGGCCTGCCTCATTATGGAGAGAGAGGGAGTGGACAAGCTCCTCATAGATGCTGCACTCAAGGGTAAGGCGGATCTCCCGATGGGTGCCTTCGAGCTGTCAGATTTCATCGGTCTTGACGTGATGAGGGACATAATCGATGCGATGGTCCAGAGAGGCTTCATCCTCACCCCGTGTAAGAGCTGGAAGGAGCTCCCTGAGGGTGGAAAGCTGGGCAGGAAGAGCGGCCAGGGCTTCTACGACTGGTCCTCAGGGAGACCCAACATACCTGCTGATCCCGATGCGCCCTTCGATCCATTGGAGGTCCTGAGCATGGCCATAAACGAGGCAGCGTGGTTGGTAAGGAGTGGAGTAGCTTCAGCAGAGGATGTTGATAAGGCCGTCGTACTGGGGCTCAACTTTCCGAAGGGGCCCCTCAAAATGGCTGATGAGATAGGATTGGATAGGGTAAAGGCGGTAATAGAGGCTAAGAAGGAAAAGTACGGCCTCCCGGAGTACGAAGTGGATCCACTAATCGCCGAGAAGGTGGACAGAGGAGAGCTGGGAGTGAAATCTGGCAGAGGTTTCTTCGACTATGGACTCAAGGAGAAGGAGTTTGGATCGGTCCTGTACCGAGAAACCCCACCGATCGCTTGGATCATCGTTAATAGGCCGGACAAGCTCAACGCGATCAACACGGATGTCGTGGAGGGAATAATGTCGTCGCTCGACGAAGCTGAGAGCGAGGCCATCAGAGTGGTGGTGATTACTGGAGAGGGAAGGGCGTTCAGTGCGGGAGCCGATGTGACCATGTTTAAGGAGCTAAAACCCATTGAGGCCTTTGAACTCTCAAAGAGGCTTAATGAGGCCTTTAGAAGGATAAGAGAGTTCCGAAAACCTGTCATCGCTATGGTGAACGGTTTTGCCTTGGGTGGAGGCTTGGAACTAGCGATGGCATGTGATCTGAGGATAGCCAGCGACAGGGCGCAGTTCGGACAACCCGAGATAACCTTGGGGATAATAACCGGAGCGGGTGGATCCTACAGGCTCCCTGAACTTGTGGGAATAGCCAAGGCCAAGGAGCTCTTGTTCACTGGGGATCTCATAGGCGCCGACGAGGCCCTCAGGATAGGATTGGTGAACAGAGTCGTCCCTCACGATAAACTGGAGGAGGAAACTAGGTCATTGGCCATGAAGATAGCTGAGAGACCAGCGAAGGCCCTAGAGATATACAAGGCCCTCCTGAACGGCACCAAGTTGGATGCGGAGACCTTGGCTTTTGGACTGGTATTCGGGACAGAGGACTCTAAGGAGGGAATAAACTTCTTCTTAGAGAAAATGAAGCCCGAGTTCAAGGGTATATGATCTTCATCCCTTTTTTCTTTTCTGTTCTTCCCTAGGAAAAAGGTAGGGAATCAGACCTGAACAATGTATATGTCCTTGCAGGCCTTCACGGCGTCGTAGGATATGGTCCTTCGTTCACCTCTCCTTCCAGTGGAGACCACTAGAGCAGCCAGCCTTCCCTCCACATCGTCGAAAACAAAATCCTCAGTTATCCCCAGATATTGACCGTCACTCGTGTAGACCTGCATCTCATAGAGTTCCGAAATCTTCCTAGCCATATGATCACCTCAGAATGATCCTAGCGTCAACGACCTTTATTCCCTTTGGATATGCGATAACCGGATTTAAATCCATCTCGGCTATCTCCTCAATGTCAAGTCCTATCTGACCCACCTTTATGAGAGCATCCTTGAGGGCCTCCAGATCAACTGGTTCCATTCCCCTGAACCCGGTCAGCAGCTTGTAGGCCTTGATCTCTCTCATCATGGAGTCCGCGTCGTATTCTGAGAGAGGAGCTACCCTGAAGGAGACATCCCTGTACACCTCGACGAATATACCTCCCAGTCCGAACATGACTGTGGGTCCGAACTGGGGATCCCTGATCAGACCTATTATTAGCTCTAGACCTTGGGGGGCGAACTCCTGAACGAGTATGCCAGTTATCCTCGCGTTGGGTACGTTGGCCTTCACGCTCTCCAGAATATCCCTATAAGCATTTCTGACCTCTTCCTCAGTTTTCAGGTTCACCTTGACCCCGCCGACATCGCTCTTATGGATGACATTCGGAGATACTATCTTCAGAACGACAGGAAATCCTATCTCCCCAGCGGCCTCGACAGCCTCATCCTCGCTTCTAGCTAAGTGTATTTTAGTTACGGGTATTCCGTAGCTGGCTATGAGTTCCTTGGCTTCATGCTCTAGGAGGACCTTCCTTCCCTCCTCCTTGGCCTTGGCAACGATCTCTCGAGGCTCCAATGAGATCACCGGTAGATCCGGCGGGTATAGTAAATAAAGTTGTCACGCCTGATGGTCCCAAAATGAGGAAGATCAGGGCCACCAGAGGCCCTTCTTCAACCTCTTCAGCTTGATGATGCTCCTAGTGACCCTTCTCGTGGGTCTCTCCTTCTTGGCCCTCTTGACCTTCTCGCGTTTCTCCTCTTCCTCCTCTCTTTCCTTCGGTCTAGCTCTCAAGGCCCCCTTCGGCACGTAGTACCTTCCAGACCTGTCCTTCTCGAGCAGTCCAGTGACTACGAGGGCCTCAAGTCTGGAGTAGGCGAGTGATATGGGAACCTCGGCCTCTATGGCCACCTTCTCCAAGCCGACGGGTCCGCCATTGAAGTTCCTTAGTATAAGGTCCAATTCCCTTCTCATCTTCGGTGGGGCCTTCTTCACATACTCTATTATCTCCCTCTCGGCATCCAGCACTTTATCGAACACATACATATCCACCTGACTCCTACCCAGTATGACGGCCACATCTAGGCTTTTGGAGAGTAGCTCGAGCAGCCTCGCAGGATTGCCCTCAGCGACTCGATTGGCTGCGAGTACCACGTCTTCCGTCAACGGATCGAGAGGAGACTCCGGCTCTCTGGCTCTGAACTTGCTCAACCTCTTGGAGATCAAGCTGATGGCCTCATCGTCGGTTAGGGGAGGTAAGGCTATCCTCTCGTGCACCCTCGACGTCAAGGCCGGGAACCTCTTATCCAGCTCCTCATAGGCCTCGTCGCTCATGGCCATGACTACCAATATGCCCTCGGGCATCACGGAAACTATCTCCCTTATCATCTCGAAGAAGAAGAAGGACCACCTCTCGTCGGCGTACATCATGTTGTGCACATCGTCAAGCAGCAGCGCTGAGGGCGCTATCGAATCTAAGGCCTTCACTATCATTCTCCCCGCCTCAGCAGGGGAGGTCTTCAGCTGATCGAGTTCCTCGTCGGTCAAACTCTCCGGCATTCCCAAGAGGACCTTCTTCAGGGCCTTCGTTATACTCCTAGAGAGCTCGTAGGAGGTTATGAGGAGATTATCTATTATGTCGGGTCCCTCTACGACCGATATCTCTTGATATATGGAGTCTAGCTCCGCATTGGTGTAGGAAAACTTGAGAAGATGGAGCCTCAAGCTCCTACCGGATCCGGGAGGTCCCGTCAGGGCGACGAATGCGGAAGCCACCCCAGACATGGCCTCCGCAGCTAGAGAGTCTAGGATATCGTCTACCCACTGCTTGCTGAATATGGAACTCGGGTCCTCCAACTCGATGATCGACGATCTCAGAAAGGGATTCCTGTACAGCCCTAGAAGCTGGTGGTAATGGCTCGGGCTGGCGGACAACTTTTATCATCTCCCAGCTTGGAGCACTCATCTCCCTTAAAAAAGGCTCGGAGCCATAGGGAAAATAAGCCTAATGTCGCAAAGGTGCTCGATTCAAGGTAGGCTTGAGGACCCTGCTCCACCTTTGGACCTCTCTAGCCAAGAGATCAAGGACCTGATCCTCTCCTTCGGTGGCCCACCTCTGACCTTAGGGAACATGAACAGGTAACATCCTTTCTCAGTGCAGACTCGATATGGAAGGGAACTTTCTCAGCAAGGAGGAGCCCTCCAAAATCCCCCATCTGTCAATACTGTCTTTCTCTAGCCGAAAGCCTTTCCTGCCAATGAGCCGGTTCAGAGCGTCTATCTCAAAAACAGGGGCATTTGCGTCGATGAGTAACTTTCCTCCGCTATCTATACGCCACCCAGGCGCTTTTACGAGCACGCGACCCAGATCTATGTGCATACGAAGAATTACCATAAAGCCCATATTTATTCATAACTTCCCCATCCTAGGGAGAATTGTCAACAATTTGTCGGTCTTACACGGAAATCTCTATCCGTTAAGCATGGGTCAGATCCATTGAGGGTTCCATGATTTCTTCACTACAGTGAAGCCCCCCTTTCATCTCTCTGTTCTCCCCTTCGCACGCTATAGTGGGATACTGGATGGAATTAGACCTCTCTCAGCGACATAACCGATAACCGCATATCGGTATCACTGCCGATTGGGAAACTCGCATCCAATCCTCAACCTTTTTAACTCCGATTGTGAGGGACCCATGACGGTAGGTGATAGGATTTGCAGAAGTATAAGAAGGTTATAGAGCACCTACAGGGCCTTATGAAGGATCCCCGGAACATAAAGAACATAGGCATCATAGCTCACGTCGATCACGGCAAGACCACGCTCTCCGACAATCTACTCTCGGCTGCTGGAATGATCAGCGACAAGATGGCAGGGGAGATGCGAGCGCTTGACTATCACGAGATAGAGCAGGCCAGGGGTATAACGATAAAGGCAGCCAACATCTCCCTATACTATCAGAAGGACGGCAGGGAGTACGCGATAAACTTGGTGGACACGCCGGGCCACATAGACTTTACTGGCCATGTGACGCGATCCCTTAGGGTCATAGACGGTGCCATAGTCGTGGTCGATGCTGTGGAGGAAGTAATGGTCCAGACGGAGACGGTGACGAGGCAGGCGTTGGAGGAGAGAGTGAGGCCGCTCCTCTTCATCAATAAGGTGGATAGGCTCATAAAGGAACTCAAGCTCACTCCTCAGGAGGTCCAGCAGAAGATTCTCAGGATAATAAGGGAGTTCAATAACCTGATCGAGGCATACGCTGAGCCTGAGTTCAGAGACAAGTGGAAGGTCAGGTGGGACAACGACAGCGTGGCCTTTGGTTCCGCCCTCCACGGCTGGGGTCTCACCAACTCGATAGCCGCCAAGAAGGGGATCAAGTTCTCCGACATAATAGACTCATACGCTGAGGATCCGGACGGGGTCATCCTGAGAAAGGAACTACCGGTCCACGAGGCCCTCCTAGACATGGTCACCCTTCACGTTCCAAGTCCCGTCGAGGCCCAGCCCTACAGGATAGACAGGCTGTGGAAGGATCAGCACGATGAGGAGATAGTCAGGGCCCTGAAGGCGTGCGACCCTAACGGCCCTCTCATCGTTGGAGTCAATGCCGTCAGGGTGGATCCCCACGCTGGCGTAGTAGTTACCGGAAGAGTCTTCAGCGGTACTCTCAGGGAGGGCGAGGAGGTATACCTACTCAACGCGAAGAAGAAGCAGAAGATCCAGCAAACCAGCATCTACATGGGTCCATACAGGCTCAGAATGGAGGAAATTCCGGCCGGTAACATAGCGGCCGTCTTGGGACTCACCTCAGCTAGCTCGGGAGAGACTGTAATAGCTCCTGATATAAAGGAGAGGGTACAGCAAGGGTTCGAGGCCATAAGGTACGTGACCGAACCCGTGGTTACTGTGGCAGTTGAAGCTAAGAACCCTCAAGACCTACCTAAGCTCATAGATACACTGAGGAAGCTCACACTCCAAGATCCGAACTTGGTGATGATTCACAATCAGGAGACTGGGGAAATCCTCCTCAAAGGAACAGGGGAGCTTCACCTCGAGATATCCCTCTATGAGGTGAAGAAGGCTGGGCTGGAGTTCGAGGTCAGCGAGCCCACCGTGGTCTACAGGGAGAGCGTCAAGGGACAGAGCGACGTCGTGCTAGCCAAGTCGCCCAACAAGCTGAACAGGCTCTGGGTCACCGCCTCACCCCTCGATGAGAAGGTGATCAACCTCATCCGCGAGAGGAAGGTCAACGAGAGAATGGACAGCAGGAGCGTGGCCAAGATACTCAGGGAGGAGGGGGGAATGGAAACCGACGATGCTAGGAATGTCTGGAAGATAGACGAGGAGAACTACAACCTATTCATAAACAGAACGGTCGGAGTGCAAAGGTTGGACGAGGTCAGGGAGATCTTGAAGCAGGGCTTCATGTGGGTCATGAGGGAAGGACCTCTAGCTGGAGAGCCTGTAATGGGCGTGGTCATAAGGCTGGTCAACGCCATGATACACGAAGACCCAGCCCACAGGGGTCCGGCGCAGCTCACCCCCGCCATAAGGAGGGCTATATTCGGTGCCATGCTGAGCGCCGATCCAGTACTGCTCGAACCGATCTACGAGATACAGGTCTCCACGCCGCCCGAACTGATAGGGTCCGTGATATCCCTCATATCCCAAAAGAGGGGCAAGGTAATAGGAGTGGAGGAAAGAGGTAGGGTAAGCGTTGTGAAAGGCTACATACCGGTCAGGGAGACTCTCGGAGGCTTCAGCAACGAGATGAGGAGCGTCACCAGCGGTAGGGCCTTCTGGCAGACCAAGTTCTCTCACTGGGAGCCCTTACCCAAGAGTCTGATGGAGCAGGTCATCTTGGAGATAAGGAGAAGGAAGGGCATGAAGGAGGAGATACCCAAAGCGGAGGAGTACATGGATACCCTCTGAGCCTCCTTCACTTTATCTCTTGAGATATCTCTTGAGAGCTACATCCCATTACTTCTTCTTTCCTTTTTATGAGTCATGAAGCTTACTGACCCTTCTTAGGAAAATAAACGCCCTCTCCAAAGCGGTCAGATAGTTGAGTATGGCTATGGCGAGCAATCCCACCCTGACTTGGTTCAGAGCGCAGAAGAGTGCGGCCAAAAGCACCCTCTCAGCTCTCCCGGTCAGGCTGTACTGTGTTCCGGTAACCCTCAAAGACTCCGCCTTAGCCCTTATGTAGCTCACTAACATGGAGGAATGGATAGCCAGTGCCGCCAAGAGGAGATCCCCCGAGTAGATCCCCATGCCTAGGAGGAGTATGCCGTCCTCAACCCTATCGACCACCGAGTCTAGAAAAGACCCTAGCACGCCCACCTGACCCATTCTTCTAGCTACCGCTCCATCTAATGCATCGGAGAAACCGGCTAGGATGATTAGTACGGCCGCTCCTACGTAATTCCCCACGTACAGGTAGAAGAAGGACGCGATAGTTAGGAAGAGCCCGAAAAAAGTTACTGAGTTGGCTGTAAATCCCATAGAAACCAACCAACCGGCAATTCTGTCCATGAATCCGGAGACACGGTCCCTGAGCATCTCTAGCATTTTATGGCACCTTTTTTCAACATCGGACTGGCGATCCTTTTTTATCTTTATCTGAGGAAATTCGAGATGCCAGATCTCGTGGTCATACTGGTGGAGCCGGAGAAGGCAGATAATGTGGGGATGATAGCTAGGGCGATGAAGAACTTCGGCTTCAAGAGGCTAAGGATAGTGAGACCCATGTTCGAGTCCTTCGACAGGGCTTTAGCTGCAGCGATGCACGCAAAGGACGTGGTCAACGAGGCAGAAATACTCACAACGTTAGAGGAAGCCAGAGAGGGAATTGACCTCCTGATCGGGACAACGGCCAGAGTGAGCAGATACTCCTTGGACAGGAGAGCCATCCCAATAAGAGACCTCCTGAGGGAGCTCACTTGGAACGCAACCTACGGCCTAGTGATGGGTAGGGAATCAGTGGGGCTCACGACCGAAGAGCTGGCCTTCTGCGACGTCGTCACCACCATACCGTCGAGCGAGGAGTACCCGGCCCTGAACTTGGCCAATGCTACGGCCATACTCCTCTACGAATTCTTCCTGATGTTCAAGGACTCAACCCGCTTCCAAGAAAAGCCCGTTCCCCGCGAGGTGAGGGAGCTAATGGTTAACTATATAAGGGACATTGTGAATGCCATTGAGCTGGCGGACCACAAGAGGGAGAGGGTCGTCCCTCTCTTCAGGAGGATAGTGGAGAGGACCTTCCCCTGTGGTATGTCCGCCGGTGAGGCCACCTACCTAGTAGGGATTATAAAGGCCGTTAGGGACAGGTTGGTGAAGGTGAGGTAATATGTCCCTGAGACCAGCGAGGAACTATAGGGCGCTGCAGAGGCCCTACACCCGGAAGGAGTACATAAAGAGCATCCCCTACAGCAAGATCAACAAGTTCGACCACGGCAACGTGCACGGGGATTTCGACTACGAGGTGAGGCTCGTAGCGGATGCTAGCTTCCAAATCAGGAGCAACGCTCTAGAGGCTGCGAGGATGACCATCCTAGCCCAACTCAGAAAGAGGACCCCATCGGACGAGTACTACTTCTTCAAGATAGTCCCCTACCCCCATCACATACTCAGGAAGCACGCAATGGCCGGTGTTCACAAGGCGGAGAGGCTTCAGAAGGGTATGAGGCTGGCTTTCGGTAAGCCCGATGGCAGAGCGGCTCAGATAAGGAAGGGCGACACCATCCTGTTCATAAGGGTAAAGGAGGAGCACTTGGACGTGGCCAAGTACTGCGTCAAGCTGGCGAAGCTCAAGATCCCTCACATGACCAAGGTGGAAGTGGTCAAGCTAGATGGAAAGGCCGAGGGATAAGAAGGAGCTGGAGATATTTCTTCAGAGGCTCAAAGACCTGAAAAACCCCAAGCCGGAGCTGGAGCAACACTCCACCCCTCCAGACCTCGCTTCCTCTTTAATCCATTTGGTATACCTCATGGGCGATCTGGAGGGATCGAGGGTCGCAGATCTCGGGTGCGGTAACGGCATATTGGCGATAGGCTCGGTCCTGTATGGGGCATCATACGCCATAGGCGTGGACATAGACCCAGAGGCGGTGGAGGTAGCCAAGGAGAATGCCGAAGCAGTAGAGGTTTCGGATAGAACTGAGTTCGTGGCGATGAATGTCTCAAACTTCGAGGAGAAAGTGGATGTGGTTATACAGAATCCCCCTTTTGGAGTAGTGCGCAGGCACGCGGACCTTAAGTTTTTGGATAAGGCACTTCAGATCTCTAGGGTGGTTTACTCCATACACATGGCTGGGAACTCTAGGTTCCTAGCCGAGTATGCCTCTAAGAGGGGAGCTAGGCTGACTCACGTCGAGAGATGGCCCTTCCCCCTCAGGAGGATCTTCTACTACCACAGGAGGAGGGTTGTCAGCATACCCGTGGAGATGTTGAGGTTCGAGGTGATATCGTGAGGGAAAGGAGGATCGTGGTTCCCGGAGAGAGGCTGGGAGTTGTTGAGGAGTTCATACCCGGAGAGGGGGTCAGGGAGGAGAGAGGTACCCTCTACTCCATTTACTTGGGTTCCTTACAAGAGAAGGACATCAATGTGTCCGTAAGACCCTTTAAGAAACCTATACTTCCCCTCAGACCTGGGGAGATAGCCTTAGGAGAGATAAGGAGTGCTGACAGGAGCGTCTACCATGTCCACCTCACAGCCCTCGTGAAACCGAGGAGAGCTCTGCTCTCCCCTCCCGTTCAGGCGGTGATGTCCAAAAGACCCCCTAACGTGGGAGCTAGGCCAAGCGATATCGTTCTCGTGAGGATAAACTCCATCGACAACGGTACAGTGACGGTTACGATGGGAGGGCCGCCCGACTTGGGCGTCATACTGAGCTTCTGTCCCACTTGCGGTGCGCCCCTGAGGAAGGGTGTGGGGTACACCTTGGTGTGCGAGAGATGTGGTAAGGTATATTTAGACAAGAAGATCAGTAGCAGATACGGGTGGAATCCCTTCAAGGAAGGGCTGATAAGGTATGTCAAGAGGTAGCCTCCTAGACAAGAGGAGTTTCGTGCTCTCGCTCTCTCATGATGAGCTGGAAGACTTCCTTGAGTATCTGGAGAGGAGGATGGAAGGCAGGGATTACTCCTACAAGTATGTGACTGGCTCAGGCCTGAAGATAACCCTCTTCGGCACCAGGGAGGAGAATAAGGCAGCGGAGAGTGTGGTGAGAAGATCTTACAGGAACTTCAAGATAGTGAGGAATCCCGTCGGGGGGCTCTACAGGTACCCGTCGGAGTGGTTGATGGAGCATGGTGGAGGTGTCTCCATGAGCCTCCTGACCCTCTCGCTGAAGGGAGCTGGCCTCACGGCTAACTGGAAGAAGGACCTCCTCTACACTGAGCTGGAGCCAGAAGAGATGGTGGATCTAATGTCCGAACTCAGGACCCTAGTCAACGAGATAAAGTACGAGATAAGGCAGAGGAAGGCTAGGGAGGTGGTGGTAGCAGCTGCCGTCAATGCTGGCGTGTCCCCAATCGAGGTACTGGACTTAGCTGAGGAGGAGGGCCTGCTAGAGAGGGACGAGAGGGGGATGTGGTGGTTCAGGGCGGATCCCGAGCTCGTGATGGATACCCTGATAAGGAAGCTATCGGAGACGGAGGTAGATGAGGATGGATATTGAGGTAAAGGAGATCGGACCTAGTGAGATAAAGGTCGTGATCAAGGGTGAGACGTACACCCTTCTGACCCCTATAGTTGAGGAGCTTAACACTCGCGATGATGTGGAGTTCGCTGGTTACGATGTCCCCCACCCCCTTAAGGAGGAGGGGATAATCTTCCTGAGGGTCAGGGATGGCCTTGATCCGAGGAAGATCCTGAGGGAGACCGTAGAGAAGCTCATAAAAGAGTATGAGGGTTTAGAGAAAAGCTTCAGGGAGGAATTGGAGAGGCTAGCTACCGGAACATGAGCCTCGGTATATCCATGTAAGCCCTCACAACCTTTTTCAGAGGGTCCAAGTCTAGGTACTCGTCCTGCACGTGCGCCCTCGCTCCCGGACCCAGTATTATAGATGGAATGCCCGCAAAGGACCAGAGTATCTCGGCATCAGTGTACCCTGTCCCGTAGGAAAGCTCTACCTTACCTTCCAGATCTTTCACGACCTTCTTCGCAGCGTTCAGCAGTCTGGTAGCCTCTTCGGTATCGGGCAGCATGTAAGGTGGCCTGTTCATGCCAATCTCCTCGACATCAGCTCCGATGTCCCTGCCCAGCTCCCCTAGCCTCGGTGCCAGCTCCTGCCTCAGCCCCTCGATCACGTGCTCCACCAAGCTGGAGTAGCGCCTCCTCAACTCTTCTATGTCCTCCCCGTAAACTATCCTCCTGTCCACCAAGAATTCGGCCTCACTAGGTATCTGATTTATAGCTCCACCCGCCCTGAAGACGTTTATCGAGAGGGGCGGCCTTATTTCACTATCTAACGTCACCTTGGGTATCTTAATCGGATTAGTGTAGTCGTAGCTCTCCTTGAAGGCCCTCACCACCTCCATGGCCAGATATATGGCATTCACCGCGTAGTCAGGCCTCGATCCGTGACCTGCTACTCCCCGGACCTTGATCTTCATCCTCAGCTTACCGTTGTGGCCTATCCTGATGATTAGCTTCCCATCCTTATCGACGGAACCCTCTCCCACTATACCCACAGCCTTCTTTCCCTGCAGGAACGTCTTAGCGAGGTGGAGAGCTCCTCTCATGTTCTCCAGGGTGTCATCGCCGCCTTCCTCTCTTACTACGGCGGTGTACATCAGAGGGAGGTGGGTGCAGTTGGCCAGCTCCGCGTAAGCGACGGCCATGGCAGCTAATCCGCCCTTCATGTCCGAGCTGCCGAGGCCGTAGAGCTTGTCTCCCTCGATGACGGGGTCAAAGGGATCTTTGGTCCATCCCGGCTGAGGGGGGACGGTGTCCATGTGCCCGTTGTAGAGGAGGTACAGGGGACCCTCACCGCTCATCGATATGACGTTCCCGACCTCATCCCTCCGTACCATCAGTCCCTTGTCTGCCAACCAGTCAGCGAGGAATTTGGAGATTTCTTCCTCGCTTCCTATCACACTAGGGATACTGACTAACCTCCTAGTCAGCTCAACAGCCTCTCTGTAAAGTTCCTCATAATCCCTGCACATGGTATCACTCGGGAGTCTTGAGGTCGAATAACTTAACCGCGCCGGGTGGGATCTCCCACTCATGCGAGCCGCAAACTTATTGAATTTTCATGTACTGAATACACGATGTCAAAGGCCATAACCATATCAGATGATGTATACAAGGAACTGCTCAGGATAAAGGAGAAGAGATCATTCTCGGAGGTCATAGGTGGGCCTCCTAAAAGAAAGGAGAGGTAACTCCCATGTATTGCTCATGCTATTCAGCACGATGAGTAAAGAGAGGTATGAGGAAATGAAGAGAGCTGTGGGAGAGTTAGAGGAGGAGTTCGAGAGATGGGGGCGGTCCTTGACACGAACATCGTGATGGAAATAGCAGCGGGAAATAAGGAGGTCCTAGATAAGATTCTATCCCTAGATGATGAGTTCTATCTGACTACCATCAGCAGATTCGAGTTGTTTTCCGGAAATCTGACCGATAGGGAGAAGTTCTGGATAGATCAGCTGGTAAATCCCTCTCGACGATGATTCCTCCGAGCTGGCAGCAATGTTATTCAAGTCCCTAAAAGAAGGAGGAAAGGACTGTATCGCTGAGGGACCTCTTCATAGGAGCCATATGTGTGTCCAACGGACTTTCTCTGATAACTTTGGATACAGACTTCCTAGTCCTTCAGGATCACGGCCTTGAACTCCACCTGCCCGGGGATCGGCGGTAGAGGTGGCAGGCCACGAACCTGCCCTCCTCCACCTCCACAAGCTTAGGCTCATCCTTATTGCACGGCTCAAAAGCCTCTACGCATCTTGGATGGAATATGCATCCGTTCGGCAAGTCTATGGGGCTTGGAACGTCTCCCTTTATCGGGACCTTCTTCAACTTCCTCCTGTAATCCACTTGACCCTTGGGAACAGCTTCGACGAGTGCCTTAGTGTATGGATGCTTGGGATCGAGTATCACGCTATCTGCAGGTCCTAGCTCCACTATTTTCCCCAAGTACATGATGGCCAGCCTGTCGCACATGTGATAGGCCACCGACAGGTCGTGGGTTATGAAGAGGTAGGTAAGACCGTACTTCTCCTTGAGATCGAGCATTAGC
This sequence comes from Thermoproteota archaeon, assembly GCA_026986575.1. Classification (GTDB taxonomy): domain Archaea; phylum Korarchaeota; class Korarchaeia; order Korarchaeales; family Korarchaeaceae; genus Korarchaeum. The sequence goes on from JALSOH010000006.1 coordinate 177,324, forward strand.
TTAAGTATGCCTGCCCTTATAGACACATCAAGCATGCTGACTGGCTCGTCGGCTACCACGAACTTGGGGTTCAGTATCAGCGCCCGAGCAATGGCCACCCTCTGCCTCTGCCCCCCAGACAGCTGGTGGGGGTACCTTATCATGAAGTCCTCGGGAGGCTCCAGTCCCACATCCTTCAAGGCTTGATAAACCATATCGAACCTCTCCTCCTCGCTTCGAACTCCATGTATGCGGAGAGGTTCCTCCACTAGATCGTAGATTGTCATTCTAGGGTTCAGGGACTCGTAGGGATCTTGGAATATTATCTGCATCCTCCTCCTGTATTCCTTGAACTCTCCTTTGGGTATTTCGTAGATATTCCTACCTTCAAAGAGGACCTGTCCCCCAGTCGGCTCCAGCAACCTGACCAGAAGCCTGCCGGTGGTGCTCTTTCCGCATCCCGACTCTCCTGCTAAGCAAAAGACCTCATTCTCCTCAATTGTGAAATTGAGGTCGTTAACTGCCTTCACGAACTTCTGCTCTCTACCCTTCAGGATGTCAGACCAGCTCCTCCTCACGGGGAAGTACTTCTTGAGACCCCTGACCTCTATCAGCATGGCTCTCACCTAAGATGTCTTACCTGCAATCAGGTGACAGGCCACGAACCTGCCCTCCTCCACCTCCACAAGCTTAGGCTCCTCCTTATCACAAGGCTCGAACCTCTTCGGGCAGCGGGGATGAAATCTACATCCAGGCGGGGGTTCCAGCAGATTTGGCGGGGATCCCGGTATATATTCGAACCTTCCCTTCTCCCCCACGCCTATCCTTGGGACCGCCCTCACCAGCAGCTCCGTGTAGGGATGAAGGGGATCATCCACTATCTTGTCGGTCGGCCCTATTTCTACTATCCTCCCGGCGTACATTATCGCAATCCTATCCACCAGTTCGAACATGGTAGTGAGGTCGTGGGTTATGAAGATAAGCGACATGTTAAACTTACTCCTCAATTCCTTGAATAGGTTGAGGATCTGGGCCTGAACCACCACGTCGAGGGCGGTGGTAGGTTCGTCAGCTATGACAACGGGGGGATTGAGTGCCAAGGCCATGGCGATCATGACTCTCTGCCTCTGCCCCCCGGAGAGCTCGTGAGGGTAGCTCCTAACCCTTTGTCTGCCTACCCCCACCAGATCAAGCAGTTCTTCCGCTCTGGCTAGCGCATCATCCTTACTCATCGCCTCGTGGGCCAATATCGCCTCGGCTATCTGATCACCGACGGTGTACACGGGGTTCAAAGCATTCATCGCAGCTTGGGGTATAACGCTAATTTCTTTCCACCTTATTTTCCGCATCTCGTCCTCTGAGAGCGGAACTACGTCCCTTCCGTTTACGTAGATCCTACCTCGGATTATCCTACCAGGAGGTGGAACTTCCTTTACTAAAGAGTATGCTACTGTACTCTTTCCACACCCAGACTCCCCAGCTAATCCAAAAAATTCGCCTTTCTTCACCTGAAACGTCACATCCGAAGCAGCATCGACGACGCCGAAGCTCGTCTCGTACACAACTTTTAACCCTTCTACGGCCAGCACATGCTCAGAGGGACCGCTAGATAGTGACATTTAAAGGCATTCACCTCGAGCCCCAGCTAGGGCCTTCTAAAAAACCATTGCGGCCCCATAAAACGTCATATGAGGTGCAAGTTATGAAGCGTGGTTCGAGTCTCGCGAGCATTCTATCCGCCCTACTTTTAACTGCCGTTATAGCCCTGCCGAGCATCCCCGTCGGTCTTGCTGAGGAGCCTACACTTCGAATCGCTTTACCCAGCCCACCTCAGACCTTGAATGCTTGGTCTGATACCTCTACTTGGACGATTATCACCCTTGACATGATCTACGAACCATTGGCGACGACTGACCCGGACGGCAAATACATACCTTGGCTGGCCGAATCTTGGGAGGCATCTCCCGACGGTAAGGTCTGGACGATAAAACTGAGGAAGGATGTGAAGTGGCAGGATGGAAAGCCCTTCACTGCTGAGGATGTTAAGTTCACCTTCGAGTACTTCAAGAAGGATGTCACCGCCAAGAGAGGCCACTCCGATATGGACTACTTGGATCATGTGGAGGTAGTGGACGATCACACAGTCAAGCTCCACCTGACCGAGCCGTTCGTAGCCGTAGTAAATACGATGCTAACCAACCCGATACTGCCCAAGCACATCTGGGAGCCAATAGTCAGCAAGGACGGCTTCGTTGCCTCGAAATATGAGCCGAAACTCAGTGAAGTCGTAGGCACAGGTCCCTTCAAGGTAGTAGAGTACAAAACCAACGAGTACGTCAAGCTAGTGGCTAACGAGAACTACTGGAAGGGAGCTCCTGCTGTGAAAAACGTCGTGATCCAGTTCGTTAAAGAGGGAGATACGCAAGTCCTGATGATAAAGAAGGGCGAGATAGATGCCGCTATACACCTCGCCATAAACCCAGCGGTCGAGAAGGACCTGAAGGCCGCTGGAGTTAAGGTCCACAGGTACCTAAGGCCCTACTTCTACCACTGGGGTTTCAACCTCAAACACTTCCCGTTCACAGAGAAGAAGTTCAGGAAGGCCATGGCGTACGCGATAAACCTGACCGAGATAGTGGAGATAGCTAGGCTCGGAGCTGGAGAGCCCGGGAGCTATGGAGTGATGCCAGCGGTCTGGAAGGATTGGTACTGCGAAGAAGCCGGTAAGATGTATTCCTACAACCCGGAGAAGGCCAAACAGCTTCTGGACGAGCTAGGATGGGTTGATAAGGACAATGACGGAATAAGGGAGACCCCCGACGGTAAGGACGTGGCCTTCGAGATATACCCGCCGAGCTACGATCCCGCTAGGGTCAGGGCCGCTGAGATGATAAGGGACTACCTCAAGGAGATCGGAGTGAAGGTCACCGTACAAGTGGGTGACTGGAAGGGTGTGGTGTGGCCCGGAATAAAGGCCCACAAGTTCGACAGTTTCATCCTCGGTGCTGGTCCGACCGAGCCCGACCCCGACTGGATGAGGCTCAGGTTCAAGACGAACGCCTCCGCTAACTACTACGAGCTATCCGACCCCGAGCTCGATCAGCTGCTTGAGGAGCAGGCCGTGACCTTGGATGTGGCCAAGAGGAAGGAGTTGGCCTGCAAGATACAGCTCAAACTTGCCGATCTGCTGCCGCTGATAACTCTCTACTATCCTGTGATAATCAACCCCTACAGGACGGACAGGTTCGAGGGATGGGTCCCGATAAAGTTCGACTGGATAATAAACAGGTGGACCATGCTCAACCTCAAGCCTAAGGCAAAGCCGACCCCGACCCAGACTCAGCCTCCCAAGACCACGGCTCCAGCTACGACACCAGCTCCCTCACCCGCTCCAGCCACCACATCAGCCCCAGCTACGACACCAGCTCCATCAGGGCCTGACATGACCATGATAGGCGCAATAATAGTTCTCCTAATCATCATAATAGCAGCGGTCTGGCTGTTCCTAAAGAAGAAATAGCCTCAACCACCAATCTTTTTCTTTTTCCGCTCATAGCCCGCGAGGTCCCTGGGGTGTTAAATGAATGGCAAGCTACAGTGTGTTCTTGATCAGGAAGGTCTTCGCCATATTCCTGACGTTTATCGCCGCCGTGACCTTCGTCTTCATAATGGTCAGGCTGGTCGGAGACCCCTTTGGCACCTTAGTTCTAGAGGATCCCAGAATAACTCCCGAGCAGATAGAGAAGATCAAGGCCGTATACGGGCTGGATAAACCGCTTCACGAGCAATACATTGATTTCATTCTCAACACTTTCAAGGGGGAGTTCGGGTACTCCCTCCACTACCAGAGGCCGGTCATGGATGTCATCATGGAGAGGCTGCCGTGGACACTCCTCCTTCTCCTCCCAGCCATCATAATCTCCACAATCCTAAGCATATACACAGGTATGAAGACCGCTTGGAAGCATGGCACTAGGTATGATGTGGTGGTGACCTCGACAGCCCTCTTCATCAGGAGTACCCCTCACTTCTGGCTCGCTCTGCTCTTCCTGATGTTCTTCGGCTACTACCTTGGACTGTTCCCTCTAGCTGGATCGGTAACGCCGGCGAAGGAGTTTCCGTCCGTGCTCGACTACCTCGCCGACATAGCTTGGCACGCGGCCCTCCCTATCACCGTTTTGGTGGTCAGGGAGATCGGGATGTACATGCTCTACATGAGGAACGCGATGGTCGAGGTCATGGGTCAGGACTTCGTCTGGATGGCGAAGCTAAAGGGGTTAGCGGAGAGGACCGTCATGTACAGGCACGCAGCTAGGGTGGCGATCCTGCCCATGGTCACGGTAACGGCCCTGAGGTTCGGTTTCATGATAAATGGAGCGATTCTAACGGAGACGGTGTTCAGCTACCCCGGCATGGGAAGGCTCATCTTCGACGCCATAATGAACGATGATTACTTCCTCGTCCAAGGGGCCTTCATCATAATGACGGTCACGGTTCTCCTCGCTAACTTAGTGGCCGATCTGCTCTATGGGATACTCGATCCTAGGGTTAGGGTGACCTGATGGCAGCAGTCAGGAAGGAGGAACTGATCAGGAACCTCAAGAAGACGGGATGGCAGAGAAAGGTACAAGGGGTAAAGGAATTCCTAGGTATAGTCAGAAGCCACAAGGCATCGCTCTTCGGATCCATCTTGCTCACGATCATAGTAGTGATGGCCCTTTTCGCTCCCTACCTAGCGCCCTACGACCCCTACAAGAGAACTGGCAGACCCTTGGAGCCTCCGAGCTGGAAGCATCCGCTGGGCACCAATGACGCTGGCCAAGATATACTGAGCGAGCTGATCTATGGAGCTAGGATCTCCCTCATGATAGGAATAGTATCGGCGGTTTCGGCCGTGGCCATAGGCGTGGTGGTAGGGATGGTCGCTGGCTACAAGGGAGGCAAGGTGGACGAGGTGCTCATGAGGATAGTGGACCTCTTCATGGTCATGCCCAGCCTTCTCTTGGTGATCTTCCTGGCTATGGTCTTCAAGGGCACGTGGCTAGGAACCCAGATGTTCTTAGTACTCATCGTGGCCATAGCAATAACGAGCTGGCCCACCGTTGCTAGGGTGGTCAGGAGCATGATACTATCGCTCAAGGAGAGGCCCTTCGTGGAGAGTGTCAGGGCCTTGGGAGCCTCGGATGCCTACGTGATGGCCAAGTACCTGCTGCCGAACACGGCTCCCCTCATACTGGCGGAGACTCTCCTGAGAACGGCAAGCAACATGATAACCGAGGCATCCCTCAGCTTCCTAGGTCTGGGAGATGCTACCCAGAAGAGCTGGGGTATGATGCTCCACTATGCCTTCTCGAGGCAGGCCATAGTGCTTGGACTCTGGACATGGGTCATTCCTCCAGGCCTGATGATATCGCTGAGCGTCCTATCCCTGTTGCTCGTTGGACAAGCATTGGAGATCTATGTGAATCCGAGACTGAGGAGGAGATAGACAGACGTACACAGCAGTAATATAAGGGAGCAACAACCCTTTTCACTATCTTTCTAGTCCCCTAGGTTGGCTATCCTGATTCCCCTTCGCCTCACTTCAGAGAGTAGCTCAGAGGACTCATTCACAACGATTATATCGGGAGGGAGACCGGCATCCAGCAGATTTCTGATCTCCTCATCTAGCAGGGAGAAATAATCTAACTTCTCCAAGGGAACTATCACTATATCCACGTCACTCTCCCCGGGAATGGCGCAGCCCTCTACGAGCGAGCCCACCACGTATGCCTCCTTCACTAAGCCCGATAGTTTCCTTCCTATCCTCTCGATTACCTCCCTCAAATCTTCCAAGGAGACGGTCCTCACTGGATCAGTCATCTTTCACAATCCCCCCGCAGCTCCTTTATTATCTCCTCCATCAGATCCAGATCTTCTTCGGACAATGATGGGATTACCCCGTAATACCCCTTTTCCCTTACAGAGTATGCCTTGGAAATTCCCTTCACAAGCTCTTTCTTTGAGCCCCCAACTCTTCCCTCCTTTGATTCTAGAGTTTATTCAAAATTTGTTACTTTATCATCAAGTAAATTATTAACGATAATGTTTATAAGATGATTAAATTATTATAATTATAATGGTCAGAGATACAAGAAGAATTGCCATCCAAAGAATGTGGATTTTGCTGACTTCTCTTTTCTTTGTTGTATCCTTAGTTATTCCTTTAGCCGTCTCAGTAATAGCGTCGGACTATTCCTATGACATGTCAATAAGTCTCACGAGAAGTGATCTATGTCAGAGTAAATTACCTTACTTCAATGTACTAGATTCTGGTACAAACAATATATCTTCTTCTCTAAGAGATGTCTACATAATTCCCGAATCAGAGATGCTGTTAATGAAAAAAGCTTTCGAGAAAGACTTCATGAGTTTAAGCAGAGAATATGTTAAGTATATGAACAGTTATAGCATTAAATACTTAAATATATCACGTATAGACAGGTGAGAGTGCGGGTTCCCACCGGTATTCTTTACTGCCGAAGAATGGCATATCCTTATGAATAGAGTAGTTACTCTAGACAAAGAGTTAAGGACACTACTAAGAATGTACAATATGGCCTTCAAGATCAACATATTAATACCTCCAACGGCTAATTCGTCTTATATCATTGCTAGTAGTAAGATCATTAAAAAATACGCTGAAAAACTTGAGAATATTAAGCTAAGTATGATATTTATTATCGACTTAACAGGCAAAATCAACAGTCTATCGTTGGAGGATACGTACCATGTTCTCAGGGAAGTATCGGAAATAACAAATATTCCCATGCAATTGGCCTTAGGCGGTCTCTTTGGAAAGAAAGTACTCGTTACTCCACAAAATAGATCAATTCTCACTAATTTTCAAACATTCAAAGACGTATTGACCAAGACCGCTGAAAGTAAGAGCATTCTCTCATCCTGCAGCACAATGTCTTGGTCTTGCAATACCATTTATAGCGGGGGGATATATGTTAATAACGTTAACATGGATACGAAATGGTGGTATTGGAGGTACTTTCCCAGTCTGATTCCTTCAGGTTGTAAATATTACCATCCCTCTGAGTACGGTGCTTGTGATATACATTACGAAAGAGAGATGTTTTTCTACGCACAAGAGGATATAACATGGGGGCTTATTAATTTTTACGGAGCAGAATATGCATATAACTGCAGGTATCATAATCCAGATCCGAACAGCTATTGTGGATCAGCAAACACCTTAATCCATTCCACGTGTGCAATTAAATACGCTGATTTAGGTAGCAGGCTATACAGCCCGGGTTACTATATCTACGCATATTATACACTTACCAATCCATGCCCGTACTGTAGCTACTGCGGATGTTATTCAACGTGTGGGTATCCACAAATGTTTATAATCAATGTCATTGTACCATGAGATCAATAATTATCATAGCTAACAAATACTCCCCTATTTTTATGACCGTGAAAGGTGAATACTGATGGAAAAACTGGAACATTTTATATTTCTAGTGATTTTAGTAATTGCTATCCTGACTATAGCCTATATTTTCGATAATTATAATTACTTAGTTTCTAGTGTTTCTAGTACTAAAATAATTAAAACCAATAATATTACTACTAACAGAGCCAATACAAGATGTACAAACACCAGTAGAGAAGCTATTGGAAAAATAAATGCTTCTAATATCGGATTAAGGGAAAGACTTAATGCCTCTTTGTTCTTCATTGATGACTTGAACTGTGATGGCGTAACCGACTTGATCGTGGCAAAAGGTGATGAGTTATCTGGTGTCTCGCTATCCCACGGGGAGAAACGGGTTCTCTGGAAGTACGATGCAAAGGGGTCGATAACGGCCCTCTCAGTAATCGAATCCGATGAAGGCGCGCCCGTTGTTCTGGCGAGCTTCACCTATGAAGGGAGGATCTACGCGCTTAAAATGGGTCAGCTACTGTGGACTTTCAGCCCCTCCGATGAGGCGACTAGAGGCAGCTATCTTTTCATCCCTATCATAAAGACGGGCGACCTCAACGGGGATGGGAGAGATGAAGTGGTGGCTTACGAATTCTACACGACAGAGATGTACGCGCTGAGCCAGGATGGAAGGCTCCTCTGGAGGATTAAGGTCAATCAATCCGTGGAAGGGCTTACAATAGCTGACTTGAACGGCGATGGAAAGGGGGAGATAGTGTACAGTGGATATGAGCCTCCTGAAGGGACACCCTTCCCCCAATCGGTGAGCTACCTCTTGGGCCTCATCAACGGTGAGGGCAAATCACTATGGAAGGTGAGGGATGCTGCTTACCGACACTCCGAGCCATTGGTGGTAGATTTAGATGGTGACGGCACTCCAGAGATAGTTACTGGATGCAGGGAAGGCCTTTGCGTGCTGAACGGAGAGGGTGTCCTTGAATGGACCTTTAAGACATCCCCCGGAACCTTCAGGCCAATCTCCGGCGATTTGAACGGAGATGGCAGGCCAGAGATCGTTTTCGCTACGGTGAACGGTTCTGTTTACGCGGTGAGCTTCGATGGCGGAGCGGTCTGGAGGTATGACGCAGGCAGTATGGACTCCTCTCCCCTAATGTGGGATGTTGATGGCGACGGACAGAGCGAGATTCTGATCCCGTGCGAGGATGGATTGAAGGTCCTAAGTCGCAACGGTACTGTTGAGTGGGTGTACGGGAAAGAGAGCCTCAGTGTAGCCCACGCAGACGTAGATGGAGACAGAGAGGGAGAACTCTTGGTATTGACTCCATCCGGTCTAGAGGTCCTCGATAGCACCAGATATCGATTGGAGGTGGAAACCCACCCTTACGAGATCGTCGTCAGGTTAGAGCAAGACATAATACCCCTGACCGCGCAGGAGAGGAGGATCTTCATAAAATCCACAGCCGCCACCTTCTACAGAATCAACGATTTCGAACTCGCCCTGAACGCCCTCCCCGGCAAGTACGAGATCGGCTTGATGGTAGGTAATTGGGTCGCGGCCACGCGAAGGGTGGTCGTCCCTTGGACTCCGACCATGGAGTGGCCGAGCCCATCAGGATCTGTTTCTAGGAGCTTCTTGGTGAGATACGCCACTGGCAAGGGGATAAGTATCGAACATGAAGAGACCCCCTTTCCCGACTATACTCTGACTCCCCTCATCGGAGATGTTGATGGGGATGGTAGCCCAGATCTAATCCTCATGGACGGTAGGGAGATGCAGATATTCGATATGAGCGGGAGAGTCGTTGAAGTTCAGCTGGATAGCGAAGCTAGAGGGGGAATTATAGCCGATCTGAACGGGGATGGCATCTCTGAAGTCCTAGTAGTGGAAAGGAGGGAGGTTCAGGCGTTCTCCCACCTTACCAATCTATGGAACTTCAAGGCTGAGAACGGTGAGGAGTTCACTGGAGCGGCGATAACGCCCGTGGGGAGGGAGAAATGGCTGGTCATCACTGCAAGATCGAGCGTCTACTCCCTCACACCTGAGGGCACCTTGAAGTGGAAGCTGAGCCTAGGTGGAGAGCTGTCGCCACCGGCCATGTCAGATATCGATAATGACGGTGAATTTGAGGCTGTGGTAGCCGTTAATCTAGGTAATAAGTCTGAGATCTTTGCAGTGGATGAAGGGGGAACTCCCAGCCCGATTATCTCGATGAACGCAGGTGTGAGGGAGATCCTCGTATCTGATATTGGAGGCGACGGCACCAAGGATCTCGTAATGCTGTGCAATTCCGGCTTATACATCAAATCAGGGGAAAACATCGTTCTAATTCTACCGGATGCCTATCCACCAGCAATAGCCGACATCGATGGAGATTCGAGGATAGATGTAGTGGCATCCTCCAAAGAGGGTATCCTCACGATAGTCACGGCCGAGGGCGTCAGGAAGTTTAGCTTAGGGTTTGAAGCCGCCTCTCCACCTGTAGTAGTCGATCTAAAGAATGAAACTTCTAAAATTCTATTAGGTGACTACCAGGGACGCCTACACCTCATCGACCTAGAGGGGACCGCAACATCTACGATCAAGGTATCTCGCTTTCCCGTGAGGGGAGTCTATCCCGTGGATTTGGATTCGGACGGTCGCTTGGAAGTGGTATTCACAGACCTCGAGGGAGTTCACGTGCTCTCCTCGGGTCATCTTCCTTAAGACGATTCTAATCATCACCTCGAAATCTCTCTGAATCTGCTCCACTATGAATCTCATGATAGAGACCATGCCAGGTAACCTTTCCAGCAGCACCTCTCCCTCCAGTACTTTCGCCCTGAACCAAGGTGGGGCGTAATCTATTACCCTCACATCCACGGGAATCCCTATGATGCGGCTTAGCTCATCCGATAAGGTCTCCTCGTAACAAGGCAGCTCCTCGTAAGAGACCTGCCACCGGTGAGGACTCCGACATCGATATCCCTGAACACGGACGATGAGATGAAGCCCCCGTAGACTATGGCAGCTAGGATCTCCTCTCTAGGTAGGAGGGCCTCGAGCAACCTACGCTTAACTTCCCCTTTCTCAGGGTCAGAGAGCCTGTAGAAGGTGAACCTCTGCCTGTCCTCACGGATTCTCAAAGACATAAGCCCTCACCTTCTCTAGGAATGACTCTATCGCCTCTATTCCGCCACCTCTTGCCTCCTCATACAATCTGAGTGAGATAGTCCACCTCCCGGTACCTGTGGACGAGCATGTTCCTCAGCGATGCGAGTCTCTCCATCTTGGTACCCACCGATGGTCTCGCTGCCCCCTTCCTGTATAGCTCGGTAAAGGATTCCTTGTATCCCTTGGGTAGCACCCCGAAATCCCTCTCCAGTATGGAAACAGCGATCTTAGATAATGACTCGACAATCACTATGAGAAGGTACCCTTAATGTGTACGAGTTTCTCCTATCTGACAGATATTCATCGACGGAGAGCCTACAGACCTCCCTTAGACTGGACAGATAGTCCGAATCTTCCTCCATTAACCTCAGGACCATATTTCTATCGACATTTGTCATCTCGTGTCGGTGAATGTGGAAGAACTCCTTTAAAAGGCCTAAGACCTCGGCTCCGCCACTTATTGATCGGATTACTGAGTTTGATGTTTATGTAAGGGGCTATCCTTGGCGAGGGTGGTTAGCTCCTGATGATGTCGATGAAGTTATGTTATATTACATGATTTGATAAAAAAGCCCTTAAATAGCTAGGAAACCTAGAAGGAAGGACAGAGGACAATAAAAGCTATTAAAGGAACTGCTTAGACCTCTAGAAGAATGATTTCTCCCTAGAATGTATCAGAAGAAACTCAGGGGAGAGTGGGTTAGAATATTATAGGCTAAGCCTAGGCTAAGAGTAGGAGATTTTAGAGCGATACTAACTTGAGGGAGCCCCTCCTTCGTTTATGGGATCTAAAAGGAGAAGATCGAACTATTAGGAGAGCTAGGGAAGGAGCTGAGGAGAGTCTTCTTGAAGTTGCTACCTTATATCAGCAACGAGGAATAAGAGGCTAGAGAAGGAGTTCTCTGGAGGGCAGGAGGAATTTGAGAAGGTAGTGTGATAATCCAAGCCTTAATATTCACTACCTCCTCTTCGAAAACCAGCAGTAGTAGAGTTCAGAAAATTGAGTGCTTGAGTCTGCGAATTCCTTTACGATGTTCTAGGCTCTCATTACCCTCATTTCAGGGGAAGGTTCGCGATACAGCGATACTAAGTAGAGGGAAGCCGGAGCTAGGATCATACGATGCTGACAACCTCACCGACCTCACCCGATCTCAGCCTGTCGTATAGGGCTGCCACTACAGGAGAGGCTCTAACCTCGTAGATCACCTTCCTGTATATCTGATCTAGGTTTGCAGGGTTCTCCGGATCTCCCGGCGGGTAATCAACCCTCTTCTGCTTCGATACCTCTCCTCTAACCTCAACTATTGAAGGTTGTCTCTCGGGGAACTGCGTTGACAACTCCGGATTCACCACTACATTCACTTTCCTCTCTAGGGTCCTTACCCTAGAATCTCCGAGCCCTCTCTCTAGCTCGTCTAAACCTACTCTCCCGTAGATGAGGGCCAACGCCACCAAGTAGGGGAGGCTGAATCTAGCCTGATCCACGCTTTTCGGCCCCCTAATTCCCGCGACTCTCGCTGCCTCTTCGAATACCTCCACCCTGACTTCCCTCACCTCCTCCGGCCTCACCTCGTCACTCAACATTATCGCGGCCGTTAGCGCGGTGTGGGTGTGCCTGCATGTCGGGAAGAACTTGTAACCGTTCAGTAGTATGGCATAGTTCCATCCGGGGTCCAAGCCCTCCTCTAACCTGCATCCGGGAGCCATGTTCTTGCAGAACCCTCTTTCATCCTCGAGGGCCCTTAGATTCGTTTTCATGCCATTCCTCGCCATTAGTGAGGAGGTAACTCCCAGAAAGGCGGCGTGACCTGGGCTGAACGGTTTGATGGACGATCCCCCAGATATGAAGCCCCAGAGCCCTGAGGCATAATAAGAGGAGATCGCTAAAGCCTGGGAAGCCTCCTCCAAACTTAACCCCAAAACCCTCGACGCGGCAGCTGCAGCACCCAGAGACCCAGCAGTAGCGGTGGTGTGCCACTTGGAGTAATGATTCCTGTCGAAGGCCCTTCCAAACCTTGCAGCCACCTCATATCCGATAACCACGGACTCAAGCAGCTTCTCCCAGCTGACCCTCCCCTCCCCAAGCGCTATAGCGGCCGGAACAATAACGCTGCCTGCATGGACGAAGCCCTGTCTCAACCAGTCGTCATACTCGAGTGAATGGATGGCAAAGCCGTTTACGAGAGCGGCCATCGATGGAGAAGAGCGCCACCAGCCTCCCAGAACTAGAGAGCCGTTATCGATTGGGTAGGCTAGAGAAGTGAACCTCTTTACCCTCTCCTCCCTCTCAAAGCCGAGTATACCCACTCCAATGGAGTCTAGGAGGGCCTTTTTGGCCTCCTCCCTGACCTCCAACGGTAGAGAGGAGTAGTCCCAAGACCACACCTGTGACAGGATATCCACCACTACCGGCATCTCGCTACCTAGGAGGTCTACCTTATCAATTATGGGATCAGTCTAGTTAGGATTCCCGCCCTGATCTGGACTTGATCTCTCTCACTATTTCCAGCAGGGTTCTAGCCTGCTCGTAGTTCATTCGGTCTATCATCATTCCCCTATGAGAAGCCGCCCCTAGCCCCCTTCTAACCGCCTCCTCGTAAGCCTTGACTATCTCCTCAGCCTCTCTAATCTCTTTTTCGCTTGGCGTGAACACCTCGTTGATTATCGGTATATGGGAGGGATGGATCGCATACTTCCCCTTATAGCCCAGCCTCCTAGCCAGGAGGGCTTGCCTCCTCACCCCCTCCCTGTCAATGATCAGCCCGAGGAATGGGGTGTCCAAGGCCGGGATTCTGGCAGCAGCGGATGCGACGCTCACCTTAGACCTAGCATACAGGAGTTCGATCTCATCATCAGAGAGGTCGCTGACGCTTCTACCGAGGTCCCTCAAAAAGTCCCCCATGCCGAACGAGAGTGCGCAGATCCTATGCGAAGAGAGGGCTATATCGAGGGATCTCTCAACGCCCATCGCGCTTTCTACCAGCGGGATTATCCTGACCTCCTCCAGTCCTCTCTCCTCCTCTAGGCGCTGTAGCCGCTCCTCCAAGTGCTTAATGTCCTCCACTCTCTCAGTCTTGGGGAGCACGATCCCGTCCAGCCCCTTCGCCATTATGAACCCCAGATCTTCCTCAAGCATCCCTGTCGTGGACGAATTCACCCTGACGAACACCTCGCCACCGAATTTCCCCCTTTCTTCTTTCAGGAACTCCCTCACAAGCCACCTAGCAGTCTCCTTCTCCCCTATAGGTACGGCATCCTCCATGCCCAGTACCACGACATCCGCTCCGCTCCTCAACGAGCTCAGCATCAACCTCCAGCTATTGGCAGGTACGAAGAGCAAGGATCTGGCTAGAAAGGTCATAACACATCCCTCAGCAGCTCGATTATATGCTTGGGCGACTCGGCCAACTTAACTCCCGCCTCCTTGAAGGCCCTGATCTTGCTCTCAGCCGATCCTCTATCGCCCACGACCATGGCGCTCGCGTGGGAGAACCTCATCCCCTTGGGAAGCATCCTCCCTGCCACGTAAGCTACCAAGGGCTTCGTGAACCCTCCGTTTGACACGAATTCAGCAGCTTCCTCCTCTTGAACTCCACCTATCTCGGCGAAAAGCACGACAGCATCCGTCTCTTCATCTTCCTCGAACATGGCCAGCAGCTCCGCCTCGGTCAGTCCCACCAGTGGTTCACTGCCAGTATGCACCGCGGTGGTAATCCCGAAGCCGGCCCTGCTTATGGCCCAAGAGGTGGTGGTCGTCTGCCCACCGCTCCTCGAGATAACACCCACCTTACCGGGGACGAAGGCCTCCTTGGCCAGCTCTAGGGACCCGCCCACCCATCCCATGACCGCCTTACTTGGGCTTATTACGCCGAAGGATCCAGGTCCCTGAACCCTCACGCCCCTCCCCCTAGCTAAAGCGAGTATCCTCATGGCGTCGTGCACGGGCACCCTCTCGGTCGGGATAAGCACATAGCTTATTCCGGCCTCTACGGCCTCAGTCACGGCCTCCAAGAGGTGAGCCGGTGGGACTAGAGTGATGGTCGCATCCACGCGCCCCACCTCTTCCAAGGCCTCCTTAACGGAATCGAAGACCGGTACCCCCCAGACCCTCGATCCTCCCCTCCCGGGAGTCACCCCAGCAACTACTTTAGTTCCGTATTCGAGCATGTATCGGGTGGCGAACTCTCCTGTCCTCCCGGTTATCCTCTGAACCAGAACTCTTGTATTCTCGTCGATCAATATGACCATCAGACCACCTCCATCGGCACCCTTACCTCGATCACGCCGCTCCCATACCACTGGCAGTAGATCTCGCAGGCGAGGCACTCATTATCTATCCTCACGGCTTCCTGAGGGGAAACAGCTAACGCTGGCTTACCGTCCTCTATCTTCAGTATGTTCCGGCCGTATAGTCTGCAGGCCTTCACGCAGGCGAAACCGCAGTCCGGGGCCACACATCCATCTAAATTTATTATCACTTCGGCCGTTCTAGTCCTGAACCTCATTTCTCTCCCTCCTATATTCCTCAACAAGCTCCAGGACCCTATCCGCTATGTAATCGGTCTCATAGATGTAGTCCCTGCCGTAGAGCTCGAACCTTATCGGGAGGTCTCTAACCCCTCTCCTGATTATCTCGTGGCTCTCCTCCTCCTTGTTTCCAGCAAGCAGGATTACTGCCGGGAATCCCGGCCTATCCCTCAGCATCTCGTTGAATGCCTTCACAATGGCGTGAGCGTGGTGCCACTGCTCCTGACTCGCCAGAACGCTCCCCATCATCACGTACCCCTCTATCCCCGGAATGGAGAGGATCGTCCTGATCACCCTGTAGACCTTAGATGCCGGTGGGTCACCGCTTGTATCAGAGTAATTGGCTAGTTTAAGCCCCCTCCTTATCAGCGCATCCGCTGCCAGCATCGCGCCTCCTCCGCCTATCCCGTGGAATCCTATGTAACCCTCGGACGCCTCTGTTGTCAGCTGGATGAAGTACCCCGTCCCCCTCGGATCGGCATCGTCCCAGTACCACATCCTCCTCTCCAGATCGGTCGGCTCTCTGTTCAGGTCCTTGGGGACCTCCACCTCGACATCGGGGTGCCTGAAGAGCGCGTGATCATCGAGGTCTATCCTCGCATCCAGTGCCACCAAGCCCTCGTCCGTAAGGGCGAGGGGATTCACCTCTACACTCCTAGCGTCATATTCCACGAAAATGTCGTAGAGCTTCAGTGCGACGTCTACCGCCTCGCTTGGCATCCCCACTTGAGAGAACTCCTCCTCTACTATCTCCCTTCCCAATCCGTCCAGGTAGTCCACAGGTATTCTGGCCACACCCTCCGACCTCTCCTCGATGCCCGTACCGCCGAAGGGGCTGGCCAGCAGCATGGGAGATCTGAACCTCATTGAATCGTTTATAACGACGCTGAGGAACAGCTCAGCCCTCACATCTATCCTTCTCTCGACGAGGACTTTCTTGGGCCTGAATCCCCTGAAGTAGGAGGAAAGCATCTCCTCAGCAGCCAGGCGAGCCTCTTCCGGCGATGATGCAAACCTGACGCCGCCCACATCGTGCCTTCCAGTGAAGGGAAGCTGTGCTTTCACTACAACACTGCCCTCCAGCTTTCTAGCTATTGCCTCGGCTTCTTTCGGATCAGAGGCTATTTCTCCATCCGGTACAACTATTCCGTGATCCCTCAATATCCTCTTGGACTGATACTCGAGGAGCTTGGCCCTAGTATCACCCAGCGATCCCTTCACCGATACGATAAATTGTTTCCTCTCTTCCTCCGTTGGAGACGCTGGGGATCCTTAGTATTACATCGTCAGCTCACTTTAATTTTGGGTACCCGTCCTTCTATCCGATGGATGAAAGCAGGCTTGCTAGATACAGAGAAAAAATGGAATACGTTATAGATGCATTGGAATCTATCAGGGAACCGAGAACTCAACTTGAGCTGTCTGGTGTGTTCTATAACCTCATAACCTCTATAGAGGCTTCTATGGATCTAATAGCGATGCTTCTAAGGGATTTGGGGGAAAGGATAGAAGATGACTACACAAATGTGGATAAGCTTGTGAAATTGGGTATCTTAAGTGATGAATTGGGAGAGAGTCTGAAAAAGTGCAACGGGCTGAGAAACTGGTTGGTTCACAGGTATAACAGAGTAGATCCTGAACTGGTGATGGAGTCTGTGGAGGAGGTGAAAGAGACGCTGTACTCCCTGCTGAGGAGACTGGAGGAGGTGCTAAATGAGATCGCTGGATCAGATTAGGAGAGATCTGAGGTTTCTCTCTTCGTACGAAGTGGTCTTATACGGCTCCTATGTTACAGGAGAGTACACAAGGGAGTCCGACATAGATGTGGCAGTCATCACGCGAGAGAAGGACAGGAACAGGAACTTCAAGATCCAGCTCGATATCTGGGGAAAGGTGCCCTCGCCCATATATGATGTGAGGGTGTTCGAACTGTTACCGATAAGGGTCAAGGCCTCGGTGATCGGCGGGTACTTGGTCCTCTTCGGAAGTGAGCCCGATATTTCGGAGTACTTCTACAGCTGGAGGAAGACATGGGAAGAGGTTAGAAGGAGAATAGAGCCCATGTCCATAGAGGAGAAGATTAAGGCGGTTAGGAGAAGGAAGAAGATCCTGAAAACTATCACTAGACCCGAGTAGATGTCCTCACTTCTGGATGATGTTCCAGTCATCTGAAGAGGGAGAGCGCGGGGAACATGCCGTATACTAGGAGGTTGTTCACGAGATGATAGTAAAAGCTGGCATAGGTGCCCCTCCTCAAGAACAGCCATGTGTCCAATATGGCCCATCCCAGTATGCAAAGCATTATTCTAGGCCCGAAGTATATGTGTAGGAGCGTGAAGAACGCAATAGAGATTGCAGCCGAAAGAATAAGGTTGCCAGTCAGAGAGTAAAGCCTAGTTATCGAATATCCCCTGTAAAACGTCTCCTCGAAGAAAGCGGCAGAGACACCCCAAGTAAGGAAGGCCACAATCTCGGAGGGATGGCTCAGGCCCCTCCTAGTCATCTCTTCAAGATATCCAGTTCCAAGACCTAGCTGGCTCCCGATCCAGTAAAGGAACCCCCAGAGGGCCCATGCCGCAATCAAGAAGATCATGGACTCGGCGAATGCCCTTAATCCCTTCTCACCGAACCAGATGCTGCTCCACTCGGATCCCTCCCATCTCATCACGAGTAGCAGGATCACGAAGCCCGTCACCTGGGCAAGGGTATAGGACAGGACGGTCCACACGCCCCTCAATCCCGTTGAGATCATCAGCTCCCTATATAGGGGGGTGATCATCCAGAAGCCGATCAGGGAGATGGCTAATCCCACGGCTGCGGGACCCTTGGGATATTCCCTCCGCTCCATTCCCATCCCCCATCCAGGAGGTTATGGGAGGGAGTTAAAAGGTATCCCTCAGTCCGAAAAACAGACATGGACAGGGAAATAACTAGGAATATGGAAGGCACTCACCAAGGAACCTTCCCGTCAAGTATGTCCTTCAGGGGTCTCTTCCACAGGAGGTGGAATACCCTCCTCTCCTTCCTATCGTACACCGCCTCGAAATCAACATATCCCTTAGTCATGTAGTAGAGCATGGCCTCAGCCGTGTGCTCCCTCCACTTTCCTACCGTACCTCTCTCCCTAGCCTCTGAGACGCTGTAAGGCACCTCTATAAGCACAAGCTCGCTCTCGACTCTCTTGAATCCCTTAGGAACCTCTGAATCCAATACCACTACCTCCTCGGCCCCAGCCTCCAAGGCCTCCTTGAGGGAAGGAGAACTCAGCTCACCCTTGGCCTTTCTTTTCACTCTCTCGCTATCCAAGAACCACCATACCTTCAGCCTATCAGTTCTTAATCCCCTGTTTATCTCATCGTTTATCTCACCGTAGTAGTTCACTACGTACTCCCAGCTCACGACACCTAGCTTACCTAGGTTGAACCTCGTGTTCAACCCTTGGAGGGGATCAAAGGTCCACCTCGCTCTAGTGAGCCCCTGCTCAAGCGCCAGCTCTCTTTGAGCCTGTTTTATCCTGAAGCCCAGTCCTGAATACTTAAGCTCCTCGACAACTGCACTTTGGTGGGAATAATGGTATAAGCCCTTCTCGTCCCTAGCTAGAAAGCCCCAAGCGAACCCCACGGCTCTACCGGTCTCCAAGTCGAAAGCGGCTACCACTATACCAGAGTTATCGGCGGCGGCCTTGAGCACATGAGACGGGGTGGCTTCGGTCCGGTCCTTACCCATCCTCCAAGCTGATGCCTGAACCTCCACCAGCTCTCTAAACTCCTCCGGCCTTTTAACAGGCCTTATCTCGACCCTGAGGGTTCTACCACTCCTATCCTTGAGTTCGACGATCCCTAAGTGGGTCATCTCTCTAAACTCGGGAGGCTTCTTTATCCCCTTTACGGGTCCTTCTCTTCACTAATATGTAGCCTGCTATCCCAAATACCATGATTATCGCAACTGCCGTCTCGGCCGTATCCAATACAGATACCAGCTCCTTGTAGGCGATCCCTAACAAGTACCCAGCTATACCTAGGACGAAATATCGTGGAAACGCTCCCAATAAGGTAAAGAGGGAGAAGCGGTAAGGGTCCATACGGATTATCCCTGCTCCAATCGACACGGGGGAGAGAGGAATTATCGGCAATGCCCTAGAGAAGAAGAGGCCCAACCACTTCCTCTCATTTCTTATCCTGTCCGAGAAACTCTCTATCTCCTCCCAGCTTATCCCTAGGTACTTACCGAACCTCTCGACTAGCGGCTTACCGCCGTAGTAACCCAGAGCGTAATGAGCTAGGGAGCCGAGCGTAGCCGCCATGCTCCCAACTAATCCAATGGTGAATGTGGCCACGTAGAGCACGTACATGGGGGAAGAATTAGGAGGGATGAGGGAGAATCCAGCAGCCATTGGAACGAGGGGAGAAGGGATTAAAGTGATGGCGGTTTCCACCATCACACCACCGAAGACCCCAAGCCAGCCAAGCTCCCTTATCCAAGCACTGACCGTCTCTATCAGGATTTCCGTCAGGGACATTTCCTGCGTGACCGCATTTTACCCAATTTAAGTTTGATTTGGGGGGTCAGGCCAGCCTCTTGACCCTGCCGGCCTTGACCTCCACCATCCCCTCCTCGTTCAGCAGCTCCACTGCCTTGGATACCCACCACCTATCGATGTTCAACTCCTTTGTGAGCTCGACGGTGGTCTTCTCCCCATTTAGGTGCTCCATCACTCTATCCGCTATGGCCTCTATCAGTGGCCTCGGATCTGATGAGAGCCTCTCGGCCACCACAGCGGCAACTGCTCTGCTCACGCCCAACGTATCCATAACATCCCTAATGGTCACCTTTCTCAATCCGCCCTCCCTCACTTTCTTCCTCACGTATTCGTTGACCAACTCCTCCAAACTCTCCTCATCTGGGAGCTCCAGCAATACCTCCAGATCTATCTCCAACGTGATTCTCTTCCTAGTTAACGCATAAAGCTTGGCTGGCCTCCCTCTTCCCCTCCTCTTCTCTATTATCCTGATGAGTCCAGCCTCCTCCAAGTCCCTCAGATGAGAGGTTATGGCCGGCAAGGTGAGTCCGAACTCGTTGGCCAGATCGGTGGCCGAGGCCGGACTCCTGAGCAGCCTCTTGAGTATTCTGAGCTTGCTGTCGCTGCTCAGAGCGTCCAAGATCTTCTTAGCTCTATATATCCTTGATCTGACGTACAAGGAAAGTCCCTCCTCTGATCATCTCCTAACGCGCCTCAGATCAAGCTGAACGCTGTAAGAATCGATCTCCACCTCGACTACCTTCTCTCCCTGTCCGAAGGTCTTCTCTATGACCCCTCCCTCGGTCCTCTGCCCATCGTAGTAGACCGAACCCTCTAGGGCCCTGACCTTCACGTGAACCTTAGCATCTTCGGGAACGTAGAGGGTCAGCTTCACACTTCCCTTGTCGATCTCAACGGAGACTTTCTCTTCAGCCTCGAGGGATCCTTCAACGCTTCCCATACCCATTTCCACGCTCAGGGTTCTTACTGATGCATCCCTCACGGTCAATGCTCCCATACCCATCTTCACTTTTAGCTCACCATTCCATCCGTCTGGCAGGTGCAGAGCCAACCTCCCCGCCACCATCCTCCCAGTTCCTTCCTCCACAACTGGAGATACTCCCTCCATGACTATGCTGGGCTCCCGAATCGCTGGATCCGCAGTTACGTCCACCTGCCCCATGTCCACGATCAGCGATATGGTATCGGAGGAGATCCCGCCCGAGTATGAGCCCCTGCCGGTCACCCAGGGAAGTGGGATCGGGCCAGCCTCGTACTTGTACTTTATGGTGGTGGGCACTAGGGAGACGGCCACGGAGAACAGCAGCAGCCCCAGTATGAGAGCACCTACCCTCTCTTCATTGCCCATAAGATCACCTCCTCCCCTCTAGATAAATCAGGGCTATACCAACGACAGTTATCACCAGCCCTACAGCCCCCAATTTCGATGTCAGTGCTATGGCCACTATGACAGCCACGAGGGGACCGACGATGGATGCCACTATCGCGTTCCCCAAGCTCATCTCGTAGTTCACCGAGGTGGCTACCACTATCAGGTAGAGGGACCAGAGGCTGAACGGGATGACCAGCACGATGGACACGATCAGGAGTATGTGGGAGAACAGATAGCCGATAGCAGCGAGAGCCGTGGGGAACACAAGAGGAGCGCTGGAGAAAGCGACGAGTCCTACGATGTCGTCCCACCTACCCTCTTCATGTCTCATCAACCTAGCGGTTATGTGTATAAGGGATGAGTAGATCAGGAGGTCTATTAGCCCGCCAGCCACCCCTATCACGCCAGCTAGATTGGCTGCTAGCTCCAATAGCCAGCCTATGTTGTAAAGCGGTATCCGACCCAGCAGACCCACGAACCCCTTCACCGTGAGTGCTGTGAGAGCGAAGCTCACCCCGACGTAGAGGGCCAAGGGTAGGGCAGATGAATACCTCTCCACTATATGGGTGTCGAATGCCTCCCTCGGCGCCAGCAATACCTTCCCCAATCTGTAGAGGACATCCTCCAGCTCTCTCATCTCATCACCCAACTTTCTAAACTTACTTACTTAAGTAAATTATAAATGTTTCCGATGTGCCGGGTCGAACCTCCCTCCAAACTGGAAATTATTTTGACCTCTTCGGGCCGAGATACGCCCTCTTGCCAGTTAACTTTTTAAATAGGAAGGTCTTAGGCCCCCTCAACGGGAGGTTGAGGTGATGTCCCGCCAATTTCAGGTGATGTCCCGCCAATATCGATGAGTGATTCCTCCCTGAGGGAATCTCTGGTTTTGTTCGGACTTTTCAAGTTGACCTCTCGCCAGAAGGCGGTCCTCACCCTGACGCTTCGATTCAACGGAAAGATATCCGCCAGTTCCATGGCCAAGATAGCGAGGGACGAGTTCAACATACCGGTCTCGTCATTCTGGTTCGCTTTGAGGGATCTTAGGAAGCTGAGACTCGTAGAATTCGGCAATGGAGAGCCTATACGTCTCACACCAGCTGGAGAGGTAGTGGCGGAGGCCCTGAAGGGGGTGGCATGGTGGGAAAGAGAGTAGTAGTGAAGCTGGGAGGCTCCGTTCTCAAGGGACCGGAGGACTTCAAGAGTATAGCTGAGATAACTAAGAGGGAGTTCGAGCAGGGGCACGAGCTGCTACTGGTAGTTTCAGCCATGAAGGGGCACACAGACCAGTTGATAGACATGGCTGAAAGGGTCGGTGCTAGCGACGAGCTTCTAGACTCTATCGCTGGCATGGGGGAAGTGCTGTCCGCTAGGCTGATGGCAGCAGCGCTGAACTCGGAGGGCGTTCCCTCGGTGGCCATAGATCCGAGCTCACCTAAGTGGCCGGTGATAACTAACGATAGATTCGGCGACGCTGATCCCGACCTTCCTAGGACCTGCGGAGCTGCAATATCACACATAGAGCCTCTCCTAGGAAGCGTAGTTCCGGTCATATGCGGCTACATAGGAAAGACCAAGGATGGCAAGCTCACTACACTAGGCAGGGGTGGTAGCGACACAACTGCCGTGACCCTAGCTAGGTGCCTTAACGCAGACGAGGTCGTCCTAGTCAAGGACTCCAAGGGAATAATGACCGCCGATCCTAAGGTGGTGGAAAATGCCCATCAGATAAGTGAGCTGAAGGCTGAAGAGGCGCTGATGATGTCCTTGGGAGGGGCTAGGGTACTGCACCACAAAGCGATCCGCTACCTGGCACCGACCGTGAGGATGAGGGTGGTCTCCATAGGCGAGGGGAGATTCACTGGCGGCGGTACCGTGGTACACGGCCACATCCCCGATTTACATGTGGAGATACACGAAAAGCCCGTCAGTATGGTGACCTTGCTCATGAATGGTCACGGACTCAACTTGAGTGGGATGGAGGGCATACTCTCCATAAGCACGCTCGACAAGGCCACTATAATGTATGTCGATGGAGATTCAGAGGGCACGGTGAGGAACCTGCATTCCTTGGTAGAGAGGGGAGATGCGAAGGCGGTAACGGTCAGGAGGGATGTGGCGATGATAAGGGTGTGGGGAGCGGCCATAGAGGAGGTCCCTGGGGTGATCCACAAGATATCCGAACCCTTGGCTGCGATGGGTATAAACATACTGGGCCTCCAGACGGTTCACAACAGGATCGCTGTTTTTGTTGACTGGAAGGACAGGGAGAGGGCCGCTGAGGAACTCAGAGTGATCTTGGGGTGATGTGATGAAGGTAGCCCTGCTGGGTGGCACTGGGGCCGTAGGGCAGCGGTTCGTCAAGATGCTATCGGGCCACCCTTGGTTCGAGCTGGCTGTGATAACCGGGAAGACCAGCGTCGGGAAGAGGTACGGGGAGGTGAATTGGGTCTTGGAGGGAGAGGTGCCGGAGGAGTTCAGGGACATAGTGGTGAGCGAGAACTCGCTAGGTAGCCTGAGGGAAGTGGATCTAGTGTTCTCCGCCCTGCCGTCTAGGGAGGCGAGAGTGTTTGAGAGGGAGCTGATGGACCATGGGATACCCCTAGTGAGCAACGCGAGTGCCCTGAGGATGGACCCATTGGTCCCCCTAATCATACCGGAGGTGAATCCAGACCACCTCTCGCTGATCGAGAGGCAGGAGGAACTTGGAGTCGGGCCTGCTGCCACAGACCCCAACTGCACGACTACAGTGCTCACCCTGCCCCTGAAACCCCTGCACGACGCCTATACACTCAAAAGACTTGACATAGCTAGCTACCAGGCCCTCTCAGGAGCAGGCTACCCGGGAGTTCCATCCTACGATATAATCGATAATCTGATCCCCTTCATCTCGGGAGAGGAGGAAAAGGTTCATAATGAGACTAAGAAGCTGCTAGGTGAGGTGGATGGAGGAGAGGTGAGATTTGCGTCCTTCGATGTCCAAGCCACGTGCGTTAGGGTCCCCATCTTGGATGGCCACACGGTAGCAGTACATGCCGAGTTCGAAGAGGAAGTGGATCCCGAGGAGGCAGCCAAACTCCTCCGAAGTTTTAGCTCTGAGCCTCAGCGCCTGAAACTACCCACCGCCCCAGCAAGGCCCATTCATGTGAGGAATGAGGAGGACAGGCCCCAACCTAGATATGACAGGAATGTGGAAGGCGGTATGAGCGTCGTGGTTGGCAGGATCAGAAAGGGGGCCAATAATAATTCGCTTCTCTTTGTGGTGGTGGGACATAACACGGTGAGAGGAGCAGCGGGACAGGCCATCCTCTTAGCTGAACTGATGAGAGCTAAGAGCATTATCTAACTAATTTTCCACTGTTTTTGAACCGGAGAAAGCTTAAGCTTATGTAATTGACTTCACTTGCAACTCCTATGATACTGTCTGACAGCAGCATACGCTCCCTTATAGAATCGGGTGAGCTTTCCATAGATCCCCTGTACAACGATACGATCAGAGAGAACGGGGTCGACATGAGGATAGGACCCGAGATTGCCTTCCCGATAGTCACAGGAGAGGTAATAGACCCGATCAGGGACAATCCCGCCAAGCACTTCTCGGTGAGGGAGATCCCCGATGAGGGGATAATAATACCGGGAAACACCTCTATCCTTCTAGTCACCGAGGAGTACGTGAGAATGCCCAAAGATGTCGCCGCCCTATGCGGACTCCGCTCCTCTATAGCCAGGTGGGGTTTCGTCGCCCCTCCCACGCTGATAGATGCTGGCTTCGAGGGTCAACTGACGATAGAGGTCATGTGGACCAGACCGGCGCCCGTGAAGCTGTATAAGGGCATAAGATTCCTTCATGTGGTGTTCTTCAGGGTGGAAGGTGAAGTGGAGAGGCCGTACAGCGGGAGCTACCAGGGGCAGAGGGGAGTTACACTCCCCAAGAAGCTCGAGAGCATCCGGTCGAGCAAAAAGGTTTAACTCATAACTCATATATGAGAATCAAAGTTAGGACTCAGCCGCATTTAGGGTATATTAAATTCGATACATCTGTCTTCGAAAAAAGTTTTCAACCTCTTAGACTAAAGTTTATTAGTTGAGGGGACCGATCTCTGTGGGATCGTCGGTAAGGGAGCTTCATCCTAAGTTAATTTTTGATGTAATATCTAATTTATCATAAATCTATATTCGTATAAGACGATAAACCGTAAAAATGGAGTGGAAAGAGTCTAGGTAGAGTTCTTATAGATCGATCCCTTGATGGAATTGATAGGGGTATGCCAGTCACTAAGGTGGTTAAGAGGGACGGTAGAATCGTCCCATTCGATGCATCTCGCATAAAGAGGGCCATAGAGGGGGCTATGCGAGAGGTAGGGCATTATGATGAAGCTAAACTTGATAAGGTAGTTAAATATGTGCTTAGAGTTATAAACAGGACTTTCAGCGACGAGAATCCACCCCATGTGGAGGAGATCCAAGACATAGTAGAGCTAGCCCTGATGAAGTACGACCTCTTCGATGTTGCCAAGGCTTACATCCTCTACAGGAAGGAAAGGGAGAAGATAAGAAAGGAGAAGATGGCAATTCTCGGTAAAGATTACGTGGATGATGTGGATAAGAGGCTCTCCCTCAACGCCATAAGGCTGCTAGCAGCCAGATACCTGCAGAAGGACCCGGATGGGAAGCTGAAGGAGGACCCGAAGGGCATGTTCATAAGGGTCGCCTCCTTGGTGGTGATCCCCGACGTGCTACACGACCCCAAGGTGTTTGATAAGGACGGTGGTCAGCCAGTTCACCCAAAGGAGGATTTCTCGCCGGAGGAGTGGGAAGGGAAAGTAGGACTTAAGAACGGCCATCCGGAGGATCACCTAGCTCCGACGTTCACTTGGAACCGCTACCACTTGGAGAGGATGAAGGCGCTCTACGATGGACTGAATGAGCAGGGGAAGATGAAGGTGAGCTGGTCTCAGTTCTGGGAGATGCTCCTTCGCGGAGAGTTCGATCACCACTACCAAGACTTCCTTAACTACTACAGGCTGATGGTCGATCTGAGGTTCCTGCCCAACTCCCCGACGCTGTTCAACGCTGGCACCAGGTTAGGTCAGCTCTCGGCTTGCTTCGTCTTGGACATAAACGATAGCCTAGAGTCGATAATGAAGGCCGCCACAGATGCGGCAATGATATTCAAGTCCGGCGGAGGAGTGGGGATCAATTACTCCAAACTCAGGCCGCAGGGCGACATAGTCAGGTCAACCGGAGGTCAGGCATCTGGTCCAGTCAGTTTCATGAGGATAATAGATGTGATCACGGATGTGGTGAAGCAGGGCGGGCGCAGAAGAGGAGCCAACATGGGCATACTGGAGGTCTGGCATCCCGATATATGGAAGTTCGTGGAGGCCAAAGCTAAGCCCGGTCAGTTCGAGAACTTCAACATCTCGGTGATGATAACGGGGGACTTCTGGCCCAAATTCGAGTCCGGAGAGGAGTACACCCTCATCAATCCCAGAAATGGCGAAGTTTGGGATACCCTGAACCCTAGAGAGTTCTTCAGGAAGATAGCCGAGATGGCCTGGCGTACCGGAGATCCGGGTGTGTTGTTCTCTGATAATATAAATAAAAGAAATATAATGAAAGAGGCATTAGGTGAAATAAAATCAACTAATCCTTGCGGTGAGGAGCCTTTATATCCATATGAGTCATGTAACCTAGGGAGCATTAATTTATACGCTTATATAAGGAGAGAGAACGGACTTATATCTTTCGATTGGGACTCTTACTCTGAGGACGTAAGACTGGCCCTTCGTTTCCTCGACAACGTCATCGATGTGAACAAGTTCCCCATTCCGGAAATAGAGAGGAACACCAAGGCCACGAGAAAGGTCGGCCTCGGTTTGATGGGGTTGGCTGACGTCCTCTTCGCGCTGGGAATACCGTACAATAGCGAGGAGGGCTTCGATTTCATGAGGAAGGTGGCCGAGTACCTCACATACTTCTCCATGAAGGAGAGCGTTGAAATGGCCAAGGAGAGAGGAACCTTCCCACTTTATGGGAGATCAGGATACGTCAAAGGGGAAATGCCGTTTGAGGGCTTCTACCATCCGGAGTGGTGGCACCTAGACTGGGACGCCCTTAAGGAAGAGGTCATGAGGTACGGGATCAGGAACGCCGAAGTAACGACGATAGCGCCGACTGGTTCCATCTCCATGATAGCCGACGTTTCTTCGGGAATAGAGCCTCAATTCGCGCTGGTGTATGAGAAGAGGGTATCCGTTGGCTCTTTCTTCTACGTGGATAGGGAGCTGGAGAGGCAGCTCAAGGAGAACGGCCTCTACCACGAGAAGCTTCTTAAGGAGATTGCCGATAATGGGGGTTCGCTTCAGGGGATAGAGCCTCCCGAGGGAAAGGAGGAGCTCTTCAAGAGGATGCAGCAGGTGTTCCTCGTGGCCTACGACATACCGTGGTGGGATCACGTCAGGGCCCAAGCGGAGATAGCCAAGTGGATATGCGCGGCGGTGAGCAAGACGATAAACATGCCCAACTGGGTGTCCGTCTCGGATGTTGAGAAGGCCTACCTGTTCGCCTACAAGCTCGGATTGAAGGGCATCACCGTCTACAGGGACGGCTCGAAGGCGGCCCAAGTTCTCGTGACCCCCTCCCAGAGGAAGGGCGAGTATGTGGTGAAAACAGAGAACCAGACGCTGAAGATGATGGAGATGCTAGGGATAGAGCTCCCCCAGCTCAAGAAGGCTCCTGTCGAGGAGAAGGCTCTAGCTCAGCCAGTCTTCAAACCTCCGTCACCACAGCCAGCGAATCATGTGGAGAGGTGTCCCGAGTGCGGCAGCACTCGGCTGGTTTACAAGGAGGACTGCGTCACCTGCCTGGACTGCGGGTGGTCGGCCTGCGTGGTCTCGTGAGGGAGCTTAGGTGAGCGAGGGGCTGGTACACCTCTATACAGGAAACGGCAAGGGGAAGACCACGGCGGCTTTTGGCTTGGCGTTGAGGGTAGCGGGAAGAGGAGGTAAATCCCTCATAGTTCAGTTCCTGAAGGGACTACCGACGGGGGAGGTCATGGCGGTCAGAAAAATACCCGAGATAGAGGTAAGGAGGTTCGGCAGCGAGAGATTCGTAGATCCAAAAAGGCCAACAGAGGAGGATGTAGCCATGGCCAAGAGAGGTCTCAAAGAGGCCGCAGAAGCCATGTCCTCCGGCAACTACAGGTTGGTGGTCTTGGACGAGGTGAATGTGGCCGTGGCCTTCAATCTAATCGACGAGAGGGAGGTAATCTCTGCTGTCAAGTCGAGGCACCCACGCACAGAGGTCGTCCTCACTGGAAGGTACGCTCCTCCCTCTTTTTATGAATTGGCTGACTATGTGACCGAGTTCAAGGAGGTGAAGCATCCCTTCTCCTCCGGGATCCCTGCAAGGGAAGGTATAGAATTTTAACAAAATTATGTTCACTCTTTTTACAAGATTTTGGCATTATAGGGGTTCGGGACTCCCACTAAGGGATCCCTCCTACTTTAAAGGGAAAGCCTCCCCTATAGTGGGGTGATCTAACATGCTGGCTGAGAACCCGGTATCCCTCTCAAAAGGAAGGAAAATGACCCGTGAGGAGCTCTCCCAAGCCCTGAGGTATGCCATTATAGCCGAACTAGATGCTATAAACCTATACGTACAATTTGCCAATGCGACAGACGATGAAAAGGCCAGAAAAGTATTCTTAGACGTGGCAAAGGAGGAAAAGACTCATGTAGGAGAGTTTCTAGAACTCCTCCTCTCTCTGGACCCTGAGCAGGTGAAGGAGCTAGAAGAGGGAAGAAAAGAAGTGAAAGAACTACTAGAAGGTCACTAACACCTCTAATTTTTAATGACAAGCTCGAGTCTCTTTGATCACGCCACATTAAGGATGCATCGGACCTGTCCCGCGTTACTCACTCCGAACTACTCACGTACTCCGGCGATAGACGAAAAAATCCCAATATATTTTATGCTAGGGCTAAAACATAAAAATAAATTTTTCTTTTAGACATCTTCCAAAATATATTTCGACAATATCTGTGATTAAATTCACAATAATCAACTAGGAAAGCTTTTAACTATTATTTCGAATCTCGAACGGGGCAAGGAATCATGGAAGGTCTCGGTTTGACAAATGAGGTTCTCGTGACATTTTCCTTAGGCGTTGCGATAGGCATAGGACTTGGGATAATCGGTTTTATCCTCGGTAAGATACTATCTCCGGCCAAGGAGTATCCCAGAAAGAGAGAGAGGTATGAGTGCGCTAACCCACCGCGAGGAAGGGCGAGAGGCCTCTTCATGATGCAGTACTATCCCTTCCTGATTCTCTTCCTGACCTTGGAGCCGATCATGATCTACTCCTTCCTATTCCTAATGGAAGCCCATAGATACATCCTCAACACCACTCTCCTTTTCGGTGCCATGGTGGCGATCCTCGCGTCCCCTCTCGTGTTCGGGATATACTACGTTAGGAGGCTGGAACTATGGTCTGCGCATTAGAGGGAAGCATGTGGGTTGGTAACTTGGAGAAAGCCGCCAGGAAGGCGGCCGCCTGGCTGGTGAACAAAACTCCCATCAGGAGCCTGAGGGACTGGGGGATAGCATTCTCCCTCTGGCCGGTTCACTTCACCACCGCTTGCTGCGGAGCTGAATTCGGAGCCTCCGCCGCTCCCAAGTTCGACACCGAGAGGTTTGGGTTTCTTCCATTCATAGCGTCTAGGCAGTGCAATGTCCTCTTCATAGAGGGAACCCTCAGCAAGAAGATGGCCGAGGCCGCAATATGGGTCTACGAGCAGATGCCTGACCCCAAGTTCGTGGTTGCTATGGGGGCTTGCGGTATAGATGGTGGCATATTCTGGAACAGCTACAACATAGTGAGACCGAAGGACATCCTTCCAGTTCATGTCTACATCCCTGGATGCCCGCCCAGACCTGAGGCAGTTGCTCAGGCGATAATCATGCTGCAGAGGAAGATAAGGAAGGGGGAGCTGGTGACTTATGAAGTTTGAGGAGCTGAAGAGTCAAATAGAGGAGATGATGAAGGACTTAGGCGCTGAAGTCTCTGGGAAGGAGCCGAATGTGGTGGATGTGAAGGTCACTCGGGAGAAGATAGTGGAAGCAGCGAAGAGACTTAAGGAGATGGGCTTCGATCATGTAAAGGCTGTCACGGCCATAGATTACCCGAACGAAAGGTTCGAGGTGGTATATGTCTCCTCTTCGTACTCCAACTTGGATCTGGCCTATTTCATAGTTAACCTGAGGACCGACCTGCCCTACGACGATCCCAAGATGCCCTCCTTGCTGGAGGTATGGCCGAGCGTCCTCTACCAGGAGCACGAGGAGCACGACCTTATGGGCATAGTTTTCGAGGGCCATCCGAGAATGGGTGAGAGGCTCCTCCTTCCTGAGAGCTACGAAGGCATACCACCGCTCAGGAAGGAGTTCAAGGTGAAGACGGAGGGGATAAACGCATGAGTCTAGAGGAGAGGGAGCTAGAGGTACTGATAGGTCCACAACACCCGGCTTCAGGACACATGAGGCTCGTAGCCAAGATAGATGGGGATATAGTGGTGGAGCTGAGGCCTAACATAGGGTACGTGCACCGCTCGGTGGAGAAGCTGGCGGAGGTCAAGAAGTACCTGCAGATAATACCACTGGTGGAGAGGCCTTCCTTGGCTGATACCACGGCCAACAACTTGGCCTACGTCATGGCCGTGGAGAAGCTGCTGGGAATAGAGCCGCCACCTAGGGCCCAGTACCTGAGGACCCTCTTGGCGGAGATAAACAGGATACACAGTCACTTCTACGGCATGGGCATCCACGGAGTCATGATAGGGTCATCGACCGCCTACATGTGGTGCTTCGGAGACAGGGAACCTCTGATCGAGCTGGCGCAGGAGCTGACCGGAGCGAGGCTGACCTACTCCTATATAGTGCCTGGAGGTGTGAGGAGAGACCTGCCTCAGGGCTTCGAGGACAAGGTGGAGAAGGTGATGAGGTACCTAGAGAACAGGATGCCTGACTACTTCGACATCTACTTCAACAACCCCGTGACTAGGGCTAGACTCGAGGGAGTGGGAGTGCTGACCAAGGAGGATGCGATAAAGCTTGGCGTGACTGGACCGAACCTGAGGGCCAGTGGTGTCCCCTACGACGTCAGGAAGGCAGAGCCTTACGCGGCCTATCCCGAACTTGATTTCGACGTAATAACCGAGGAGGCTGGCGATGCATTCGCTAGGGTCATGGTAAGGGTGAGGGAGATCCAAGAGAGCATCAAGATAATCAGGCAGGTCCTGAAGAAGATACCTGACGGCCCTATCCTCAACGAGAAGTACATGAAGATGATCCCGCCGAACCTGAGGAAGCAGGTGGAGGAGACTGGTCACATAAAGTTCCCCGGAGTCTTCGCAAACCTAAGGGTCCCGGCCGGAGAGGCTGTAGCTAGGGTAGAGGGAGGAAGGGGCGAGGTCGTCTTCCACATAATCAGCGACGGGAAGATGAGCCCTTACAGGATGAGGATGGTCACCCCCTCGTTCAGGAATGTCATACTCTTCGAGCACCTCACAAAGGGAGCCAGAGTTGCTGACATCCCCGCGATTTACGGTAGTCTGGATTACTTCCCGCCGGAGGCTGATAGGTGATGCAGGACCTGTTGAGTGTAATATTCGAGCCTTACGTGTTTGTCCCCCTGATATTTCCGGGGATAACCGTAGCCTTCCTGCTCCTACTTGTGATTATCTGGCTTGAGAGAAAGATAGCAGCTAAGGTACAGCTGAGGTACGGTCCCCTTTACGTCCTCAAACCATTAGGCGGTGCGATACAGATGGTCGCCGACCTGCTCAGATACTTGTTCCAAGAGCCCATCATACCGAAGACCGTCGACAAACTGGCCTTCATAATGACGCCTGCGCTGCTCTTCGGTACCGCCTATCTACCTACCGTGGCCATACCTGTCAGCCCCACGTTCTACGCCTTCAGGAGCGATCTAAGCCTCCTCATAGTGCTGGCCCTGTCAACGTTGGCCCCGATATTCACCGTGGTGATGGGATGGGCCAGTAACAACAAGTTCTCCCTAATAGGGGGTGTGAGAGAGGGCTACATAGTCGTCTCCTATGAGATACCGATGTTCCTCTCGGCCCTATCCATGGCCATCCTCTACGGTTCCTTAGACCTCGTGGAGATAGCCGAGGCTCAGAAAGGCATATGGGGAATCTTCTTGAATCCGGTTGCGGCCATAACTATGCTGGTCTTAATGTACATGTCCACCAGCAAATTCCCGTTCGAGATTCCAGAAGCGGAGAGCGAGATAGTCGCCGGCGCTTACACTGAATACAGCGGCATTCTCTACGGTCTGGTCATGGGAGCTTCCTATGTAAAGCTCTACGTGCTCAGCTTGGTGTTCGCGATACTCTTCTTGGGAGGATGGAATCCCATACCCGGATTCATGGCCAACGACCCACTCCTGCCCGGAGTCCTGCTCTTCATCAAGGCCTTCATCATAATAGTGATAGGGGCCTTCCTCAGGGCTGTCTACCCGAGGTTCAGGATAGACCAGGCGATGGACTTAGGATGGAAGACGATGCTGCCCCTGTCGATAATCTCCATCTTCATCTCACTGGTTGAGATCATGATAATGGGAGGTGCGTGAATTGGCGGTTGAGAGGACGATCCGTCACATAAAGGCCCTCGCAACGGGGGCCAAATACATGCTGGGTGGTCATAGGCTCACCCTCATGTATCCTGACGACATACAGGAGTTCCCCGACGGTTACAGGGGGATGATAGAGTACGACTGGGATACCTGCATTAAGTGCGGTCTCTGTGCCATGGTGTGTCCGGCTGACGCGATGAAAATGTATGTCTCGAAGGAGGAGTCGGAAGAGGGTAAGAGGCCCGTGAGGAGGCCCGGCATAAACTACACCAGATGCATCTTCTGCGGGTTCTGCGTGGACATATGCCCGACCAACTCGCTCAAGTTCACCAAAGTACACGATGTTGCATTCTACACGTTTGAGGAGCAGATCTACCCGCCTGAGAGGTTCAGGGAGGGAATACCCAAACCCCAGTACGACAAGGAGCCAAGGAAGGTAAGGGCCGTTCTAGATGAGAAGAGGGGGATAAGGTATGAACCCGTTGAGTGATCCCCTTTCAGTGGTGTTCATCCTCTCCTCGCTCATGTCTGTAATAGCGGCAGTGCTCATAGTCCATCACAAGTCCATCGTGTACTCAGCATTCTTCCTCTCCGTCTTGGGAGTGGGCAACGCGATCCTCTTCACCCTGCTCGGCTTCCCGATAATAGCACTGTTCCACCTCTCCGTGTACGTTGGAGCAGCCGTAACTTTCATCCTCTTCTCAGTGGTGATGCTGAAGGAGGCTCCTGTGGTTGAACCACCGGTGAAGGCCCTTGCGGTGATAGCAGCGGGAGTGCTCGCGCTCATAATGGTAAAGATCTTCTCCGTGTTCAGCGCGGAGCCCTCCTTCCTCCTGAACTACAGGGATCTGACCGCTCTCCTCGTTACCAAGTACTGGTTCGCCCTGATCGTAGCAGCGATAGCGCTGGTGACCACGCTGATAGAAGCCATAACCCTCGCCAGAAGGGAGGTGTGAGGAATGGAAACCTCATGTTATCTGTTTGTTTCCTCGATACTCTTTGCCATCGGGATTTACGGACTCCTAACGAGAAGGAACATGATCAGGATGCTCCTCTCAGCCGAGATTATTTTTAATGCTGCTCTCTTGGCCTTCCTCTCCTTGGCATCGCTGGACGCCGGCTACGGGCCAGTAGGGGGAGCTATTGTGGTGATAGCCATCTCCCTATCGGCCGCGGAGGTCGGCGTCATAGTCTCCATAGCGATAATGATGTTCAGGATGAGGAGGGCCCTCGATGTGTATGAACTGAAGAAATTCAGAGGGTGAGAGTATGATACTGGAAACCCCCTACATGTTCCTGTCAGTGGTAGTGCCAATGGTGATATCCCTGATATTCCCGTTCTTGGACTTGGGAAAGAAGGCATTCGCCACCATATCCACCGTACTGCTACTGATACCCCTAGCCGTGGTCTCATGGCTCAGCTACGTCAGCGGCCTCAGCGAGCCCGTGCTCGACCCCGTATTCTTCGCGCATCCCACACTAGGTAACTTCACAATGCTCCTGGACTCCATTAGCGCTCCTCTAGCCATCTCCATAGGCCTAGTGACCTCCATGATCTCCTGGTACTCCCTGAAGTACATGGACCACAGGTTCGAGGAGATGGAGGAGGAGGGCCATAAGCCAGCTAGCTGGGGCGTCTACTACATGCTCTACATACTATTCTCCGCTGCCATGATGGGGACCGTGCTCTCCACGAACCTCATCGAGTTCTACATATTCTTGGAGATATCGCTGCTCCCGAGCTTCCTCCTGATAGCCTTCTACGGGTATGGGAAGAGGGAGAGGATAGCGCTCCTCTACCTGATCTGGACTCACGTAGGTGCGCTAGCGTTCTTGGTAGGTACGCTTATACTGGGCCTCAACGTGGGGACCTTCGACTACTTCAACCCCATCAAGGCCGTCGCCAACTTGGGATTGGGTAACGCGCTCCCCGAGGCGATCAGGTTCCCCGTGTTCATTGCCATACTGATAGGGCTCTTCGTGAAGATGGCTGTGTTCGGTGTCCACATATGGCTGCCCTACGCGCACGCTGAGGCCCCTACGCCGGTGTCGGCCCTCTTATCCCCGAACCTGATAGGCATAGCCGCATACGCCATGATAAGGATAGCCTACGTTCTCTTCCCGGCCGACTTTCAGGCACTAGCCCCCTACATGCTCGGGCTGGCCCTCCTGACCATAATATACGGCGGATTGATGGCCTTGGCCCAGGACGACTTCAAGAGGTTCCTTGCCTACTCCAGTGTCTCCCAGATGGGATACCTCCTGATGGGAATAGCGAGTGTGACCGCCTTGGGCATGGCCGGCGCGATACTCCACTACGCCGCCCACGCCGTGGGCAAGGCCCTGCTATTCGCCACAGCTGGAGTCCTCATAACCCAGCTTCACGGCCTCAGGAGCCTGAGCAAGATGGGAGGGCTCGCTCCCAAGATGCCCCTCACCGCCTCACTGGCCCTCATAGGGTTCATGCACATAACAGGCGTGCCACCTTCGCTGGGCCTGTGGAGCGAGGTTCTCATACTCGCCGGAGTGGCCAACTTCGCCGTGAAGATGAACCAGTTCGTCCTCGTCACACTCTTCTTGCTGATAGGTATAGGGCTCTCCACCGCATACTCCTTCATCACTATGAGGAGGATATTCTTCGGCAAACCCTCTGAAGCTGCCGAGCACGCTCAGGAGGCCGGAGGGAACCTACTCATACCCATGATAGTCATAGCCGCCGTTGGTCTCATACTCTTCCTCGTGCCTCAGCTGCTCGTCGATCCCATGGTGAAGGCCCTGGCTGGACTGCTAGGGTGAACTAGGATGGAGTACGCGTTCCTGACTTGGCAGATCCCCTACATCGGGGCGATCTTGGCGCTGCTGCTGAACAGGGCAGGCAAGGTGAGGGACGTAATCGCCGTGCTAGCGATCTTCGGAGCAGCGGTGGCCTCCACCCTCACCTTGCAGGAGGCTCTAGCCTCAGAGGAGGCCATCCACATCTCCTATCCGTGGATCAAGTCGCTTGGCGTCACCTTCGGCGTGTACGTGGACTCTCTAGCCGCGGTGATGGCGTTAATAGTGGCGTGGCTGAGTTTCCTCATAGCCGTTTACAGCCTGAAGTACATGGAGGGGGATCCAGGCCTCACTAGGTACTGGTTCTTCTTCGACTTCTTCGTGGGGAGCATGCTCCTCCTCGTACTGGCAGATAACCTGATCCTGATGTTCTTGGGATGGGAGGGCACTGGACTGGCTTCGTACGCACTCATAGGCCACTGGTATACTGATGAGGATGAGAAGTGCGTCGGTGACATAGGGAGGAAGGCTTTAGGCGTGCCTATGTGGTTCCCACCCAGTCACAGCGGCCTGAGGGCCATAGTCTTCACTAGGCTGGGCGATGTGGGATTCATCGCCGGCATAGGCGCCATCTACTACTTCACTCACACGTTCTCCATACCGGAGATAGCCCACATGGTCGGGGAGTGGGCTGGTCCCCTCGCCCACGCTGGACTGCTCTTTCCGTTCCTCCTGATTTTCTCACTAGGCGCGTTCGCCAAGTCGGCGCAGTTCCCGTTTCACGAGTGGCTCGTCACTGCAATGACCGGTCCCACGTCGGTCAGTGCCTTGATACATGCCGCCACCATGGTCAAGGCGGGAGTTTACTTCCTGCTAAGGTTCTCCCCTATATTCGTGCTCGCCGCTCACGAGATACCCGCAGCTGAGCCTCAAGTGCACGCATTCTTCACGGCTGTAGCGCTAATAGGTGGGTTCACGGCCTTCTTCATGGCGACCCAGGCCCTCGTCTCCAGGGAGCTCAAGCTAATACTCGCGTTCTCTACCGCCTCCCAGCTGGGATACATGTTCCTAGCCTTGGGCGCGGCTGGGCTCATCGCTGAGTTCCCGATGGGCTTTCTTGCGGGCTTCTCTCACCTGATGAGCCACGCGATATTCAAGGCTTCCCTCTTCCTCGTGGCCGGAGCCGTGATACATGTGGTGCACTCTAGATTCATCGACGACATGGGAGGCCTCTGGAAGGCCATGAAGTGGTCCTTCCTGGCCATGAGCTTGGCAGCTCTGAGCCTGATGGGAGTGCCACCCTTCATGGGCTTCTGGACAAAGGACACCATAATAGAAGTGGCGAAAGAATCGGGAGTCTTCTTGGCTTACCTGTTCGGAGTCGTGACCGCTGGCTTAACGGCCTTCTACTCCACTAGGATGGTGATAAGGACCTTCCTCTACGAGATGTCCGAGAACGTGAGGCACGCTGAAGAACATCACCATCTCCACGAGGCCCACCCGCTGATGCTCATCCCCTACCTAGCTCTAGCCCTAGTATCGTTCATAGTGGGTCTGTCCTGGCCTGTCTACGGTCCCGAGATACTCGGAGCCATGGTGAGTAATGTGCTGGGGATACACGAGGAGTTCCACCCACACGTACACTTGGACATAGGGCTGCTCGCGACCTCGCTCACCATGGTGTTCGGAGGTATGTTAGTAGCTATAGGGTTGTACATGACCTCCAGCGGCAGGGTGACCGTGCGCTCCCTCAGGGAGAACCCTGCGGGGAAGGTAATACACGATTTCCTCTACGACAGGTGGTACATCAACTCCATCTACTACATAGTGATCGTTGGTGGCTTCGCTTGGCTCTCCCGCACGATCTTCAAGTACTTCGACTCCCTGATAGTGGACGGCTTCTATCACCGCTTCATACCTTGGCTGACGGACAGGCTGAGCGTACTAGGGTTCAAGTACTTCGAGACCGAGGTGGTGGACGAGACCTACCACGACAGGATAGTGAGGATGTTCAAGGCCTTCGGATCCTACGTGAGGAGGCTCCAGACCGGTCTGGTGAACCAGTACCTCGTGGCCTTCTTCATAGGACTGCTCGTGGTGTTATTCCTCCTGCTATGGGTGGGATGAGATATGGAAATGGTGATCTGGTCACTGATGGTCCTGCTCGGTGGCATAGGCCTAGTGGTACCCACGCTCGACTACCTCAAGGGAACCAAGGTGAGCCCCTATCTAGCCCTCATAGCTACAGCCCTAGCTGCGGTGCTCATCGGGCTCCTTATAGGGAAGAGCGGTACTCTCTTCGATGGGACCATAAGAGTGGATCCGCTTGCCACCTACTTGGCGCTGATAGCAACGGTGGGAGCGTTCCTCGTCACCTTCGCCTCTCTGGTCCAGGTGAAGGAGTGGAACACCTCCCCGAGCCTCTACTCCCTCCTCCTCTTGGCTCTCTTGGGAGTGTACTTCGTGCTATACGTGAATGACGCGTCAGTACTTGTCGCTGCATGGGCCCTAGTGGCTGTCGCCTCATACGTGCTGGTGGGTATAAAGAAGGACGAGGACTCCTTGGAGGCGACCGCGAAGTACGCGCTGATGGGCGTCGCCTCTTCATCCCTTCTCATATTCGGCATAGCCTTGGTCTTGGGAATAGTGAAGACCAGCACATTCCAAGTGTTGAACAGCGTACCCATCGGCCTGAAGACGACCCTCCTCTTGGGCGTACTGATGCTCGTTGCCGCATTCGGGTTCAAGCTAGGTGTCGTTCCATTCCACGGCTGGCTGCCCGATGTCTACGGCGGGGCTCATCCGATAATAGTGTCCTTCGTGGCGGGCGTGATCAAGCTGATAAGCATAGGAGCATTCCTGAGAGTCCTCCAGCCCCTCATACCCGCTGTCGCCAATGACTGGTTCCTAATAATGGCCTTTCTCTCGATAATAACCATGTTCTATGGTAACTTGGCTGCGTTGGTCCAGAAGAACGTGCAGAGGATGATGGCCTACTCCAGCATAGCGCAGGCAGGATACTTCCTGATAGCCTTCGCCGCCTTGGCATACTCCGACTCCCAGGCTCTGGCGCTGGAGGGCATAGGGCTGCACGTCACCACCTACGTCTTGGCTAAGGTGGGCATATTCGTCGGCTTGGCCTACTTCGCTAGGAAGGGATTCGACCTGACGCTGGAGGGTCTGAGCGGCGTAGGAAGGAAGCTGCCCCTCTCAGGGACCTTCATGACCGTGCTGGTACTCAGTCTAATGGGGATGCCTCCTCTCATAGGATTCTGGAGCAAGTTCATGTACATCTTCTACTCAGTGATGAATGTGGCCCCGTGGCTGGCCTTCCTCGGTATAGTGAACAGCGGTATCTCCGTGGGTTACTACGCTCAGGTGATAAGGTACCTGTTCTTCACCGATCCACCGGAGGTGGACGTCAAGGAGGAGGAACCCGATCTCGAGGTCTATGTGCTCACCATCACCGCAGTGCTGACCGTCCTCCTAGGACTAGGGCTCGTGGATGTCATAATAGCCCTCCTCTCCTAACTCTTTTTCTCTAGATCTTCGGAATTGGAAGTAACTACAGCTGACGGAGGAGCCGAGACCAGCTGAGCACCTCCTTAGGTCTCAATTCCAGCTCCAGTTTTAATAGCACATCATCCTCGGTGAGGAGTCGGTACCCTCTCACGGCAGCGGTGGCGTATATCATCCTATCGAAGTAATCCCCCACCCCGGCGTCCAGCAAAAGATCCGCGACCCTCTCAACCTCCGGATCGGTCAGTTCAACTTGGGAGATCCTGTCCTCGGAGAGCAGCGCCTTCAGTCCAGATATGAAGGCTCCCGCTAACTCCTTCCTCATCTTAGGATATCTTTTCATGAGTTTGAGGGATATCCACTTAGCCTCGATCAGGGAAATAGGATTGTAGAGGACCCTGTAAGCTTCAAGAACCTGTGGGAACTTGTCGTAGTACTCGAGCCCAACAGCAATCCCAAAAATGGGAAGCAGGTAGGTGGTGTCCAACAGGAGCTCATCCATAGACGCCCTCCTCCCTCTGAGCCTCCTCGCTCAATCTCTCAGCCTCCTCG
The DNA here is from genome assembly GCA_026986575.1 of Thermoproteota archaeon. Classification (GTDB taxonomy): domain Archaea; phylum Korarchaeota; class Korarchaeia; order Korarchaeales; family Korarchaeaceae; genus Korarchaeum. Next base: position 216,833 of record JALSOH010000006.1, read on the forward strand.
GGGGTTATCCTGATCACTGGATTCCTTATCATGTCCTCCAAGGCGGGAACTGGTTCCACTATCAGCTTTCCATCCTCTATCTTGGCTCTGACCACGCCCCCTTCCCTTATTCCCAATGTCCTCCTGATCTCTTTGGTAGTGTAGATCTCTCCCCTTTTTCCGACCTTTAGCATAATCTCCGACATAACTACTCTCACCGAGATTATCCATAAATTCGGAGAATAAAAATGTATCAGAAGAGTACTCTCTGTATCTCTTTGAGCGATTTAAGGAAAAAAGCGAGTTCGATGGAAGATCGAAAGTGATTTGAGGAATCTTGCCGGAAGCCGTCGCTTCCCACCTTGGGTAGTGCTCTCTCGTGAATATGGAGTTAATTTTTTATGTGGTTAAGGCGAAGAGGCGAGGGTCCGCATGTACCTTCGGCATTGACGGATGCAAGCCAGCCACCTTAATCCTCGAGAACGGATCCGTTTATCGCGGTTGCAGCAGGAGCGGTCCCGGTATTCGCGTTCGGTGAGGTCGTCTTCACCACCGGGATGGTCGGGTACCCTGAGTCCCTGAGCGACCCTAGCTATAGGGGACAGATTCTGGTGATGACCAACCCGCTTATAGGTAATTACGGCGTACATACGGATCTGCTGGAGTCCGACGGAGTCCAGGTGACCTCGCTCATAATCCACGAACTTACAGACGCTCCTCACAGATCATCGAAATTATCGCTGCAGGAGTGGTTCGATAAATACGATGTGCCCATAATGGAGTGGGTCGACACGAGAGCTCTCACCAAGGAACTGAGGGAAAGGGGGGTAATGAAGGGAGCAATAGGGATTTGGGACTCGGAAGAAGATCTTAACTCGCTGTTGAAGGCGCTGGAAGGGGCTCCCTCGTACGACGAGCTGGACCTAGTTGACGAGGTCTCCCCAAGGGAGGCAATACACCTGAGCGATTCCAGGCCTCTGGTTGCAGTCATCGACTGTGGACTGAAGCTTGGGATAGTGAGGGAACTGTTGAGGAGGGGATTAGGCGTTGTTAGGCTGCCCTGTAGCTCCAGCGCTGACGATGTGTGGGAGACGGAGCCTGACGCCCTCCTGCTCGGTAATGGACCGGGAAACCCTGAACTGCTCAAGTCTCAGGGGGAGATGGCCGTGGAACTGGCCTACGACGGGTTAGTCACCCTCGGTATATGCTTGGGACATCAGCTCATATCCCTTGGCTTGGGAGCGGAGACCTATAAGATGAAGTACGGGCATAGGGGCCAGAACAAGCCCGTCAGAGATCTCAGGACCGGGAGGTGTTATGTCACCAGCCAAAATCACGGGTACGCAGTCAGGAGGGAGAGCCTGAGGGAAGCTAACCTCAGAGAGTGGTTCATCAATCCAGATGACTCCACCCTAGAGGGGACTTACCACGAGGAACTACCGATAGCCACCACCCAGTTCCATCCTGAATCGTCACCGGGACCGATGGACACCTCTTGGGTGTTCGACCTGTTCGCCGAGGCGGTGAGGGAGGGAAGATGGAGACTGTGAGGAAGGTCCTCCTCATCGGTTCGGGCGCGATAAAGGTTGCAGAAGCTGCAGAGTTCGACTATAGTGGTAGCCAGGCGATAAAGGCGTTGAAGGAGGAGGGTATAGAGGTAGTTCTGGTGAACCCGAACGTGGCGACAATACAGACCGGAGATATGGCCGACAGGGTGTACCTCCTCCCCATAAGGAAGGAGTTCTTGGAGAGGGTCATAGAGGCGGAGAGACCAGACGGGATAATGCTCGGGTTCGGGGGCCAGACGGCCTTGGATGCTGGGGTCAGTCTGTGGCGCTCCGGCACCTTGGACAAGTACGGGGTGAGGGTACTCGGGACCCAGCCAGAGGCCATAGACAGGGCATTGAACAGGGAGAAGTTCAAGGAGGCTTTGGAGAGGAACGGAGTTCCCATGCCCCCTAGCAGGCATGTCTCATCGGTAGAGGAGGCGGTGGAAGCGGCAGACTCGATAGGCTACCCTGTGATGGTTAGGGTCTCCTACAACTTGGGAGGAAGGGGTTCCTTCATAGCTTGGAGCAGGGAGGAAATGATGGCTCTTATCCTGAGGGCTTTGAAGGCGAGCTCCATAGGAAGCGCCCTCGTGGAGAAGTACTTGGGAGGATGGAAGGAGATAGAATTTGAGGTGGTGAGGGATACTTACGGGAATGTGATCGCTCCGGCCTGCTTGGAAAATGCTGACCCAATGGGTGTGCACACCGGCGAATCCGTCGTGGTTGCGCCCTGTCAGACCCTCACCAACCAAGAATACCAGATGTTGAGGAGCGCATCCCTGAGGGTAGCCGAGGCCATGGGGTTGGTGGGCGAGGGTAACGTCCAATTCGCATTGGGAGACGAGTACTACGCCATAGAGATGAACCCAAGGATGTCCAGATCATCAGCCTTGGCTAGCAAGGCCACGGGTTACCCACTAGCCTACGTGGCGGCCAAGCTGGCCTTGGGCTACAGGCTCGATGAGATACTGAACAGGGTGACCGGGGCGACTTGCTCCTGCTTCGAGCCCAGCCTCGACTACGTTGTCGTGAAGATACCTAGGTGGGACTTAGAGAAGTTCGAGGGGGTCGAGAGGAGCATAGGGAGCGAGATGAAGAGTATAGGGGAGGTCATGGCCATAGGCAGGAACTTGGCGGAGGCTATGCAGAAGGGCCTGAGGATGCTGGGGAGGTTCGACGGGCTGCCAATGGAAGGGGATCCCTCGGAGGCCCTGAAGGCCCTGAGGGAGAGGAGGCCCTACTGGCCGGCATGGGCCTCAATAGCTCTGGCTGGAGGGGTGAGCGCCGAGGAGGTAGCCGAGGCCAGCGGTGTGGACATATGGTTCATCAAAGAACTGGAGAAAGCCGTCAGGGTCTACTCTAGGCTGGATACGAGCCCTTCTTCTCTGTATGCGGCGAAGAGATACGGCTTCTCCGACGCCCAGATAGCAAAGAAGCTGAGGGTGAGCGAGGATCAGGTCAGGAGGCTCAGGAAATCGCAGGGGATATCTCCAGTATTCAAACAGATAGATACGCTTGCAGCCGAGTGGCCATCAATCACCAACTACTTGTACGCCACCTACGGGGGTCAGACCCACGACGTGAGGCCCGGAGCTGATGTGCTGGTGATAGGGGCAGGGGTCTTCAGGATAGGCGTCTCCGTGGAGTTCGACTGGGGTGTGGTGGAGTTCGCTAGAGCCGCGAAGGAGTACGTGGACACCGTAGCGATAGTGAACTACAACCCGGAGACGGTGTCCACGGACTGGGACCTGGTGGATAGGCTGTACTTCGAGGAACTCACCCTAGAGAGGCTGCTCGACATATACGAGTTCGAGTCCCCCGTCAAGGTCGTCACATTCCTCGGAGGGCAGGTGGCCAATGATCTGGCCGAGCCCCTAGAATCCAGAGGGGTCGATGTGCTAGGGACGAGCGGGAGTAATGTGGAGGTGGCCGAGAGCAGGGACAGGTTTTCTCAACTCTTGGATGAGCTCGGATTGAGGCAACCCCCATGGAAGGAGGTGAACTCTGTGGAGGAGGCGCTGGATTTCGCGATGGAGCACGGCTACCCTGTGATGGTGAGGCCGTCACACGTCCTGAGCGGCACCTCCATGTCACTAGCTTGGGACGAGGGATCCCTGAGGCAGGCAGTTCGCTCAGCCCTCTCCACTGGAAGGAGTGTAGTGGTGTCTAAGTTCTTGAGAGGACCAGAGGCCGAGATAGATGGTGTAGCCGACGGAGATAGCGTGATTGGGGTGGTGATAAGGCATATCGAGCCTGCTGGTATTCATTCTGGCGATTCCACTATGGTACTCCCAGCCCGCGGTCTACCAGTGGATGAAATGAAGGAGGCTGCCCTGAAGCTGATAAGGGCCCTCCAGATAAAGGGGCCCTTTAACTTACAATTCGTGATAAACGGTGGCGGTGTTTACGTACTGGAGCTGAACCTGAGGGCATCAAGATCGATGCCCTTCTCCAGCAAGGCCTCGGGCGTCAACCTAGCTAGGGCAGCTGCAAAGGTGGTATTTGAGGGATCTTTGGGAGTTGATGAATTCTACGAGCCCGCGATGTTACACTATGCGGTGAAGTCACCGCAGTTCTCGTGGTCGCAGCTGAGAGGGGCCTATCCCTATCTGGGGGTTGAAATGAGGTCAACGGGGGAAGTCGCTTCAATGGACAGGGCTTACGAGGCGGCTCTCCTTAAGTCCTGGCTGGCCGTGAGCCCGAACAGGATGCCAGAGAGGGGAGTGGTAGTGGGATACGAAGGAGTAAGGGAGGAGCGCGGGAAGATGGAGGCGGCTGCGGATACGCTAGCATCCATGCTGGATGTCTGGTGGATGTCGGAAGTTGGCGAGGAGGAGGCGATGGAACTGCTGAAGGAGGGGAGAGCTGACATGGTAATCGCTACCGGGTACGCGCCTCAGGTGGACTACGCGGTGAGGAGGTTGGCGGCCGACTTGAATATCCCTCTGGTCTTGAACGCCGATCTAGCCTTGGAGTTGGCCAGAGCCTTCAATGCAGTCAGCTTGGAGGAGGTGGAGATAAAACCGATGTCCTCATACGCTAGAGGTTACCGCTCCATGGGACTACTGAGGAAGATCCCCCCTTGATCGAATGTACTGTGGTACCTACCGTAACGCTCTTTTTGTGGTCTAATGGCTTGCCGGTCTCTCAGGATCAGCTCCCCTGTTGCCCAGTTTTAGCCCTCCGGCACAATGGATCCGTCCTACCTAGGTCGTCATTCAAAGTCACATCTAATATTTCACCCCATTAAGATGAAGATGCTTGAAAAGGATCAGTAACATGGAAGGGACAAGCAAGCTCAAGTATTGTACGAATCTCCCCGTCTATCTAGGAGTTCCCTTGCCCTTTCGAGAAACTTGGTCAACGAAGGATCTGGGAGTGGATATACCCCTCCCTTCACGTGTCTATGGTGAGGGTTCGATCGAACCTCCGGGTGATGAGGTCTGTTATCCCACCATTCCTCGTAACCGCTAACGCGCAAGTAATAGCCATATGCAACTAATTTTCCACGCCAATATTCGCGGATCACTATCAAAGCCCCTTTTAAGCTAACGCGAACGCTCAGGTATTCTATCTCGTCTCCTATATTATGTTCAACTATCTCCACTACAGGACTGAACTTACCTATTGTTTTATCGATTAGCTTTAGTACTTAACGAATTCTGGTCAAGGCTCACCCTCTAAAGCCTTTAGGATCTCTCTTTCGCCTCTCGAGCTCTTCTAGGCGCCCACGTAAGTAAAGGTACTCGGGCCAGAGCATGTCCAGCTCTGGGTTATCCATGCCCTCCGATGTTAAGAGCTTCTCGATGTCCCTCCAGGTGTTCAAGCCAAGCTTTGAAGCTATTCCCTGAAGTCTAGCCTCTATGGCGGCGGCCTCCCTATTGATCTCATTCAGCAAAGCTTCCAGAGCCTCCTTGATTATGGGCTTCACTAATGTACCCCAAGCTAAAGGATGAGACGAATTAATAAGTTGCCGTCACTGGCTCATTACCTCTCAGTAGCAGGCCCGAGGACCGCTCCACGGAACTGCTTTTAAGGAGGCCCTTGCAAACTTGCTGTGATACCTGCCTACTGTAACGCCCAATTCTCCTCATATTCTAATGGTCTATCGGTCTCTTCTGATCGGCTTTTCCCTTAATACCCATTATTCAACCTCAGCAATCAGTGAGATAACTCCTCAAACTCGCTTAGCAATTCCTCGCCCCTCTCAATCATCTCGATGATCTCCTGATCTGTTGTGACGGGCTTGGCCCCCCTAACTAGGCACTGGGCGGCTATGAGGGAGTCGAAGTAGTCGAGTCCCTTGGATGAAAGGAACGCCCCCAACGCAATATCTAAGGGGGAGAGAGGCTCGAGGGATCTGTCTATAACACTATTCAACAGGTGCCACACCTTGATCCTCTGATCCATGGTAAACCCCCTGCTCTTCATGAGCAAATCGAGCTCCAAGAGGGAAGCCTGAGAGACTTTCCTGTCCTCACCGAGTTCCTCTATCATCTCAACGGAATGAGGGTGAAGCGGATCGGAGGGTCGAAGGTAGGCAATGAGGTAAACTGTGTCAATGATCTCCACTTAGCATCATCTCCAACATCTTGGAGGCCTCGTGATCCTCCTCCTTCCAGCCCTTGAACTTCTCATCGAAGATCTTAGAGACTTCCTCATACAGCTTGTCTAAAACTATGATTTCAGCTGAGCTATCACTGGTCACTTTCAGAAGGACTCTGCTCCCCTTCTTGATGTCCAGTTTGCGCCTTACCTCGGCGGGCAGGACCATTCTCCCACGATCATCAATAATTACCACATAACTCAAATTTCCCACCACATACTCAATGTCCCATTAAAAATAAAGTTTCCCAGATATGTGCTTTGAGAAGGGCATCACTTAAGAACCAGCTCGCTCGGACATATGGGGAGATCCGAGGAGGTGGGTGAACTGTACCTCCCATGGAGCCGGGTCTCCGACTTCACATGTTATGCCTGCGGCCTCTGTTGCTACCGCTTCCGCATCCCCTTGAAGCCCCATGAAGCTATATCCATAGCTCGCACCTTCGGTCCCCAATATATAGAGTCCATCGCTGGAAAACAGTATATAAGGAAGAGGGAAGGAGAGGCCTGCCCATTTCTCATCGAGGATAATGGAGTGGGTCTATGCTATCTTCAAAGCTTGGGGATGAAGCCCTCGGCGTGTAAGATATGGCCCTTCAAGATATACAGGAATCCAGAACATGGAAGAGGTGAGGAGGCCTATTACTCTCATAAACTGGGCGAATTCTACGTTTACGTCGATCAGAGGTGCCCAGGGATCAAGCTAGGCAGACCCACACCTCGCCTCGTGAAAGCCGTGGAGGAGGCCATAGAGGTCTGGATCGGCGCCAGGAGGGATCAACTATACACTACGGCCCCCCTCTCTTCTTTAATCAAAAAGTTTTAACAGGTTTGTGAAAATATGATACGGAAGGTTTATTAGTTACTGCCGGTAAGTAACCCTTGCCGGGAAAGGGGAGGAGTAGGCGGTCGGGGTTAGCCTTGACCGCTGAAATTCCGGTCGCCTCGAGAGGGGCGATCGGAGGTAACCCGGTCGGGAGGCCGGGGATCCCCCCCGAAAGCAATTTTCTGCAAGGCTCGCCTACTAACCATAGCCCTTTTCATGTTATCCCCTACAATTGCTGAGTCCGTGGGACCTCGGTGATGTTTCGATCCGTCATACAAAATCGTTTTATAATGTATTTCACTGTGTGATACTGACGAGTTCGGTAGTCACGGTCCGAGTTCCGAAAGAGCTGAAAGAGAAAATGAAGAAGCTAAAAGTTAACTGGAGCAAAGAAATAAGGAAATGCATAGAAGAGAAGGTCAAAGACTACGAACTGCTGGAGACCATAGATAGAGTTAGGAAGGAGGCCCGAAAGAGAAAGGTAAAGACGGATTCGGCTCAACTCATTGGAGAGGACAGGGAGAGCAGATGAAGGTTCTGAATGCATCATTTCTCGTCAAGCTAGTGCTGGATGGGGAAGGATCTGAGGAGGCCGAGAGATCCATCAAGGACTGGATATCAGGCGGTGAAAGGGTATGTACCGTCGATCTCGTGATACCAGAGTCCACTAACGCCATATGGAGGCAAAACGTTCTGGGGGAACTCGATAGAGTGGAGTGCTAGGAGGCCGCTGAGGATTTGCTAAGCTTAGTGAGTAGGATGGAAGTGCACCAAGTGGGTGAACTGATCATGGAGGCCCAGGATATAGCGATGAGGTACGGGATCGCCGTGTATGATTCTCTTTACTTGGCTCTAGCCATCAGGAGGGGAGCGGATCTTGCTACATTCGATCGAAAGCTGAGGGATGTGGCCTCGAAAATCGGGGTGAAGACGTTCCCCATAACGGACTAGATATGAGACACTAGGGTACCTCCTCTTTCCTTGGATCAGCTGAACAAGGTGTCGGCTTCAATTCTAACCTTGATTTCCTTCCTATGCTAGATGTACTTGAATAGGTTGAGGTAGGCCTCGGTGCTGAGCTCTATCACCCTGCCTTCGTCCACGTAGGTCACAAGGATCCCATTAAGCTTGGCCTTCCTCAGTAGCTCCATGGGTATGGGTGGATTTCGATAATACCTGTCCAGCAACTCCTTCCACTTCCTCAGCTCTATATCCGACCTTGCATGGGGCGGGGTGAGGAGGAAAGGAGGTATCTCCATTAGGTAGGTGGGGGGTGCCGCTAAATAGAATCTATCCGCGTACTGGCTATACCTAGCGATCTTGCTGGCTATCCTCGCCCTGCAGAAACTGTCGGGATCCAAGGCATGGTCCGGAGGCACGAAGCCAGTTTCCACCTCTACTATCACCTTTCCCCCGTTCGTGCCCATTACATCGCATCTGAGGTCGTCCACTTTAACCTCTACATCCACCTGATATCCCTTTATGATCAGGTGAGCCGCTATCACCAGCTCCATGGCCGAATGATTTATCTTCACGGCCCCAGCTATGTAAAGCTCCGTCAGCCTGTCGATGAGCGGTCTCAGCCTGCCAGCCGGTGGACCCCCTCTCCCCTCTATCCTCTTGGCCAGCTCCTCTAGGTCGGACCTGAATCTCCGGGTATCCGGCACCTGTGATCGACCTCTAAATAGGTATTAAGGCAGCGCGATGACACTTTTTAATAAATCAATGACTATCCACTGGCAGGTGATTTCATTGAATGTGATGCAAACCGTTCTCTAAACAAAGAAATTATTTAGGATGCTTCCCAGAGTGAGGATGAAAATAGAACAAGAAAGCAGGGAGGTCTAAAGGTAATGGCCCATAATGAAGCTCAAGGTGAGGAGAAATGCCTTAGTCTTGTACTGATCAAAGATATATTGTCGTTGAAAGAAGGCATTTCAAGGGCATTATTTGGAATAGTTGCCATCTATTACGCAAAAGTTTACTTTGAACTCTTAAAGAAAATTGTTCAAAATGGAATAAGTTTAGATATTATTTCTAAGATAATTATGGAGGTAAGAAATTTAATTTTAATAGTTGTATCAATTATATTTTTAACAGTTTTAATAAGATGTTTTATGATAAAGATAATAAGAAAGAACTTCATCTACAGAGCGGTAGTAGCAATTTATTTACATTTTTATTATGATTTTAAAATTAAATTATTGAGTTACCTTATAAACAAAATAAATACTCTAAGTAATGATGTAAGACAGTCTCAGTGGGAATCATTAAGATATTTGAAGATGTTTGTACTAACTTTGCTTGCGAGATTGATAGGACTTGGCGAATCCGAATTTATTAGAGAAGCTGCTATCTACATAGAAGAAACTAAAAAATTTAAAGAGAAATATTCATCTAATGTAAAAAAATATCTTCCTACAGTGCCTATGTCGTCAGAAGCCGTGGGAAAACCACTGCTAGTAAAAACTAATCACTTAAAGTATGGCTTCTACTGGAAGCCTTTTGATTATACAATTTCACTTCTTTATGATGGGGCTCAACTTTTAAATATGATAAGTAATAAGGATAAGGAGAGAAGAAGAATAATATTAGAAGTGAATTTGTGTCAAGAAAAGAACGGACTTTTATCAATTTATAATAACGCAGGTAAGGTATTTATTTACGAACATTATGTTAAAAGATGTCTTGAATCGAGGGACTGTAAGAAAAAATTGGAGAGGCTAGCCAGTGAAATACATAACAGGATCAGAAAACCAATAACGTGGAAAGGAATTTATAAATTCCCTAAGGAATCACTCCCACTTCCTCTAAGATGGGCTTCAGGAGGAGTACTTCCCATAGCTTATTATAAAGAAAATTTTTGGTTTGTTCTCTTCTACCGGAACTTCTCCCCAATGTGCTGGAATTTACCGTTGGGGGCATCAGAGACATTCAGTGAGCAGGAGAAGGTGGATATCATGTCTACCCGTGAAAGTATGGAGGAGATTTTACTAGTAGACAATGAGCCAGACAGGGGAAGTACACTTACACTAAAACCTATTTTCCCCCGAACGTCTCTGGAATTTAGATACATAAATGAATATATATGGCCAAAAGTTTATTCATATTTAAAAGAATATGCTAAACTCAGGCACCAACAAGACGGTTTTTCTATAAAGATACCTGAGGATCTCGGAGGGATATCAACTCCTGCTGGGGAGATATCCACTCCATATGATGTCAAAATTAAGTACAGATCCAAAAAAGAATCAATGATCCAAAATGTTTTATTTATAATAAATCCTGAGGAATTAGGAATAGAAATTATACGACCCTTTATTTTCCTTATGAACGATGAGGACTATATACTTTGGGGGGAGATATGGAAGGGCGCATCAGCTATACCTAGAACTCCCGTACTACTTCTATCAGTTGATTATGTGCAAAATATCATCAAAAAGGGGGGAAAGTTTGGTGATAAATTGAAAGGTAACTATAAGAGATGCTCAGGATGTAGGTCGATTATTAAAATTCCTAAGGAAAAATATGTATTATTCTACAAGGACATTCTCTTTGCCAAAGAGAGATTAGAGAACCTGAAGAGGCTGCCTAATCCGTCTTACAAAGAAAAACTTGAGATAAAAAGCCTTCGATGGCATAGTAGTTACTCAAAACAAATAGATTCGCTAATAAATTCAGCTAGAAAAGGCGGAGACCTAACTCTTAGAGAACATAGTATATTCATGAATTTCTGCCCGACTACTTGGAGATCTTTTGAAATACTTTACACTATCGAACGTTTAGATAAAAACTTTTTAGATAACATGCTGAAAATCTGGTTTCTTGAGCGATTTCATTAAAAATTAGACTAGCTAACCAGCAAAGGGTTGAATGCGTTGATCCTGACCAAGATAGTAGCGACAATAGGCCCAGCTTCCTCTACCATGGAAGTGGTAAAGGGGATGATAGCGGAGGGCATGTCCGTTGCTAGAATGAACTTCTCCCACGGCACCCTAACTGAGAAAGCCAACCATATAGACTTGGTTCGTAGAGCCGCTCACGACCTTGGACTGAGGATAGGACTTATGTCCGACCTTCAAGGACCGGAGGTCAGAACCCACATGGGGAGGAAGGAACTGAAGGTAGAGGAGGGGGATGTGGTAACGGTCAGCGGGAAGGAGGGCTTGGGAGAGATCAAGATAAAGCCTTCCAGCGTCCTCAGAAACTTGGCAGAGGGAGACGAGTTATTCATCGATGAAGGTAGGATCAGGCTCGTAGTGGAGGAAGTCGGAGATGTCCTGAAGTGCCGGGTGGTGCATGGAGGAGTGATAAGGGACAAGAGGTCGGTACACGCCTCGAAGCCCTTTGACCTCAAGGGGATTACCGAGGAGGACAGGTTAGCCATGAAGCTCTCCGTGGAGAAAGGAGTGGACTTCATAGCCCTCTCCTTCGTCAAGACGGTGGAGGACATTATAGAAGCTAAAGAGTTCTTGAAATCGCTGACTGACGATCCTCCCTCCCTAATAGCGAAGATAGAGACAAGAGAGGCAGTTGAGAACGCTAAGGAAATTCTGGAGGAGTCCTATGGGATAATGGTGGCCAGAGGAGATTTAGGCGTTGAGCTCCCGCTGGAGGAAGTGCCCCAGATCCAGAAGAAGCTGATAAGACTGGCTAACGAGGCCGCCAAGCCCGTGATAACCGCCACCGAGATGCTGGAATCCATGACCTCGAGCCCCGTCCCGACTAGGGCGGAGGTAACTGATGTGTACAACGCCATAATGGATGGGAGCGACGCCGTCATGCTGTCAGCGGAGACTGCTGTTGGTAAGTATCCCGTACTGAGCGTCAGGTGGATGAGGGTCATAGCAGAGAGCGCTGAGCGTTCTCTAACCCCGAGGATGGACTTTCCCCTCACTTCGAAGGCTGCTTTCATAGGTAAGGCGGCCGTGGAGGCGGCGGAAATGCTGAAGAGCCCCGTCATACTGTGCTTCACCTACACGGGATTCACCGCTAGGCATGTGGTGAGGCACAGGCCCAAGGCCAGAATACTAGCTCTCCTAAGCAGGGAAAAGACTAGAGGTTTACTGACCCTGAGCTGGGGAGTCGAGAGCCTCCTCGTCTCCCAAGACTTGGACGAGGCCGTGAGGCAAGCGGTTAACCATTGCTTGGAAAGGGGGGCGTTGAACATTGAGGATACCATAGTTGTGACGTTCGGACATCCTCACGGAAGGGCCAAGACGAACTCGCTCAGGATACTCGGCGTCGAGGAGGTGCTTCAAGCGGGGGAGCCGAATCCCTCCCCCACCACCGGCCCGCCATCGTAGGCGAGCTCTCCCCTCAGGTAGACCCTCTCCACCATCCAGCCCATCTCCCTGAACGGAGTGAACCTCGCCTTGGTGTAGAGGTAGTCCTCCCTCACCGTCCACAGTTCTTTCCTAAGGACAACTAGATCAGCAGAGCTGCCCGGCGCTATTTTCCCCCTTCTCAGCCCTAGGTGGGCCGCTGGCCTTGAGCTATACATGTCGATCACCTCGGCCGGGAGCACCCCCTCCCCCACTAGGGTCATGAGCAGGGGGGCCATCAAGTCGAGCCAGGGGATCCCGGGAGGCATCTCCTCGTAGGGTCTTGACTTCTCCTCAGGGCTGTGAGGTGCGTGATCCGTGACTAGGAAGTCCGCCATCCCAGCATGGACCATGCGCCTGAGCTCCTCCATCACGGGCTTGGACCTGAGCGGTGGATTGACCTTGGCCAAGGACCTTAGAGCAGGTGAGTCCTCGATGCTGTAGAGGATGTGGTGCGGCGTGACCTCGGCGCTCGCATTCACGCCCCTCACCTTGGCCTCCTGCACCAGCCTCAGGGTTGTAGGAAGGGTGGAATGGGCTATCCTGACCTTGGTGCCGTGCCTCTCGGCCAGCCAGAGGACCCTCCTCACCGCCACCTCCTCCGCCAGCTCCGGGTGCGCCCTCCAGTGGTCCTCCACCTTCTTAGGTTTTTCCGCCTCCTCGAGGATGAGGGGATCCTCAGCGTGGACCACCACAACCTTTCCCAGCTTCGAAGCCCTCGAAAACACCTCATTAAGGTCGTTCATCAGATCAGAGGGGAAGAGCTTCATCCCTACCACGTAGCTCTCATCTGGGAGGAAGGGGTAAGCGGTGTAAAGCATGAAGTCCACGTAGCTCTCCCTGTCAACCTCTTCTAACTTCCTCCTGAGGACTTCCGGATTGTCCACCCTCGGGACATTGTTCGGCATGTCCACAACGACGGTCACCCCTCCGTGCAATGCGGCGAGAGATTCGGTCCTCCACTCCCCCTTGTGCCTCTGCTCCAGACCCCTCATATGGACGTGAAGGTCCACGAAACCTGGGAGTATGACTCCAACGCTTGTGCAGGGACTGTCGACCTTTCTGGAGATCCTGAGAATGGTGGACTCGAACTCGACACAGACCTCCTCAAATCCCAAGGAGGGCAGATATGCGAGGCCACACAGACATGTCATCTCTTAACACCCCACCAAGTCATCTGGAGAGAGCTCCCAGCGGGACCCTCCTGCCGTCGAAATCCCTCCAGTACTTCCCGAAGTCCTCAGAGGCCATCAATATCGAGCCGTCGAAGACGGGACCGTCCCTGCACACGAGGAGGCCCTGTGGCTCTAGGACACATGCTCCGCAGAGCCCTACAGCGCATCTGATCAGCCTCTCTAGGGACGCCTCCACCCCTATGCCCCTTTTCACTGCCTCGGACACCATCTTCACCATCATCGCCTCTGGCCCGGCGGTGTAAACGAAATCCAATCCCTCATAGTCGATGTGTTCCGTGATGAACCCGCTGAGCCCGTAGGATCCATCGTCCGTGCTCACCACGAGCTTGTTCGAGAGCTCCCTCATGAGGTCCTCAAGCATCACCTCCTCCGCGTTCCTGAATCCAGCGTAGAACTCGATCCTCACTCCCTCCCTGCTCCTGAGCGCGCCAGCCAAGTTTATGAGGGGGGCTATGCCGTAGCCCCCTCCCACGAGAGCGACCTTTCCTTCAACTTCTGTGGTGAAGCCCCTACCGTAGGGTCCCCTTATCCAGAGCCTGTCCCCAGCTTCGAGGGAGTGGATGGCCGAGCTCACTCTACCCACTCTGGCCATCAGCAGCCAGGTCTCCCCGCTCCCCTCTCTGGCCACGCTGACTGGTATCTCTCCTACCTTGGGGACCCAGACCATCACGTACTGACCGGGTCTCGCCCCTACCTCGCCCTCCAGCACGATCTTCCTCACTCTTGGGGTGAGGGGCTCACTCTCAATTATTGTATGGGGCCTATGTCCCGGCGAGCTGCGCAATGACCTCTTCCTCCGTCAGGTACTCGCCGCAGTACTCGCAAACGAGCTTGAGGGGCTTCCTCGATATCACCCTGAACGATGGATGAACCGCCTCTCTCGGAGCGTTAGTGACGCACTTGGGGTTGACGCATCTCACTATCCCCTCTATCTTATCGGGGAGCTCCACCTTCCTCTTCTCCACCACCTCGTAATCCCTCACTATGTTGATCGTGGCAGTAGGTGCTACTAGCGCTATCTTGTTCACCTCCTCACTGCTGAGCTCCCTTCCCTCGACCTTCACGATGTCCTTCTTCCCCAGCTTCTTGCTGTAAACGTTCATCACCATGGAGACCATGTAGCCCTCCTCTCCCGTGATCCCCAAGATGCGTAGGACCTTGAGGGCCCTCCCGGCGGGGATGTGATCTATCACGGTCCCGTTGCTTATCCTCCTGACCACCAACTCCTCACTCATGGTATCACCTCCCTCAACAGGGCCATCCTGATGGGAACCCCGTAAGCGGCCTGCTTGAAGTAGCGGGCGTGGGGCGTGGAGTCCACGTCCAGAGCAATCTCATCCACCCTCGGGAGGGGATGCAGGATTATCATATCCTCTTTAGCGTTCTTGAGCAGGGCGGCATCGATCCTGTAGCTCCCCTTGACCCTCTCGTACTCAGCCGGGTCGGGGAACCTCTCCTTCTGTATCCTAGTCACATAGAGGACATCCAGTTCCGGTAGCACCTCCTCCAAGTCAGCGAACTCCCAAGGCATCTTCAACGTGTCTAGGAGCTCCTCCTTAGGGCGTAAGCTCTCAGGAGCTATCAGATACACCTTCTTAGGTGAGTATAGGTTCAGCACTCTAAGGAAGCTGCCTGAGGCTCTCCCGTACCTAAGATCTCCCAAGATCCCGTACACCAAATTATCTATCACCTTTTTCTCCCTCCATACCGTATAAAGGTCTATCATGGCCTGAGTGGGGTGCCTCTTTGACCCGTCCCCAGCGTTTATCACCGGGGCCTCGGCCAGCTCCGCAGCCAGCTTGGCAGCCCCCTCCAGACTGTGCCTCACGACTATCACATCAGCGTACGCGTCGAGCATCCTTATAGTGTCGGAGAAGGTCTCTCCCTTAGCTATTGAGGTGCCCTGAACGGCATCGAATCCTATATACCCGCCTCCCAGCCTTAGGGTAGCGGTCTCGAAGCTGAGCCTCGTCCTAGTACTGGGTTCGAAGAAGGCAAGGGCCACCACCTTCCCCTTCAGCTCGTCCCCCTCGAACTTGGAGGAGGCTATCCTGAACAGCCTCTCCAGCTCATTACGGGTGAAATCTAGTATGGAAAGAACATCCTTCCCACTAAAACTCAATATCCCACCTCTTCAAGGTAGATCTCCGCGTATTTCCTCTCCTCGGGGGAGAGATCCGGGAGAACAGACCTGACTATATCGGGGAGGGTCGCGATACTCCTCAACTCTACATCCAACTCTTTCAAGGACTCCCTCGCACCCTGAAGCCTGTCCACCACGACCCAGGCCTCTTTGACCGCAGCTCCCGCCTCCCTGACCGCCTCAACGGCCCTCCTAAGTGACCCACCCGTGGTGGCCACATCGTCTATCACCACGTACTCCCGCTCGCTCACCACCCCTTCCATCCTGCTCATCGTCCCGTGTTCCTTCCTCTCCTTCCTGATGTAGATTAGGGGCCTAGAGGTCAGCATGGCCACTGCTGTAGCTAGAGGTAGGCCCCCGACCGCGACTCCGCATATCCCACCATCCCCTATCCTCCCTGCCAGCTCCTCTGAGATCGCCTTGAACTCTTTCGGGAATGAGGGAAGGGGCCTCAGATCTACGTAGATGGTGCTCCTCCGGCCGGAGGTTAGCAGAAAGTCTCCGAACTTGAGCATGCCCCTACTCACTAGGATTAGTCCTAACTCAGCGCTTTCCATTAAGGATCACCCTCTGAGCCTCCACCACACTCCTTGCGGCCTTAACAGGATTTTCGCTCCTCAGAATGGATCTGCCCACTATCTCGAAGCTCGCACCGGCCTCCAAGGCAGATCCCGGCTTGGCACCCTGAAAGCCTATACCTGGGGAGAAGATCTGGACGTCGGGAAGCCGTCTCCTCGCCTCTCTGATCATCTCCGGTCTAGTAGCCCCGACGACGATGCCCATGACGTTGAGTAGCCTCGCTTCCTCCAGCAGCTTGATGAAGTTCTCCCTGATGAGTTTAGCTTGGGGATGGCTCATGCCCGCCACTCCGATTAATTCCAATTCAGTCTCGTACCTCCTGTGCCCTGTGAACAGGTGTATTATAGCGGCGTCCATGCCCATCTCCCTGAACCTGTCTAGGATGTGCTCGACCACGTCAGGTATATCTGCTAGTTTGAAATCTGCGATCCAGTAGTAGTGCTCGTGCCTGCTTGCTAGCTCCTCTATTCCCTCCCATCCGATGGTCAGTGCTAGGGGAAAACCCACCTTCACGCCCACCACGTAGTCCCTCAGCCCATTAAGGAGCCCATCCAAGTCTCCAGATGGGAAGTCTAACGCGAGAATCAACCGGGAGTCCAGAAAAGAGGATCTCTCGACGAGCTTGTTCCCTATTGGAACCCTTCCTTAGGTCCTCCTCCTAACTATATAAGTTGATGGGGGTTATGCCATCTCCGTCACAGGGAGAGGAGATCCTCCAAAGCTGGCGTGGGAACGGTCATCTCCCTCTCCGGCCCAACCCCAATCATGACGGCCTTCGCATTCACCTCTTTCTCCACGAATTCCACGTAGGCCTTCACCTCCTCGGGGAAGGAGTCCCAGCCCTCTCTGACGAGCTCGCTCCAGTCCTCCACTCTCCAGCCGTCGAGCTCCTCGTACACTGGCTTCGCCCTTTCAAGGGCTTCCACGTACGGGGGAGCTACTTGGTACTCCTCACCATCTATCTCATAAGCCACGGCCACTTTCACCTTGTTGAGACCCGAGAGGACATCCACTTTCCTTATGGCTAGGTAGCCTATCCCGTTGATCAGGGCCGAGTACCTCAGCATGGGCAAATCTAGCCAGCCTACCCTGCGGGGCCTTCCTGTGGTGGTGCCGTATTCTCCTCCCTTGTCCCTGATGTACTTAGCTAGGTCTCCAGCCAGCTCCGTGGGAAAGGGCCCCTTTCCCACCCTGGTGGTGTAGGCCTTGCTGACCCCGACCACGGCATCTATGGCGAGAGGACTGACCCCCACCCCCGTGCACGCCCCACCAGCGATCGCATTGGAGGAGGTCACAAAGGGGTAGGTACCGTGATCTACATCCAGCATTGTGCCCTGCGCTCCCTCGAAGAGGACGAACTTTCCCTCGGCTATGGCCGCGTTGACCTCTAAGTGGTCGTCGCCCACAAATGGCTCCAATACCTCCCTCCAGCCTTCAGCCCTTTCGATCAGCTGCTCATAATATTCGTCTAAATCGCCCATGAGCACCCCAGCTCTCCTCAACTCCTCCTCCTTGATCTCGAGGACCTCCCTCAGCCTCTTGGGGAAGTTAGAGCTGAAGAGATCACTGACCTTCAGTCCGGAGACCCTAGCCATCTTGTCTTGGTAGGCCGGACCTATCCCCCTCTTGGTCGTGCCAAGTTTACCTCCAGCCAGCGCGGCGTCAAGCTCCTTGTGATAGGGAAGGAGAAGCGTGGCCTTCAAGGATATTAGCACATCAATCCCCTTCCCCCTAGATCTGAGGTCCTCGAGCTCCCGTATGAATACCTCCGGATCGAAGGCCACTCCGGCGCCGAGGACCCCTCTCTTACTCCTTACGACGCTGGAGGGCATCAAGTGAAGTTTGTACTTCTGCCCCTCAGCCACAACCGTGTGTCCCGCGTTGCTACCCCCGTTGTACCTGACGACGAGATCGGCCCACTCCGCTAAGTAATCCACCACGGCACCCTTGCTTTCGTCACCGAACTGCATGCCCACGACAATCACAGCAGGCATCTGCCATTACCTATCCGCGGGACCGAGATTAGATATAACTGTAGGGTCGGTTTAACCTCTACATTACCTTACGCCTCAGGGAGAATCCTACGGATAGTCCCTCATAATTTCCCTTCAAGCCCACGGAGGGAGGCTATTTGAGATTGAGCGCAAAGAGGGAAGTATTGTGGGGAAGGGAAACTCACTCCAAGAGCTCGCTGATCTCCAAGACCTCAAAACCCTCTAAGTTCATCCCTTTGGAAGCGTCGTTGAGCATAGCGTAGCAGAACGGGCACGCCACAACTACAGCCTTTGCCCCGGCTTCTAGAGCTTCCTTCACCCTCTCCTTAGCCATGGTCCCCTCTCCGGTCTGGTACCAATAGTTAGCGCCTCCCGCACCACAGCAGAAGGTGTTCACGCCGTGTCTGCCCATCTCTCTGAACCCATCGACCCTACTCAGTATTTCCCTAGGCTCCTCTACTACCGAATTGAATCTGGAGAGATTGCACGGATCGTGGAATGTCAGTTCTCCGCTGCGACTTACCTTTAACCGTCCCTCTCTCACCAGCTTAGCCAGCAGCTCCACGTGCGAGACCACTTCCACATCCCAGTCCTCGACGACTTTGGGATACTCGTGCCTGAACACGGTGAGGCCGTGCGGGCAGAGAACTAGGAGCCTCTTCACTCCTAGTTCCTTGAAGAGCTCGGCATTGGTGAGGGCGAACTCTTGGAACATGCCCTCCTCTCCTAACCTCCTAGCAGGCTCGCCGCAGCAAGTCTCCATCTCCCCGAAGATCGCAATCCTGATGCCCGCCTTCCTCAACAAGTCCACGAGCTTAGAAACAACTCTCTTACCCACGGGATCGAAGGAGTACTGGCAGCCCACCCACAAGTAGTAGTCGGGATCGTCGTCGCTCTCGATCCAGCTCAGCCTCCCTCTCTGCGGAACGGAGAGGGAGTTGTGGTACCTCCTCAGCCCGTTCAGCAGCTCACCCATCTTCTTGTCTATCCTGCCCTCCGCCACGAGAGAGCGCCTCCTCTCCATGAGGAAGGTGAACGGGCTTATATAATTCGGGCAGGCCGTCGAGCAGGCTCCGCAGGAGACACATGACCAGACAGCATCCTCAGCCAGCTCGTAAGTGCCTCCCAGCAGTGAGACCTTTAACCCCTGAACCACATCCTTTGGTGAGAGGGGCCTGCCCGTCAGGTTAGCGGGGCAAGAGTCAGTACACCTCCCACACTTCACGCAGGCGGCAAGCATATACTTCTCGTACCACGGAAGTTCAGAGGCCTCCTCGAAACCCAGCTTAATCTCCTCGACATCCTCCAACTCCTGCAGCCTGAACGGTTCCTTTGGAAATCTGACGATCTCCTCCTCCAAGGAGGAGGTGAGGAGGGCGGTGAGGGAGTGGAGCAGGTTACTGTAGGGCAGATAGGCCACCATCGAGAAAGCTAGGAGGGCGTGACTCCACCACAGGACAGTGTAGAATGGGAGTATGAGGGGACCGACAGTTCCAGAGAGCAGGTAGCCTACGAGCGAGTAGTGACTGGCAGCGTTGGGTTGAGCATAGATCCTAGTCGATTCTAGGAAGAAACCCGTCACTCCTATATAGAGGAGCCCCAGCAGGAGGATCTTTCCCTCTCTATCCCTGGTGGGAAAGAATGAAAGGGCTCCAATTAAGAAGAGGACGCCGAAACTATCCATTATCAGCTCGAAGGCCGAGTAAGTCCCGTCGAAGAGTATTCTGACACCGAGGTGCTCAAGGATGTCCGTCTCGAGAAACACCGTGAGTGTGCCTAGAAACAGGACGAGGGTCCCAGCGAAGAGAAGCGCGTGAAAAAACCCTCTATCTATCTCCAGCACTCTCTTCTGGGATAAGACCCTTATCAGGCCCCTTCGAAGCTTTCTGAGGTCAACCTCCTTCAACGCCCTGACCAGCTCGAATTTCCTCGAGATCCTCCAGAGGCCGTACAGGAAGATTAGCGCAAACGGTATGAGAATCGAATACATGACTATGGGGGTCCAGCTCGGGAGGAGGGGGAAACTCTCCCTCACGACCAAGGGTAACACCGTTTTACCAAATCAGGATAACTTTTTCATTTTTTCCTTCGTGAGAACAGGGTGAAGCTCCTTGGAGGCTGATGTGCTCGTTGTAGGGGCCGGTATCCTAGGACTGGCTACCGCTTATCACGTTTTGAGTAGAGATCCAGAAGCTAACGTTTTAGTTGTCGATAGGATGGGAGATGTGGGCCAGGGAGCTACAGCAAAGAGTGCCGCTGGCTTTAGGGCCGGACTCTTCACTTCATCAACTAACAGGCTCCTGTCAGACACATCCGTTGACTTCTATCTCCACATACAGAGGGAGGAAGGTTATGACTTAGGGATGGAGCTAGTGGGCTATCTCATACTGAGGACCAAGGAACAGTTCGAGGAAATAGCTGACGTGGCCCACGCGCTGGAGAAGAGGGGGACTCTGAAGATCTACAGGAAGGCCGAGCTGAAGAAGATGCTCGAGATGAACTACGAGTTCGACGGGGACGAGGAGGCCGAGATATTGGGGGTGAAGAACGTGGATTATGGGCTGTTCGGTGTTAAGTGCGGTTACATAGATGCTGACAAGCTGGCCTACTATTACAGGGACAGGATCAAAGAGATGGGAGGGAACTTCCAGTTCAACACGAAAGTAGAGAGGATAATAGTGGAACCGGAGATCAAGCTCGGGATCCCTAGAGAGCCCAGAGCTTGGCAGAAGGTAAGGTTTGCAGGCGTGGAGACGAACAAAGGTACTTTGAAGGCGGAGAAACTCGTGATAGCTGCTGGCGGTTGGACCCACCTCCTGCTCGATCCCTTAGGCATAGACTGCATCTCCAAACCGAAGAAGAGGCAGATATTCACCTTCAGGCCTAGGACCGAGGCTCAGAAGGCTCTCCTGAACACTAAGGGGTTCAACGATGAGGGCATACTTCCGTTCACATTCCTCCCGACCGGCCATTACATAAGGGCCGATAGAAGAGATGGAACCTTCTGGTTCGGGTTCTCGGACGAGATAAGACCCTTCTCTCCAGACGAGGAGCCCGAGGAGAACTACTACTACGACAATATCTACCCGATAATGGTCAAGTACTTCCCGCAGCTGGAGGGAGCTAGGGTGGACAACATGTGGGCCGGTCTCTACATGCTGAACTCCGTCGATCACAACCCCGTGGTTTTCAGGAGGTCCAACATGGTCGTGGCCACCGGAGCCAGCGGGAGCGGGATCCTCAAGGGGGACGCGATCGGCAGGATCGCTGCCGCTCTACTCTACGGAGAGACCTACGCCGATCTATACGGTGGGGAGAAGATACCCACCAACAAGCTGGAAGTGGTTGGAAGGTCCTTGGAGACGGAGAGCTTCGTCTTCTGATCCTTTATCATCCCTTTTTCATTAGAGAGCTCGCCAAAAACCTTCTATTGGTCGATCGTCCGTTCAACCATCTAAGCGTCCAAACTTTTAAGCTGAGCCGTCGGGCCCCCACGGAGGTGACCCCCTTGGTGGATATACTCGAGAGCCCCCCTGAGTTCAAGAAGCTCAGGCTGCCCGAGGAGGGCGAGAAGGTAACAGTTAAGGACGGCAAGCTGGTCGTCTCTGATGAACCAATTATCGTATATATAGAGGGCGATGGCATCGGTCCCCAGATCGTGAGTCAGGCCCGAGCCGTGATGGATGCGGCTATAGAGAAGGCTTACGGGGGTAAGAGGAGGATAGTCTGGTGGGAGGCTTACGCCGGAGAGAAGGCCATGGAGCTCTACGGTGAATTACTGCCCGAAGATACGGTGCTAGCGATAAGGTACACCGTCCTAGCCCTCAAAGGCCCTCTGACCACTCCTGTGGGCACGGGATTCAGGAGCCTTAATGTAGCCCTGAGGAAGAAGCTGGACCTCTACGCCAACATAAGGCCCGTCCAGTACTTTGGTCAGCCCGCCCCTCACTGCCATGCGGATAAAGTGGACTTCGTAATATTCAGGGAGAACACCGAGGATCTCTACGCGGGGATAGAGTGGACATACGATAGTCCGGAGGCTGAAAAGCTCAGAAAGTTCCTGAGGGAGGAACTAGGCGTGGAAATAAGGTCTGACGCTGGCATAGGGATAAAGCCCATCTCCATATTCGGCACCAAAAGGCTCATGAGGAAAGCCATGCGGTACGCGATCGAGAATAAGAGGAGCCCAGTAACCATCATGCACAAGGGTAATATAATGAAGTACACAGAAGGTGCTTTCAGGAACTGGGCCTATGAGGTCGCGACTGAGGAGTTCAGGGAGTACGTGGTGACTGAGCAGGAGCTCTGGGAGCAGTACAATGGGGAGATGCCCGAAGGCAAGATATTGGTTAACGACAGGATAGCGGATAACATGCTCCAGCAGATAATAACTAGGCCGTGGGACTACGACATCATAGTGGCCCCGAACGTCAACGGCGATTACATAAGCGACGAGGCAAACGCCCTAGTCGGCGGGATAGGAATGGCCGCTGGCATGAACGCTGGTGACTACATGGCCCTGGCCGAGCCAGTGCATGGGACCGCTCCCAAATACGCTGGTAAAGATGTAGCCAATCCGACCGCTGAAATACTCAGCGGCTGCCTCCTGCTCGAGTACATGGGATGGAAAGAAGCTAGTGCTCTCATAAAGGACGCGATAAGGAAGGCGATAGCGGAGAAGAAGGTCACTCAGGACTTGGCTAGGCACATGCCCGGAGTCCAGCCGTTGAAGGCCAGCGAATACACGCAGGTGCTCATAGATCACATAAAGAGCGCCTAGACTAACCTCCCCCTACTTTTCAGCTTGAAACGCTTTTTAAGGCCTTCAAGCGATTATTCCAGATGAGGAAATCTCTCGTCACCGTTCTGCTGGTCACCTCCCTCTTCCTGCCACTCATCCCAGTCGGCGCCTGCATACCCACCGGTGGCGTGGTGGGTGCCATCTACGAGGGCAAACTGAAGCTGGACCGGGTCTACCACGCCTTCAAAGACATGGGTCTAAAGGTCGTCATCTCCGAGGAGAAGGTCCAAGGTCTCACGCTCAAGAGGGTGGAGGTGAGGCTCGGGGATCTAACTGGGAGGGGCAGGAAGGTACTCCACGGCTACGTTTATCAGGGATATAAGAAGTCGCTGGTCCTAGCCGAGGCGGATAAGAGTCTCTCCGACTCTCCCCTAAAATTGATGAAGCTGCTCCTAGCCTCAGCTGGTCTCGTCGACTTGGATAAGTTTTCCAGTCCCATCGAGAGCCACGATAATAAGATACCTCCCACAGCTCTCGTGAAGTGGTTGAAGGAGGAAAAGGGTCTTGAGGTAAAGCAGGAAATCCTGAGATGCGCGAGTGAAGGCGCGAAGATCTCCGTGGAAGGCAATGAGGTGGCGGTACTCTCGAACGAGATAGATAGGAACCTCTCCTTCAACTTGATCTCAAAGGCCCTCGAGGAGGTGGGTTTAAGGGCTGTCTGGCTCGATGCTACCGACCCCAAGCAGGTTGCTAGGATCCTGAACTATCCAGCGGTCATAGTTCTCGGAGGCCCCCTCAGCCCTGGCTCCGGTTACGTCAGTAAGATCTACATGCCGAAGGACGATGTCAGGAAGCTCCTTCTGAGAATGAAGGAGGGAAGAAAGGGAGGTGTGTTAGTAGAGGACGAGCTCCCGCTGGACAGGCCTTTGCTCGTGATCGCTGGAGTCGATAGGAACGATACGCGTGAGACCGCTAAGGCCTTCGCCTCCTCCGATCTACCCTCTAGGATAAAGGAGACGGTGCTCTCACTTCAGTCTGAGGGGAAGAAGGGCTTGTTTGAGCTCAGAGTCAGTAGTTCAGCCTCCTGCGGATCGATGGCCGGGAGAGACATCACGGTGGCGGTGGGCTACAACGATCTCCTCATCCTTGTCAAGGAGAGTGCGCCCAATCCCTGCTACAGGCATGTAGTGCAGTGGTACGAGCTGGATCTGGACGACAGGGTGCTCAGAATCGTGATCGACTTGGAGAGGAGTTCTAAAGCCTGTATACAGTGTCTGGCCGTCGTGGAGACGAGGATAAGTGCTGGCCCACTACCTGAAGGCGAGTGGACCGTTATAGCTAATGAGTTCACGAGGAGGGTTGTTCTAGGGTCATGACGAAGTGCGAGCTCTGCGGTAGCGCGAGGGTCAGCCAGTCCCTCTCAGTGTGCCTCGAGTGCCTCAGGAAGAGGCCGGACTCATTGGAGATCGTGAGGAGAAGGAGGGAGAGGTGGCGAACCTCCATGGACCTCCCGCCACATCCTCCGAGGGGAGGGGCGATCAAATGCCCGCTATGCGTGAACGGCTGCGAGCTGGATGATGGGGAGAGAGGGTATTGCGGGACCGTAATCAACAGGAACGGGCTAAGACCACTGACAGAGAGCTGGAACTTGGCGACGGGCCTCTACTACTTGGATCCACTTCCCACCAACTGCGTCGCCACCCCAGTATGTCCTGCAGCTACTTGCCGCGGTTATCCGGAATTCACAGATACATGCGGCCCGGAAATCGGAAGATACAATCTAGCAGTCTTTTACGGATCGTGCAACCTCGACTGCTTCTTCTGCCAGAACGCTGAACACAAGAGGATGGCTGCCATGGGAAGACCCCTCATGTCACTTAACTCCCTGCTCAGAGGAGCTCTGAGGGATGACGTCACCTGCATATGCGCCTTCGGAGGGGATCCCAGCCCATGGACGCCCCAACTCTTCTCGCTATACAGGAAGGTCAGGGATATGGCGTCTGGGATCAAGAGAATGTGCTGGGAGACTAACGGGCTTCAGGATCAGAGGATGTTCCTGAAGATGGCTGAGGCCTCCCTAGAGAGTGGGGGAATAGTTAAAGTGGACTTCAAGGCTTGGACTCCCTCCGTATATGAGGCCCTCACCGGGGTGAGGGGAAGGGACAGGGTGCTGGAGAACCTGAAGACGGCGGCGAGGCTCGCCAAAGAGAGGAAAGATCCGCCCCTGCTGGTCGTGAGCACGTTGATGGTCCCCTATTACGTGGATCTGGAGGAGATCAGGGGGATAGTCGAGTTCTTAGCCTCTTTGGATGCGAATATTCCATACGTGCTTCTGGCATTTCACCCAGATCACCTCGCCAGCGATCTACCCCTGACTAGGAGGGAGTTTGCTGAGGAGGCCGTCGAGGTCGCTAAGGAGCAGGGATTGGAGGTTTACTTGGGCAACGAGTGGCTCCTTTCCTAGCCCAATAAGAATATATTGGGATAATCGCCTCCACTACCGATAACAATGAACAAACTTCTAGTATCTGTAGTGGTGATCTTGGCGGTCCTCTTCGTCGTGGGTCTCTATCTCCTAGCTGAAATGGCGGGAGGGACTTCTTTTGAGGAAAGATACGCCTCCATCAACAAGCTCACCTTCTCTGTGGGTAAGGGGAGCGTCCTGAAACAGGAACTCAGGATAGTAATGAGCTATGGGAACAAGAGCGTAGAGACCCAGAGGGCAGATAGGACCGTCAGGGTGGATGACTTCTCTTGGCCAGCTTATCACCTGTGTCCTATGAACGAGACGGGCCCGACAGCGCAATGCTATGACGTGCCATTCAGCTTGGTGGCCATGCCCAAGGAGCTAATGGGCGTCGATACAATAGGCCTACCCTTCAACTTGGGGAAGGGGAATCAGATCGTCTTGAAGTACAACGGGATAACCAATGTGGACACGCCTTGGGGGTCTCACCCAGTGGTCAACTACACAAACTTCACCGCTAGCTACCCTCAGCCCGATGTTAACATGACCACCAAGTTCTACTTCGATACGACCGAGGGTTACTTAGTGAGGATCGAGGTGTCCATAACGGACGGGAACCTCACCTCAACCGCGATCTTCCAGCTGACCGAGGTACCTCAGCTCAACGGTCCTCTCGAGATCAGCAAGCCCGAGACTTGGGAGTGGGAGGGGAAGGACTGAAGATCAATTTGACCCGTTTCTTCCTCAATTCATAATCAGAATTACCCTTACAATGCGATAAACATTTAATTAAAGGCAGAGAGCCTCCGCGTGAGGAGTGAACATGATACCAGAGGCCATAGATCTCCTGTGCATCCCCGTGCTTATGAACGAGGTGCCCCTCAGGCCTCTGAGTGATGAGGAGGCGGTTCGAATAGCCGAGAAGGTACTTAAAGTCCTCCCAACGCTCAAGGATATGAGGGTGGCGGTGATACCCTCCCTTTACTACGTCAGCGATCTGTTCAGTAGGTCTCTGTTTGACGAGATACCCGTGAACTCGGTCGCCCTAGCGGGACTCTTGGAGAGGAGGGGAAGGACGAGCAAAATATACGTATTAAATCCCTTCACCTCTAACGGACTTCTCCCGGTTCCCAGCGGGGTTGAAAACGGTAACGGCGGGCTTACATGGGCCACGATTCCTGTCGTTGCCTTCGGTGAGGGTTACGTCGACTTGGATGAGTACTTCCTCGAGAAAGACGATATGGATGGGATGATGAGGGAGCTGGAAGAGGCACTGGCCGAAGTGTACTCGCTATCCTACGTCAAGGCATTCCCCCCAGTCCTCGTCGAGGAGCTCTTAGAGGAGATAAGCCTGATAGAGGAGGAGCTGGATCAGGATCTCAAGGGGCTTTCGGCAGGCTAGTCCCCCACACCCATGGAAAGGAGGGATCTCTCGGCCTCCACCTTCTCCTCCTCGTAGGATGCGAGTCTCTCGATATCGTCCCTCAGCAATCTTCTCCTTGACTCTATCTCCTTAGTGAGCAGCTCGGGGTTAGGGGCTCCTCTTCCTCTCTCCCTTAAGACGTCTTCCACATCTGGGACATCTACCCCCAGCTTATCAGCGGCCTTAAGCAGGTCCCACCCCACCTCCCTAAGGGTCGAGGCCAGCAGCGAGTGGGCCTCCCTGTAAGTGATCTCTCTTTCCCTAGCGAGCCTTTCGGCGATGTCCTGAGCAAGTGTATCAGGCACGACGATTTCCTTGAACTTTATACCCTTCATCAGGTCCGCTAATACCCTAGCCGAGGATGTTGCTTCCTCAACCGGTATCAACATATGGAGATTTGCCTC
The DNA here is from genome assembly GCA_026986575.1 of Thermoproteota archaeon. GTDB lineage: Archaea > Korarchaeota > Korarchaeia > Korarchaeales > Korarchaeaceae > Korarchaeum. The sequence continues at coordinate 244,064 of JALSOH010000006.1, forward strand.
TTGGAGGTCCAGATTGTACCCGCTGGGAATCCCTTTAGTCACTGTGAGCAGGGAGATTAAGGACCCGATCACTGTTCCGGCCTTCGCCCTTATGAGCTCTAGGGTAACCGCGTTCCTCTTCTGGGGCATGATGCTGCTGGTCGAGATGTGCTCTTGCGGCAGCTCAACTAGAGAGAACTGGGGTGTCGACCAGATTACCAAGTCCTCCGCGACTCTGCTAAGGACGACCATCAGGCTCGCCACGGTGCCCACCGAGAGAGACGCAAACGTCCTGCTTCCAGTAGCTAGCAGGGTGTTGCTCTCCACTCCCGAGAATCCCAAAAGTTCCGCAAGCCTACCTCTATTAAGTGGGACCGAACTTCCAGCCACTGGGCCGGAGCCCAGCGGACAGAGATCTACCACTTCCCTTAACACGTGCCATATTGTCCTGTAGTGGTGGAAGACCTCGCCCTCCACGTACAACAGGTAATGTGAGGCTAAGGACGGCTGGGCTGGTTGGAGGTGCGTGAAGAGGGGTATTTTGACGTTGAGGTGTCTCTCTGCTGAGTCGAGTAGGGATCCCCTCAGCCTGTTGAGCTCCCAGAGCAGACCGATAAGCTTCCACCTGAGAACCAGCCTGAGGGCAGTGGCGACCTGATCGTTCCTGCTCTTACCATAGGCCAACCAGCCAGCATTCTTCCCAGCCTTCTCGAGAAGCCAAGCCTCCAAGGCCTCGTGCACATCCTCATACTCCCCCGAGAGTATCTCCCCCTCCCTCTTAAGGGCCTCCCTCAACCACGTCAGGACGTGATAGGCGTTCTTCGGTACGATCTCCCTTTCCAACAGGTGGAAAAAGTGAGCGTAGGCAGTGAGCACCACTGCCCTGAATAAGGCCTTATCCGAATCTAGGGATGAAGTGAACTCGGCGAGCCAGTCCGGCTGATCACCCAATCCCGACCTTCGATACACCCCTCCTCGCCGCCCTCGCCATGAGTGTGTGAAGTCCCCAGGCCTGTATGAAGCCCCTAGCCTCCTCGTCGGTGGGATACCATCCCTCGTCGTATCCCGCGACCTCCAGGCTGTAGGCAGCGTACTGGGACTTCCTACCCACCACGACCGCGCTTCCCTTATAGAGCTTCAACCTGACCTCCCCTGTGACGAACTCGTTCATCCTCCAGATCATCTCTTGGAGGCTTTCCCTCAAGGGGTCGCCCCACAGCCCCTCGTAAACCAGGTTGGTCCATTCCCTATCGGCCAGCTCCTTGAACTGCAGCTCCCTCCTCGTCAGCACCAGCTTCTCCAAGTCCTTGTGGGCCTTCAGGATGACCACAGCAGCCGGGGCCTCATAGACCTCCCTGCTCTTGAACCCTATGATCCTACTCTCCATGTGATCTATCCTCCCTATCCCATGCTTTCCGGCTAGGGAGTTCATCTCTACTATAAGTTCGCTCAGACTCATCTCCTCCCCGTTGAGGGAACTGGGGAGTCCCTCCTCGAACCCCAGTGTCACGTACTCGGGGGAGTCGGGAGCCTTCTCCAGTGAGACCGTCCACTCGAAAGCGTCTTCGGGGGGCTCGTTCCAGGGATTCTCAACCGGACCGCCCTCTATGCTCCTGCCCCAGAGGTTCTGATCTATCGAGTACTTGCTGTGGCTTTCCGGTATCCTTAACCCCCTAGACCTGGCATACTCCATCTCCTGCTGTCTCGTCCAGCGCCATATCCTAGTGGGTGCCACGACCTTAAGATCTGGGTTGAGGGCCCTTACAGTTATGTCGAACCTCACCTGATCGTTGCCCTTGGAAGTGCAGCCGTGCGCGACCGCATCGGCACCTTCCTTCTCGGCTATCTCGACCAGCTTGGTAGATATCAGTGGCCTGGAGAGAGCACTGGAGAGGGGATACTCGCCCTCGTACTTGGCGTTGGCCCTTATGGCCGGGGCCACGTAGTCACTGACGAACTCATCCACCAAGTTCAAGCCATAGTGCTTGACGGCGCCGGCCTCGTACGCTCTCCTCTCCACATCCTTCAGATCGGTTCCCTGCCCGATCTCAGCTGTAAACGTGACTACTTTAATCCCTTGCTCGGTGAACCACTTTATGGCGACAGTGGTATCTAATCCGCCTGAGTAGGCCAAAACTACCTTGGAGATGCTCTCATTCAAAGGAGGAATCTCCGGTAACGCACACTACTCACCTTGAGGGCTCGGTTCTCAGTCTGATTATAAAGTTACCTGTCTTCAAGCTGTCCACCACTAGTCCTCGGTAGAACTCCCCAAGGTTTCGCACTTCTCCTTCTTAAATTGGGGAGTTCCTTCTTGATGAACGCTCGTCAGGCCAACTTCACGACGATCCGATCGGTAACGTTTCGACCGTTTCCAGCCGTCCCAAACATGGCCCTAATTAGTCTGGCCTGCTAGATAGAAGGGGGATCTGCTTGAACTTCGGGGTCTTGTTATCACTCGCTGTGATCGTGACACTCATTTTCTCGATAACAGCCTTTCTCTACGTCCAAGGACAGCCTAAGGAGGAGATCAGACGTATGGAACCCGTTATGGACGTCAAGAATCTTAAAGACATGAGAATAGAGCTGGAAAGAGTGAGAAAGGTCATGTGGATAGGTCCTCATGCCGATGATGAGGTTTACGTGGCTGGTCTCTTGCATTACGCCAGCTTGAAGGGAAAAGACTGCATTATAGTGGCCTACAGGGCGGGTGGCGAGAGGAGGAAACTGAATCTGATGTCAGCAGAACTTCTGGGGTGTAATTACACTTACTTGTCCAGTTATCCTGGAAGGAGCGTAAAGGAAAAGATAAGATCGCTCCTTACATCCGAATCTCCAGATCTGATACTGACATTTCATCCTGAGACGGGCTTTAGGATGAGCGAAGCTCACGCCAAAGTGGGTGAGCTTGTTACGGGGGTGATTTCAAGCGGGAATTACAGCATTAAGCTGTTTTACATCCTCAACAAGGATCCAACCTTGGAGAAGCTGTTGGGTGGAGCTGATCGCTCGAAACAGACCCATTACCTCGACCTAAATCTGATCGTGGGCAATGAGAGCTTGTTTGAGGTTAAGATAGCGGACATATGCGTCTACTCGAAGGCAATTCCAGCGGCTAAGGCGATCTGCGAGGACGCAGGAGGAATGCAAGACAGGATGTTAAGATACGAGTTTTACGAGGAGTACACTCCTAGCGATTCATGAATGACCTCGGATGAAGAGACTACACTAGGAGGTAATCGTACCGTGTTCTCACCAAACTCCTCATAGGTGGACGATCTCGATTCTGCAGGAACTCACAAACCGGATGTGACGCGCGAAGCGTGATAGCGCCGTTGACCGATAATCAATATCGGATAACGAATATAAGTAACTGAGTCGGCCCAATGTGGTGCTTCCCGTGAACGCCAAGATCATAGCCGCAATAGCTATCGTGTTGGTCTTTGTCGTCGCTTCTCTCCTCATGTTGGAGAGTGGGCCTGTCAGGGTCAGGATAACTACTACAACCAGCCTCTACGCCACAGGACTCCTCGACTACCTTGGAGACCAGTTCAAGAAGGATCATCCCAATGTCGAACTCGACTTCATAGCAGTGGGAAGCGGTGAGGCCCTGAGGAGGGCGAAGCAGGGTGATGCCTGCATGGTCCTCGTGCACGCTCCCAGCTTGGAGAAACGTTACATGGAGGAAGGGGCCATAACTGAGGGGCACATCTTCGCTTACAATTACTTCATCATAGCTGGCCCTCCCTTGGATCCAGCCAAGGTGAAGGAGGCCAAGTCGCCGGTGGATGCTTTCAAGAGGATATATGAGGCCGGAGAGAGGGGAGAAGCCAGCTTCGCCAGTAGGGGGGATAACTCCGGCACCCATGTCAGGGAGCTGAGCGTGTGGAGAACTGCTAGATTGGATCCCAAGGGAAGGCCTTGGTACATGGAGACCGGGAGCGGAATGGGCGCGACCCTGCTGGTAGCGAACGAGAAAGGAGCATATGTGCTCTCGGACATAGGCACGTTCCTCAAGTACAGCAAGGACGGCAAAGTTCCCGACTTAGCCATCCTTTTCGAGGGTGGTGATGATCTCCTCAACATATACAGCGTTTACCTCGTTCCCTCCTGCACGGGGAAGGAGGCCAGCTACGCTAAAGCCTTTGCTGATTTCGTCGTGGGAGGCGCTCAAGATATGATCGCCCACTACGGTGTCTCCGAGTACGGACAGCCCCTCTTCTATCCCGCAAGGGATAAGTTGAATTGGCTTAGGGAGAGGTGGCAGGCGCTGGCTGGAGGGTGATCCGGTGGGGGAGGTCCTAGAGATCGTACTCAGGAGCTTGGTGGTGTCAGGAACGGCGACGCTACTGGCCTCCATTTGGAGTATTGCCCTAGCTTACCTGCTCGTGCGATCTCCTAGGGCCTCCCGACCCCTCATTCCCCTATTAGAGGGCATGGTGGGCATACCCACCGTCTTGATAGGGCTCCTCCTCTACCTGCTTCTCAGCAGGCAGGGTCCTCTTGGTATGCTGAGGTTACTCTATTCCCCCCAAGCCATAGTAATCGGACAGGCCATCTTGATAACCCCCCTAATAACTTCTGTTGCCTACAGGGTCCTCTCCCACTCTTGGAACATTTATGGGGAGCTGACTCTCTCCTTGGGCGCTGCCGAGGGTCAGGCGGCCAAGATAGTGATATCCGAGTCCCTCCCAGGAGTAGCTGCTGCCGTGGTGATGGGCTTCTCTAGGGCTCTTGGGGAGTTAGGCGTCGCTCTGATGGTGGGAGGTAACATAAAGGGCTACACGAGGGTCATGACCACTGCCATAGCGCTTGAGGTGTCAAAGGGGGAGTTCGAGCTAGCCATGTCTCTGGGCATCATCCTGCTGCTTATGCTGGCCATGATCTCCCTCACCCTCAGGTTCTTGGGGAGGCTCAGGGAATGAACGGAATAGAATTGAGAGAAGTCTGGTTCAGGTATCCAGGATCTAGGGAGTGGACCCTGAGAGGGGTGAGCTTGGAGATCAGGCGGGGTGAGGTGCTCGCCCTAGTGGGCCCAAATGGCTCCGGGAAGACCACCATCCTGAAGTTAGCTGGAGGCCTCTACAGACCCTCTAGGGGAAAGGTCAAGTTCTGGAGATCGAACATATGGGAGGTAAATGGATCTAGGAGGCTTGAGCTCAGGAGAATGGTGGTTTACGTCCACGAGAGGCCTATCCTCCTGAGAGGAACGGCCTTGGATAATATAGCCTTCGCCCCTCTACTGAGAGGCATGCCTAGGGAGGAGGCGGTTAGGAGGGCGGAAGAACTGCTCAGTGATACGGAATCGGCCTACTTATCGAGGAAGGATAGGAGAGAGATGTCGGCAGGGGAGGCACAGGTAGTGTCGATTCTCAGGGCAGTGGCTGCTAGCCCTAGGATACTCCTGCTGGATGAACCTACTGCCCATCTGGATAGGGAGAAGAGGGGGGTCATGACGGGCCTCATAGGGAAGTTGAGGTCAGAGGGGATGGGGATAGCTATTGCCACTCATGATCACTTGCTGGCTCTGAGGACGGCGGACAGGGTTGCAGTCGTTGAGAATGGGGTGATTGGGTCCATAGGTAGACCCTCAGAGGTCTTAGACTTTTTTAAGATATATTAAGCAAGATGGCTCATAATATTTGAGAAACCATTGGACCCCACTTCTCAGTAAACCCTCCTCAGATCAAGGTTTGAACGATTTTCGCGGACAGAAATCAATAAATAGTAAATAATTACACAATATTAAGGTTGCTAGATATGGGGACCCTAACCGTCGTGATACCTGATGACCTGCTCCGGAGACTAAGGGAGCATCTCAAGGAGAGGGGAGCTGGAAGAGGAGCGCTATCAAAGTTCGTCTCATCGGCTATAGAGAGGGCCCTGTTAGAATCTGAGTTTAGACGGGTGTTTATAGCTGAAGTGGGGGGAAGAGAGGTAGCTAGGGCACCTTCCCTCAAGGAGCTCGCTGAGGTCCTGAAATCCAAGGGTATTGATCCCAGCACCGTCACGGTAAGGGCCTTGCCTCCTCCCAAGCCCTTAGCTCGGGCAGGTGCTAGGGTAATTGAGCGTGGTTGATCAAATTCCTTACATTAGAGTCAAGTTTTACAATCCGCTCAGCGGGAAAGTATATCCAGAATTGGGGGAGGAGTGGGGTGTCCTCGATACAGGATATGAAGGCTTCGCTCTGGTACCAAGCGAAGTTCTCCACAAGCTAAGTATAAGGCCTTCAACCGAGAGGCACTTGGTTCTACCGGATGGCAGAGTCATCAAATCTATGGGAGGGTATTCCACACTTATCTCAGGCGACTACGAGGTTGATGGTCTGCTGGAGAGCTATAAGGGGTTAAACGAGATCATAATAGGTGGAGAAGCTCTGGAAAGGGCTAGAGTGGAGATAGACTACTGCATTAAGTCCGTAACAGTGATTAGGTGCTGATTCCCCACCTCATCATAGTTCATTTCAGCGGATAACTATCAGGAAAGTTCAACTCCCCGCTGCACCACCTTCCCTGTCACTTCGGGGGAGCTGTACACGTATCTTATCCCGAAGAGCTTCGAGAGGTCCCTGTTAAGGGCGCCTACATCCTCCCTAGATAGCCTGTCCATGTAGTACTTTCCTAGGGCGGAGGTGAGCATCTTGACCTCGTTCTCCACGCTCTTCAGGTAGTTCACCACACCCTTGGTGCAGCTCTCTCCCCTTACCCCCCATCTCAGGGCCATCTTACCTAGTTCCCTCAGCAATGGATTCCTGAAAAGTTCCCTCCTTATGAAAGTAGGGGCGAAGGGTATGCTTCCCAAACAGGCGTACACCAAGGGCCTGCCGAACGCCACCGCGCTGGCTCCTAACGCTAGGGACTTGACCACATGGGAGCCGTCGTACAGCCTGCCCGAAATTATGAGGCTGGTCTTTACCCTCTTGTCCCTCGCCCTCGCGATGGCCCCTAGGCAGGCCACGGTGGGGAGGCCTAGGTCCCTCATGCCCGCTATGGGGCTCATCCCAGTCCCTCCCTCCTTCCCATCTATCGTTATGGCGTCCACTCCCTCCCTGCTTGCTATCTCTATCACTCTGTCCAAGTCCCTGTAGGGCCCGGTCTTCAGGAACACCTTCACTCGGGGGAAGTTGTTCTTTATCAGCCTGATCTGACTGGCCAGTATGTCTTCGGTGAATGTTCCAGGTGCTGAATGCCTCTCGTAGTAGTCCTTGACCTCCTTCTCCGGATCCTCCGGTATGTAGTAATGGTCCTTTATCCTCAAAGCCACCTCCCTGCTGACCAGTACCTCTCCTCCTAAGCCGGGCTTGGCGCCCTGCCCTGCCTTGATCTCGAAGGCTATCAATCCCTTCTCCACGTACTGATCGAAGTCCGGATCCGTGTAGACCTTCTCCCAGAGCTTCATGTTCTCGTCCTCAACGCTCTGCTGTATGACGAGCCCTCCATACCCGTCTTTCAGGTTCTCCAAGTAGGCTAGGGCCCTCTCCTTGAATGATGGCTGGTCAGTGAGCCTCTCATCGTATCCCCTGATGGCGGCTATGTTCTCCCCCAAAGAGTAGACGACGCCCATCTCGGCGCATCCCCTAGCTATCTTGGGCCCTATCAGGTTGGCGATGTGCGTGCCCCCCATGGCGGCGCAGACGACGGGCATTCTCACCCTGAACCCGCCCACGGAAGTCTCTGTACTCACATCCGTGTAGAGGGGTTCCCTGAGTAACTCAATGCCCTTCTCGAGCCTCTCAGGCGTGAACTGAGGAGGAAGCAGAACTATGTCATCCAGAAGGAGGAACCTCCTCGGCTTCGTATAAACGTCAGCTCCAAATACATTGTAACCGAACTCGTCCTTGGGGGGATATACAGCTTGCTCACCCAGCTTGGCCCTCCTGAATATCTCATCTATCGGGTAGTCCGTCATGGCGAGTGCACCCCCGGTATCTTGGGAGCCGGTCTGGCGAGGTGCACGGACGGGAGATCACAGATGTACTTCACCAACCTCTCCATTCCTATGCCGAATCCAGCCGTTGGCTTCCCGTGATCGCGGAGGAACTGGAGGTACCAGCGGTAAAGCTCGGGGTTCTCGTTGGTCTCCCTCATCCTAGCGAAAACCCTCGACACCTCGTACTCTCTCGCCGCACCCGAAGAGAGCTCCCCGTGACCTTCCGGAGCGAGCAGGTCAAAGTCCATCAGTATACCTGGCTTGTCAGGGTACTCGCGGTCGTAGAAGCCCCTCGCCCCCCTCGGGTAATCATGAATGAAGAAGGGTCGCTTATGTATCTTGGACAGGTACCACTCCCACTCCCAGGGAATCTCGGCCTTGAAACTGAGCCTGTCTTGGGGTCTTCTGACGCCGAACCTTCTCTCCAGATCTTTGATGACCTTGTCATCCTTAGCATGCTCCATTAAAAGCTCTACCGCTTCCCTATGGGTCATCCTCTTCAAGGGGAGCTTCACATCTGGTAGGCTCTTCCTCTCAGAGCCGAAGAACTCCCATATCTTTCGGAGACGGTTCTCGTACTTTTTCATCTCATCGATAACGTGCTTGAGCAGCCTCTCCGCTATCTCCATCACTTGGAAGTGGTCCGCATCCCTGACCTCCAAGTCTATCTGGACGAACTCCACGAGGTGGCGCCCGGTCTTGGCAGCGTCTATCGGCTCATGCCTCAGGTTGGGGTAGAAGAAGTAAATCTTACCCTCCTCCATTGCCGCAGCCAGAAGCTGCTTGTACAGGATACCGCTCCTCATTAACCTGTACTCCCTTCCGTAGTAGGGGATCCGGAACTCGAACGCGCCTCTCGTGCCGGGATCCGTTACTGGACCGACCATTATTGGATCGAACTCCACGAAACCCTCTCCATCCAAGAAGTCCCTCATGGCCTTGGCTATGAGGTGCCTGAATCGGTAGACTTCCTGCATGACGGGATGGCTCACTATCCTGAATATGTCTTCGGCGAAAGCCTGGGGTTCGAGGGGGAGCTCGAGCTTCTGGGACATGATCATCTCGCTGTCATCCCAACCGACAATAAAAAAGTTACTATCAGTATGACTTCTACTAATGAAATAATAGGTATAAAAGACTATAAACTCACAGCTATCAGGTATAATATCCAACTAGATACGATAAATGGGGTCGAACTAACTTTATAAAAGAGAGCTTTCGATATATCGCTATACTAATATAGGTATAGGGCTATAGAGATCGAATGATGGGTAAAGTAATCTCGGTTAGGGAGGACACTTACAGGAGGCTCAAATCTCTCAAGGAGAGATTGAGGGCTAAAAGCCTGGGTGAGACCATAGACAGGCTTATAGACGAATATCTGAAGAGGAAGAGGGAAAGACTGAAGGATCTCGTCAGGAGCTCGAGACTGAGTGAGGAAGAGGCCGATAAAGTTGAGGAGATCGTCAAAGAGGTCGAGGCACGTGAGTGGTGGTAACGTCGTTTTGGACACATCCTTCCTGATCGAACTGCTGGACAGAGGCCGGGAAGAACTCGTTGATCTGATCGCCGAGTATGAAAGGATAATGATCCCTTGGGTGGTGGCCTACGAATATCTCTTCGGCCACTATCTGGCTAGAGGACCTGATGCAGCAATGGGTAGGAAGGATCTACTTCACGAAATTGGGATGATCGTGGAACCAGACCAAGACATCCTGGTCAGGGCCTTAGAACTTGATACCAAGCTGAGGAGGAAGGGAAGACCGATACCCTTCAGCGACATCTTGGTGGCCGCCACCGCGTCCGTTTCAGGATCGGACCTAGCCACCATGGATAGGAAGCACTTCGACGGACTCAGGATCAGGTTGATCCCCTGACGATCTCCTGAACTGTCTCGAGATCTACTCAAGGATTGTATTAGAGGCCTAGTTCTCTGAAGGGTCTCATGCCCCATGATTCAGGAGTCACCACGTAGATGGTCAGCAGCTGCAACAGGCTAGCTATCAATATCAGCAGGAAAGCCCTGACCCAGCTTGTGTCGTACCAGTACTTAGCAACCAGCGTCCACACCAACAGAACTGAGGCTACTCCGAAGAGGGACGGTAGCGGCAGTGGACGCACCGAGACCACTCTCACGACGGTGAGGTAGGCGAGGCCGGACAGGAAGTTGCCCGCGACTACGAGGCCCATCAGGGAGAGAAAGCCCTTCCTCTCCCCCATGACGAATATCTGAGCAACCCAGAAGTAGAAGGCTTGGGCGGCTATGGATAGGAGAGCAGCTAGGATGAAACCCATTATCCCAAAGAAGGCTCCGCCTACGGCATGAGGAACCATTTCCGGTCACCATGGTAGAGTCCATACCGTCCATTTAAGGACAGAGGGCGCCCTCACGGCGCCTACCACTCACTCCGAGTGGCGAACCCTCCTGAGGAAAACTTTAGTAGTCTGACGAAAACACGAATACCTATGGGACATCTGGAACAAATCGAGGAGATACTGAGGGAGGAAGGGATCAACTACAGAAGGGTAGAGCAGGCCATCATTGCATCTTTCCGGGAGGGCGAGATCTCCTACAACGTCATCGTTCTGGCTGATGAGGACATGACCGTGATCGTGGGGAGGACCGATCCACCCCTCATCCCCACTGCCGAGATGGCCAAACTGCTGCTGGAGGAGAATTTCAAGATGAACTTCGCTTCCTACCAGCTGAGCGAAGATAATGAGGTCATAGTGACATCCTTCCTAAGGAGCGAATGCATAGGGGAGTCCTTTAAGAGGAACTTCTACATAACGCTCACGTTCTTACGAAAATTGGGTGAGAACCTTGCTTCTTGATGAGATAGAGTCCATGCTCAGGAGCGCCGGGCTGACCCCCCTCAGGGAGGAGGGCATGCTCGTGCTCATGATAGGGGAGGAAGGGAGGGATGTGGTCATCTACATAGTTGCCGAGGAGGAGAGGGGTGTCGCTTACGTTCTGGCCACTGCCTACCCACCCCTTAAGGCGGAGGGAAGGGAACTGGATCTCATGAGAGCCTCTTGGGACCTCGTGGACAAGGGAATACCGTGCAAGGTCGCTGTGGACAGGGGCTCCGCAGTAGTGGAGATGGACTTGGACAGGTGCCACCTGAAGAAGGACTACCTCCTCGAGAGCATATACTACGTGGCGGAGAGCATGCTGACCCTCTTGGAAAGGATGACCCATGTTGGTGAAGGTTCGAGTGATACCGAGGGCTAAGAGGGAGGAAGTCATCCCCGAGGGCGACTCCCTCGTGGTCAAGGTCAGGGAGCCTCCCGAAGGGGGAAGGGCCAACGGGAGAGTAATAGAACTTCTGGCCAAGCATTTCGGCGTGCCCAAGTCCCATGTGGAGATTGTGAGGGGTCACAGGTCTAGGGAGAAGCTGGTGAAGGTGGGCGAGTGAATGAATGCCCTCGTGGAAGCAGCCTTGGCGGGTTTAGCGCCCTCGAGTAAGAGGAAGTACAGGCCAGTTTTCACCTCCTTCTTAGAGATGGTGCCATTAGAGGAAGCTAAACCTATTCATGTGAGGATATGGGCCTCTAAGAGAGAAGAAAAGGTGAGCAGGCGTACCTTGAAGCAGCAGCTCTATATGCTCTCGAGACTCTTCAATGTGGCAGGGAGAAAGGACTTGAGCGAGGAGGCTAGGGCCCTCGCGAAGGAGATAAGGGTTCCTCCTCCTCTTCCGAAGGTTAACGAGGATCTTCTGAAGACTTATGAGGAGATAGATGAAATACTTTTGACGGCTAAACCCCTCCAGAGGGCGGCAATAATGATGCTAGCAGAGACTGGCATGAGGGTGGGCGAACTGGTCTCGTTAAGATGGGAGGATGTGGACCTAAACGGGAAGAGGGCTAGGGTGAGGGGTAAGGGAGGAAAGTTCAGGTACGTTTACTTCACCGAGCGCACCGCCGAACTGTTGAGGGAGCTACCTAGGAATGGGAACGAGAGGATCTTCCCGGTGACGGATCGCACCATAAGGAGGTGGGTCTCCGAGCTGCTGAAGACCCATCCCCATGCTGTGAGGCACGCCTTCGCCGTTTGGTTCCTCTCCAAGGGCGGCAATCCACGAGTATTACAGCGCATCTTGGGACACAGCAGCCTTCGAACCACCGAGATATACTTGGATCTAGCCCAGAGTCTTGTGGAGAGGGAGTACAGGAAGGTGGCTGGGAGGGGATGAGGATTCCCACGGTTTTTAAGGTCTACTCTTGAAATGGCATATGAGTAAATCCCCTATACTCGCGCTGGTTCTCGCGCTAGCTCTCCTATTACCAGTTCTACCGATTCACGCTCATCCTGTGGGCAGGTACCGATACTACGTGGATGTGAGCGAGCTAGGAAACTACGAGCTAGCCGTGGACACAGTGAATCACGGTTTCCCATCCAACGAGACCCTGAACCCCCTCTCCGTCGAGGTGTTCTCTCCGGATGGATCTCCCCTACCCGTATCGGCGTCCTTCGAGAGGGAGACCGTGATCGAGTGGGAGCTCGAGCACAAGAATGCCGCCTCCTTCGTCGTGAACGATGAACTGTGCTTCTTCGCCACGGGGCCCGATCCTTACATCAAGGTCATGGTTGACAGGTCAGCCCTGGACGATGCGATAGGGTTCACCTTCTCGGCTAAGGGCAGGTTCAGAGCAGCGTTGAGGGACGCCTCCCTCATGAGGGTCATCTCCGAGGCTGAGGTATCCTCAGATGGCTACACCGATGTATTCTTGGGATATTCCCGCTCCTCCTTGGAGAGAGACAGGCCCTACGCCTTCTTCATACTGCCCGGTCCTGAGTTAGCTTGCATATCAGATCTCAAGCTGGTATCAGGGAACCTCCTGATCAGGTGGAGAGCTGACTCTCCCGGAGAGTACGTGGTCACCTTGGATGCGACCCCCTCCAATTCCGAGAGGATCGAGATAACCTCCGCGAAGAGGGTAGAGCCCACAAGGGTGGAAGCATTCGTAGTAGTGCCGTCCTTCCCGAGTAACTTGAGCGGAGTGGTCGATCTCTCAGTGGAGGTGTCGGGCAACCTCTCACCCGTTACCAAGGTACAGGCTAGGCTCGACTACGAGGGGCAGTATAACTGGACCGACGATAAGGGCGTGCTGATAGAGTTCGAGCCATCAGGCGGCTCATGGAGGGCCAAATGGGACACCTTAACCACTTGGGACGGGAGACACGTGATGGTGATAAGGGCCTATGACTCCAACGGCGGGTATGCGGAGTTCAGGAAGTTCATCTGGGTCGAGAACGTCAGGAACGGGACCAAACTCTTCCCAAACAAGGATGCATTCTCATTCATCGTTCTGGGGGATAACAGACCGTCAGGAGGTGCGAAACAGCCGGAGGTTTACAAGCAACTTCTAGAATACATTATCAGGGAGAATGCGGATTTCTACGCCAACGTGGGCGATATAGTCTACAGCGGAGAGCTCAGGGAGTATGAGGACTTTGTGAGGGTCACCAGCGCTATAAGGATACCCCTCTTCATAGCCGAGGGCAACCACGAGAACCAGATTGGGAGGACCGCCCAGAGGAACTTCATGTCCTTTTTCGGCAAGCTCTTCTATTCCTTCGATTACGGGAACTCCCACTTCATCTTCCTGAACGCCAATGTGCCTGGCTTCAGGTACTCGATGAGCGATGAGCAAATAGAGTGGTTCGCGAAGGACTTGGATGCCACGGAGGCGGAGCACATCTTCGTCTTCATACACCAACCCATCTACCCGTACGCCCACGGGATCGAGGACAAGTCGGCTCTCGAGAGGCTCAGAGCAGTGGTGAAACTCTACAAAGACAAGATAGATGCTATATTCCAGGGCCACGAGCACATGTACTACAGCGGTGAGAACGAGAGCATCAGGACCTTCATCTTGGGAGGTGGGGGCGCCGAGCTGGACAACCAGTATCCCAAGAAATACCTCTTCTTCCACTACATGGTGGTGAGGGTGAACGGAGGCGATGTGAGCTACCAACTGGTCAAGCCTCCTGTGCTGGAGGTCAACGATCTACCCGATGTGGTAGATACGCCCTCGCTCGAGGTGAGGGGTAGGGCCCAGCCCTTCGCCTTGGTAAAGGTTAATGGCCAGGAGGTCAGGCCATCGAACACTGGGACCTTCTCTTCAACAATAACCCTTACTCCGGGGGAGAACGATGTCATAGTGGAGGCCCTGTACAACAGCACGAGGTTGGAGAGGAGATTCAAGGTGACCTATCTCCCTCACGCCCAGATCCTACTTCCGGATGAACTGGAGGGGAACACTGAGGCATCGATAGGGGTGACATGCCGTGGAGGGCCTGCTACCGGCCTTTTAGTCCTCAACGGGACTGCTTATGAACTTGAGAACGGCGAGACTAGACTGAAGATTCCTGACATCGGTGAAGAGACTCAGGTCAAGATAGCCGCCTACGCCGAGGGCTGCTTCCCGTCAGAGATGTACACCTCCGTTAGACCGAAGCCTCCGTTCATATCAATCGGTGGCGTGGTGGCACTAGCGATTCTGATCGTGGCGATCCTCCTATACAGGAGAAGGCTTTCAGTGCGACGATGAACTTGGATGTCAGTCACCCTCACTTTTTGTACCTTCTAGATACCATCCCATAAGCACAATTAGCTATGGTTATCCAGAAGGTCTTTGGCGTATAACGACGAGCTATTATAAATGGAACCCTGAAAGGAGGTTGATGATGAATAGAGCGATCATACTACTTCTGCTGTCGATGCTTTGTCTGCCCATCTTACCTACCTCCGCTTCCGGTTTCGAGGCCCCAATCTATGGAGGAGGAACCTTCAAGCTCTCTGATTACAGGGGAAAGGTCGTTGTTCTCATATTCAGTCAGCCCACCTGCTCCCACTGCAAGAAGTTCATACCCCTGCTGGCCGATGCTTGGAGGACTGACCCTGAACTCTCCAGTGGTCGTTACATCGTAGCAGTCGCCATGTATTCACCCTCGAATCCCCAAGCTATTCTGCCAGCCTTTAGGAGCTATAATCCTCCGTCCAGCTGGATCCTCCTGACAGTCTCGTGGTCCCATCTCCTCCACTTCGGTGTCAAGTACACAGCCACGGTGGTGATAATAGACCCATCTGGCAACCTATTCGCCAAGATAGAACCTGAAGACGTCCCTTACATTCCCGATATGGTATCAGTCACCGTTGAGAAAGTCAAGGAGGCCTATCACCGGCCGGTAGATCTGGAGGTAGACATCCCCAGTAGGGTGCAAGTGGGGGAGCCCTTAGTAGTTAGCGGAACCGCCACTGGCGTGAACAGCGTTAGGATAGTCTTGGTTTCCCCCGATGGAGTCAAGGGGGAATACTCAGCCATGGTCTCCTCAGGACACTTCCAGATATCCCTCACCCTTTCGGAGCCCGGGGAGTGGATCGTGAGGGTGATCGCTGGCTCCACCGTCGAGGAGCGCAGGGTCAGAGCCGAGATTCCATCTGAAGTACATTTCAGGGTCCTTTACGGAGAGCATGATCGTGAAGCGGCCTCGATCCTAGGTCTGGAGGCGATTAGATCCGGAGATGAACTACCAGACGGCGACCTCATAATACTTGGCGGCCCCAAGGCCAATGAGCTGGCGGCTCGACTCAACGAGGAGCTAGGGATAGTGGTGAACATCAACGGCTCGAGAGGGATCATCAAGGTGGGAGGCCGTGTGTGGAGATTCCAAGTGGAGTACGGTCGCTCGGACTACGCCCTGATCGCATCCCTTGAGAGGGACGGGAGGAGGATAGTGCTGGGAGAGGGCCTCACTAGGTTCGGCACCCGGGCAGCGGCGATCAAGATAGCAGATGGAGGGATCGATGGAATCACTATAATCAGGTGGATGGACGATAACGGGAACGGGGAGGTGGACCCGGAGGAGGTCGAGGTCATCTTCAGAGGATCATGGCCTTGACACGTATCTATTACCCTTCAAGTAGAATCTAAGGGGTAGGTCCGCATGCCTGCCGGCGTAATCCACCCCCACTCTCTTCGAGGCTACTATCTTCCGCTCGTCCACTCGCCCGTACTCCTCGAAATAGAGAGGCCCGTCCTCGACGCTCAGGCCGTTCATGTCTAGGGTGATGCCCAGTGCCTTGGTGAGCTTCCCAGGGCCGGAACACAGATTCCTCATATCCTCAGTCCCCCTGTTCATCTTCATGAGATCCACGCCTTCCACGGGTTCCAGCGCCCTTATGAGGACGGCTGTGGGTTCGTTGGGTGGCGCGGTCGTCACATTCAACATTGCGTATCCGTGGACTGGGTAGATGTAGAATAGGCCACATCCTTCGTAGAGAGGCCACATCCTTGGCGTCCTCTTCCCACCGAAACCGTGGGAGGCCCTGTCGTTCCTCCCCAGATAGGCTTCGGTCTCCACCACCACTCCTGATATCCTGTTCCCCCCGAACTCCCTGACTAGGAGCTTCCCAAGGAGATCCCTAGCCACTACCACTGGATCCCTGCAGAAGAAATCTCTGCTCAGCCTCATTATCAGCCCCTAGTGACGAGGTAGCTGAGGTTGAGCGTATAAGTGAGCACCATATCCCCTATTGTCGGCAGGGATATGTTGGGCCTGTAGACCTTCACGGTCTTTCCCCTGTACCTGTCACTCCCTACGGTAATGAGGAAGCGCTCTATCATCCTGGGAAGGACATCCCTCCAAAGGTAGGCCTTATCGATCCCTAGGACATGGGAGATCTCGCTCAATGAAAGGCCTTCCTTGGATTCCCTCTGGGACAAGGACCTGACTAGCTTTCTTCTATCGAAGGTCTCCGACCTCAGTCCCAGCAGTTCTGAGAGAAGCGAGACAACCTTCCTCTCATCTAAACCGTACAGCCTGTCTATGGCCTCCTTGGCGGTGAGAGCGTTCAGGACCTTTATCTCCACCGGAGACAGCTGATCCACGTAGAAGAGATCTCTCTTACTCAGGGGCGGGGCCACGCCTATCACTGCTAAGGCTTTAAGTGCCCTGATCATCTCCGGCAGGTGATCAAGCTGACTCAGAAAGTGGAGGGCCTTCACGAAGGACCTGTACCTCTTCTCCAGCTCCAATCCCTCTGAGATCGCTGAGAAGGCTGCAGCCAGCTCTATGCCTGAAATCGCTGGATCAGACCACACACACGGGTTTAGGTAGAAGATCCCCGTCACTATAAGGTTCTCTCTCAGGCACATTAAGGGATCCCTATAGAGGTAAAGGGCGAGAGCCGCGAGCTCCGAAGCCAACAGCAGCATCTCCCTGTCCCCTTCCAATCTCACCTTGACCGATCTGCCTAGAGTCCTCACAATAACTTCTTCCCCTCCTAGGAACTTTAGACTAACTACCCAGTCTTCAACAGGCTCTGACCGTAGGGTAACACCCAGACCGAAGCTGAACTCGGCCTTCTGATCTTGATTGGTAATTAGGATGTTCCACTCCTCACCCAACCTCTCTACCAAGATTGAGGAGAGTGGCTCTAAAGGCTCAGCTCCATCTTTGATGAATTCTTTTACTATTGTAGCTGTGATGTAAATTGTATTGTCGGCTTTTCCCCCTTTGTACTCTATGGATCATCCCTTGGAGGAACTGAGCCTTCCCCCATTAAATGTTGTGTTCAGACATTTTTTCAATAAATACTGAAAGAGGAGAAAACCGATAGATAAGAAAATAAGTGATGGAGAACTCACTTTACAGGGGGAGCGGGCGGGTGAATTGGCCCGATCATCATATCCATCAACCTCCTTCCTCCTTTACTACTTACGTAGACCAAACCTATATGGTCTATACTTGCTCATTTTATTTAGTAGACCGACAAGAGCGTGTATTGCTGGTGTAATAAGTAACATTACAACCGATCTCATGTGAAGAAAAACTTTATTAGCCCTAACGACACTAATTAGTGTGCAACAGAAGAGACTTGAAAAAAATGAGGATCTGACTAAACTTTTCCAAGAGGAAATCAGGAAGATCCAAAAAGAGCTAGGGATGGATCCCGTGAGGAGGATTCCCAAGAGAGTTTTACTGGCAGACGTTAAGATAGAGAAAAATCTTAGGAGTGGTGTTAAGGAGGAAGGCAGTGATCTTCTCTTAAGTGGGGACCTTTCGCCCGATAGAATTGGGATAGTCGTCAAAAGGGAAGCTTTCATCCGTTTTTTACCTCCTCTTGATTTCCCCCACATATATGATCTAGCATGGGCATACTCTAACGCTGATCCCTCGTGGTGGTCCGAGTGCTCACAGAGGGTAGGACTACCTACGGTCCCTCCTTACTACGCTCCTGAGATATTTCAGGCCTATAATATCAGAGAAAGGATTGGTGTTGTCAAGAGTGTTCTTAAGGCCATAAATTTTCTATATCTGGAGAGAGGGCGAGATATTAGCTTAGAGGACTATATACTCTTGGTTTCAATAGCTAGGAGATATCCGTCTATCAAGCTATCTAAGAGAGAACTACAGGTCCTAAGATCACTCGTCTACGTCACTCGTTCTGAAGATGCCAAGCTAGAGAATTTGGCAAAATACACAGGACTTTCTCTTGCTTCTATCTCAAGAGCTCTCAAGGATTTAATTGGAAGGAACATAGTTCATGGACCTTATACGATATTCCCTTTGAGAATGGGGCTGACCATTTATGTAACTGAATTAAGTGATCCCGCGCCTCAAGAAATAAAGTTCATAGAGAAATTCCCTTTCACTTACAATGTCTATGTAACTGAAGACAATACTTACTATATTCTATTCTTAGTACCTCTCAAGTATGAGAGGGTATTTGCTAAATTATCAGGAGATGGGCTTCGAACAGGAAAGGAGGTTCTTTTCTCGTTTGATCTTCACTCTCTAGACGAAATACAATCCGAAGAAGTACTGGGCCTCATGGTTGACGGCTACTCCAGAGCATCGGATACCCCTCCTACTTGGAGGGAGGTTTACAGGGGAATCAAGCCCCCGATAAAACTGGATAAAAAGGACATCCTTGCGCTCAGTGTGATCAACAGTCAGGGAAAGGCCTCTCGTTCCTACCTCAGAAGGATTGGCGTACCCAATGCAGCGGAGAGGTTCGCTAGGTACAGGAGAAACGGGCTAGTAGTTAAGGGATACTTCCCCACTGGAGTGGGTCTGGGAGAGGCGGTGCTAGCTAGATTCGATGCTCCCTATAAGGACTTCCTGAGGATCGGGGAAGCTCTCTCCAAGGTATCTTCCCCGATAATGTTCTACACCGAAGGCTCCCTTACAGGGATAACCAGCGTCATCCTAGTTAACGAGAAGATCTTAGGTACGCTCGTGAAGTCTCTGAGGACGCTCTTCAGCGATCAGCTGATAAAAGTCGAGCACCTATTGGTTGCTGGTCCCTCCAACTGGCAGATACCCGTTGATCTGTGGAACGAGGAGGAGCAGACATTTGAAATGGACGTGGATTCATTACTTGGAGCCTTCTCAGGCAGGTTAAAAGAAGAGGTCAGGAGGGAGCTTTTGAGGTGATCTTATTCAGAATCTCTCCTAACTGGGACAGCAGTAATTGAACGTCTTCCTCCGTGATACTGGCCATTGTAGCAGCTCTAAGTATCTTCCCCCTCAGGGGACCCTGTCCTCCCGCCACTAATATGCCCCTCTTAGCTAGCTCCCTCCTAACCACCTCTGGATCTGGGACCACGAAGGAGGTCACGGTATCAGACATCTTACCTAATTCACCGGGATGCGCGAACAGCTCCACTCCAAGTTCCCCCAATCCCTCCCTCAAGAGTTCGGCCGCCCTATGGTGCCTGAGGAACCTAGCTTCCAGCCTCTCTGAGTGTATCTCCCTGAGTGCGACCCTCAGAGCTGCGAAAAGTGGAAGTGCTGGGGTGAAGGGCGTCTGCCTGAGTTTACCCATCGCCGAGCTCCTGTACCTCGTCAGGTCGAGGTAGTAAGGGGCTCCCCTGTAGCCCTCCCAGTCCCTCACCATAACGGGTGCTAAGCCCGGTGGAGCACCTATGCACTTCTGAACTCCCCCCACTAGAGCTTTGGCCCTCCATCTATCTCCCTTCACCTCAATACCCCCTATCGAGCTCACAACGTCCACCACGAGATCAACTCCTCTATCCGACGCTAGGTCCGCTATCAGATCCATGTCATGCTCGATACCCGTAGATGTCTCATTGTGGACTACTGCTAAGAGATCAGCACCTCTCAAGGAAGCCTCCAGCTCTTCCTGAGGGGGTGTCTTGCCCCACTCAGAACGGATCACCCTGACCTCTCTAGCGTAGAGGGATGATATCTCCGCTAACCTCTCCCCGAACTTGCCGTCGACTATAGCTACCACATTCCTGCCCCTTGAGAACCCCGCTAGGGCCGACTCGAGTCCGGCAGTGGAGGATCCGCTTATGACGATGACATCTCCCTCAGCACCGAAGAGAGGTTTAGTCCACTCGATTATCTCTTCGTACATCCTCGAGAACTCCTCTCCCCTGTGGTAGGGCATCGGCTCACTGAGCGCTCTCATAACCTCAGGACTCGGATTGACTGGTCCAGGGATGAAGCTAACCTTGGAACCATTTGCCAAGGATCCCCAGCACCTCCCTAACAATTCTCCTGTCAGACTCCCTCGTGTTCCCACCTATGTGAGGCGTGAGGATCACGTTGTCCAGCTGGCTCAGCCTCTCGTAGGCATCCTCCCCAAACGGTGGCTCCTTGGGGAACACATCGAGAGCAGCTCCCGCGAGTTTACCGCTCTCCAAGGAATCTATGAGGGCCTCCAGATCGACGAGTTCTCCCCTTCCCACATTGACTAGGTAGGCACCGTCTTTCATGAGGGAGAGCTCTCTCCTCCCTATCATCCCCTTTGTCTCCTCCGTCAGGGGTGAGGCTAGGACTATTATGTCGCTCTCCCTGAGCAGATCATCTAGGGGTTTCCCTCCGTCCTTGTACTTGTCGTAAAAGCTGACCTCCATCCCTACAGCCCTGAGCAGGTTGGCTATCTCGGATCCAACTATCCCCATCGATATTATGCCTACCCTCTTCCCAGATACCTCGAATCCCTTCAGCCTCTTCTTGGCCCACTCCCCCTTGCGCATCCTCCTGTCGCCCAAGCTGATGCCTCTGGCGAGATCGAGGATGAGGCCGAGAGTGAGCTCGGCCACAGCTCTAGCCCTCACGGGAGCCCTCTCAACTATAACAGCCCTCCTTCTGGCCTCTGAGACATCTATATGATCGAGACCGTGCGTGGCGGTGATCACAAGCTTGAGGCGTCTAGCCGTTTCGAACTCCTCCGGTCCTAGGCTCTTGCTGGTCCTGACCACGACCACCGTGGCCTCGTCCAACCTATTCCAGTCCCTCGTAACTTCACCCAAGTCCTCTAATCTACTATCCAGCTCTCTGGGGAGATTATCTGCCAACAGGAAGAGTTCCTCACTATCGGGACTTATTGAGAAGTCGCCTCCGGGGTCAGCGTGAGTAACGCCCTCCAACCCGGTGTTCACGTCGCTCATGACGATTAACCTGTCTTTGAGCGTCCTGGTGACCCTCATGGCTGCCGTCAGTGAGGAACCGAAGTCGTCGTGTGGATTCAACAGGTCTTTAAGGTACCCGGCCCTGAAGACAGGCTCAGATGCGGCGAGGAAGTCAGGTTCAGTCAGTATAGACGCCGTGGGCGCCAGTCCCCATCCGAGGGAGGCGACCACCCCCTTCTCCCTTACCTCGGGGAGCCAGTTCAACCTCTCGCGGGGAATTGCCAGTTCGTAGAACTCTTCCTCCCTCACGCCTGACAGGACCTTGGCCAACCTGTCTACGCAGGGCTTCCAAAAGTAGGAGCAGTCACTCAACTCTCCAAAGGACACCACCTCGGAGGTGCGAAAGGCTGACACCTCCAAGGAAGGCCCCATCTAACCTCAGGGCGATGAGACCCCTCATGAGATCACCTCTGCATGCGTCACCCCAGCCACTATATAAAGGTAATCCGCAAATACCCTTGGATGCCGTCCCACCTCCGTTCCGCGCGCATCCCTAATCTATCCCCCCTCCTCCCTAATGGAGGGGGGAGATGATGTGGAAAAAGTCCATTCTAGTCCTAGCCAGTATCTCGCTGATAGCTCTGCTGACTCTCCCCGTCTACGCCCAAGCGGGTACCGAGAAGCTGGCTAGAAGGTTGATACAGTCGTACGAGAACGTCAAGTCCTTTCTCCAGAGCATAATGGGTAATCTTGATGACGAGACGGCCAGCAAGGTCGAAGATGCCATAGCTAGGGCCGATCCACTGATCGAGGAAGCTAATACACTTCTCACCTCCGGAGATTACGAATCTGCGGTCGAAAAGGCTAGGGAGGCCCTTTCAGTGATAAGAGATGTGCTGAGGGAGATCAAGGATGTCGATGTGATAAGGGAGGGGGGAAGGCTTAGGATAGCTATTGGGAGGGTAAGCAGGGCGGTAGCTAGGGTTGAGAGAGTGATACAAGCCTTGGAGAACAGGGGAGTGGACACCACGAACTTCACTTCCCAATTGGAAGAGGTAAGGTCGCTCTTGGAGGAGGCCAAATCCCTCCTCAAGTCCGGAGACTTAGAGGAGGCCCATGAGAAAATAGAAGAAGCAGTCAATGATCTGAGATCCCTTTACAGCGATGTGAGGGGAGCTGCTAAGGAGCACCTTAACCTAACTAGGGAGAAGGCCCTCAACAGGGTAAAGAGAATCGAGAGGGCCTCTGAGAGATGCGTCGTCAGGCTGGACATGGTCTACAAGAAGCTAGTTAGGGAGAATAGGACGGAAGACGCTGAGAAGGTGCTAAAACTGAAGAATAGTATCGAAAGAACCCTACTTTCTCTGAAAAGGCATGTCGAGAATGGCCAGAGGTTCCTAGCGCTGGAAGATGTCAGGCAGCTTTTCAGGTACCTCAGGATCTGTCGCAGGATAGGTACCTGACCACATATTTTTTCCCCCGGAGGGACATCCCGATGAGACGGGGTCTCCCACTATCACTACTTGCAACGATATTGACGATAACGCTGGTTGTAGCAGTGGGAGGCTTGACAAACGCGATAATAGAGGTATACCCGGATGGGTGGTGCACAGTCAGCATCAGAGTGCCTGTTCAGGATCCTATAGTCGAGATCCCGCTTCTGGGCCATCCCACTCTCCTAACAGTCGTGGACGAGGAGGGCCTCCCCCTCAACTACACGCTGAAGGGTGACAGGATATTAGTAGATGCTGAGGCAGCCGACGAGATCAATATCTCCTACGAGACCCAGAGCCTGACCTACAAAAGGGGCCTCGTCTGGAGCCTGAACGTATCCACCACATCGTATTTGCTCGTGTCGGTCAGGTTAATTGGAGATCCCGATGTGGTAGGGCTCTCCAAGATCCCCATCTCCATAAGGGAGGGATCCTCCTACTTGGAACTGACGCTAGAACCTCCTTTTACCTTGGATTATGTTTATACATCTCCTCCTAGGGAGGGTAGAGGTGAGGGGAATAACCTCTCTTATTACTTGCTGGCACTGCTGCCCGCTCTAGCGATAGCTCTCTTCATCCTGAATAAAGGGTCTCGCAGCAAGAAGTTCGAGCTAGATTCAACGGATATGAGGATCCTTGATTCACTCGCGGAGGGTGAGAAGAGCCTCTCTACCATAAGAGAAGAGCTGTCCTTACCCAAGACCACTGCTTGGAGAAGGGTAAGGCGATTGGAGGGCAAGGGACTAGTGGAGGTGGAGCGAACTAGGTCTGGGAGCCTGATACGCCTGTCCAAGTTGGGTAGGGATGTGCTCAAGAATAGGGGGAGTAGTCGCTAGGGAAAGGAGATATTAAATCGGGGACCGCTTCCACGGTGAAGTCCATTCCGAAGATCAGGAGGGAACTACTCATAGTCCTGCTCAGCTCCTTCCTAGCAGGGATGACGATCTCCCTCTACCAGCCAATATGGCCCTTCTTGGTGGAGGAGGCTGGCGTCGACGCAGCTACCTACGGGATCATAGCCTCTGGGGCCAACCTCATGGAGTTCGTTTTCAGATGGGCCTTCGCTGCCTTCGCCTCGCCTTCACTAACCTTCCTCATCGGTTCCCTTGGCATATCCCTCTCTTCCGGCCTACTGCTGGCGGACATATCACCTGTCATGATCTTCGGTTCCCTAGCCCTAGCAAGGATGGGCAGAGCTCTCCACATAATGGGGAGGAATCAGGTCACCAGTCTACTATTCAAAAAGAAGGTTGGGACCGCCTTTAGCTCAGTGAGGGTCTCGTGGCAGGTGGGAGCAATCCTTGGACCAGCTGCAGGGGCGCTCTTGGTGGCAATGGCGACTAGGAACTTGGTCCTCGCGCTGGGCCTGTTCTTGGGACTGATCTCGGCTGCGCTGATCTCCCCTATGATAAGGGAATTCGGAGTCAGGGGCAAGGGGAAGATCTCCTTCTGGAAGGGATCCCTCACTCCTGAAATCAAGGGGATAGTGGCTCTCACCATAGTCAACAACTTCGCGAGGAACTCATTCCTGCCGTTCCATCTAGTCATGGCCCCTGCAATCTTCGGTGCCGGTGTGGAGCACGTGGCCATGGCTGCGATCATCGAGACCCTGACATCCACCTTGGCAGGAGTACCTGTGGGGTGGCTCTCGGACAGGGTGAAGGATAAGAGGTCAGTCCTTGCCCTCTCGGAACTCTTCATGGTCTCCGGGATAGCGGTTTACATCGTGCCGAACGCTGGCATACCTGGCTTTCTTATCTCAGCCTTCCTTTTGGGACTGGGCATGTCAAGCTACGCCCCCATAGCCACCGCCACGGTGTCTGAGATGGCCCCCGAAAATCCACAGGATGCAGTGGCGTTCCTCTCAACAGCTATATCATTCTCTAGACTGCCAGCACCGCTGGTGACCGGCGCGCTCATATCGGCGTTCAGTTACTCCGCCGCTTTCGGATTCTCGGCAGCCTGCCTGGCCTTTGTGGGCATATACATGGCCTTTTCATCCATTAGATCCGCAAGAGGATCCTAACCGCGATTTAAGACCACCTCGTGGGGTTCACAAAAAGCTGAAAAAACGGTCGGTATACGACTGTAAAACATGGTGATCCGGAAAATCTGAGGAGGGGAAGTCAGCCGAGGCCGAATTCCAGTAACTCTCCTAAGCCTACAACCGGTTCCTTGATTCCGACCTCCTTGAGGACCGCCCATAGGGTTGCGGAGTTGCTAGATATTACTGGTTTACCTAGATCCACCTCCAAGGCCTCCAGAACCTCGAACGTCCTGAAGTTGGTGCAGCTTATGAAAAGGCCGTCGGCGTCGTGGTGGAAGGCCGCCTTCCCCAACCTATAGGCGACCTCCGGTGCCTGCCTACCTATCTCTATGTTGTCCTGTATGCCCAGCCCTATCATGGAGACGACCTTGAACCCATTGCCCTCCAAGAACTCCTCCTCCTTCCTGTTCACCTCATCTATGTAGGGAGTGGCCACGGCCACGCTCTTCACATCCAGATGGCGGAGGGCTTCCAGCACCGCTGTGGCTGTAGCAACGGCCTTGACCCCAGTAACCCTCTCTATCTTATCCGCTATCCTCTCGTCGTAGCCCACCCCACCAACCAAGCTCCCGGTGGTGCATCCGTAGGCTATGACATCTACGCCAGCATCGGCCAACATGTCAGCAGCAAGCTCAACGAACTCCTCCATCCTCTTGAGTTCCTCGACGTTTACCTTCCTGAGCCTGACCCTAGCCACGTGGAGGGAGACTCCCTCGGGGAGTACGCTCCTGAACTCCTCCTCCATGGTGGTGTTGGAGGAGGGTACTATGAGACCGACCCGGGCCCTCCAACCGTACATCCTCACAACCCCAGGTAAGCTCTCTTCACGTCCTCGTCCCTTAATAACTCCTCACCAGTTCCGGATTTAACTATTCTCCCGGTTTCTAGGACGTACGCCTTGTCGGAGAGCCTCAATGCCTGGTAGACGTTCTGCTCGACTAGTAGGATGGTATAGCCCTCCTCCTTCAGCTTCCTGACGAGGTTTAGGATCATTATGACGAGCTTGGGCGCCAGGCCGAGAGAAGGCTCGTCGAGCATCAGGATCTCGGGTCTGAGTATCAGCCCCCTGGCTATGGCGAGCATCTGCTGCTCCCCACCGCTGAGCGTGCCAGCCAGCTGATTCCTCCTCTCCCTGAGGATGGGGAACAGGTTAAACACATCTTCCAGCGTGTCCTGAAACTTCTCCCTGGCCCTCTTGGTGTAGGCAGCTGCCCTCAGGTTCTCCATGACTGTGAGTCTCGGGAAAAGCTGTCTGCCCTCGGGAACATGGGCTATCCCCATTTCCACCCTCTTATGGGGCTCCTCCCTAGTGATATCCCGATCCTTGAAGGTTATGATCCCGGACTTGGGGATCAGGAGACCCGAAATGGTCTTCATAATGGTAGTCTTTCCGGCCCCGTTTGCACCGACTATGGATGTTATGGTCCCCTTATCCACTTGGAAGGAGACGCCCCATAACGCTTGGGCGTCGCCATAAAAAACATCCACATCCCTGACATCCAAGAGGCTCATAGTTCCTCCCTCCCTAGGTAGGCCTCTATCACCCTTGGATCGCTCGCTATCTCCTGCGGCGTTCCTTCCGCTATCTTCACCCCGTAATCCATCACGATTATCCTCTCCGAGATGTTCATCACCGCCCTCATCACGTGCTCCACCATCAGGATCGTCACACCCGACTCGTTTATCTCCCTGAGCAGCTTCAGCAGCTCATCCACCTCCGAAGGATTGAGCCCAGCCACGACCTCATCCAGCAGGAGCAGTTTTGGTTCGGTCGCCAGCGCTCTAGAAAGCTCGAGCCTCTTCTTCTCGGGTAGGTTCAGGGAACCGGCCCTCATATTCCTCTTCTCGTAGAGGCCGGTGAGCTTCAGCACCTCTTCTGCACGCTTCCTTGCCTCATTCACATCTGGATGCCTCAGCAGGGCGCCGATCGCCACATTGTCGAGGACCGTGAGGTTCGACAGCGGCTTCACTATCTGGAAGGTGCGGCCCACTCCCAGCTTGGTTATCTCGTAAGGCTTCCGCCCCGTGATGTCCCTACCGTCGAAGAATATCCTGCCCTTGTCAGGCCTGTAGTAACCGGAGATCAGGTTAAATAGGGTCGTCTTTCCCGCACCGTTGGGACCGATAAGCCCCACCCTCTCCCCCTCATCCATGGAGAAGGAAACGTCATTGACCGCCACCAGCCCGCCGAACCTCTTCACCACTCCCTTAACTTCCAGCAGGCTCATTCCTTCCTCACCTCACCAGTCTCCTCCCTCTTCCTCAGGTAGCCCTTCTTCTCGAGCCAGCCCATGATACCCTCGGGGGCGAGCAAAGATATGGCCAGCAGGATCACCCCCAGCACGAAGACATGGAGTCCGTAGAACCTTGGGAACCTAGACACTATGTACACCCTGACGTACTCGCTTATGGGGACAAACACAAAGGAGCCAACTATGGGACCGATGAAGGAGTATATGCCTCCCAAGATGCCGGCTATGGTTATGTAAACCGAGACGGATATCAGGTCAAAGACAGCGAAGGGGTCGACGAACCTGAACCTGACCGTGTATATTCCCCCTCCTATACCGGTGAAGAGAGCGCTGAAGAACATGGCTACCATCTTGTACTTGAACGGGTTGATCCCGAGGCTCATGGCCGCATCCTCGTCCTCTCTTATCGCTTGGAGGTAGTAGCCTATCCTGCTCTTTACCAACGGATACATGATCAGGAGCTCGAGCCCCAGCAGGCCCAGAGCCAAGTATATGTAGACGTAGGAGCCAGCATACTGCAAGTAGTACAGCTTCTGCTCCTCCGGAACTATGGGGGACTGCAGGCCAGCCGATCCTCCGACGTAGTCCCAAGAGATGAATATAAGCTTGAATATCTCGCCCACGGCTATCGTAGCTAGAGCGAACCAGTGGCTCCTCAACCTGAAGAGCGGGACACCCAGAGCCAAGCCTACCAGAGCCGCCACCAGCCCTCCAACGAATATGCCCACCCAAGGCGTCACCCGGTAGTAGAGCATGAGGATCATGGTCGTGTAAGCGCCGACGCCGAAGAACACCGCGTGCCCGAAGCTGAGTTGCCCGGTGTAGCCCTCGAGCAGGTTCCAAGCCATTGCCATTATAGAGAACATTAGGCAGAGGAGCATGGCGTTGGCTGCGAATGGAAGGTCCAGCTTCCAGAAGATTAGGGGAGCTACCAGCATAACGGCAGCCACAATTGCGAAATACTGGCCGTTTCTATCTCTCAATCCCTCCTTTATGAATTGCAACATGCCCATCACCTCTGCTCGGTCCCGAATAGTCCGGTGGGCTTCACCAGAATTATGGCTATGAAGAGGAGGAACGCAACGACGTCTTTCAGCGACGGTGAGATGAAGAGGGCGCTGACTGACTCGGTGACCCCGATTATGATCCCACTTATGTAAGCGCCGAAGACGCTCCCGAAGCCGCCAAACACCACCACTATGAATGCTATGAGCGCGTAGAACCCTCCCATCTCCGGGTGTATCGGGAGGAACGTGGCGACCAAGGTACCGCCAACGGCAGAGATCCCTACCCCAATGCCGAATGCAATCCAGTACATCTTCCTCACATTTATGCCCATCAGGTAAGCGGCCATCCTGTTCTGGGATACTGCCCTCAAGGCGACTCCCGTGTACGTGGTCTTCAGAAAAACGTAGAAGGCCACGGCCACTCCTAGGGACACGAAGAAGGCTATCAGCCTGGGAAGCTGGAGGCTTATCGTCCCGAACCTGTATATCACATCCGCGTAGGTGACGTAGATCCTCTTGGTGTAGGGACCGAACGCGGCCTCAGCTCCGTACCTGATCATCAAGAGCACCGCGAATGTGGCAGTGATCTGGCTGACCATGGGAGCGTCTAGGACCCTCTCTATCACCACCCTCTGGGTGAGCACCCCCAGCGCGAAGGTCACTAGGAAAGAGAGGGGAACGCTCAGTAACGGATCCACTCCAGCTAGGGTGAAGGCCCAGTACGTCACGAAGGCTCCCAGCATCATGTAATCTCCCTGAGCGAAGTTTATCACGTCCATTATGCCCCAGATAAGCGCGAGACCCATTCCAACAAGGGAATAGACGCTCCCTATGAGGATACCACTGACTACCGCATTGGCGACGTAATCCAGACCTATCAAAGCCGACCCTCCGCAAAAATAGGGATGGGGAAGTCAGCCCCTCTCGCTCCACTTGGGCATGGGGAACACGGGTTCAGCAGTCGCGAACTCCTCAGGGAAGACGGTATGGTACTTCCCGTCATCCATCATCTGGACCACTATACCCTGACCTAGGGTGTTCTGGCCGTTGGAGTCGAACTTCACTCCCTTCCAAGGCATGATCAGCTTGTCTCCTGGGATGTTCAGACTCGCTAGTGCGTCCCTTATCGCCTTCCTGAACTCCTCCAAGTTGGCGGGGCTGGCCTTCTTGCCGGCCTCCTCCAGAGCGTAGTAGAGCACCCAGGCGCCGGTGTAGTCTCTAGCGGAGTTACCGTTGAGGTCCACCCCGTACTTGGCCTTGTACCTGTCGTTCACCTCCTTCAGCTTAGGTATCTTCTGGCCGAGGTCCCAGTTGAAGACCTCTCTGCTGAATATGTAGAACCCGTCCTTGCCCACCTGCTTGACGTAGCTCGGGTTTATGAAACCAGCGTCCTGAGCCAGTATGGCCTTCGGGTTGAAGTCCCTCTGCTTGGCGGTCTGGACGAAGAGTATGGCGTCCTGCACGTAGCTGGCCACCAGCACTAAATCGGGGTTGGCTGCTTTCAGCGTGTCTATCTCGCTGTCCATGGAGGTTATCGTGGCAGCATGGTAGCTCACCACCTTCACTATCTGGTAGCCAGCCTCGCTGAAGTACTTCTGCCAAGCCTTGGCGGTGGCGGTTCCCCACTCGGTATCCTCGTGTATTATCGCTATCTTCTTTATCTGGTTACCGTACTTCTTGTTCAGCCAGTTCACGAAGTCTACATGCTGCTTGGCGAACATCTCATCGTGCGGGGTGGTCCTGAAGAACCACTTGTATCCCCTAGCTGTGAGGGTGGGCGATGTGGACTCGGGGTTGAGCATCGGGACGTGGTATCTCTCGCACACCTCGCTCACGGTCTTGGTGACGGCGCTCTGGTAGGAACCGAGCATTGCAACTACCTTCTCCTCAGTTATTAGCCTTTCGGCCTCGGCAGCACCGGTCTCGGGCTTGCCGGCGCTATCTCCAAACACGAGAACGATCTTAGCCCCTCCTAGGCTCTTTATACCGCCAGCCTTGTTTATCTCCTCGACAGCGAACTCTAACCCTCTCTTCAAGTCAGCGCCGGTCTCAGCTAGCTTGCCCGACAGAGGGAGCACCACGCCGACCTTGACCTCCTTGACGGCACCCCCTCCTCCCTGCATCATCAGGACAGCGGCTGCCACAATAATGACAACGATTACAACTATAGCGGCCAGAAGGGACTTACTTAACCCCCTTCTCCTCACCAACGCGACCACCTTTGATCTAATTGTGTCGGCAGCCTTACATATATACCTTTCCATCGAAAGGTAAAAATCTTTGAAAAATAAACGATTTTGACGACAGTAAAGATTAAAAGTTAGGTAAAGATCTTTGATGGCAAAGAGTTGACTGGACTGGGATAGGATATGTGGAGGACGGGAGTCGACATCGGGGGGACCTTCACCGATATCGTCTTCCTAGATGAGGAATCCGGCAAATTAAAGGTTCTAAAAGTTCTAACAACTCCTAAGAGACCTAGCAAGGCTGTTCTATCTGGATTGGAGGAATCTGAGGTAGGGTTATCTGAAATCTCAACTCTAGTGCACGCCACGACCTTGGGTACCAATATGTTCTTGGGTCAGGAGGGGCTAATACCACCCAAGGTGGCCCTGATTACCACCAAAGGCTTCAGAGACGTCTTAGAAATAGGGAGGCAGCGCAGGCCCGAGCTCTATAACCTCTTCTTCGAGAAGCCACCGCCTCTAGTAAGGAGGAGGGACAGGTACGAGGTCGAAGAGAGAGTTGACGCTTGGGGAAACGTGCTAATCCCTCTCAACGTTGAAGAAGCCGAGAAACTGGCGGATCTCATCTGTGAGAGAGGATATGAGGTGGTTGCAGTATCTTTCCTCCACAGCTACATGAACCCAATCCATGAGGAGAGGATGCACCAGATACTCAAGGAAAGATGTCCTGATCTTGATATCATACTCTCATCCAAGGTGAACCCCGAGCACAAGGAGTACGAGAGGACCAGCACCACAGTGGTCAACGCCTTCCTGAGGAAGCTCCTCTCAACCTACCTGACGAACTTGGAGAGGGAGCTCCGGGGAAAGGGGTTTAAGGGAAAGCTTTTGGTTATGCAGAGCAGTGGCGGGGTGTCAAAGGTCGAGTACGCTGTAGAGAGGCCTGCGGCCTTCATAGAATCCGGTCCTGCAGCAGGAGCGGTGGCCGTTGCGCACTACTCTAAACTGGCTGGAGATGAGAGGGTGATAGGCTTCGACATGGGCGGAACCACCGCCAAGGCCTCGACGGTGATAGGGGGAGAGCCGACGGTCACCACTGAGTATGAGGTAGGTGGGAAGATCCACGCTGGTAGGCTGGTGAAGGGGTCTGGCTACCCCGTGCGATTCCCCTTCATAGATCTGGCGGAGGTCAGCGCCGGCGGTGGAACTATAGCTTGGATAGATGAGGGCGGAGCTTTAAGGGTCGGTCCCATAAGCGCAGGCGCCGAGCCAGGTCCGGCCTGCTACGGGAGAGGAGGGGATAAGGCCACGATAACGGATGCGAACTTCCTCTTGGGCAGGCTAGGGAAGAAACTCGCGGGAGGAAGCCTGATACTTAGGAAGGAGCTAGCAGAGAAGGCCATTGGCGATCTGGCCGTCGAATTGGGCTTGGAAATGGAGGAAGCCGCTATGGGCATAATAAAGCTGGCCAACACCGTCATGGCCAAGGCCCTGAGGATAGTGACGGTGGAGAGGGGTCACGATCCTAGGGATTTCGTGATGTACGTCTTCGGCGGTGCTGGTCCCTTGCACGGAGTGGAGCTGGCGAGGGAACTGGAGGCGAGGGAGGTGCTAATACCCATCCATCCGGGGGTCTTCTCGGCGTTCGGCCTCCTCCTGACGGACTACAGGGTGGACACCGTCAGGAGCTTGATGAGGCTAGCTGAGGAGATCGAGGACAGGGAGGTGGAGGAGGCGCTCGCTCAGCTCGAGATGGAGGCCAGCAAGGAGCTCGAGGGAGTCAGGGAGGTACACGCAATCCCTAGTTTGGACATGAGGTACAGAGGGCAGGCCTACGATCTCAACGTACCGTGGAGGGGATCGGTCGATCAGGCCATAAGGGATTTCCATGCCACTCACGGGAGGGTATACGGGTTCTCATCTCCGGATGAGCCTGTAGAGATAGTGAATGTGAGATTGGCACTGATAGGATCCCTTAGGAAGCCCCAGTTCCCGAGAATGAGGGCCGAGGAATACAGGCCGGAGCCCGAGGGATCTAGAGAGGTGTACTTCGGGGACAGAGGGTGGGTAGATGCGTCAGTTTACTCTAGGGAGAAGCTCAAGCCCGGCGCCACGCTTGAAGGCCCGGCTGTAGTGGAGGAGTACGACTCGACGACA
The DNA here is from genome assembly GCA_026986575.1 of Thermoproteota archaeon. Classification (GTDB taxonomy): domain Archaea; phylum Korarchaeota; class Korarchaeia; order Korarchaeales; family Korarchaeaceae; genus Korarchaeum. Next base: position 276,509 of record JALSOH010000006.1, read on the forward strand.
TTAGTCCCACCGGGACACCTGCTGAGGGTGGATGAGTTCAGGAACCTGAGGATAAGGGTGATGTGAATGGTAGATCCGGTCACCGTGGAGGTGATCAGGAGCTCCTCCTCCTACATAGCTGAGGAGATGGGTATCGTGCTGAGGAACGCGGCCTACTCCCCGAACATAAGGGACAGGATGGACCACAGCTGCGCGATCCTCCTAGAGGACGGTGAGATGATAGCCCAAGCTGAGCACATACCCGTCCACCTGGGGAGCATGGCCGTAGGCGTCAAGAACACCATAGATTACCTGCAGAGATCCTCTATAGAGCTGGAGGAGGGAGACATAATCGTGCTGAACGACCCGTACATCGCGGGAACTCATCTGAACGATGTGACTATGGTGAAGCCCCTCTTCCACAGGGGAGAGGTATTCGGATATGTGGCGAATAAGGCCCACCATGTTGATATTGGGGGAATGGTCCCTGGAAGCATAAGCGGCAGCGCGAAGGAGCTGATTCAGGAGGGGCTGGTCCTCCCCCCGCTGAAGATAGTCAGGAGGGGCCAGCTCGACATAAGCGTGCTCAACCTGATTCTGAGCAACGTGAGGGTTCCCAGATACACAAGGGGTGACCTGAAGGCACAGATAGCTGCCCTGAATGTGGGTGAGAGGAGGCTGAGGGAGCTGATAGACAAGTACGGGCTAGAGACCGTGATAGAGGCTTGGAACAGGACTATAGACTACACTGCCAACTACCTGAGGGAGAAGCTGAAGGAGGTGCCTCCTGGCCTCTACAGCGCTGAGGATTACATGGAGGCCGACGATAGGCTGCTGGCCATCAGGGTGAGGGTGCAGCTCTCTAGAGAGTCCATAAGGGTGGACTTTACTGAAACTGACGAGCAGGTTGACATTCCCATAAACGCCGTATACGGCGTGACCGTCGCAGCCACCTCCTACGCGATAAAGGCGGCCTTGGATCCGGACCTGCCTATGAACTACGGGTTCTTCAAAGTTGTCAGGATAGAAACTAGGGAAGGGACGCTTGTCCACCCTAAGAAGCCCGCTCCCGTCGCTGCGGGCAACGTGGAGACCTCCCAGAGGATAGCTGAGACCGTCCTGAAGGCGCTGTCCGAGCCGCTGAAGGGAAGGATACCCGCAGCCTCCCACGGGAGCATGAACAACGTGATGGTGGGAGGGATACATGAAGGAAGGAGCTGGGCGTTCTACGAGACTATAGGAGGCGGGATGGGGGGCAGGCCGGGTAAGGACGGAGTCGACGGCGTTCACACCCACATGACCAACACCATGAACACTCCAATAGAGGTCATAGAGAGGGAGTGTCCGGTCCTCTTCGTAGAGTACAGCCTCAGGGATGACTCAGGAGGTCCTGGTCAGTTCAGGGGAGGGCTGGGGATAACTAGGGCATTCAAGATACTCTCTGACAGGGCCGTATTATCCATAGCAACTGAGAGGGTAAAGCTCAGACCTTGGGGATTGGAGGGAGGATTGGAGGGGAAGAGCGGCTTTCACTATGTCGAGAGAAATGGGGAGAGGATCGTGCTCGGGGCCAAGGCCACTATGGAGTTGATGAAGGGAGATGTGGTCTACATAAACACCCCCGGTGGCGGAGGTTACGGGGATCCCAAGCTCAGGGACCCATCTCTCGTGAAGGAGGACTTGCTGGATGGAAAGATATCAGGGGAAACCGCTCGAAAAGTGTACGGACTGACAATCTAACTTTCTTTTTACGTCCAGTCCTTTCTATTGACGATGGACTGGGTGGCATCCAAGTTCAAACTCTCGAACTGAAGCGAGGCTGCATATGCTTATAGGCATCATTGCCTAGGTTGGGATTGGAGCGGAACACTAAAACAGACCCGTTATATTCGCCTTTATGTTATAAAGCTTTTCTCGATTTTAGCTGATCTCCTAACTTTAGTATCTAAATTAGACCCAATCTTTATATTATATTGAATCTTGAACGCTCGGTGCTCTCGTATGAACAGGAGAGTAGCCCTCTTTCTAGCCCTATCGTTCGTACTCGTGTTCGGCGCCACCGTTTTTCCGTTGTCCGCCCAGAAGAAGAAAGTCGTTGGCTTAGACGTAGCCCCAGGAAGAGTCAAGGACCTAGACGCCGAGATCGGTCAGAAATATCTGAAGAAGCTCAAGGACTACCTGACGTCTTGGGGCTACGAGGTAAAGGAGCTGACTCAGCTGACACCCGAGTCCCTGAAGGGCGTCGATGTACTGATAATCGGTAAGATGAAGGACTACAACAGCAAGTTCTCCCCATCCGAGGTGCAGGCTATCGCCAGCTGGTTCAAACAGGGAGGAAAGCTTCTATGGGTTGGAGCTGACTCCGACTACGTAGAGCCCTATCTCAAGCCCGAAGATGTTGGATTCAAGGCTGAGGAGCCCAACAAGATACTGTCGGCTGTAGGTTCGTCCATAAGGATAGAGTACGCTAGCCTGGAGGATCCTGAGTCCAACGCCGGTGCGGCCTACAGGGTCGTGAGCTACAAGGCCAATCATCAGGGATGGGCTGCAGAGATAACCAAGGGAGCCGATAAGGTCCTCTTCCACGGACCCACTCTCTTAGCCGGATACAAGGATGGAAAGTTCGTCCCGTTCGACCAGGTAGTGAGCGACACGTGTGTCTGGCTCTACAGGAGCAGTGACAAGGGAACGGTTGTGAGCCACGACGGCGTAGACCCGAAGGCCTATAGGGTGGGACAGACCGGTAGCTTCGTCGAAGCCGCTGCCGAGAAGATAGCTGTGGGCTCAACCTACAGCAAGCTGATAGTAACTGGCGAGTCTCTCCTCGGTGACAGGACCATCATAAGCGAGGAGTATCACGGCGTCAAGCTGCAGGGCCCGACCTTCGTGAAGAACGCCCTGGCTTGGGGCACCACAGTTGAGAGCGCCGGCCTGCCCATGGAGTGGATAGCTGCCATAATAGTGGTGATAATAATCGTCGTGGTCGGCGCCTACCTGGCCATGAAGAGGAAGAAGTCTTAAGTCTCCTCCTCCCCCCTCTTTTTCCCCGAAGGTGGTGCTCCGTGAACGCCAAGTATTTGCTTATAGTGGTCGCGATCTTGGTGATCGGTGTCGCGGCCCTTTTCCTGCTCAAGCCGAGCGGTGAGACGACAACCACTACTCAACAAACTCAGAAGGGCATAGTCCTGAAGATAATAACGAGGCATGCCAGCGAGATCCAAGAAGTAACTAGGGAGAGGTTTCTAAAGACGGACATAGCCAAGAAGTACAACATAGTTGATCTACAGTTCTACAGCCCCCATGTTGCCCTATGGAGAGATACTATACTCAAGCAGGAACCGGACGTGGCTTGGGGTGGGGGGCCTGCGTTATTCAATGAGCTGATCAGGCAGGGGCTCTTGGCACCGATAACAGACCCAGATGCTGTCAAAGAGATTGAGAGCCTTCCTGACAAGATAGGAGGCTCTGAGATAAAACACTACGAGAATGGTAAGCTCATGTGGGTCGCCGCTGCCATCTCCTCGTTCGGTTTCAGCGTAAACGAACCTCTACTCAAGAAGTACGGTCTACCGGAGCCTAAATCCTGGAAAGACTTGGCGAGCCCGGAGATGGCCAAGATCCTGCCCAAACCAGCTATATCCTATGCTAGGGCCCTCACCTCTACATCTCACACTAGGATATACCAGATCATACTCCAGAAGTACGGGTGGGACGAGGGATGGGAGATCTTAGCTAGGATGGCCGCCAACGGCAGGCCGTACGGCGGTTCAGTGGAGGCTCTCACTGCTGTGGAGACTGGGGAGACCCCTATAGGCATAATGATCGATTTCTACGGATACGGGGCCCAGATCGAGTTCCCCGGACTGAAGTACATACTCCCGTACAATGAGTCCATAGTAAACGGTGATCCTATCGCCCTCCTGAAAACTTCAAAGCATCCAGACGCCGCGCAGGCATTCATAAAGTGGGTGATTTCGGTGGAGGGCCAGGAGATATGGCTCCACAAGAAGATAAACAGGATGCCCGTCAGGGCCGATGTGTTCGACACTCCCGAGGGTAAGGAGAGGCCCGACCTCAAGAGGGCCTACGAGCAGACCGTCAACAACATAGGCATACCCTTCGACGAGAAGTTAGCCACGGAGATCCTGTTCTCCCTCAAGTACTACTTCGACTCGGTGTACTGCGATCCTCACGACCAGCTCGTGAGGACATGGGCGAAGCTGGTCAAGGCATACAAGGCAGGCAAGCTGACCGAGGAGCAGTTCAAGGAGTTCTCTAGGGAGCTGGGAAGACCACTCACTTGGACCGAGGACGGCAAGCAGGTCACCTTCACACTGGAATACGCCAAACAGATCAATGAGAAATTGAGGGACACAGCCTTCGCCAACAAGATGCAGAAGATCTGGAGACAGGCCGCGGTAGAAAGGTACGAGAAGCTTTACGAGGAGATACCCAACCCCTGACCTCCCATCACTCTAAATTTTTCACAGTCCTCCGTTCGAACCATAACTTTTTTAGAATTCCCCTCACTGGTGAAGGGGGCGAAGAGGATGCCTTATATGAAGGTTGGAGATCTCCTGAAGGGGTATGGATTCATAAGCGTTACCCCCGACAAGACTGTGAGAGAAGCGGCTAAGGTGATGGCGAACAAGGGGATCGGCTTCTTGGTGGTCGTGGACTCGAGTGATCCCCGAAGGGTGGTAGGGGTCCTCTCGGAGAGGGACATTATAAGGGCCTTAGCTAGCAACAAAGAGGACGCCAAGGTCGAGGAGCTCATGACCAAGGATGTCGTCACGGTAAAAGACACGGACACCCTTTACAAGGCCGCTAAGCTTATGAGGGAGCACAGCATTAGGCACCTCGTCGTGGTTAATGAGGACGGAATCCCAGTAGGTGTGCTCAGCATAAGAGATCTGACCTATGAGGAGGGCGCGCTCAAGGCCCTCGCCGAGGAAATAGAGAGCGAGTTCTCCCCCTGAAGTAGGTGTAATAGAACCAGACCGCATCATACTGCTGTTGAGTCTCGATGGAGCATGGCCTCATGGATCTGAGGTGCTCGATGGCTTCATCCGGCCGCATTCCCTTTGAGACGAAGTAGGCGGCTAGGACGGTGCCAGTCCTCCCGCAACCCGCCAAGCAGTGGACCAACACCTTCCTTCCCTCCTCAACTTTCTGGTTGATCAGGTCGACTATCTGAGCGAGGAGTTCTACGGGCGGGGCCGAGAAGTTCTCGATGGGAAAGGAGTAATGCTCCATTCCCAACTCCTTTATCCTCTCGATCACCCGCTCGTCATACTCCTCCAGCCTCACGAGCGATACCACTACCTTTATCCCCTTGTTGGCCAGCCAGTCGATCTCTTCTGATGAGTAAGGAAGAGCGGAGCCAGCTACATGCTCGTCCACGAAGGAGAAGTTCCCCGGTTTTCTCAATCTCATACCGGCCAAGCCATGTGCTTGAACGCTATAACCCTTAACACGTCTGACGCGTCTTCAACGGCGTCTATCATGTTCTCAAAGAGCTCCACAAAGTCCCTCAGGTTCATGAGCTTGACCACATTCATCTCCACGTGGAGCAGCTCCTCCATAGCCTGCTGGTGGAGCTCGTCGAACACCGACTCAAGCGTGTCGATCTCGCTCACAATCTCTAAGGATGACTCTATGTCCTCTCTCATGATCTCTATGGACCTAAAAAGCCTGTTTGAGATCCATTTGGAGATCCTAGCCATCTCCTCCATGAGCTTCCTTATTCTCTGGGGTATATCGTCTGGATCTAGAGTCCTTAGCCTCCTAGAGGCGCCTAGAGCGAAAGAGGCTACCCTGTCCACCCTGCCTACGAGCCTAGCGAAGTCAGCCTTATCTTGGCCCGAGAGGCTGCTGAACCAGAGCTGCCTGTCTATGGCTATCCTGATCTCATCGGCCTGCCTCTCATACTCCTTAACCATCTTGAAATTCCTCTCATCTCTTACCCCTTTAGAGTAGCTGCTCACCATATCGGCAAAGCTCTCCACAGCTTTAACGACCTTGGAAGCGTGATCCACCACCATATCGTAGGCTGGCCAGAAGGGTCTCGTCTCCTTCATAAGGAAGATGAGGAATGATCCAGCAGCCATCATCAGGGCAGTGAGCATGAAGGTACCTCCGAACCCATAGACCTCGCCCACGACTCCTAGGGTCAGGGCACCGGTCATATAGCCGAAGTCCCTGAGCGACGTATACAGGCCCATTGAACGCCCCCTTACCGTGGGCGGGGCTGCGTCAGCCGAGATGGCGGGAAGGATGGGGTAGTAGAGGCCCACACCCAGCCCCAAGGTGGCGGAGGCCAGAGCTAGGTAGAGGGGATCTCTCAGGGAGTGGAGGAGATATATGCTGGCGGCCTTGATGGAGAACCCCATGAAGATGGGGATCCTCCTACCGAAAACATCCGATATCCTCCCGGAGAACGGCATCAGGAGGGCCCAAGAGAGGGTGTTCAGACCCTGTATGAAACCTATTTGGGTGGTCCCTAACCCCAAGGAACTCAAGTAAAGGGGTAAGAGCCCCCATACGAGCGCATCAGAGAACTGAGCCACGTGGCCTAGGAAGTAGGTGAGCCTCAGGGTCCCGCTTCTCAAACACATGGAATACGCTTGCACCGTGGGTATCTCCTCTATTTCTGCTTCCTCGACCCTTGTTTCGGAGATGCCCACCAAGGAAAGAACAAGGGCTAGGGCCGAGGCGACCAATGTTATGTAGAAGGCATCAGGTATGTTCCTGACCTCGGACACGTAGCCTCCTAGAAACGATCCCACAGTATATCCGCCGTAAACTGAGGCCTCCATTATGCCTAGGCTGAGCCCGTGCCTCTCCCTCCCTCCAGCCTCCGATAGAACTATCATCACGCCAGAATCGACCAACCCTTGGCTCCAACCCATCATGAGAGAGGCGGCAGCCACCATTAACAGATCCTTGCTGTATATGAGCAGGAGGGTACCGGCGAAGAACACTCCCGCTCCCAAAACGACAGCTACCTTCCTGCCCAACTTGTCCGCTAGGTATCCGGCCAGCAAGTCAGCCAGACCCTTGAAGGCTCCGAATGAGAGTATGGGGAGGAGCACGATGAAGAGGTAAGAATAGGCCTCTTGGACGAATCCACCCACGTACAGCGGGAGGACCGCTCTCTGCACACCCATGCCCGCCCCTATGGACAGGGCAGTCATGGCAGCAGAGACCATTATCCTTCCGGAGTCTCTCCCGCTCAATCCTCGAATCACCTGAGGGTCTCAAACTCCTCCTTGAGGAACTCGGGTAGAAGGGCGCACACCTCCCTATAAAAATCGACCCGGGAATTGGCCCTCACGCACTCGCAGAACTGGGGCACCCACTGGAGCAGGTGGTCCTCCAAGAAGGATTTAGCCTCATCCAAGGCATCCTCCTCACCTAATAGATAGAGGTAGCGGAGGAATTCGAGCTCCGCTGATATATGTTCTGGGAGGTCCTTGAATTCGTCGGAAACATCGACGCCGAAGGCCCTCATCCTGTCCTGAACGTCAACGGCTAGGTGGGACATGAGCACCTTATCCTCAGTCCTATATACCGATTCGTAGGGGGGAGGGTATATCCTTGCCAAATCTGAAGAGCCTTACGTACTCTTGATTCATTAAATGGGGATCCTCCACCCTTAAATCAGATTGGGGCCACCTCTCCCTAACTTTCTCCAGTAGAGACTCAATTTCCTTCACCCACTCTTCCGTGGGCCTCATGAACGCCAAGGTGAAGAACTCGAGCAGCTGGGCGCTCTCCTCTCTCCCACTCATAATCTGGGGTGGAAGCCCCCTCATATTAAGGTTATCTAAGACAGCCGAGCGGCAAGTATCTCTCGATGACACCCTTTATCTTCCTCAAGGAGCTCTCAAGCTCAAGGATAATTTGAGAATCTCCCTCGACGAAGCTCACGTCCACGCACGCGCCCTTAGTGTGATGGTGCGTTCTTGTGATCACGCAGCTCCCATACCTCTCCAGCACTCTGGAGACCAGCTCGCTGCTCCTCCCCTCGGATACCACAATAAGCACGCCTCTGCATCTATGGGGGGTTAGGAGGTGAACCCTGTCTTCTATGACCTCCACCAATATGCTCTGTATTAGGGAGGACCTGCTCATCCCCAGCTTGGACGACAGCTCATCTATCTTCTCTACCAAGTCCTCGGGGAGGGAGATACCAAACCTCCTCTTCATACTACCTTACCTTCCCCTCAGTAGGGATATCAGGTAGAATCCCAGCATAACGATACCTATAACCCCCGAAGGTGCCAATCCGGTGGCCACGCTTATCAGCAGGCCCATCAGGCCGCCAGCCAGCGACAGGAGGAACCCGAGTATCACTGCCACTCTACCGCTCTTGGCCAGAGCGGACGCGGTTATGCCAGGGAGGAGGACCATCACGTGCTCGACCACGAATCCAACGGCCTTCAACAGTCCAACGGTGGCTATGGCTAAAGAGGCGACCATCATAGCATCGTAGAGGGAGGCCCTGACACCCGACAGCCTGACGAAGTCCCTGTCCACCCCTATGAGTATGTGCTCCCTCAGGAAGGGAACTGTCAGGACGAGAACTATAGCAGAGACGGCGATTGTGAACCAGACGTCCTCCCAAGTCACAAGTAGGGGATCCCCGATTATGTAGGACCAGACGCTGGTCTCCATCGGGAAGGCCGTTAATATGTAGTATAGGGATATGGTGGTAAGGGAGACGCTTACCGAGACGAATATCGCTGTGGCAGAGTCGGGCCTGACTCCCCTAGATATGAGGAGAGAGACCGTGGACACTAAGATGAGGCTGAAGACTATCGAGCAGATCTCGAAGGGGCACCCCAAGAGGTTCATCGTTATTATAGCCAGTAGAGCCGAGAGGAGGGCGGAGTGGGGAAGAGCTCCAGCTAGGAAGAGGAGCCTCCTCGCCACCACCACGGGGCTGAGCACCCCGTAGACAATGGAGGCGAGGCCCACCACTATGATCCATCTGGGATCCAGTACGAGCTCAAATGGCATAGCCATCCACCACGTGGACGCACTTTTCAACTATGAAGACGCTCCTACCGTACACCTTGCTTAGCAGCTCCTCCTTTATGACCTGATCGGGAGGACCCAGCGCGACTATCCCCCTGTTCACGACCATTATCAGCTTGGCCCTGTCGAGGAACATGCTTGGATCGTGGCTGCTCACCATCACCAGCTTGGATGAGGACATCTCCTTGATCATCCTGACCAAGTCCACCCTTCCCATAGGGTCCACCGCAGTAAGGGGCTCGTCCATTATCAGGATGGAGGGATCCCAAACTAGGGCCCTAGCTATGAAGACCCTCTGTCTCTGGCCCCCGGACAGCTCTGAAAGTGGTTTGCCTGCTATATCATCCACACCCATCCTTCTAAGAGCTGACTCTATCCTCTCCCTCTCGTCCTTGGGGAAGGAGAGCCTAGGAGGCCTCCTCCTCAGGGCTATGGCCGACTCGACTATCTCCCTGACGCTAACAGGAAAGCCGTAATCCTCCCCCTTCCACTGAGGAACGTATCCTATGAGCTTGCCAGCCCTCTCTGGCCTGCCGGTCACATCCTCTCCGTTGATTAGGACTTTCCCCTTGACGGTTATCAGTCCCAAAAGCGCCTTGAACAGTGTGGTCTTTCCAGCGCCATTGGGACCCATCACCACCACTAGACCGGGCCCCTCGAGTCGAAATTCCTCGTTAGAGAATATCTCCTCATCACCGTAGCTTACCCGGAGCCCCCTCACCTCTAGGGTCAGCGCGCTCATCGTGCACAAAGATGGCATATCAAATATAAAGGAGTGCACACTCCTAAGGGCGATGAGGGCGGGCGCTCTCTTACTGCTGCTGGCTCTAACTATGGCAGTGCAATCGACTGAGGGCTCACCTAAGGGCCTCAACTTAGTCGTGACCTTCTCCAATCTGAAGTACGATGTGGATCTCTTAGCATGCCCCTCCGACAGCGTGGCCTCCCTTGTACCACCCGGAGTCGATCCGCACGACTACGAGCTCAAACCGGAGGACGTAAACTTGCTAAGAGATGCGGACATCATAGTATCCACGGCTCATGCCCCCTTCGAGAGACTCATCAGGGATAAGGTTACCTCGGGTGAGATAAGAGCGGAGTTGGTGGAAATCCCCAAGCTGGGGCTCAAGATCCTAACGAATCCAGCAACTAAGCAGCCCAACTACCACATGCCCATCTACGATCCCGACAACTACCTCAAGTTCATGGAGCGTCTGAGCGGGATAATGGCTAGGAAGAACCCCGAGTGCGCCTCCCAGTATATGGAGAGATATGATCGGGTAAGGGAGAAGATCCTGAAGATAAAAATGGAAGCGCCCCGCTTGAACCTGTCGGCCGTCGCCGCGAGTCCCGTCGCTCAGTACGCGATTGAATGGACCGGGGTGAAGGTGAGGTACCTGCTCATAAAGGAGAGGGGGGTTCCAGCGACGCCTCCCGAGCTGGCGGAGATCAGGAGGAGGGCTCTCACCGGAGAGATAGGGGTCATGGTATTGGCAGGTAATGCGAGGACCCCGCTTAACAAGAAGGCTGTGGAAATGGCTGAGGAGATGGGCATACCTTGGATAAACGTCCCATCACCGCTCGAACCAAGGAGCATCCCTGAAAAGCTTGAGGACGTAGTAAGGTCCCTCTCTAACATTGGAGAAGTTAGATCGGCGGGGATGATATACGGGTATATCCCGCTGATCATCACAGTGGTTGTGATGATCGCCTCACTATCCGCGGCGTTCTACCTGCTTAGGAGGCAACCTAATTAGGTATGCCACTTCCCTTGAAGGGATGAGTGAATGGGCTAGGAAGGCTCATCACTATCTCAATGTGACTGGGAGGTTCAGGGGCTTCAGGAAGCTGAGCGACGGACAGAGATATGAGGTCGTTAAGGAGGGCCTGCAGGAGTTCCTAAAGCAGAACCCCCTCACTAGAGAGGAGGCTGAGGAGGCCCTTGAGTGGTTTCTCTCTAGGAGGAGAGTTCACGAGGCCCGGGCCCTAGCGAAGCTGATGAAGCTCAAGCTCGGGAAGAGGAGGTGATCACATTCAACGCTATCTGGATAGCCCTCCCGATAGTGGGTAGGGGCAGGCTGGGGACCGGCTTATCCATCCTCGAGGCCATTTCTGAGGAGTAGGGGACGTGAATGAAGCCTGCTGGCGACCTGATGCCCATAACATCCAATGTCCTCAGCGTCTTATACATGACGTAATTGCACAGGTAAGTCCCAGCCGAGTAGGACAGGAAGGCGGGTATCCCCCTTCCCTCAAGGCCTCCATTATCTCCCTAGTCGGGAGCGTGGAGAAGTAGCATGGCGGCCCATCTGGATCTATAGGCAAATCTACTGGCTGTTCCCCATCGTTATCTGGGATCCTTGCATCTATGAGATTTATTGCGACCCTTTCAATCCTGATAACGGGCCTCTCAGGCGCGAGACCGAGGTTAAGCACAGCATCAGGCCTTATCTCTCTTATGAGCTCCTCCAGCCTCTCGCCCGCCCTCCTGAACGAGACCGGCAGAACCTCACCTACTAATTCATCGCTCACAAGCTGTTCGACAAGTTCACTGGTGGGGTTGTAGGGCACATCACCCCAGCTCTCAAATCCGGTCAGTAGGATCATGAGATCACCCTAGTGGGCTCGGGTCGGCACTGCATCTTCATGGCTCCGCGCCCCTTCGCCACCTCATCGCCCTCACTGCTGGGGAAGCGTAGGAAGAAAAAGGTCCCGTCAAGGGTCGGTCAACACTCTCCGTTCGTTTGGCTTGCCTACATTTCTCTACAACATGGGGGTTAAAACTAAAAAAGTGATTGGACCAAGGGCCTATGAAATGTATTAATTAACAATGAAGCACGCAAGACTAATAAAATTCCGGGTTTTCTTTCCTCCTATGCAGAGGCGCGAGTTCCTCAAGATAGCGATAGCGGGCGTCGCCGGATTCGTAGCGGGCTCTCTGGTAGGATTGCCGATCAGGAGGGAGAAGATAATTGGAGTCAGCGAGAAGGAGGTGACCTCTAAGATATCGGGAGTGTCTGCAAGGGTGGAGGCTCTGAAGGTATACAACTGGTCTTACTACATACAGGAGCTCCTCTTGGACATATTCGCTAAGGAAGTGGGCATGGACAGGGACAAGCTGGTTTACGACGTGTTCGAGGATCCAGTGGAACCTTTCTCTAAGCTTCAAGCTGGAGGAAGCGGATACGATCTTGTGGTCCTCCCGGACGCGGAGGCCGCCCTTGCGATAAGCAAGGGTTACGTCAGGAAGCTCGACAAGTCTCTGATACCAAATCTGAAGTTCGTGGATCCGGACTTCCTGAACCCACCCTTTGATCCCGATAACGAGTACAGCGTGGTCTACATGTGGGGTATAACCGCCTACTCTTGGAGGACCGACTTCGTGCCGGAGGGAGTGACGACCCTCAAGCAGATATTTGATCCAGAGTTTGGGTTCTTGGAGAAGCACAAGAAGAGGGTTATGATGCTGGAAGAGGCTACGGAGGTGGTCCTCTCAGCCAAGGCCTACTTGGGCAAGGATCCCTACGACTGGAGGGACAAGACCATGGAGGAGGTCAAGGAGGTACTGCTGAGGCAGAAGCCCTACCTAGCTGGCTACGGAGGGACCAGCGAATACTATGAGGGATTCGCAAACGGAAGTATAGATGTGGCACACGCCTATAACGGGGATATAGCCCTGCTGAGGACTGAGGAGCATCCAGAACTGGCCGACAAGGTCAAGTTCGGCATACCTGAGGAAGGCGGGACCAGGTGGACGGACAACATGCTCATACCCAAGGACGCTCCTCACCCGGATGCGGCCCACCTCTTCATAAACTTCCTCTTGGACCCAGCCGTAGCAGCGGTTAACTCGCTCTATGTGAAGTACATGAGTCCCGTGAAGGATGCTAAGCCCCTGATAGAGAAGGTGCTCAGCGATCCCGAGATATACCCAATAGACATCAAGGATAGGACATGGTACGTTCCGCTCCTGACGGAGGAGGATCACACTAAGCTCATGGAGGTATGGGAGGAGGTTCAGAAGGCCTGAAAAATTGAAATGTGTATGGGGGGCTTAACTACCACGTGACCTTGAGTCGCGCGAGGTATCTTAATGACTATGACGGTGTCCCCTCTCATCTCCCATCCCCCAAACTCCTCAAGGGCCCCAAGAGTCGCTGAACTGTCAGGCGCCTAGACCGACAGCAGGCACCATTATGTTGAAGTGCCGGGGTACCTAGACTCTTGTGGCTTCCAGAAGCGCCCTCAGATGGACTCATGCCTAAAAAACAAAACGCTTATTACTCTCCACCCTGAGGGGGAGCTGAGGGCAAATGGACGAAGTGGAGCAAATAGGGCTTAACTGGGATCGCTTCTCCCAGAGGATAAAGGAGGATCCCTATGAGTTCCTCGAGCTGGGTCCTGAGGAGCTCAGGAGGGTGATAATGGAGAACCTCACTCCCCTAGCCAAGTTCTTGGGGGTGAATGCGATAATATACGAGTGCGGTAGGTGGTACGCTAGAATAGAGAGGATAGAGCTGGAGGATGAGGAGCCAGAGCTAAGCGAGGTCATGGATAAGGAATGCTATGTCTCCTTGGAAGACGAGAACGGATGTGATGTGGTGGTCTTGGCCATCAGGGAAGACGAGACCGGGGACGTGGAGGCGTTCGCTAGATCAGCTGGGGAGATACTTGAGATAATATTCAACGGGAAGGCCTGTGAGAACCAGGACGTCCCGTGGGATGACTTCCAGTGGTGATAAGCGTATATTTTTCACCTTCTCCTCTACTCTATGTCAGGATCATCTGAAGGAACTGTTGATAGACTTGAAGTTTACGTGCTGGCAGAAGAGCATGCTTCAGGCATGTTCTGGGCTCAACATGGCATATCTTTCCTGTTAAAGGTTCATTCCGGTGGGCAGGTTCACGAGATCCTTTTCGATACTGGAAACAGCTGGGAGCCTATCGAGCACAACCTCAGGTTACTGGGCGAGGATCTATCAAGGGTTAAGACGGTGGTGCTTTCACACAGGCACTATGACCACACGGGAGGTCTGAAGGGACTCCTGACCGATCTGAAAAGGGAGATCACGATAATTTCGCATCCGGATCTCTTCAGACCGAACTTCGTCCTTCCCCTGAGGGAGATAGGTATACCCTTCACTAGAGAGGAGCTCAAGGGCTTAGGCGCGAGGTTCCTCTTGACTCGTGACCCTATAGAGGTGATATCCGGAGTTATGACGACTGGAGAAGTCCCCAGAATCTCTGAGGTAGAGAGGGAGATGACCATAGAGACCTACACGGTGGATGAGAATGGAAGATTGGTTAGGGATCCCATAATGGATGACGTGTCCCTCATTGTAAGGTTGAGAGGAGGATCCGTAGTGCTAACCGGATGTTCCCACGCGGGAGTGGTGAACATAGTGAGGAGAGCATCCGAGATAGCCAATCCAGTGCGGACGGTGATAGGAGGCTTCCATCTCGTCAGTGCTTCGGAAGAGAGGATTGAGGCGACTGTTAAGGCCCTTCAAGAATTGGGCGTGGAGCAGGTAATTACCGGTCACTGCACAGGACTGGCAGCTGAGTGCGCGTTCAGGAGGGAATATGGAAGGGGTTTCGCACAACTGGCCGTGGGAAAGGTGCTCAAATTTCCATGAATGGAATCAGAGAACATCGGATAAGTAGAACTCGATCATATTTCCCTTCCTCCTCTCCCAGACGAGGCCGCTCCTCTCTAGGACATTGAGGTGCCACCTCAGGCTTCCTAAACTCATTCCTAGATCCCTAGACATCTGCCTCAGGTAAGCACCGGGGTTAACCCTCAGGTACTCTATTATGGCCCTTCTCGCACTGCTCGATGCGACTCCACGATGCGGCGATATGATTACCTTGAGCTGGCACTCCTTCAATTCGCAGCACCCGGACTCCTCAACGAGCACCAGCTGACCCGTGAGGGTGGAGAAGAACCCCGCTACGAATCCCCTGAGGAAGTTGCACCCGCCCATCCCCCCTTGTTTCCTGACCTCCTCGGCCCCCTTAACCCTGAGGAGCGCACCTTCTGGCCCGATATCCAGTACATCAATCCTCTCAGCCATGTTCAGATAAGAATTCACCTCCTCAAGGGAGATCCACGGGCTGATCGATGGATCGGCCTTTTTTACCGCTTCTCCAACTCTCTCACCGAGTCTCAGTCCGAACATATAGACTAGGAGACCCCCTTCTGGGGTGGAGGTCTCCACCAGACTCATCAGCGAGGAACAGGCGCTCCTCAACAGATGACTGGAGGACGGGCCCAAGACCTCCTCAAGCACTTTTCCGATATGATTTCCTCTCCTCGACCTATCTAGACTCATTCGATCCTTACTATTACTTAATTACTTAAATGGGTTACTGACGAGGGAGTTCTAGGATTCCTAGACGCTTGTGCTATATCTGTTATTCAAATCATATGATCAGCTCTCTAGGTGATATACTTGGTCAAGAGACTTATGATCGTGGTCAGTAAGGGGACCTTAGACATGGCCTATCCTCCCCTTATATTGGCTCAGATCGGGGCGGCCATGGGCTTGGAGGTTGGTCTCTTCTTCACATTCTGGGGCTTTGACATAATAAGGAAAGACAGGGTTGATAATCTCAAGGTGACCCCGGTAGGAAATCCATCGATGGGAATGCCGAACATACTAGCCATACTCCCAGGAATGACTGCGATGGCAACTAACATGGTGAAGAAAAAGATAAAGGAGCTCAACATGCTCACCATAAGGGATATGATAAAGGAATGCAAGGACTTAGGAGTGAAGTTCTACGCCTGCTCAACTACAATGGAGATGTTCGGCCTGAAGAGGGAAGACCTGATAGATGAGGTGGATGATGTAGTCGGTGCGACGACTTTCATGAACATGGCCATGGAGGATGCTGTCGTGATGTTCGTGTAACTACCTTAAATACTCTTTTTTAAGGTGAATGGACCTCCGGCCTCATTCCATCCCATACTTACTCATAGTCTGCTGCCTAGTGAGGAATCTTCTCTTGGTCAGCCTCCTGTACGCTAGCTCAATGGATGCAAAGGCTAGGACATTAATCCAGATCGTGTAGAAAACTCGCTGGTCTGTTTGCCACTGATAATACATTAGGAGGGAAAATATAGCTAGGACCACGACTAGGCTGAAGGCTACGAGGGATCTACTCGCTTTTGTCTCATCGATCAGCCTCAGGTGAGAAAGTATAGCGAACACATATACTAGGAGGAAGGTCGCACTGCAGATAGCTGCAATCCCCTCTATGTTGAAGAGCAACGCGAAGATAATCCCCAATCCGGCCGTTATGTAGAGACCCTCGGGAGCGGAGAACCAAGACTTCCTCTCAAACACGGGGGGTAACTCACCTTTCACGGCCAACGCGTAGGCTATGTTCGCGCCCCCGTACAGAGTAGCATTTATGGCCGATGAGGTAGAAAAGAGGGCGCCCACCGATATAAATGTGAAACCTAGGTTACCCAAGAACGGTCTGGCGGCCTCAGCAAGCGCGTACTCCTTAGCCTTGACCAACTCTTCCACCGGCAAGTTCCCTACAGCAACCACCGCTATGGACACGTAAACCAAGGTTACTATCAGGAGGCTCAAGTATATAGCTCGGGAGACGTTCTTCTCAGGATCCTCTATGTCCTCGGACGCGTTAGTTATCAATCCAAAACCAGTGTAGCTCAGGAAGAATATAGTGGCGGCGTACACGGCTCCCATGACATGCTCGGGATCGAGCTGTGGTGCTACATAATCCGGATTAATGGTCCACAATCCTCCTAAGACAAATACCCCAAGAACGATGAGTTTGCCTAAGACAATGAGGGACTCGGCCCTCCCTACCGCCTTGGATCCGAAGAAATTTAGGACCATGAAGACCGATATAACGACAACTTCAACTAATCCGAAGAGGAATTGATGCTGGACCTTGATCAGGGCGAGAAAATAACCTGCAAAAGCATTTGCGAACAGGGATAGTGAGACGACGTAACTCATCCACATGAGGAAGGCAAGAGTCCCAGTAATCTCATTATCTCCCATGCCCCGAAGGATGAACTCTATCGGGCCAGCATTCGATATGAATTTCGAGCCCAGCTTGGCGTAGTTGTATGCCACCAAGTAGGCCGCCAGCGAGGATAGGATGAATGCTAGGGGAAGGTTTTTACCCGCTATCTCAGCGCCAACTCCTAGGATAGAGAATATGCTGGCCCCTATTATTATACCAACCGCTATGGAAGTTGCTTCCCAGACCGATAATTTCCTCCCCAAAATCTCACCCTCATGGAGTTTGCAGTTACAGGAGATCGCTATCCCTTAAATCTTCGACCCCGTATATCAAAGGGATCACCATGAATGGTCTCAAGCCGGAAACCTTAGAGGTTCTGCTCGAATTTCAGAGGAACGAGATAACAGAATACAACGTTTACCTGAGTTTGGCCCAAAGGGCGGATGAAGAGAACAGGAAGGTTCTGGAGAGGATAGCTAGGGACGAGCTCAGGCACTACTCAATCTTGAGGAAGTACACAGGCAGGGATGCGGAGCCTAACGCTAAGAAAGTCCTCCTTTACTCGTTGGTGGCCAAGATATTTGGCGTCACCTTCGCGATAAAGCTTATGGAGAGGGGAGAAGAATTGGCTCAGGAAGGATACGAAAAGATAATAGATGAAATTCCAGAGGCAGCAACTCTTCTCCAAGAGGAGGAAGATCATGAAAACCAGCTGATACAGCTCCTGAAGGAAGAAAGGGTAGAATACGTGGGATCCATGGTTCTAGGCCTCAACGATGCACTGGTTGAGCTTACCGGGGCCCTTGCTGGCCTCACTTTCGCATTGCAGAACGCAAAACTCATAGGCATCGCGGGTCTTGTCATGGGAGTGGCAGCCAGCCTATCCATGGCGGCCTCCGAGTACCTATCTAGGAGGTCGGAGAGGGCCGGAAATCCGATCAAGGGAGCCCTCTACACAGGAGCCGCTTACATAATCACCGTTGCTCTGATGGTGTCTCCCTTTCTTGCTCTTCCCGATCCCTACGTAGCATTGACTTCGATGCTCAGCATAGCGATAGTGATAATCGGGATATTCTCGTTCTTCGTATCTGTCGTGAAGGACCAATCTTTCAAGAGGATGTTCTTGGAAATGCTGGCCATAAGCTTGGGTGTAGCCCTAATCTCGTTCGCTGTTGGGTGGATGGCTAGGGCCGCGTTCGGAGTTGAGATATGATGTGATATAAAATTTAACCACTTTTTGGCGCTAACGGTAGAGAAATAAAAATAATATAACGGAAAAAGACAGATAGTAGAAATTATTTCTCTCTAAGGAGCAAGTAGAACAGAGCCGCCACCGCCGCCAGCAGAGGTATTAGGGAGGCCGCCGTGATCGCGTACAGCTCTGGAAGATTAGCTAGGGTGTTGACATTAGTTGTGAGTAAGGCCTTCCTGAAGATCTCCGGTAGAGAGCTTACTATCTCTGGCTGAGCCACGAAATAGGGAAGCTGGCTATGCATGTTGAGCATCTCACCCACGAGCACCGTCGTTAGGGCCACGGGACCTCCGATCTTCGCCCAGCTGATCTGTGTTTCCGTGAGCTCCTTGGGCCTGAAGACTTGGTAAAGGACGATGAACTGCACCAGTACCAAGATCATCTTCACTATGAAGAGCCAGCCGAAGTCCCTCTCACCGGGCTTACCTATCAGAAAACCGAATACATTGTAGAACTTGTATGGGGTTGTTATGAGGCTCACCGAGTACCACGCACCGAAGAACATCATCAGAGCCAGGGAAGCGAAGCCGTAATTGGCGAACCTGCTCACCAACTCTAGATATCTCTCCTTAAGGGAGCTCTCGGAGGCCTCGTACCTGATGACGTACACAGTTACCATCATGAGAGAGCCAGCAGCTAGGGCCCCGAAAACGCTCTTCAGGTACAGTGGGAGAAACGTCGGATTCATCAGAGCCTCAACGACATCAAGGTAGGGTTTGGGCTCCAAGTGAAGCCCAGAAGGGACATTGAGGAAGGCGAACACGGCGCGGAAGCCGAAGGGTATAAGGTACCCGGAGAGGGCCATCAGGCCCCCGACGGCCAGATGTATCTGCTGCGATGACCTGTCCCAGAGGTACCAGTAGAGCACTATGGTCAGGAACCTCAAGGCTATCATCAGGATAGCGAGTCCGAAGGGAACCCAAGTGAGGTGACCCGCCAGCCCTATGAATTGCGGGTAGAAGCTCAGCAGCATGACGGTGAAGGCCGTGCCGAAGACCCCTGCAATGGCATAGGTACTCGCGTAGTACCTCATCAGGACCTTAGCTCTCTCCATTAGGAAGTCGTCGTCCTTCTTCCTTGCGAGCCACTCCATTAGAGGGATGAACGTGGCTATGGCCATGTCCAGATTGACGAGGACTATGTGCACACCGAATGATAGGGACAGGAGGGCGGATATCGGCAGGGGAGCCTGCATTACCCATCACCTCCTCCACAGGAACCAGTACACGGCCAGCACTAGCACAACGAGTATTAGCGATAGGTAGAGGGCTACTCCCATCAGGTGCCAGGCAGGCGGGGGATTGATCGTGAGCTCTGTCTGAACATCCATTATCCCGTAGATGGCCCACGGCTTTCTTCCCATCTCCCTGACCCCCCATCCGAGGAAGCTAGTGATCTGCGCGATGGCAGGAGATATCACAGCTATCCAGAGGACCCATGAGGGCCATTCCTCCTTTCTAAACGCGTAGAAGACGGCTAGCAGACCTATCAACCCTAAGAGGACGCCCAGTCCTATTTTCGTATAGTACAGGTAGTGGATTATCAGGGGCGGTCTGTACTCGGCGGCGATTACATCATAGGACGGAAGCTTCGCATTGGGGTCTCCGTATGCCAGCAGGGGCATGAACTGCTCCACCAATTGCTTCATGCCTAGCATGCTGGGTAGGCTGGTTATCTGGGTGGTGGTGGCCTCCATGGCCGCGAACTTCTCCGGGTTATACTTGGCCACGGCAGCGCCCATGGCGTGGCCAGACCCGGTTCCCTGAATGGCTATCAGGATCAAGGCCACCACGGCGGCGAACTTCATGGCCCTCAGGAAGTATCTCCTGTCTCTGTCGTCCTTGGATGTCCTGAGAAGCCTCAGAGCGTAGCCGCCAAGAAGGGTGAATGCTGACACGGTGAGGGCAGCGCCCAAGGCATGGATGTACGTGGCTAGGTATCCCTTGGAGAGGAAGGTTATCATGAATATTCCGGCATTCTTTACCGTGTTCGCCACTATGGCATCGATCACCGTCTTTAGGGGCACGGATGAGAGGGACTGCAGGGCTTCGGGCTTGATGACGGCCGCGAGTGTGCTCTCACCTATCGTCTTACCGGCGAAGGCCTCCCTCATGAGCACCCTGACCAAGCCTGAGGGGAGAGTAACGGTTACCTGCTCTGGAGTGGCACTGATGACTTTGGCACCCACCGCTGCCAGCTTATTCACATCTAGGGCTTGGGCTATCTGGGCTGGCACGAAAAGGAGAACATCCGGAGGTGCCCAGCTGGAAGGACCTGCTAGCGGGTCGTAGTGGGCTATCACGTTGACTGGAGCTTGCATGAAAGAGTTGACGCTGAGTATCATGGCTCCCGAGTACCATGCACCCACGAAGGCCAGAATACCTATGATGAGGTGCGTCCTCGGGGATACCTTGTCCTCCGCATAGAAGTACATGTATATGAAGATCCCCTCCATGAGGAACGCGAATATCTCCATGTACAGCGGGAAGTATATGTACCTACCCGCTGCCTCCGTCAAGTTAGGCCATAGCAGGACGAGGCCGAACTCTGAGGCGGTTCCCGTGGCGGCCCCTACCGCGAAGACCGCCACGAAGGCCTTTGCTAAGGTCCTTGAGAGCCTCTTCCAATCATCATTACGGGTCCTGAGCCATATAGCTTCAGTGACCACTGCTAAAAAAGACAAGCCTAACACGTACTGCAGGATGAACCAGTGAACCTCTATGCCTATCATTGAGAGCAGTCTTTCCCAGCCAGCTGGGTAACCGGAAAACCACTGCTGTATCAAGCCGAAGGGGTCCATCTAGATCCCCTTCGAGAAGCCTAACTTTTTTGGATTTAAAACTATTGGTTAGACGTATTAACCATCTAAATTCAGGATCATTTATGTAGATATGTCGACTTATTATGAAATAAAGTGCTTTATATGTAACAAAATTTATACACCGCTGAATAAAAGTAATCGGATTTTCTCATGTTGATAATCGAAGGTACCATCTGCATTAGGCGAAAACATTGCCTAAAATAATTCATGATAACGAATTCGGCAACCACTCCCATGGCCATCTTCTCTCACGCTATTTCCTGCAGTTCTCAGGTATCATCTCATCATTCACGATGAATATCGTGACGTCCGTGGCTAACCTCGTAATGAAGGGAGATGAGGCTCCTGATAAGTATCACTGAGCAGGCTCCTATTAACCCCCTAAGGGTCCTACCAGCTCGGTCACGTGCCATAGAGGACAGCCTACCGTCCCTCATAGCCCTCATGAAGGGCGCTGGGACCTATGTTCCTTAAAGTATGCCCTATTCCAGATGGCCATGTAAGGCTAGAGCTGCTCTAAGGACTCTCTCCAAAAGGGCTATATCAATCCCCTCCCCTAAGCAGGAACTGGTGGGCTGAAAGCACTGGCTGCTAGCGTGACTTCAGCAAACACTATACATGATGTCTATCAGCTTGTCTGGACTTTCTCTCCCAGAGTCAGCTCGAGCATAGCCTTAGGTGCCGTCACCAGCTCCACGGAGCAGCGAGGAATGTGAGGAAGATGAGATCCATCTCACTTTTTCATGCTCTCGTAGACTATGCGGTTTCTTGTCCTACCAACTCGCCATACCTCTATCTCCACGATATCGCCATGTTTGAGGAGTCTTGGAGGATTGGAGAAGCCACCCACTCCTGAAGGAGTTCCAGTGGCTATGATGTCCCCTGGCTCTAGGGTCATCCCAGTGCTCAGTATGGTAATTATATCCCAAGGTTTGAATATCATCTGACTCGAGCTGGCATGCTGCCTCCTCTCCCCGTTAACCCATGTGGTCACCCCTAGCTCCTCGAAGTCCACTGAAACGTCTATCCAAGGGCCTATTGGGGCAAATGTATCGATACTCTTACCCCTGACCCACTGACCATCCCTCCTCTGAAGATCCCTGGCCGTGACGTCGTTGAATACCATGTAACCCAGAATGGACTCCCTAGCCTCCCCCTCGTTGAGTCTGCGTCCACCCTTCTTCATGACGAAGGCTATCTCCCCTTCATAATCCACCTCCCTAACGTAGTCGTCAGGTACTATCACATCGTCGTAGGGGCCGTTTAGGGATGTGCGGGCCTTCATGAAGATAACGGGCTCCTTTGGAGGTTCGAAACCAGTTTCAGCCGCATGCTCGGCATAATTCTTTCCCAGACAGATTATCTTGGGCGGAGAAGTGAGGGGCCTGAGGAGCTTCACCTCTTCCAGAGGTATGGTTCGATCCAGTGTCTTATCCTCAAGTTTAAGCACCTCATCTATGAGGGGGAGGTTTATTAATGCCTCCAGACTTGGAGGTAATTCCCTCCCTATCTTCTCAGAGATGACGTTAGAGGGGGCTATTTCACCATCCTGCTCCACACCGTAGTCCATGGTCCTGCCGTGGACGAACCTGACCAGGCGCATAGGTCCTTCGTGAAGTCCTTACTTAAAATCAGAGGACTAGTTTATTAGGTGGGTATAAACTATATATGGTGGGGTAAAATGTCGGTTGTGGGTGTAGACGAGAGGGGCAGGATAACGCTTCCGAAGAGGTTGAGAGAGGGAGTCAAGAGGGTGGTAATAATACCAGTGGGCACCCACTTAGTCCTAATCCCCCTGAGAGGGGAGCCTGAGAAATACGCAGAGGGGTGGCTTGACACAGATAGGGATAGGAGGGAGTTAAAAGCGGAGGCTGAAAGGCTAGCTAGAGAGGATGCGGTTAAGAGGGCCAAGAGGAGGAAGCAGCTGTGACCTCTCCTATCTATACCTCAACTCTTGGTGATTGCCATGATAGTTGAAACTGATGTACTATACGCCTACGTGAAGAGAGAGGACTGGCTGAAACCAGTGGCCCGCAGGCTGATCAAGATGATTATAGGCGGCGAATTAGGGGAAGTCAAGGCATCTAGGGAGGTGCTTCATGAGATCTACTACGTCTCCTTAGAAGAGGGGGTGGCTTTGGATGAGATCTTGGAGCGGTTAACCCATCTCACCCTTATTGAGAACTTGAGGTTTGTGGAGACCACTTGGGAGGACGATCTAGCGGCTATCTCCTTGATGAGGCAGTATGGTCTTTCCTCTATTTTCGACGCTTACTACGCTGCCCTAGCTCTAAGGGAGGGCGAACCCCTAATCTCTACTGATAGAGCTTACGATAAGATACCTGGGATCAAGAGAGTAGATCCTAGGGACATCGTGAATCGGTAATCACTTCATCAGTAATCAGACCGCTAAATTAGGAAAGTTTACAGTCTTCTGCTCAGGGAAACGACCTCCCTCAGCTCAACCACCACAGCATCGGGTATCATCATTTCCTCAGGGATGAATCCATACAGGATATCTTTCTTCATTAAATCTCTGAGGTATCCGCTTTTCAGAAGTAGATCTACCCTCTTGAATGGATCTACTTCCCTCAGATGGTTCAGTTCCCTAACCATCAGGAACGCAGCTAGGCCAGCGCCTTTAGCTCCAGCCACATCGTGACTTGGGGAATCCCCGGTGTGAAATGCGGCAGAGCAGCCGCATATCTCCATGGCTTTAGTGAACGCCTCGGGCCTTACTTTGAGGACCCCAAGCCTATCTGTGGTCAAGACAGCGTCAAACATATTTCTAATCCCCAGCTCACTCAGGATGGCTTCTTGGTACTTGGAAAGACCGCCGGTCATTAGGCAGACCTTGTGATCCCGTCTGAGCTCTTGGATAGCTTCCACAGAATCGGGATAAACGCTAGTAGCACCACTCCTCACGGCCTCCAGCAGGAGTGACAGGGCGTCGAACTCACTCGTCCTCAAACCCAGTCGCCTTAGTGCTTCAGGGATTACGACATCCCAGTCGAAGGCATGCAGATAATCTCCATTCAGGATCTTCTCCCTCATGATCTCCCTCACTTTTTCTCTCAGAGCGAGAATAGCCTCATCACCCGGAACACCTAGCCTCCTAGAGAGTAAGCGAGCAGGTCTACCTATGAGGTACTCTCTATATCCGGTCTTTATCACGGTATGGTCTAGGTCTAGGAAGGCGCATCTCATCCTAGTAAGTGGATTCGGAAATGGGAAAAAGTTAGCTGGCGAGCAGCTGAGGTCCTGAAATCGCGCGCCTGAGCTGATTAGGCCCCCTCTATCTCAGGGATCCATCCCTTCTTTCTCCATCTAGCCCAGTATTACGGACATTATCCGCTCTAGCTCCTCCACTTGGCCGAGTAGCGATAGCAGGATCTCGTGATTCACCTCGGAATATGAGTGAACGAGGGGATTCCTCAATCCCGCTAGAGAAGATACCATCTCTCCATCTGCCCTGTCGAGGACTCCCATATTAACTAAGAGTGGCCCTATCTCCCTGTACTTCGAGGGAACTGGACCTCCCTTCTTAGCGATTATGAAGCTCCCTACGTCAAGTATGGCCTCGATGGCCACTTGGAAGTCCCTCTCGGCTGAGTCCATACGAAGGGATTGCTGAAGTAACCCTCTCTACCCATCGATCTGATGATCTTCAGCTTGGACACAGCCGTCCTGAACCTGCTAATCCTCCCCACAAGCCCGGGACTAGGCATTCGTTATCGCCCTCATCATGCCTTTAACCATTCTCTCGTAATAGGGCTTGAAGTCCAAGTACTCCATTATGGCCCTTGCCTTATCCTCAGCCATGAGAGTCTCATCTCTCACCAGGATTGTGATGCCAGTCCTGAAGATCTCATACCTCGGGGGGCGGAGCCGTACCCACATCAACTATGTGGATGGGTCTCCCTACGGCGGATTCCATTAGGGAGGAGAGCCTTCCTAGCTCCAAGGGTTCGGGCCTCACGAAGAATTTGATGGCGACATCCACATCACTATCCTCCCTCAACCTTCCCCCCACGGCTGATCCGAAGAGTATGGCGTAAATGACGTTATCCTCTACTGAGAGAACCCTTCTCAATTCAATTACAATTTTCTCAACGCTCATCCACGATATCTAGGAGGGGCTAGATATAATCGCTCTGCCATATCTTGGGAATGAGATGAGGTCCACAAGGCACTCAGTGGGATTGATGATCTCAAGGAAATTCTCTTGATCAATTAGGCCGTTCTAACATAATCCCCAACACATCCAAAAAACAAAAAATAATGTGTTAATAGGTAACGGGATTCCGCTTCAACTTTGTTTGATGCTGATGATGTATTCAAGCTCGGACCCCTTGGGCCTTCCATAGGACGCTGTGGCCAGCCTGATCAAGCTGGCTGATGAGACCGGAATGAGCAAGGAGACTCTCCTGAAGGTGCCAGATGCTCTAGGAGAAATACAAGTTGGTCTTCTCGGTGAAACTGTGCAGTGAGCTCGCTTCTCGACTAGGAAAGCGATGTCCTCCTCAGAGAGCGCTGGCCTTGTTGGGGACGTAGACCCTCCTCCCTCTGTCTGGCGCGCTGAATTTCGGAGAGAAACTTGACGACCCTCGCTGATGTTACCTGATGCCTCAGTGGTAAAGTTGGGCGCTTCCATTAAGCTGAAATTCAGTAAGATTCCTCTTCTTAGGCAATAGGTCTCCCACTAACTTTGAGACCGCATTAACAGCTTCATTTAAGGTCTAAGGGATCGATCACCTAGATACGAGATCTCTCACGCTAGCACAGACTTCCCAAGTTTTCATCTTTCCTCCGACATCTGGAGTAGTGTATCCGAGTTCGCATGCTCTCCACACAGCCCTCTCTAGGTCCTCACCTACCTCCCTGTACCCAAGCCATTTGAACATCATCGCTGCAGAGAGTAGGGTAGCCATCGGATTAGCTACTCCCCTGCCAGCTATGTCAGGGGCTGTCCCGTGAACTGGCTCGAATACAGCGTTCTCGTCCCCTATGTTCCCGCTGGGGTACATGCCCAACCCACCAATGTAAGCTGCTGCAAGGTCAGCTAAGATATCGCCGAACATGTTGGTAGTTATTATGATATCGAAGGGTCTGTCCATGGCAAGTCTCATCGCCGCGGCATCCACGTACATCTCCCTGTACTCGAATCCCTCCTCCGCCGCTACGGAGGAGCACACTTCTCTGAAAAGCCTGCAGCCTAGGAGGACGTTGGCCTTGTGAACCACGTAGACCCTCTCCTTCTCCGCCTCTCTTGCGTACCTATACCCATACTTGCAGATACGTTCACTCCCTCTCCTAGTAACTACTCTCAGATCCACAGCCGTCTCCCCGTTAGTCCAGCCTGCCCTGACGTACAGCCCCTCGGTGTTCTCCCTCACTATTGTGACATCGAAGTCCTGAACGGCGTTAGGTACCGGATAGGACTTGGCCGGCCTCAAATTCACGTATAGGTCTAGCTCTTGTCTGATCGGTAGGATAACCTCCCTCGCCGTCTCACCAACAGCCACCATCAGCGTCGCATCGGCCTTGCGAACTCCCTCGAACGTGTCCTCCGGGAGGGCAACCCCCCTCCTCCTCTTAGTCTCATCCCCTGCTTCGTAAACCTCCATATGCAAGGGTATCCCGTGTTTATCCGCTAGCGTCTCTAGAACTGGGGTCACTGCCTCCATTATCTCGGGACCTATTCCATCACCCGGTATCAGAGCTATCCTTGGCATGGAATCTCCTCCTCAAGTAGGGAACTAGGCCTCCGGCCTCCAGTATCTCCATAAGGGAGTCCGGCATCCTCGTGCCCTTGAGCTCTCCCTTACCCGTAACCTTCACCACTCCCGATCTGAGGTCGACCTCCACCTCATCGCCGTCCTCCACAACCTCACTTATGCCCGGGACCTCCATTACCGGCAACCCCACGTTGATCGCGTTCCTGAAGAAGATCCTAGCGAAGCTCTCCGCTAGCACGATCTTGACACCGGCGTACTTGAGGGCTAGAGGAGCCTGCTCCCTGCTCGAGCCGTAGCCGAAATTCCTCCCTGCCACGATGATTTTCCTCTCCTTCACCTTCTCCCCGAACTCCGGATCCAGATCCTCCATCGCGTGCTTCCTGAGTACCTCGGGATCCGCCCCATGCTTCAGGTAGCGGGCAGGGATTATCACATCCGTATCGACATCGTCGCCATACTTGATCACTCTACCCCTTATCAAGAAACCACCTCCCTCGGGTCGGTCACTCGCCCGGTAAGGGCGCTGGCAGCGACTGTGCTTGGGCTAGCTAGGTAGACGCGCGAATCGGGGTGTCCCATCCTGCCCCTGAAGTTCCTGTTGGATGAGGAGATACCAACCTCGTTTGGCCCTAGCACGCCCAGATGGGCGCCTAGGCAGGGACCGCAGCTCGGAGGTCCTATCGCTGCCCCGCTCTCGACCAAAGCGTCTATGAGCCCAATTCTCAACGCCTCCCTGTACACCCTCTGACTCCCCGGTATCACGATCAGCCTGACCCTCTCGCTCACCCTTCTGCCCCTCAGGATTCTGACGGCCGCCTTCAAATCGCTTAGCCTTCCCCCAGTGCAAGAGCCTATGAAGGCCTGGTCTATCTCCTCATCAACCTCCCCTGCCGCCCTCACATTCGCAGGAGAGTGAGGAGCGGCCACCAAGGGTTCTAGGGAACTCACATCGAAGATAAGCTCGTCCTCGAAGCTCCCTTTATCGGAGTACTCTGGTCTGGGCGGCTTTGAAGTCCTTCCCTCTAGGTAGCGGAAGGTGACCTCGTCCGGGGAGATGAATCCCGTCTTCGCGCCGGCCTCGACCGACATGTTGGTGAGCACGAACCTCTCGTCCATCTCCAGCTCCCTCACAGCTGGCCCATCGAACTCCAGCACTTTGTATATGGCCCCATCGGTTCCTATCATCGATATCACCTCAAGGATAAGGTCCTTGGCGTGCACGAGAGGGGGGAAGGATCCCTCGCCCCTTATCAGGATGGTAGGGGGCACCTTGAACCAGAGCCTGCCGAGGGCCATTGCTGCAGCCATCTCCGTCGCTCCTATCCCGACCGCAAACGCCCCTAAAGCTCCCGATGTGGGGGTGTGAGAGTCGGTGCCCACTACCACGTCGCCTGGAACGACATGTCCTTCCTCCGGCATGACGATGTGGCATATCCCTCCTCTCCCCACCTCGTAGTACGCGCCGAAGTTGAACCTCCTGTGAAACTCCCTCAACCTCATGCTCAGCACCGCAGACTCTATGTCCTTCGCCGGCACGAAGTGGTCCTGTATGGCCACCACCCTCTCTGGATACTTCACCTCGACACCTATCTCGTTCAACGCGTCCTCGACCAGCGCACCCATGGGATCATGGGTCATGTAGACATCAATCTCAGCCTCTACTATGTCGCCCGCACTCACGTCCTTACCCGAGGCCCTCGCCAGTATCTTCTCAATTGCCGTTTTCAAGGGTCATCACCTTGTTCAGGGCATCGACCAGCGCCTCTATGCTGGCATCAACTATATCATCGCTGAGCCCGAATCCCTCGGCCGCCACTCCGTTCGATTCCACCCTGACGTAGACCTCGCCCACAGCTTCAGTTCCCCTGCTGACAGCGTTGAGCTTGAACCTAATCAGCCTGAACTCGGGCATCCCCTCTATGGACTTGAGGGCGTTGGCTATGGCATCGACGGGACCCACGCCCCAGCCGGCGCTCCTCCTCTCCTCACCCCTGAGCCTGACCCTCACCCAAGCGGAGGGAGTTATGCTGCTCCCTGTGACCACGGTCCACTCGGGCACCTCCATCAGCCTGGCGCCGGGCCTCCCACCTACGACCTCAGCAACTATCTTGGAGAACCTTCTCTCGGTCACCTTGACGCCCTTATCCCCTAGCTCCTTCACCCTCTGGACTATAAGGTCCAGTTCTTCCTTGCTCACATCATAGCCGAGCTGCTTGACTGCCTGTTCCACTGCATGCCTCCCCGTGTGCTTCCCCAGCACGATGCGCCTCCTCATCCCCACGACCTCCGGGCTGAGCGGCTCGTAGGTCCCAGGATGGCCGAGAACCCCGTGCACGTGTATGCCTGACTCGTGGGAGAAAGCGTTGTCCCCTATGATGGGGGCGTTTGGAGGCACCTGTATGCCAGTGAACTTCTCCACAAGCTCCGATACGGATCTGAGCTTCGATAGGTCCACACCAGTCTCCACCCCATAGAGGAACTTCAGGGCCGTGACGAACTGCTCTAGAGAGGCGTTTCCGGCCCTCTCCCCTATCCCGTTAATGGTTACATGCGCCTGCTGGGCGCCCGCCTCCACCCCAGCCAAGGAATTGGCCACCGCCAGCCCGAAGTCGTTGTGGCAGTGGACGCTCACAGGTATGCCGAGCTCGTCAACAACCCTCCCGACCAAGGCCCTCATGGCCGGAGGCGACATCACTCCTACGGTATCGGGTATGTCGACCCTGTCGGCCCCAGCCTCCTCCACGGCCTTGAACACCTCGATTAGGAAGTCCACCTCCGTCCTAGTCGCGTCCTCCGCGGAGAACTCTACCTTTACGCCCCTTGACTTCGCGTACTCCACTGCTCGGACGGCCCTCTCTAGCACCTCCTCCTTGCTCATTCTAAGTTTGTACTCCCTGTGCAGGGGGGAGGTGGCTATGAAGATATGGACCGAGTCGACGCCCGCATCCACGGCTATGTCTATATCCTTGGGAGTTGACCTAGCCAGCGCGCAGATCTCGGCCTTGGTGCTGCCCTCTATCTCCTTGACAGCCTTCGCTATCTCCCTGACGGACTGGGTCTCTCCCTTGGAGGTGATTGGGAAGCCCGCCTCTATCACATCCACGCCCAGCTCGTCCAAGGTCATTGCAATCTCTATCTTCTCCTCCGGCGTGAGTGAGACCCCAGGTGTCTGCTCACCGTCCCTCAAAGTGGTATCAAAAACCCTCGCTCTATCGGGGAGCCTCAGCGCTCCCCTAACCGAGGAGTTGATATCGGAAACGTAGGCTACTCTAGTTCCAAGGGACCACCTGCCCATCGCTAAGTAGGTCCAATTAAAAAGGTATACTCATTCGGCGCTGAGCATCGACACCGTTATTATCTCTCCCCACCTATACACGCGCCATGAGATTCAAGAGCGCCGAGCATCCCGAGATGGAGGGTGGTAAGCAGTATCACATCCAGATATCTGGGGAGGAGGCTGAGAGGTACGCGTTACTCCCGGGCGATCCGGATAGGGTCCCCAAGATATCGAGGCAGTGGGACTGGTTCGAGGAGGTAGCTAGGCACAGGCAGTACGTGGTCCACAGGGGGGCCTACAAGGGTGTGAGGCTGCTGGCGATATCGACGGGCATAGGAGCCCCGGCCACGGCTATAGCGGTGGAGGAGCTGGCTAGGGTGGGAGTGGACACCTTCATAAGGGTAGGGAGTACAGGTGCAATACAGCCCGAGATAGAGCTTGGGGATCTGGTGATCACATCGGCTGCCGTTAGAATGGAGGGAACAAGCGATCAGTACGTGCTGAAGGGCTACCCGGCTCACGCCAGCTACGAGGTCCTCCTGGCCCTGATAGAGGCGGCCGATTCCTTGGGGTACAGGTACCATGTGGGTATCACGGCCACGACGGACAGCTTCTACACGGGCCAAGGGAGGCATGGTTTCAACGGGTATGAGCAAAGCTGGCATAAGAACCTGATAGGAGATCTCAGAGCCGCTAGGGTCCTCAACTTCGAGATGGAGTCCTCAGCCCTCTTCGTCCTAGCCTCCCTCTTCGGTCTCAGGGCCGGAGCTGTCCACGCCGTCTTCGCCCAGAGGAACAGGAACGAGTTCGACGTGAGAGGCGAGGAGGAGGCGATAAGGGTGGCGAATGAGGCCATCAAGATACTTAGTGAGTGGGACTCACTCAAGGAAGGTGAGGGGAAGGGGTACCTGACCCCATCGCTCCTGAGAGAATGGTCGAGGAAAAAGGAGAGATGAGTAGGGGCCACGGTCAGTATCAGTAGACGTAGGACTCCTCCCTCCTCTCCTCTGGAGTGGTGGCTGCCCTTAGGGTCTTCTTGACCTCCTCGTAGTACTTGAGCATATCGTCAGTGAGGCTGGGCTTCACCTTGGTGAGAGCCTGCTCGAAGTGTCTCATCTCCACCCTCTCCACATCGATGTCCTCCCTCAGGGCAGCCATTGCAGCTTCCCTCACAAGAGCTGCGAGGTCGGCTCCACTGAATCTCTCCGTTGCCAGTGCTATCTTCCAGAGATCCACATCGTCTGAGAGAGGCATCTCCCTCGTCAGGACTTTGAG
This sequence comes from Thermoproteota archaeon, assembly GCA_026986575.1. GTDB lineage: Archaea > Korarchaeota > Korarchaeia > Korarchaeales > Korarchaeaceae > Korarchaeum. The sequence goes on from JALSOH010000006.1 coordinate 307,897, forward strand.
TATCTCGAACCTAGTGTTGAGGTCAGGTGGTCCAACGTAGACAAGCCTCTCTAGCCTCCCAGGTCTGAGAACCGCTGGATCCACGAGATCAGGCCTGTTCGTCGCTCCTATCACGACAACATCCCTCAGCGGCTGTATTCCATCGATTTCAGTGAGCATCTGGCTCACCACCCTCTCCGTCACTCCGGAATCGAAGCTGGTACCCCTTCTCGGGAAGAGGGAATCTATCTCATCGATGAATATGATGGCCGGAGCCACCTGTCTCGCCTTCCTGAAGATCTGCCTCACGGCCTTCTCGCTCTCTCCAACCCACTTGCTCAGGAGCTCAGGACCCTTCACGCTTATGAAGTTCGCCTCGCTCTCATTAGCGACGGCCTTAGCCAGCAACGTTTTACCGCAGCCCGGTGGTCCATAAAGCAGCACTCCCTTGGGCGGCTCAATCCCTAGCCTCCTGAAGGCGTCGGGGTTCTTCAAAGGCAGCTCCACGACCTCCCTGAGCTCCCTCTTTACCTCCTCCAATCCGCCTATATCGTCCCATGAAATGTCCGGGACCTCTATCGAGATCTCCCTAAGAGCGGAGGGCTGTACCAGCTTCAGAGCCTCCATGAAGTCGTCCTTCGTGACCTGAAGTTCCTCCAGAATTTCTATGGGGATTGTCTCGGCGTCCAGATCTATCTTGGGGAGGACCCTCCTCAGGGCAGCCATTGCAGCTTCCCTCACAAGGGCCGCGAGGTCGGCGCCCACGAACCCGTGGGTTATGTCAGCCAGCTCGTCCAAGTCCACATCGTCAGCGAGGGGAACGTTCCTCGTGTGTATCTGCAGTATCTCCTTCCTGCCCTCCCTGTCCGGCACTCCTATCTCTATCTCCCTGTCGAACCTGCCGGGCCTCCTCAGTGCTGGATCGAGGGCCTCGGGCCTGTTCGTGGCTCCTATAACTATTACCTCTCCCCTTCCCTTCAGGCCGTCCATGAGGGCGAGGAGCTGGGCCACGACACGCCTCTCTACCTCTCCGGTGACCTCATTCCTGTTCGGCGCAATGGAGTCAATCTCATCTATGAATATTATCGAGGGGGCGTTCTTCTCAGCCTCCTCGAATATCTCCCTGAGCCTCTTCTCGCTCTCACCGTAGTACTTGGACATTATCTCGGGGCCTGAGATGCTTATGAAGTGGGCGTTGCTCTCATTAGCGACGGCCTTAGCCAGCAACGTTTTACCGCAGCCCGGTGGTCCGTAAAGCAGCACTCCCTTGGGCGGCTCAATCCCGAGGTGCCTGAAGAGCTCGGGATGCTTGAGCGGGAGCTCCACCATCTCCCTTATCCTCTGTATCTCCTCCTTCAGCCCTCCTATGTCCTCGTATGTTACGGTGGGCACTATTATCTTGGAGAGCTCCACGGGCCTCTCTCTGACCTCTATGACGGTGTTCGCCCCGACCTTCCCGAAGGTGCCGGGCGTGACGCTGACCACCACTAAGGGGATGAACCTCTGGAATATGGGGATGAGGACGATATCGCCCTTGGTAACCACGAAGTCATAGAGCCTCCTCTTTACCCAGTTGTGAAAATCCGGCGCCACCCTTATCATGTGGTCTTGTGGGGCTAATACTACCTTGCTGGCCTCTCCAACCTCCACAGGTCTTACTCTGACCTTCTCCCCGGTCCTCACACCCGCGTTCCCCTTGATGATCTTGTCCATCCTGATGTACCTAGTGCCCACATCCATGCTCACGGACGGCATGACCCTAGCGTGAGTCACTCTAGAACCGTAGATCCTCACGTAATCGCCGCTGGTCAGGTTGAGCTGCTTCATCACCTCGGGATCTATTCTCACTATCCCCCTGCCGAAGTCCGCCTGCTTCACCACATCCGCCACTATGAGCGTTACATCCTTTACCTCCTTGTCGTCCCTCTTATCTCCCTTCTTAGGGGGCTGTTTCCTCCCCAACGATCACACCTCGAATCCATCTTCCGCGGAAGGGTTTATTAATTTTGCATAAGGGCGGCAGCCGCCCATGAGAACGGATATATTTAGGTGGTGAGCGCTCACAGGGATGGAACTGAAGGCAGACCTCCTGCTGGATGGTCAGTACTTGAACGTCTACACGGGCGAACTTCTCGACGGACCCGTGGCCATTCTAGGAGATCGGATCCTCTGCGTCGGGGAGAGGATCGAGGCCAAAAAGGTGGAGAGAGTAGATGGGATAATCATTCCTGGATTTAAAGACGGCCATATCCACATAGAGAGCAGCAAACTCCCTCCCGGGGAGTTCGCTCGGCTGGTAGTACCTAGGGGCACCACCTCGGTCTTCGCGGATCCCCATGAGATAGTGAATGTCGCCGGAAAGGCTGGCTTCAAGTTCATGCTCGAGGAATCTAGCAAGACCCCACTAAGGGTCCACCTGATGGTTCCCTCATGCGTTCCTGCCTCCCCTCTCGAGGAATCTCCCTTCCAGCTCGACGCTACTGCTGTCGCGGAACTCTTGGACGAGGGAGCCGGGTTAGGGGAAGTGATGAACTTCCCCGGAGTGATCTCTGGTGAGGAGGATCTTCTCCGTAAGTTGGAAGAGGCGAGGAGGAGGCGGATGCCGATCGACGGGCATGCGCCCCTCCTCATGGGTGAGGAACTCTGTCTCTACCTCTTCAGGGGCATAGAGTCCGATCACGAGTCTACTACCGAGGAGGAGGTCTTGGATAAGGCCAGAAAGGGCATGTATGTAATGGTGAGGGAGGGAACCGCATCCAAGGACATGAGAATAATTAAGGGGCTCCTCAGAGTCCATAAGAGGAGGATCCTACTAGTATCAGATGACAGGAGTGCGTCTGACCTTATGAGGGAGGGACATGTGGATCATCTCCTCAGGAGGGCCGTTGAGGAGGGCCTCGACCCCGTCGAAGCGGTTCAGGCTGTGACGATAAATGTGGCTGAGAGGTTCGGCATAAGAGAGCTGGACGGCATCGCTCCTGGCAGGCTCGCTGACCTGGTAGTGGTGAGAGATCTCAAGAGGTTCGAGGCCCTCAGGGTCTACATAGGGGGCAAGCTCGTGGCCTCCAACGGTGAACCTCTATTCAGCGCGGTGAGGGTCAGGAGGATAGGTACGATGAAGCTCCCTCCCCTCTCACCTAGGGACCTCGCCCTGAAGGTCCAGGGAAGGAGGGCTAGGGTTAGGATCATAGAGCTTACGGGCTCTCTCCTCACCGAGGAGGGCGAGGAGTGGCTCCCCATCGAGGAAGGTATGGTCAGGGCATGTGGAGAGGTCCAGCATTTGGCGGTAGTGGAGAGGCATGGGAAGACGGGGCACATCGGGAGGGGATTCGTGAGGGGCTTCGGAATGAGTGGAGCGATAGCCTCCACGATCGCACACGATAGCCACAACCTGATAATGGCTGGCAGCGACCTGAAGGACATGGTCGTGGCGGCCCGCGAGCTGGAGCGTGTCGGGGGCGGTCAGGTGGTTGTCTCGAACGGCAAATCGATCTCCATCCTTCCACTTCCCGTGGGAGGCCTCATGTCTGACAGGCCAGCAGAGGAGGTGGCTTCGCTGGAGGAGGAGCTGAATAGGGCATACAGGTCCCTCGGAGGTACTAGGGAGGATCCTTTCATGGAACTCTCCTTCTTGGCTCTCTCGGTGATCCCAAAGCTAAAGCTGACCCCAAAGGGACTGGTCGATGTAAACAGGCAGGAGATAGTTTCCCCTCTCTTGGAGGTGATTTGATTGGAGATAGGAGTGGAGGTTCCCCCTTCCTCGAAACCGAGGTTTCTCAGGAGAGTTTCCTCCCTTATAGGGAAGGCGGATTTCATTTCCATACCTGATTCTCCCTTCGGAAAGCCAGCACCCTCCTCCTTGGCCTTGGCAGTCCTGCTCAGGGGTATAGGGGTGGATGCGGTCCCCAACTACAGGCTGATGGACAGGAACGAGCTTGCCCTGCTCTCAGAGATGATGGGTCTAGCTGAGCTGGGTATTGAGAGGGTCCTTTTGGTGGGAGGAGACCCCCCCAGCATAGGCAGGCCCACGGGCCTCGACGCCGTGAGGGCGATAACCCTCGTTAGGGAGTGGGGGGTGAGGGTGAAGCTGGGTGTGGCCACCTCCCTCAAGCCAAGGGAGAGGCTCAGAGCTAAGCTGGAAGCAGGGGCAGATTTCGTTGTCACACAGCCAATACAGAGGGTGGAGGACCTCTATCCCATAGCAGACTTCATCGGGGACACGCCTCTCTACACCATGCTGATGCTCACCTTGGCGGAGATGGAGGAGTCCGTGCTCAGGGCCATGGACATAGAAGAGGTGCTGGATGTGGACTATAAGGTACTCATGGACAGGTTGGAGGAATCAGGACTGGTCAAGGGAGTTATAATCAGCTCACCAAGGAACCACTCGAGAATCTTGGAGGTCTTGGGAGGTTAGCGCATGCATCTGGGAGGCAAGCTGGGGGAGAACCCTCCCCTGATGATAGGATCTGTCTTCTACAGGGGGGACAGAAGGGTTAAAGATCACGAGAGAGGAGTATTCGACGAGGAGGCTGAGGAGAGGCTCATAGAATCTGATTTGAGGACGGCACGCCAGCTGAACTTTCCATACGCCTTGGATGTCATTATAACTAGTAAAGGTGCTGCGGAACCCTACCTTAAGTTCGTCTCACGATTTAATGTACCCATCCTCGTCGACGGGATAGATCCAGAGGTTAGGGCACACGCCTATAGGATTGCAGGCGAGTTGGGCCTGTCGGATATAGCGATAGCAAATGCCATATACCCGGACAGCACTGAGGAGGAGTTGAACGCCATAAAGACCTCTGGTATCAAGAAGGCTGTTCTGGTGGCCTTTGATCCGAAAAACGCACTGGAAAGCCTCAAACCCGAGGTGAAGCTATCAATCCTAGAGGAGAAACTCGTACCTAAGGCCGAGGAGGCGGGAGTAGTGGAGTTCCTAGTGGATGTGGTCGTGCTGGATCCCGCCTCACTGGCCTCTGTGGCCGAGTCCATGAGCTTCCTTAGATCCAAGGGGTACGTGGTAGGTTGTGCTCCAGCCAACGCTTTAGCCTTCCTAAGCAAGAGGAGATATGGGGATGAGGCCTATACCATGCTGACGGCTGCCCTCTCATACCTTAGGATGAGAGGCGCCGACTTCATGATCTTCGGACCGGCTGGCAGGTTCAGGGGTGTTGCGAGAGGGCTCGCATTTCTCGAGTCCATGCTGGCCATGGAAGCCCAAGTGCCGAGGAGTAAACTGAGGGAGCACCCCTTCTCCGTGCTCAGGGAGCTGCAGAGGGTGTTTCAAGAGACATCCAAGGGGGAGGTATGACACGCGTAAAAGTTAAATTAGTCTAACATTATTAGACACGGTGATCATGCATGCCCTTGACCACATTTGAAGAGGAGATATACCTGCGCGCCCTCACCGGTAGGTTGGTCGGGAAGGCTCTATCCGACCTAGGACTCAACAAGGTCGCCGTAGTGGCCTCCAAGAATATCATATGCTCCAGCATAGCGGCAGCCACCGAAGCCACCTTCCTGACCCTGAGCGGGGGCGTTACCTATCACTTTATGGTGGAACAAGGGAAGGAGAGGGAGCTAGCCAAGAGGCTGAAGGAGTTTGCCGCCCAGGCAGTACTGCTCCAGTTCGGAGGAGAGACCCCGTTCGATGAAACGAAGAAGAGTTTCGTCGATCTCCTAAAGGCCATGGCCGAGGAGGATGTGCCCGGTAGCTTGGTCGTCCATGTGAGGATATTCGCTGCTGGCGGCCTGAAGGAGGCCTTGGAGCACGAGGAAGTGAAGAAGTACCTAGAAACTAAAGAGGTCTTCGTCTACACGGTTGGATTCGACGAGGGCAAGGTCTACGTGAACAAAGTGACTATTCCTTCCCTCGAGCTGACGAGACTGGCAGAGTATCAGGTGACCCTCGAGCATGCCGATCTACTGAACAGGAGCCTCAAAGACAGAAAGGTGACCTTCTCCTGATAGTTCTGTTCCCTTCATCCCCTTAATCTTTTTTTGATGAGTCAGCGTTAAATTCAATCCACTTCTAGGGCTTCACTATGTAGACGACTAGAAAGAGGCTTCCCGAGAGGAAGTACAGGGCTACATCCCTGTTGAACGGCCAAGAGAGGGTAGCCAGTAACAGTAAAATTAGGGCCGAGTAGTTGAACCTCTTCGCGTTCCTAATCCCAAGGAGAACGGGGACCATCATTGGGGCATGCGCATATATGTGGAGACCTACAAAACCCAATAGGAGGATGTGCAGTAGACCCAACGTGTTCACGGGCATGAACCACGACAAGATCAGCAGGGGAATGAGGAGGAGGTAGCCAGAGATGAGGTAGCGGTGAGCCGGCAGGGCCTCCCTCACCCTGACGGACCTCAACCCGCGAAGCGCCAAATCCAGCCTAGCTGCCCCTAAGTAGGAGAGCATGCTCGTCCACATCAGGTGCCTGCTTGGATCAAATCCACAGAGCACGAGTGCGTGAAGTGCGATCATCGGGATGGCGAGGGGTAAGCTGGCCCGGTATCTGTAGGTCTTAGGGAGAGCGTGAAGGGTTACCGCGTATATGAGGGGCACCGGGTAAGCCCACTCCACAGCTGTGATCCAAGCTTCCATTCCTTGGTGGCTACTTAGTACCGTGGAGAGGAGGGAGAGGAAAGAATACAGTTCCAGCAGATAGACCAGGGACTTTTTCCTCGATGGGATGAGGAAGAAGAGACCAGTGAGGGAGACGAAGGCAATCAGAGCGGTTCCCCATCCCAGCAGCGAGCCGAGCGGAAGGAGAAGCAGCGAGAGGGAGTGAAGAAGGGCTGCTAGAACCGAACCTCGCTTCCTCGTCACCGAGGTCCAGAACGAGATGTTGACGCCGGCGGCGAACGAGATTACGCCCATCCCCATGAAGTGCATATGGACTTGGTACCACCTCAGCGGGAGGGAGAGCAACCCTATGCCGATGTAGGTGAAACTACCTACCACGGCTAGGGCGCTCAGCTTCCTCGCCAGCTTGAGGTAGGATAGGGCGTCTAGGTCACCAGCTATTTGGATCACCTATAGCGCTCACAGGAGCTTCAAAGCCTCCTCTCCAAGCCTCCTACCCAGCTCCCTGGCCCTGTTTAGATCGCTCTCCTTGGGTTTACCCTTGAACGCCAGCTCATCCACCACGGGTATGCTTAGAGCCTCTAGTTCCTTCTTGACGGCCCTAGTACCGCCTCCTCCCCACCCGAAGGACCCGAGCACCGCCGCCACTTTGTTCTTGGGCCTGTACTCCCTGAGGAGGTCCAAGTAAAAGGTGATGCCTGGGAAGGGATGGCCGTTGTGCGTAGAGGTAGCCACGAGTATCGCGGCAGCCTCTAGGGTGTGGGCGAGCAGGTCGTCTGGATCGGTCTCCGCGCTGTCCACCAAAGCTACCTCGAGGCCGGTATCCCTCAATCCCTCAGCTGCCGCCTCGGCCGCCCTTGCTGTATTCTCGTACTGGCTTCCCACCACTACCAGAGCCCTCTTGAGCGGCTTCCAGGAGGTCCACCTCTCGTATATGCTCAGCAGCTCCTTAATTTCCCTGTGGAGAGCCCCGTGGGATGGGGCTATTATCTTAGGATTCAGCTCTCTAACCTTAGCAACAGCCTTCGCTGCCATGGCGTGGTAGGGCATAAGTATGGAGGCATAGTAATCCAGTAACTCGAAGGAGTCGGGCGCTTCATCGTAGAAGACCTTATCGCTAGCACCGTGAGAACCGAACAGGTCGCATGTGAACAGGATGGAGTCCTCCACTAGGTAGGTGAGCATTGTATCGGGCCAGTGGACCATGGGAGACAGGACGAAGCGCAGGGTCTTGTTCCCCAAGCTAATCTCATCCCCATCCCTCACCTCCCTTGCCCTGTCCATGGGGAAGTCGGCGAGCGCCTCACCTATGCTGAGGGCCTGCTTAGTTCCTAGGAGAACCGCCTCCTTCGCTCTCCTCATGACCTCTGCTAGAGTACCGGAGTGGTCCGGCTCTGTGTGCTGAGTGATCACATACCTTAGATCCTCGACCCTGACCACGCTCTCAAGGGCCTCGAAAAACTCCTTAGAGAACCTGAAGTCGGCTCCGTCTATGAGGGCAGTCCCCTCACTCCCCTCCACCACATAGAAATTGTATGATGTTCCGTTGGGGATGGGCCAGAAGTTCTCGAACCTTGGAAGTTTCGTGTTCAGGATCCTGACGAGGGTAACCCCCTCCGCTATCTCCTTCTTGAACCAGCTCATGGGACTCACGCGCCTTGAGGCGGAGAATTCATAAAAATGTTGGTCGCATAAGGGCCAGTATGTTCATAAAAGACAAGCTTGGCTCAGGTAGGTTCCTCGAGAGGCCCAATCGTTTCTTAGCAGTCTTAGACACGCTAGAGGGGAGGAGAAGATGCCATGTAAGGGATCCAGGAAGACTCACCGAATTGTTCGTGTGGGGTGCTCCGGTCGTCTTCCTAGAGAGATCTAATCCGGGGAGAAAAACCGATTGCGAGGTCCTCCTAGTGTGGGACGGCAGGGTGTGGACAGTCGTCAATTCCGGCCTTCATTCGGAGCTAGCTACCGAACTGCTAGCTTCGGGATTTCTACCGGAGCTCCAAGGCTTCGCCTCTGTGAGGAGGGAAGTGAATTACGGGGATAGCAGGGTGGATTTCATGCTGGAATATCCGGGGAGGGTCCTCTATCTCGAGGTGAAGGGGTGCACGCTAGTCAGGGACGGCATGGCCCTGTTCCCGGATGCCCCCACCGAGAGAGGGAGGAGGCACGTGCTGAACCTGATCCGAGCTGTCGATGAGGGACATAGCGCGGCCGTTCTCTTCCTCGTGATGCGGCCGGACGCTGAATTTCTCATCCCAAACGCTAGGACCGATCCCAAGTTCGCTGAAGCCCTCAGAGAGGCCGAAAATAGGGGAGTGAGGATGCTCGCCGTCACCTTCCGTTACTTCGCTAGGAGAATCGAGCCCCTCGCCCGTATACCCGTGATTACCTCTCCTCAGTAAGATCCTCCTAACGCCCCAGTAGACGAGGGCGAGGGAGAGAAGAGTCAGCGCGATGAAGGGATCAGAGCAGGGGTCCGCCGGTCCCATCGGATCGCACTTGAAAAGGGGCCCACTTATCAGCTTGGGAGTGACCCAAGACAGAACCGGGATGGAGGCAGCCAGCTCCATCAGGGCCAGGCCGGGCCCCCCGCCCATCATCGACACCATAAAGAGGGGTATTAGGGACCAATAGGGCCTTCCACCGGCAATTAAAAGGAAGACCCCGGCGGAAATGACCGAAACCTCTCTCTCGTTTCTCCAGATGAAGATGGGTATAAAGGCAGCAATGAGGCCTGCTAAAAGGGAGTATTCACCGAGTATGGGTCTCAACAACCCTCCAGTCACGTCAGAGGGCCAGTGGATCGATCCCGGGATGAGCATGGGCGGGATCAGTCCAGCTAGTACCCCTAGCGAGTAGATACGACCGTTCATCGAGATGACCAACGGGGCCGCGGTCAGGGTAAGCGGATTCACGGCACCCGAGATCCCTAACAGGACCGACGAGGGCAAGCGTCTTCCTCTTCTGGCCAGCATCATCGAATCCATAGCAAGAGCTACTGCCAGAATCGTCCAGTCGGATGAGGAGAGGAGCAGCACGGCTAGGAGAGGTGCGTAAGTGAGGCCTCCACTCCCCTCGTAGAGGTCTAGGAGGATTATCAGGGAGGAGAGCATGACGATCATCCCGTAGGCCGCTCCCCTGATCCAGAGCTCGGATGAAGACTCGGTGAGGAAATGAGTGAGCACGTTAGAGAGGCCGATATCGTCCAGTCCGAGGAGCGCAGCTGGGCTGGTGGGCATGAAGGCCATGTAGTAGAGGACGAGGGAGGAGAACGCTGCCGTGAGGATTCCAAGGGAGAGGGAGAGACTCCTCGTATCCATGGCTAGGAGCGGTCTTAGGAAGGACAGTTCCTCAGGTAACTTCAGTCCTTCACCGAGCAGCGCTCTCGAGATATTCCTCCATTCCTCGCTGAGGTATCTGTTAACCTCACCTTCCCAGAGGGACAGGTAGGCCATGACCACTGAGAACGAGACAGCTACGGTTGAGGACAGCTGTACCGCGTAGAAGCTGTAGAGGGTCCTGTTTCCTTTCAAGAAGATGGCAGTATACCCCATTACGATGGAGCCGACGAACAGGATGGGTATATACTCCCTCCTCCTCTCTAGGAGGGCCGGAAGCAGGATGAAGGAGAACGCGAACACGAACGCGTAGGACACTAGGTTCACTCTGGCTATGAGATCGGGATTGTAATGAAGGGCCATCGGCGCTAGGTTGAAGAACCACGCCCATGGGGGGGAAGGGGTTGGGCCGCTTCCCCTGCTCGTTGTGTGCCATGCCACGGCGTTCAGGTTTTCAGTGATCCACCTCTCCACCCCTAGGTAGGAGATTACTGGGAGGGAAATTAGGATGTACGTTAAGGCGGGCGCTAGAACCTTAACTGAGGAAGGAAGGACCCTCTCCCTCCTGTATATCCTGAGATAGAGGTAGACGGCTAATACTACGAACAGTCCGCTGAATTTTACGGAGAACGCGAGCCAGCCAGCGATGGAGGCCGCCAGCGGCCTATCGTACACCACGAACAGGAGGGCTAGGGTTGTGAAGAAGGCTAGGTGTATGTCGAGCATGGCCACCATGCTCATGGAGACGAACATGGGATCGAGCACCAGGGAGAGGGATGCCACGACCCCCCACAGGGGATTGAGTAACCTGCTTCCTATCAAGTAAACTAGGATAACCATGATGAAGCCTTCAATTAAACCTGGTAGCCTCCAACTCATCGGCTCATCGCCGAACAGGATCATCGAGGCCATTATCAGGTACTTTCCCAATGGGGGATGCTCTAAGTTCAGGTAGTCATAGATGCCCTTCTTCGAAGGATACTCGAAGCCCGGTCTCACCTTTATGGCTCCCCCACATCCCTCAAGCTTTGATAGGTTGGATTCTGGCACTCTCACCCAGAGAAGAGGTACTTTGTCCCCCGTCTCCGTGTAGTTGGCCCTCACCACACTCCCGTCCAGCTCGGAGAGGCACCTCTCCACATCGCTCATATGCTCCTCCAAGAACTCGCTGGATGTGAAGACGAGGGTCGCGTAAGCGTAACCCTCCCTCACGTACTTTGCGTTAACGCCGAATACCTCTTTAAGTAGGTTTCTTGCCGAGGTGGCGTACCACACCTCATCGCTTACGTAGTAATCATCTCCCCTGTACTTACCTGACGATATCTCCCAGTAAGCGTAGCTTACGTAGGCCGTAGCCATGAGGAGGGTCAGCAGCAGACCTATCAGGAATGATCTCCTCATCTCACCACCACACCATGCTCTTGCTGAGGACATAGTTCACGAGGAACCCGACCAAGATGCCCACGAACTGGGAAGCCAAGGACTCTATCCCAAGGAACCTGTGGAGGGATACCGAGACGCCGTACTGGGTGAATATGCCGGCCAGGTTGGCGGCATGATACCTCAGAACGCTCTGAATTAACCCGCTCCTTCTCCTCCTCCTAAATGTCCAGACATCGTTGAGCAGGAAGTTGCTCAGAAGAGATACCTCTATGGCGACGGCAGATGCGACCTCGTGTATCAGCCTGAGACCGTACCTCAGGATCCAGAGGACCGTCAAGTTTACTACCGTGCCAACGGCCCCCACTATTGCGAATCTGACTATGGGGGGGCTGAGCTCCATTACGTGCAACAAGTAGCTCAGTATTACGCCGCCTCCCAGCTTCGAAGAACCCCTCCCCCTCAAGCCAAAGGTATAGGGGACTTCACACACCTTGGAGTAGTTTCCCTTCACCAGCACCTCTAGGAGGATCTTGAAGCCCTTAGGGTCCAGCTCCCCAAAGATCTCCTCTACAACAGATCTCCTGAACATGAAGTAACCGGAAGAAGGATCTCTTATACCTCTGACCTTGGGAAGGAAGATCCAGGCGAGCAGTATTGATCCCTTAGAGATCATCCTCCTTATCAGCCCCCACCCAGTCACGGACCCTCCTTCCACGTACCTAGAGGCTATTACTATGTCACAACCCTCCATCACCTTCCTGTACAGTTCGGGAAGCAGTTCAGGCGGGTGTTGGAGATCGGCATCCATCACCGCCACTACCTCCCCCTCGGCCAGCTCCAGTCCCTCGACCACGGCCGAGGAGAGCCCCATCTTCCCAGGCCTCACCTTGACCTTGATGGGATACTTGGAGGAGAGCTCTCTTGCTAGGTCGGCCGTCCCGTCTGGGGAGTTATCGTCAACTATCACTATCTCATAATCCACACCGGCCAGTGCCCCATCTATTCGACTCACCAGCTCCTCTAAGTTATCCCTCTCATTGTAGGTGGGGATGATTATGCTGATCAAGGCTGGTGCCTCCTTTGGGGTCAGGAAGGCCTGCGTAAAAAATTTCCTCGTCAGAGAAGGTTCCAGTACTTGGATAATACGCTCTTAGCATCGTCTACGGCCAGTCTGGCTCTTCGAATAATGTAGTCGTCCTCATTCGGAGCCCTGCCTTCGATCTCCTCTGGGTCGAAGTCTATATCTAGGGATGCAAATCCTCTAACTATAGCCAGCCACCCCCAGTTCCTCACATCCTCGTTGTAACCGCTTATGAGAAGTTCCACCCTGTGATCAGCCGGAAGTGAGGACGCCCACCTCCCCAACCTCCAGAGCCCCCTCAAATCCAGTCCCAACTGTGTGAGGGGGTCCAGAAAGTGTGGATCGCTTCCCCCATGGGCTATGAGTAGCTTGGGCGCGAAAGACTCAACGATGGGCTTCACCAGCTCCTCGAAAGCCATCTCATAGGAGGAGGGTCCCGCCCCAGGAGGTAGGGGGATGTTGACCGTATATCCCTCTCCCCTTCCCCTCCCCACCTGTCTCGCGAACCCCACGCCCGGATATATTGTGGTCGGGTCTTGGTGAATGCTCACGTAAAGGACCGTGTCGTCCTCGTAGAATATGTCCATGGTGCCGTTCCCGTGATGGGCATCGTGGTCGAATATCGCCACGGACTCAACACCGTTCCTCCGGGCCCATTTGGCCGCAATAGCGATGTCATTCAGCAAGCAGAAGCCCCCACCATATCTGGCGCTGGCATGATGGGCACCGCCGAATCCCGCAGCTCTTCTCTCCCTCAAAGCTAGCCTGACAGTGGACATGGAGGAGTGGACCATGCTGAGCGCAGCCTCCCACATCCCCTTGAATGCTGGCGTATCTAGGGAGACCATACCATGCCCGGTCTGACTCCTGACCCTGAGGAAGTTCAGGTACTCGTCGTCGTGAACTGCCCTCAGGTCCTCGATGGTCGGTGGTTCGCCGATGTACCCCACCAGCTCGAAGGGCTCTCCTCTCTCTTGGAGGAACCTGATGAAGATGGGGAACCTGTCTCCTCTGAATGGATGACCCGGACCGAAGTCGTATGAGGATATGGAATCGTCGTAGACGAACTTCATCTGGGAATGGACTTGGGTGAATCCCTTAACCTTAACTTACCTACCTATACTCCCTGTCCCAGTGCGGCGCGGAAGATATAAAGCGTCGCTACACTTACTCTGGATGAAGGTAGCCAGCTGGAGGGAAATAGCTAAAGCGATGGACAGGGTAAATGTGGTGCTGGAGGTCGTCGACTCTAGGGATCCTTGGACGACCAGAAGCCGGAAACTCGAGGAGATGGCTAAGAAAAGGGGAAAGAATATCATCGTAGCGATAAACAAGTCAGACTTGGTTCCTAGGGAGATACTAGAACAGTGGGTGAGGATATTCGATGAGGAGGACTTGAAAGCAGCCTATGTTAGCGCGAGAGAGAGACTGGGCACCATGAGGTTGAGGAGGTTCATCAAGAGGGAAGCCCCCGAGCTGCCAGCAAAGGTGCTCATAGCAGGCTTCCCGAAGGTGGGAAAGAGCTCAATAATAAATGTCCTTAAGGGGAGGAGCTCCGCCTCAACCAGTCCTGTGCCTGGCAATCCCGGGTACACGCGCCACTTTCAGCTCTACAGGATAGACAGGAACCTGTATATACTGGACTCCCCAGGTATCCTCCCAGTGGAGGGCGGTCCGCTTGAAATGGCCATAAGGGGGTATCCTCCCGAGGAACTGAAGAATCCCGTGGAAGTCGCCGTGTCCCTCTTGGAGAGAGCCCTCAGATCTAATCCCGGGATTGTGAAGAGGACCTATGGTATCGAGGAGACGGATCCCATCGAGATACTGGAGCAGTTAGCAGAGAAGAGAGGCTGGAGGTTCAAAGATGGGGAACCAAACGTGGAGGAGGCAGCTAGGCAAGTGATCAGGGATTATCATAGGTATAAGCTCATCTTCTACGTCACTCCCAAGGATCTAGGGCTCATCTAAGCCTGTAAAGGGGGTTCCATATCAGGTAGACCCTCCCCCATTCGATCTTTCCCAAGATCTCTAGAGCCTCTTTGAGGTCCTCACCTAGCAGGTAGAGGTGGGTCTCATCAGCCTTCCTGTCCGAGCAGCCGAATCCCCTAACGACTGGGACACCCACCTCCCCGAGGATTCTAGATAAGGACCCTTCCTTAGCGTCGGGCAATGCCAAGGCGCATGGAACGTCCATGACCTCTGTCAAGTAGTCCACATGCCACTTAAGGATCTTCCCTTTCCTGAAGTGCCTCCCTATCCTAGCTCCTAGGCCACCAGGTCCCGCTGCTGAGCCGACGTACGCGAGAACGCCAGCTGGAAACTCGAAGGCCCCCAACCTTCCCACTTCAAGGATGGCGCCGGGAGAGATTATCAGGAGGATGTAAGCTCCCTTAACTCCCCTTAGCGGATCAGGTCCATCAAGCTCCTCAAAACGTACTTGGGTCGAGGTACCACCCCCTCGTACTCCTTCACCACCCCGGTGAGGACCAAAGCTGAATCCATTCCCGCCCTCAAGGCCCCTAGAATGTCTGTCTCCGGTCTGTCTCCGATCACTAGGGGATGGGACGCCCCTACGCTTCGGGAGGCGAGGAGGAACATGAGGGGATTCGGTTTACCCACTACAACATCCGGTTTCCTGCCACAAGCCCCGGAGATTGCTGAAACCATGGAGCCAGCTCCAGGAATCGGTCCATCTGATGTGGGAAGGGTGCGATCGTCGTTAGTAGCTAGGAAGAGCCTCCCTCTCAATATGTTCCTCAAGGCCCTCGTTAGCTTCTGGTAATTGAAGGACCTGTCCATTCCCACGCACACGTCACCATCATCCGAGATGTCCACGCCCCTCTCCCTTAACTCCCCCTTTAAGCCCTCCTCCCCGACCACGTAACACCTCCCCACCCCTATCGAGGGGATTATGTCGGCAAGCGTGCTAGCGCTAGTTACCACGTGCCCTTCTCCAACCCATCCTAAGCCTGCATCCCTCAGAAGGGAGGCTATCACGCGTCTGTGACGGGTGGAGTTGTTGGTTACGAACCTGATTTCAATCGTAGAGGAGAGCTCGTTGAGGGCCTCCACGGCGCCTCTTATTGGCTTTCCATCAAGCCAGACGACGCCGTCTATATCCACGAGCAGCAGATCATATCTACCAACGTCCGGTCTTTGTCCTGACATCGAGAACACCCAGCTTCTCTAGGCACTTGTCACAGGGTCTCCAGTCCTTTCTGTCAACGTCCCATACAGAGAGGCTGAAGTTCATGACGCAGCCCGGAGTGGGACAGTGGTCCAAGCCTAGGAGATGACCTAGCTCATGGGAGGCCTCCTTAAGAGTTCTCAGGAGGAAAAGGGCCCTGTTCTCCCTCTCACCGTAAAACTCCGGCTTGAGTCTGGGGAGGTAGATGGACCCGAACCTTCCCCCAAGCTCAGCCTGACCAAAGATGAAGTTGGTCCCTTTGGCGTACGCATCTTCATCCACTACAGCAAGTACTTTCTCATCCGATGCCCATCTGTCTATCTGCCACAGGTACTCTAGGAACTTCTCGCTCCTCAGCTGCTGGGTGTTGTGGTCGTACAACGTCGGGGGAATTTTAATCTCGGTGTAATCGATTTCCACATCAATTGGATAGGCCTGAGGCAGCTTCTCGGCGAGGAATTCCAGTATCCAATGGTATATGAAGCCAGCTGGAACAACCACGAGCTTCCCTAGCAGCATGCTTTACCTCCGCTACAGTGCCGCCAGACTATATAACTAGAGCATCTCCTGAACCACCTTCAGGAAGTAAGGATCGCTCTCGTGAACGACCCTCCTAACCTTTATCCTCCTCCCCTTCAAGGTTACCTCGTAATCGACCATGGCGTAAATTCCCCGAGGTGTGATCCAGCTTCCCTTGTGATACGACATGGGGGCCTTGATCTCCACGTGGTAGCCCTCCTCTGAATAGAACTGCTCTGGCCACCTCTGCTCGTCCCTTAGATGAACCAGTCTCAACCCGGGTTCCCACCTAACGTCGTTAACTCTTTTTACCTCTCTGACCTTGAACATCCACCCGACCCGGGTGGTCGTTCACCTAAACTCTTAAAATGGGGTGCTGATGCCTGTTATTTCTCCTTATTACCTCAGTAATAGAGGTCATAGCTGATGGTGTAGGCGGGCCTGAACCTCCTGCCCAGACCCCATATCAATCCCACGACGAAGCCGCCAGCATGGGCCAGCACATCCACATTGGCTGAGAAACCACCGAAGATCACGAAGAGCGCTATGAATATGGTGGAGGAACTAAGCTTCCCAGTCACCCTATATTCCATGGCCACCATGTATCCTAAGAGGCCCATTATAGCTCCCGAGGCTCCCACTCCCACCGTGCGGGGATCGAGGAAGGCTGATAGGAGGTTCCCAACCACGCCCGAGATGAAGTACATGAGGAGGTACTTGACCTTACCTAAGGATAGCTCAACCACTTTACCTAGTATGTAAAGGGCGTACATGTTCAGCCCTAGATGGAGGATGTTGGCGTGGAGGAACATCGACGTGATGAGTGTGTAGTACCTACCGTGCATCAAGTAGAGGCCCGAACTGCCGAAGTAGAGGAGCACATATCTGTTCGCCTCGAGGAGTTCGGGAGATGTCATGGCGTAGAGCCCGAGATTGATCGAGATCAGGGCCGAGGTCACCTCAGGAATGCTGGAATACATTTTAAAGAGGATGAACGAGAAGAGGGTGACGCCAATGCCCAGAAGGATCTCAGTCAGGAGTTCCATCATCTTTTCGATCACCGTAGCATGTACTTCAGTGCCTCGGCGAGGGCCGACGCAGCTGATCCTATATTCAGGGAAGCTAATTTAAGAATTTTAGGTAAACGACTGATTTTGAGTGGTGCTGACTGCCTGTCCACGTGAAAGTCCTTTTCCACGAGGCCCTCCTCACGAACTAGGGTGAAGAGCGTGTCAATCTGTCGGTCATTCAGGTATTCCAGATACTTCCTCACGGCCCATCCCAAGGAGATCTCACGCCTATTGTGCTCCCACCACCTCGACTCGTAGCACCTCAGTGCCCTCTTCAAGTCGTCCAAGTCCTCGAGACAGCTGGCCAGATTCTTGGCTCCCCTAACAGCTAAGAGGACTCCCCCCCTACTAACAGGCTTTATTTGGCCGGCTGCATCTCCCACCAGCGCCACATTATCTACCCAGAATCTCTTTCTCGGACCTACCGGGATCACCCCTCCCTCGTACCCGATCGCCGGATCTCCCGAAGTCTCTTGGATCCATGTGAGCAGAGGGTCCTCGACCCTTCCCAGTGCCCCCACTTTCCTCCCTCCCTTCCAAGGCTGGATCCAGCTGAATCTGCTACCCTTCCTCACTTTCACATGGTAACCATCCATCTCCCCACCCTCCACTATCTTGTGAACCCCTACCTCAAACCCCATGGGTGGAAAGCCGAGCTCATCGGCAACAGAGGAGAGGGCCCCATCCGCCCCCACCAGCAGGTTGTACTCGATGACCATATCGCCTACAAGAGCCTCGTTCCTCGATCTTAGTCCCTTGAATCCTGCCGAGAGGAAACCCCTAGCTCCCTCTGAGAGCGCCGCCTCCCAAGTCTCCCTGTCCATCCGGGCTCTGTCGACGACCGTGGCTAGGTGCCTCCGCACCTCTATTTCATTACCTCCGGGGGATACGAAGGTCGCCCAGTTTACTTCCCCGATGACCCATTCCTCGGAGAATAGTATGAGCTCGCTTACGGCGTCTGGACCCAGTATACCTGAGCAGTGGTGCGGATGCCCTATAACTCTTCTTCTCTCAACCACGACAACGGAGAAGCCCTTTTTCGACAGTAGATATGCGAGTGTAGAGCCAGAGATGCCTCCTCCAACTATGAGCACCTCGGTACGCATCAGGAGACCTCTGGAAGCTCTATCCTCCCCTCAGAGATCAGTTTTCCCTCGACTATGACGGCCGGGACCTTTCTTATACCTAGTTCCAGTATGTAACTCTGCCCCTCCGGCTCCAAGGCAGAGACCTCTCTGATCTTCAGGCCCCTGCGACGGGCCCACTCCTTCAGTTGGCGGGCAGCATCCAAGGAGGATTCACATATAGGTGACACCAGAACAATTATTTCCCTTTCTTCCTTTGCTCTATCAACTTCTTCCTCCAATTCCTATCCCTCAGGACGTACTTGTATGGCTTCCCGTTGCCTACCCTCTCCACAAGCTCCTCCTTTTCCAAGTCCTTTATGTACCTCCTCACGGTCACTTCGGCCAGCCCGAGCTCCGAAGCTATGGCTATGGTCCTCATGGGTTTGGCTGCCTTCTCGAGGACCTCGAGCACCCTATATCTCCCCGTAGCTCTAGGCATCATCACATTCTTGAGCGATTCGACCTCCTCCCTGCAGAGATCCTTCTCCGCCTTAGCCAGCGCAAGCTGGTACATGAGGGTAGCGAACAGGCCCAATGTTCTCTCGGCAACACCGTTACCGGCGGAGGGACCCAGCGCCTTGGGGGCCCACTTGAGATAATCGTTCAGCACCTTACTCATCGCATCTATCAGTGAGGAGAACATGGCCTCCATGGAGTCCCTGGCGGCCTGTGTGAGCAACCTCACCTCAGCTTCGTCCAACTCCCTAATATCCCCAGCCTTTATGAGAAATTCGACGTCCTGCTGGAACTGATTGGCGAATCTATCCCTATTCATCCTGAAATGATCGGTCAATTTGTCGGTAAGGAGGCTGGGAATGTGATTCACCGCCTCCAAGCTCTTCTTAAAGGATGAGATGAGTTCGTAGAGGGGGCCCTCGTTTAGGGGGAACGTTTTGTTTAGTCGGTCCAAGTGATTGATGACTCTGGTCCTCATTTCCGGCGAGAGACTGTTTAAAAGATCCTTGAAGTCGTCTCGTAAATTCCCGGCCAATTTGGAATCCCCTCTATCGATGCTGGGGTTGAACTAAAAACCTAATTTTCATACTTCACTCTACATTTAAAGGTCTCACTAAAAAATCCACACGTATTTTGTACACTCTAGGAGCATAGCTGGAGACAATGCGGTGACCTACGGAGGTGGCCTCTAAACCTAGGGAAGTAGCCTCCTTCCTGAACATCTCTTCGGCCTCCGAGAGGGCCTCATCTCCCCCCCAGTAGTAAAAGTGAACGACACCTCTCCCTCCCCTGAGCGCCCGGAGGGCGTGACCGATGAAGGCGTAAGCTCCCTTAGGCAGGGGCATGACCACCCTGTTGAATTTGCCGTACATGGCGGGCGTGACGTAAGCCACATCCCCCTCAACGGGGAAGACGAGGTGCCCTACCCTGTTGAGGATAACATTCTCTTGGAAGTACTTGACAGCTGTCGGGTTCAACTCGATCCCGACCACTTGGGCCCTCCTGCGCTTGGCGATGGCGATCGCGTAGGGGCCGGCTCCCGCAAACATCACCAGCACCAGCTCCCCATCCCTCACGCTTTCCGCCACCAGCTGCCTCTCGGTCGATTCCCTGGGGGAGAAGTACACCCTACGGGGATCAAGCTTTATCCTGTATCCGTGTTCCTTGTGGATGACCTCAGTCTCCTCGCTGCCGGCCAAGAGCTTCAGGGGCCTCACCCTGAACTCACCCTCTCTAGCCCCCGCTTTCAACAAAACGGACTTGACGTGGGGATGGCGACTCATCACCTCCTTAGCTGCCTCCTTCGGGTCCATGTCGTCGGGTACTTCTACGATGGCCACGGCTCCCGTTTCCCTAGAGCCTATGAGATCGTAAGGTATCCTAAGTCCCTTTTTCTTATCCAAGACCGTACACCTTCATGGCGTTTCCGGTTGTTATCTCTGCCAAATCCTCTACATCAACCCCCTTCATTTCGGCCACGAACTTTGCTGAGATCCTGATGTTCGCAGGTTCGTTCCTCTCCTTGGGGTTGGGAGCGAGCACAGGTGAGTCGGACTCCAGCACCATGTGATCCACTGGAGTGGCCCTAGCCACCTTCTGAACGTTGTTGGATCTTACCACGTTGGTGGGGACACTGATAATCCATCCCCTCTCCACCGCAAACCTGACATCCTCCGGGGTCCCTCCAAACGCATGTAGGATGATCCTCTCAGCCCCTTCCTCATCTAACACTCTTAGAACGGGTCTTTGGGCCCACAGGCTGTGAATTACCAATGGTTTGTCCAGTTCTTTGGCGAGCCTTATGAAGAGCCTAAACACCTCCTTCTGCTTCTCTTTCGGGGGACCACCGGACCTTAGAATTCTGTAATCCAGTCCCACCTCTCCTACCGCAACTATCTCATTGGCGTGGGCCCTTATCAGGTCCATGGTAATCTCCACCTCCTCCTCGTCCCCGTACTCAGCGACATCTAATCCAATAGACACCTTCACCAGCTGATGTCCCCTGAACAATCTTAGAGCCTTCTCCGCATCTTCTGGGTAAATGGGAGAGGTCACTATGCCCACTAGTCCAGCTTCTCTCGCCCTCTCAATCACTTCATCTCTATCCCCGTCGAAGGCCTCCTCCTCGAGGTGACAGTGGGCGTCAAATAACCTCATCACACTACCTCCCTCTCGAGCCTCTCCTTCAGCCTGCAGAAGGCGCAAACCCTGCCCGATGTCGGGTAACCGCACTTCTCGCACAAATTAATCTTGCGTGGTGGGGGTTCAGCCATCTTCGCAAGCTCCCTCAAACTGCTCACGAAATTGACTAGGGATGAGGGCCACTTCTTCCTGACCTGATTAAGTAGGGGTTTGATTTCGGCCTGCTTATCCCTTCCCTCGTAAGGACACTTGGTGACGCAGGTTGGAAGACCCTTCATCTTCACGTAGTTCAAGGCGTCGGAATCACTGACCCAGAAGAGGGGCTTTACCTTTCCAGCCATCTTGTACTCAGGCATAGGCTTGGTGACGGAATCGTACTGGTAGAAGAGGTAATCTAGGGAATGAGTGATGAGGTTGTTGAACCCGAAGTAGGCCATGTCATCCAAGTTATGGCCTGTAGCGACGTAATCGTACCCCCTCTCCACAGCGTACCTATTCAACAGGTACCTGTTGACCACCCCGCAGACGAAACAGGCGGCCCTAGGATCAGGAGGGACCTTTATCCCCCATTCTCTCAAATCTATGACAACCCCTTCCATCCTCAGCTCCTCGGTTAGAGATTTGAAGACCTCGAGGCAATCGGGGGCCAAGCCAGTGTACACTATCGCAGCCCCCAGCTTGAGCCGGTACTTGGGTGCGACTAGGCTGGATGCATGCAGGGCTGCCACGGAATCCTTTCCGCCTGACACCCCGAACAGGAGGGAACTACCTTTCCCGACCCTCCTCAACACGCGGTCAACTCTTTTCAGGAAATACCTTTCGAAGTGCTCCTCGCAAACCCAATCACCTAAATTCTCCACGAATATGGTACCTTCACGCTGGCAGTAGTGGCATTTCATCGCTAACACCGGACAAACTATTTATATAACTTCCTCGATTTAAAGGGAGGAGGATCTGGGGGGCCGTGGCCCAGCCTGGCTCTCCCCCCATGATTGGGGGAACGCCCTGGAAAGGTAGGGCGGCGGGCTCCAGTCATTGGAGCACTGAGGGGGAGACCCGTAGGACGTGGGTTCAAGTCCCACCGGCCCCACCACCTCCGTTCTACAGGGGGCGTGGTCCCGACGAACATTGCGGCTGTTAGATCCTTGGACAGGGATGTGAGGGATGCGGTCAAACACACCTTGAACTCACTGGGCCTATTCTGGGAGGAGGTGGATGAACCAGATCCCCTGAAGCACTCCGTGGCCATATTCCCCGAGGCCACCGAATTCGTCCCCGTAACTATCCCCTCGATATTCGTGGGCGAGACGGCTCTCTCCTACTACGGGGGAGATAAGACGGAAGTGAAGAAATCCCCACCTGAGCCTGCAGGCTTCATGGTAGTGGACAGGATAAAGATACCCTACTTCGGAGCCAAGTATGATCTAGAAGGCGAGAGATTGCTCAGACAGGCCCCTCTCTACTCCAAGGATTCGCACCTCCTCTTGGGATACGACCTCTTCAGGAATGTGAGCTACTTCCTAAAGGGGGCCGAGTCCTCCTTGGGCATGAAGAGGATAAGGACCAGCGACAGGCGCTTCAACCCCAAGGTCCTGGAGGACCTTAGAGGGGTCCCCGTATCCACCCCTATAGTTGATATGCATGCTAAGTTCCTCCTCTTCTCCATCCTCCTCCTCCACAAAAGGGAGAGACTCCCTCTCATAATGAAACAAATCCCCCCTTCTGGCTATAAGGGGGGAATGTCCGTCTCCATTCCCATATACAGGACGGGGCGTTCCGGCCTGAAGTTCGACCTGAGAAGGGTGCTTCGAAGAACGGAATCTTGGATAGAGAGGTTGATTAAGGGAACCGAGGACCTCACGTTCTTCGTGGGAAGGGGAGAGGACTACACTCCGACTAAGATCAGGGACCTGCTCGTATCGATGGAGGAGAGCGGTCATGAGGTGGGCCTCTTGGCCTCAGTCAGGGCCTCCATAGAT
Organism: Thermoproteota archaeon; assembly: GCA_026986575.1. Classification (GTDB taxonomy): domain Archaea; phylum Korarchaeota; class Korarchaeia; order Korarchaeales; family Korarchaeaceae; genus Korarchaeum. The sequence continues at coordinate 330,747 of JALSOH010000006.1, forward strand.
CACATGTCGATGGCCGAGGAGTACGAGGAGGTGGCCACCCTCATAAAGAGGGGGGGCATAGGGATCAGGTTCAAGGGTATAGCCTCTACTCTAATGGACGCTTGGAAGTCGGCGGTGTACGTCGAGGCGGGATACGTACTTGCAGGCGAGATCGCTGGGGTATTCGGGTTCCCAATAGGCATCGGATGCCCATTCAAGCCTAACGGCCTTGTCTGGAACATCCCACTCGTGGGGAGGGTCTCTGATAGAGGGTCAGCTTCGAGAGCAGCGGAGTTTGTGGCCAATTGGGGATGTATGGTGGCAGTCGATGCTATTGACGAGTTATCCATCCTCTCTCTCCTCAGAAACGCTCGCGAGAGAGGAATATGGGTCGCCCCGCCCAGCACCCTAGTTGAGAGGTTCAGGGCGGTGAGCGACGTGAAGGGGACCTTCAGGTACGATAGGAAGTACTTGGAGGGTAAGATAGTGCCCTATGGTAATGTGAAAGACCTTCAACTCAGGGTGATAAATCCCGAGGGCAAGGACTCCGTCATGAGGATTGATCTGGAGGCTGGGAAATCGCACGAGATCAGAATCCCCGTATAGCCTCTTTAGAAAGCCTGTGGGCTAGTATGAGGGGTAGGGGCTGCTTTCCTTCCCTCCAGAACTTCTTGGATATTTCTATACTGCTCTCCAAGTCTATTAGGTGACCCGGGGAGACGAATGCTCTCCCCACAACGGCACCGACCACCCTGCCTTGGAGGAGGACGCGGTCCCCCTCCAATCTCCCCACCAGCTTAGACTTCGCAACTCCGATGGAGGACTTTCCCAGAAGCAACCCTAGATGTGAAGCCTCCCCTAGCATCCTCGGATGGGAAAGACCGTGTCCATCCACAAATATCACATCAAAATCACATTTGAGGGCGGAGGGGAGCATACCCCTCAACTCCCTGAAGGCTAGGTAGGTTGGCACATAAGGTATTTGGGGTATGAATCTCTCGTAAGCCACCCCGACGATCTCCAATTTGGAATCAACCGAGACACAGGTTGCGACAGCCTCCTCGCTCCCATAACTGACATCGACACCGGCAGCCACTTCCACTTCTTTCAGGGATCTTAGATCCAGCCTCGAGGAGAGCATTAGCTGAGCCTCCGCCATCAGCCGGAAGACGGGCCAGGCCCTAATATCGTGGAAGAACTTCCTCTCCCTGAGACGTTCGAGTCCTCCCTCCTCCCTGATTCTCTTCAAGGCTCCTGGAAGTGGTTTACCGTCTGAGGACACAGCCCTCCACCAGGGAACATGAGGTGCGAGGTTAGACAACCTCAGGCACTCATTTCTCACAGCGAGAGCGGCCCTGACATCCCCAAGGGCTGAGGCTATGTCACCGAATGAAGATACCCTACCCGGGGGGATGCTCTGCAAGGCCTCAGCAAGTATCTCTTGGAAGCGCGTCAGCCTGATCCCTCACCACCGTTTTAAATAACGAACCCAAAGTTAAAGGGATGATCACAGACCCACTCGGCTCCATGAAATCAGCTCTAGCTGGTGAAGTGAATAAAGCCCTCTCAGAGATGGAGGTGGAGGAGTCCTTCTCCTCCCTCCAAGTGGCTCGATCCCCTAAGGATACCGATGTCTATGGACTACCGGTCGGATTTAAAATAGCTAGATACTTGAAGAGGAAGCCGGAGGAAGCGGCGCTTTTAGTGGCTGAGAGGATAGATGCCTCCAGCATACCGTATACTGAGGAAGTGAGGGTTGAAAATGGATACCTTAACGTGAGGATTTCTCGTGAGGTCCTCTTCAAGGATGTCCTCTACCTGGCGTCTAGGGAGGAGCTGGGCAGGGGGGAGAGGAAGGGAGAGAGGCTCATGGTGGAGCACACCAGCGTAAACCCAGTGCATCCCCTACACGTAGGCAGCGGGAGGAACGCTATAATAGGCGACTCCTTCGCCCGAATATTGGACTTCCTAGGCTGGGATGTTAGGAGGCACTATCTAGTGAACGATTGTAACCTGCAAGTCGCGATACTAGCAGCTGGCAGGTCCAAGATGAGGCATCTCAAACCGAAGGGGAAGCTGGATCACTGGTTCGGTCTAATATACGCCATGGCTAATGCGGTACTGGAGATAAACAGGATCAAGAGAGGTGAATCCGAGGAGGGGAATCTGAAGGAGTGGGAGGAGACCATAGAAAGGGTTAGAGCCCAAGATCCTGAGATAGCCGGGGGACTAGCCGAGCTTGACGACCGCTACGTCATGGATCTCCTGAAGAGGTATCAGTCCGGGGACCCCGATGCGAGGGAGGTCTTCAGGGAAGTTGCGGAGTCGGTCCTTAGAGGTTTTCTCCAGACCTTGGGCAGGATGGGCATAGCCTACGATCAGTTCGACTGGGAGAGCGAGCTCATATGGAAGAGTTGGGTGAGGAAATCCCTAGAGAAGCTAGAATCCTCCGGTTATCTGGGTAGGGACGGTGAAGCGATATACGTTGATCTCGGGAGGGCGATCAGGGAGAGAGAGGATGTCAGGAGGATATTCGGGCTGACGGAAGACGAGATAAGGAAATTAGAGGAGGAAGGCAGGCTGGAGGAGGTGGTTCCTGTGAGGTTCTACCTCACCAGATCGGACGGTACGTGGCTGTATACGGGAACGGATGTAGCTTACTCTCTCTTTAAGGTGGAGGCTACCGATGTCAGGAGGTGCTATAACGTGATCGCCACTGAGCAGACCTTAGAGCAGAAGGAGGTGAGGGCGAGCCTCGCCCTGATGGGCTACGATCCGGACTTCCTTGTACACTTCGCTTACGAGATGGTCAACTTGGTCGGGGTGAGGATGTCTGGAAGGAAGGCCCTCTATATAACGTTAGACGATCTCTTGAACGAGGCGAAGGCCAAGGTGATGAAGATACTTGAGGAGAGGGGGATGAGCAGGGATCCGGAGATAGAGGAGATAGCAGAGAGAGTAGCTGTAGGCGCCCTGAAGTATGCCTTGATCAATGTCTCCCCGACCAAGGTGGTCCAGTTTAGATGGGAGAGGGTCCTAGACTTCGAGACGAACAGTGGGCCCTTCGTCCAGTACTCCTACACTAGGGCCCATAACATCCTGAAAAAGGCAGGAGAGATCCCTGAATCCTTCGATCCGTCCGAATTATCGTCCGATCTGGAGGTATCCCTAGTTTACATGCTGGCAGAGTTCCCGGAGAAGGTGAGGAGTGCTTACCAGCTTCTAAGACCGGATCTGATCTCCCAATACGCTAATGAGCTGGCCTCGAACTTCAATAAGTTCTACGAGACCCATCCGGTTATCAACGCTCCTAAGGGAACGAGGGAAGCTAGGATGTGGCTCGTCATGGGAGTGAGAGGTGTCCTAGGGAAGGCGCTAGACCTCATTGGCGTGCCAAGGCTGGAGAGGATGTAAAACACCCTCATCCCCTAGTTCTCTTCATCTCATTGGTCTTGGCGTACTCGCACACGTCCCTGAGGGGGCACTCCTCGCACTTAGGGTTCTTCGGACGGCAGTACACCCTTCCCAACTTTATCAGGAGGAGATGCGCCCTCAAGTAATCTTCTGGATCGAACAACCTCATCAGCGACCCTCTTATCTCCTCGTAATCGTCACTATTTGCTAGACCCAGTCTGACTGCCACCCTAGTGATGTGTCTGTCCACCGCCATGGTGGGTTTCCTCCCAGTTACGCTGAGTAACACATCAGCGGTCTTGGGTCCGACACCAGGAAGGCTGATCAGCTCCCTCCTAGCCTCCTCAAGATCCTTCTCCAGTATTCTCTCTAGTCTGCCACCGCTTAGGAGGGAGGCAACCCTTTTGATGACCCTCGCTTTCTGTCTATAAAGGCCCGCTGGTCTCAGGGCATCCTCCAGCTCCCTCAAGCTGAGTTTCTCTATCCTCTCAGGATCTATCCTACCAAGAATCTCCTTCAATCTCTTCATGGCCTTCGCAGTGTTCTTATCGTTGGTGTTCTGGGAGACTATGGTCGTTACCAGCACCTCAAATGGGTTTCTGGACTTGCTGGCCATAAGGGAGACGAACTCCTCCTCTCTGAAGTCTAAAGCTTCCTCCAGCCTTCTCAGGATCGCCTTCCCATCCACACGCTCGATCAACTCAACTCCTCCTTCAGCTTGGAAGCGAACCTCTTCTCATTAACTATGAAGCGGTGATGCTCTCCCTCACCTATGAGCTTCCCCTTCCAGTAGACTTCGACCCTGAAGACCAGCTTCCTCTCATCTACGTCAACGAGGATCGCCTTCACCTTGACCTCACCACCGACTGGAGCAGGAGCCCTGTGGAACACGCACACGTACGTGCCCACGGTGGTGTAACCTTTCTCCAAGTAAGGCTCCACGGTTCTGTGGCACGAGATCTCCATAAGAGCTATCATGCTGGGGGTGGAGAGGACCCCGATCCCTAAATGGCCCGCGGCCATGTTCTCCTCAACTAGGTAAGTGAACTCGCCAGTAAGGCCGGGCCTCACACCTGACATCGCTTCACCTCCTCAGGAGCGGAATCATCATTATGAGGGTGGACACCAAGAGGATGAACAGGGTAGGCGGGAGCCCGAATATAGGTGTAATCAAAGACTTCCTCGCACCGTGCAGCAGGGCCCAGTACAGACCTATCAGGAATCCGGAGGCGAGAGATGCTGCCGCGGCGTAGCCCATTACCCTGCTCCTCCTACCGTAGAACCATCCGATCAGGGTGACTGGGGCTAGAGGAAGTAGCAGCGCCGATGCAAGCACGGATAGATCTACTATGAAGCCTATCTTCAGGTAGGCCACGTAGCTCAGGACGAGCAGCAGGGCGAGGATGGAGATCCTACCTAAATTTACCGCTGTCCTGTCCTCTCCTCCTAGGTAATGCTGGTATACGTCCCTTGAGGCGGTGGAGGAGAGGGCTAGGACTATCGCATCCATGGTGGTTATCGCGGCGGCCACGATGGAGGTGAAGACGAAGACGGCAAGGGGGAGGGGGGCGTAGCCGAGAAGCGAGGGAGTGACCTGATCGCCCACCTTGATGACGGGGAGGCGCCCGACTTCGGTCAGGGCTCTGCTTGCGATCCCAATTACCGTTACTATGACCGTGTATGAGAGGCCGAATAGGGTGAAAAGGGTGATGAGTCTCCTCAGGGCCCTCTCGTCCTTGGGTGTGTACAGCTTCTGGACCACTTGGGGGTTGGTCACTGCAAAGAAAGCCCAAGGAATAGAGTAGGACACGAAGACTAGGGGAGACCATTTCATACCTAGGAGACCCTTCTCAGCCATTCTGGCTGTGCCGCTCGCTATGTCCGATCCACCCCACAGGAAGAGCCATACCACGAATCCGATGGCGGCAAGTATCATCCACAGGCCTTGGTACAGGTCGGTAGAAGCAAGGCTCCACATCCCAGACAGCCCCGTCCATATCAGAGCTGCAACCACTCCCAACAGGATACCGAGCCAGTAGAGACCGGGGGCCATTCCCTCAACCATTCTGCCGACGGCTATGAGCTGGGCCGAGGCGTAGGGTATTAGGGCTAGGAGGTACATGGCTGCCACGATGAGAGAGAGTGGCTTCAGGCCGTACAGGTCTGAGATCATCTCAGCTGGGCTCACCCAGTTCCTTTCCTTGGCTAACTTCCAGACCTTGGGTGCGACGTAGCTTAGGAGGAACATGGTGGATAGGAGGTAGGTTATCTCGAACCCGAAAGCTCCCACTCCTGTCGCGTATGTGAGCCCGACCAGTCCCACCATCATGAAAGCTGAGTAGGTGGTCGCTGCGTAGGATATAGCAGCTAGTATGCCGCCCAGCCTATGGCCCGCCACGTAGTAATCGCTCGTGGTCTTTATTCCCACCCTCCTAGATAGGAGGGCTATAATCGTCCCCACCAGCAGGTAGAGGGTCAGGGTGATCACCGCTGCGGCCAGCTCCTCCATGAGACATCCCCCCTAAGGTAGATCAAGGTGACTGCGAAGTGAACCAGCGTGAGAGCCAGCCAGAACGCGTACAGCGAGAGATCCCTGCATTCCCTGAGTACGAGGTAAGGCACCATGTAGGATAAGGTTAAGACAAGCAAGCTCCACGCCAGATAGGCCTTGTCCCTCATACCAACTCCCTCAGGTACTCATAAAACCTAAGCAAACCCTCCCTACCCACCGGTTCGTAGTCGACGTTCTCTATCACCCTTACATGGTTGATACATGGTTGAAGGATACCTTAAACTCTTCCAGCACCCTCGCATGGATCTCGGCCATCCTGTTCAATTCATCGCATCCACAGCTCCTGAGTAGCCTGTTCACGATCAGAGCCCTGACCTTTATGCCCATCCCCACCCTTTCCCCAGAAGCTGACGAGCCTCATCTGGAATGAGGGTGCCTTACAAGATTTAACAGATAATAATAAAAATTAGGATTTAGAGACCCAGATAGGCCTTCTTTATCCTCTCACTACCCTCCAACTCTTCCTTAGGACCCGACAGGACTATTCTCCCCTGCTCTATCACGTAGCCATAGTCCGCTATCTCTAGGGACATGTGCACATTCTGCTCAACTAGAAAGACGGTGAGCTTCTCGTCGTCCCTTAGCTTCCTGACCACATTCATTATCTCGCCAACCAGCTTGGGTGCTAGCCCTAAGGAGGGCTCGTCCATGAGCAGAATCTTCGGATCCGCCATGAGGGCCCTCCCGATGGCGAGCATCTGCTGCTCTCCGCCACTCAGAGTACCGGCCAGCTGGTCTCTCCTCTCCCTCAACCTCGGAAACAGGCTGTACACCAAATCCAAGCTACTGTTGAACTTATCCCTCGCTCTCTTGGTGTAAGCGCCCAGCTCAAGGTTCTCGAAGACCGTGAGCTCGGGCCAGAGCCTCCTGCCCTCAGGAACCATCACTATCCCCAACTCGACCCTCTTGTGTGCCGGGAGCTTGGTCACATCCTCGCCCCCCAGCAGGATCTGGCCCTTCCAGGGCGGAAGAATGCCACTGGTGACCCTGAGCGTGGTGGTTTTCCCTGCACCGTTGCTCCCTAGCATGACTGTTATGATACCCTCGTCGGCCTGCAGGTTTATGTCCCAGAGGACTTGAGTCTCACCATATCCAGCATCTATGTCCTTTAACTCAAGAAGAGCCATCTCCCTCGCCCCCTTTCCTCCTAACAAACCTCAACGCGTATCTAGGATCCCCTAGGTAGGCGGTTATCACCTCCGGGTTGTTGGCAACCTCCTCAGGGGTACCTTCGGCAATCTTCCAGCCGAAATGCAGTACCACTATCCTATCTGCGATGTTCATCACTGCATGCATCACATGCTCTATCATTATGATGCTCAGGTCCCTCTCCTCCTTTACCTTCTTTATGATCTCAAGGGCCTCCTCTACCTCCTTAGGGTTCAGACCAGCCAGCACCTCGTCGAGCAGAAGCAGCTCCGGTTCAGCGGAGAGGGCCCTAGCCAGCTCCAGCATCTTCTTCTGCCTGAGCGTCAGCTTCACGGCGAACTCCTCGGCCTTCTCTGCTAAACCTACCAGCTCCAAGGACTGATAAGCGATTTCCTTAGCCTCTCCTATGGTTATCTGGTGGGCTCTCTTCCCGAAGAGCGCCCCTACCATGGCGTTTTCCAGTACTGTCATGTCATTGAACGGCTTCACTATCTGGTGGGTCTTAGCTATCCCCTTCCTGGTGATGACGTGGGGTGGCTTGCCCGTTATGTCCTCCCCCTTGAATATGACTCTACCCTCGTCTGGCTTGTAGACACCGGTTATGACGTTGAAGAGCGTGGTCTTCCCGGCTCCGTTAGGACCTATGAGTCCTAAGATCTCCCCCCTCTTCATAGAGAAGGTGACCTTGCTGTTGGCGACTAATCCACCGAACCTCTTCGTGACATTCTCAACAACCAAAATATCCTCCATTCCATCCCCTCCTCCTACTCCAGAAGGTCTCTCAACCTCACTCCCTTCACTTTATACTTCCTAAGGAGCCCTATGAGTCCCTCAGGGAAGAATAGGACCACTATAGCCACTATGATTCCCAAGATGATCAGGTTCACGCCCGGGTAGTGCACTAATAGGAGGTCGTAGAGCTCGAAGTATATCAATGAACCCACAACGGGTCCCAATACAGTTCCCAGCCCCCCTATAACTATCATGACTATCATGTCTATGCTGTGTCCCAAGTTGAAAAGGGTCTCGTCCACGCCTCCACCATTGAGCGAGAATAGAGCACCCACCATTCCCGCGAAGAACCCAGCTAGGGTGAAGGCTATTATCTTGAACATAGTGGTGGGAACTCCCAATACCTCGGCAGCATCTTCATCCTCCTTTATAGCCGTCAGTCCCACGCCGAAAGGCGACTTCCTGATGTAGTAGTTCACGGCCAGCAGGATGATCAGGGTCAGGAACATGGCGTTGAACACCACATCCTTCTCCACTATCTTGTCAGCTGGCAGGATTATCTGGGCTCCGAAGAACTGCTCCGGATTAAGCTCAGGCACTATGGCCTTCATCAGATAGAGGGCTGTGAAGTCCAATCCTATGGTAGCGATGGCGAAGAAGGCGCCTCTGAGCCTTAGCACCGCAGCTCCAACACTGGCAGCTATGACAGCTGCGAAGAGGCCAGCGAGCACGGCGACCAAGAATGCTCCGAGACCGAAGCCCATATTCTGGAGTTGGGCTAAGGGTTTGACGAAGTACACTAAGAGCACGTAGGCGTAGCCTCCCAGTCCCAAGAACACAGCATGTCCGAAGCTCACGTAGCCAGCGAATCCCATGATTATGTTTAGCGAAAGAGCGATACCCATGAAGTACATGATGGTCATCAACGTGTCTAGGGTACTCATTCCCAGTATCCTTGCGATGAGTATCCCGAGCACCACGAACACGATCACTATGAGTGTGGGGCTCTTGAGGTAGTGGGATAGAGTGCTCTCCTTACCGGTCATCTCACCTCTTCCTCCCGAATATTCCCTCGGGCTTGAACAGCAGGATCAGTATGAGGACTATGAAAGCTGTGGACAGGGCTACCGGGTCACTGATCCTCGGATTGAATATGGATACCACGACTTTAGACAGGCCATAAATTATTCCTATTATGATGCCGGCGACCAAAGATCCAACCACGCTACCGAGTCCTCCGAGTACCACGACTACGAAGCCGAGAGGAGCGTATTTGTACGCTATCTCCGGGGTCACTGATGCCTCGAATAGGAGGACCATGAACCCTGAGAAGACAGTTAAACCTATCCCCAAGACTGTGGTAAGCAGCTTTATCTTCACGGGATTGATCCCGACTAGAGAGGCTGCTTGAGCGTCCTGCATGACCGCCCTTATGGACTTGCCAAGTATTGTCCTGTCTAAAAAGAGGTAGACGATTGTAACGCTTATCAGAGCGAGAGCATCTGCAAGCAGGATGTTTGTTCTGATAGTCGTTCCCAGAACCCTTATGAAGGGAAGGCCTATGCTCCAGAGACCGAAACCCCTAGGTTCGCTCCCGAAGATGTAATAATAGAAATTGAGTAAGGCTATGCTCAACGCGAACATGGCCAGCAGGGTAGACATCTCTATCTTCAGCGTTATCTTCTCTACCTTGCCCACCAGCTTGTGGAGAAGCGCCCAATAAATCAGGAATCCGGCGGCTAGTCCCACTAGTAAGGCCACTAAACCGCCTATCAAGGGGCTTATGCCGTATTGCGAGAACAGGACTATCGCCACATAAGATCCCATCAGTATTGCCTCTCCCTGAGCCAAGTTCACTACTTTCATGACCCCCCACAGTAGGGTGAGTCCCACGGCAGCGAATCCTAGGATTATGCCCCACAGGAAACCGTTAACCAGGTTAATCGCAAGGATCGACACATCCATAACGACCACCCAAAAATAAGGGGGAAGAGGGGAAGAAGACTTACCTCTTGTACCAGTTCTCGGCTGGGTATATTGGGCTAGCCTGAGCCGCCTCCGGCGGATAAACTATCTTCTTCTCACCGGCCTGCCACTGCACGACCACCATCTGGTGGCCCACCTGCAGTCCGGTGGCTGGATCTATCTTGAGCCTTCCGAAGAAGGTCATCATGTCCACTTTGTTGAAGGCCGCCCTGACGGCGTCAGAGTCTAGGCTCCCAGCGACTTCTATCGCCCTAGCTAGGTGCAGTATGGCGGCAGTAGCCTCAGCAGCATGGTAGTCCGGCATGCCTCCTCCAGAGATCTCCTTGTACATCTGTATGTACTCCTCATTGGTGGGCCCGAACCACTCTATTCCGAGCTTCTTGGCAGCCTCAGGACTGTACTTGACTCCTATCTCCCACTGGGCAGGATACATCACGCCATTGGCTGCTTCTTTCAACTGTTCCTTGAATTGAGCTAACGCGGGTGCTACTATGATGCCTATACCCTTCAGCTTCCATCCGAGCTGCCAGGCCTGCTGCACTAGCGCAGTTCCATCGGCGAAGTGACCACCGCCGAGGAGTACATCAGCGCCAGCGGCCATGGCTTCGTTTATTATGGATCCGAACTCGGTGGCTCCCTTCTCATAGGGCTTCTCGTAGACTAACTTGAGGCCTTTCTTTTGAATTTCATCCTTAGCTCCCTTGGCTACGGTTGCGGCAAATGCAGCATTCTCATATATTAGAGCTATCTTGGCATTCGGATCCTTCTCGGCTATGAGATCGACCACGCTCCTCAGGTAGGTGGTAGCGGGACTCAAGGTCTGTACCACGTACTTGTAACCCTGTTGGAAGATGGAGTCGCTCGCACCTCCGTGGCTTACCATGACTATCTTGTTCTGCTCTGCAACTGGAGCGGCAGCCTTAGTCAGACCGGATGAGTACGGGGCTAGCAGGAAGTTCACCTTATCCTCAGTTATCAGCTTACTGTAGAGCTCCGGTACTCTCTGGCTGCTGCTTTCGTCGTCATAGTACTTCAGTTCAACCTTGTAAACCTTGTCTCCAACCTTTATTCCTCCATGCACCTCGTTCAGCCACTTTATAGCGACCTTAAATCCGTTCAGAGCGTACTCTCCCTCATGGGCGAATTTGCCCTTCAGGGAGATCGTGGTACCTATGTAGATAGTGCCAGCGAATCCCATTGGTTTCTGAGTGGTGGTTGGGGTGGTGGCCTGGGCTGCAGGGGTAATTGTCTTGGTGACCGTGACAACCTTGCTTTTGGTGACAGTAGTTGTGACCACCTGTCCGGGTGAAGACATCGCGATTGCGGCGCCCACGATAAGGCCTATTACTAAGAACGCTATCGCGGTCACATACTTGGAAACTCCATACCTCTTCATGGGAAGTACCTCCCTTTTCACACAAGACGTGCGGGAAGGGTGCTATTACGTGCTCTGGAACGCTTACTTATAAATACTGCCTTATCGTGAACATTAATTAAGATGATTAACTCGTTCTTTTGTAAGAAAAAATAACATTTCTACTCATTCAATTAAAAACTCTTAATTTCCCAGTTGCACAATACCGGTTGTCAAGCCTCACTAAACCTGCCGTCAACCGGCTTATTTCCTAGGAGCGAGATGAAGTATTTTACCTCATTGAGACCAGTATAATAGAACACTTTAAAGAATGATCATACGTGATCCCCACCAACGCTTAATAGAATCTATACGCATCACGGGCTGGTAGGCTGCCATGAAGATAGCTATGATCTTGGCTGGTGGTTTCGGAACTAGACTCTGGCCGCTCAGCCGGAAAGAATATCCAAAACAGTTTGCTAAGGTTCTAGGTGATCTTTCCACCTATCAGCAGGCCCTCAAACGGGCCACCATCGTGGCCGATGATGTAATGATAGTCACGTCTGAGATGTACAAGTATCAAGTGATAGGTCAGGCTAGGGAGATGGACATAGATCTGGACGAGGAGAAGGTCATTTTAGAGCCTGATAGGAAGGATACGGCGCCCGCTATCTACTACGGACTCATGAGAGCTATGGACCTGTTCGGCTCCTCCATCGATGTGACGGTCTTCCCGTCAGATCACATGATCCTGAATGAGTCGGAGTTGTTTAGAGCACTCTCTTCGTCCCTCAAGTCCGCGGAGCATGGAAGGATATCCCTCATCTCCGTTCCTCCATCGAAGCCCGAACCCGGGTTCGGTTACATAAAAGCTGGGAGGGAACTCGATGAGGGAGTTTACGAGGTAGAGAAGTTCGTCGAGAAGCCAGGGGTTGAGCGAGCGAAGGAGATGTTGAAGGAGGGGAACTGGTTCTGGAGCACCATGATCATGTCTTTCAAAGCCCATATCATGGTGAAGGTCATTGAAGAGAATCTACCTGGGGTTTCGGAGCCCTTCAAAAGATTTGATGATCCAAAGGAAGCATACAGGAACGTTCAGAAGGTAGATGTTAGCTCGGGCGCGCTGGCCAAGGTGCCGCACCTGCTATCCATCGTTCCCACTAAGAATTTAGGATGGAGCGACCTAGGAAGCTTTGAGTCGATATACGAACTTCTTGATAAGGATGACAAGGGAAACGCCATAAACGGACGTGTGAAGCATGCTAGATCTGATGGAAATCTGGTACTGTCGAAGAGATTGGTTGCCTTGGTCGGAGTCCGGGACATGATTGTGGTGGACGACGAGGACGCCATTCTCGTAATGCCCAAGGGAAGAGGCCAAGAGCTCAGGGAACTCGTCGAAGCCATGCTCAAGGAGAATGTGCCTGAGGTGCTGAGACACAGAGTGACCTACGAGCCATGGGGAACTAAGACGACTCTCCTCAGGGGGGAGGGTTATGAGGTGAGCAGGCTGAGGATTTATCCGGGGAAGGGGTTCGGACCTAGAAAGCACTATCACAGGAGCATCTACTGGCAGGTGCTCACCGGAACTGCCAGAGTCATGGTCAACGGGGAGAAGAGGATAATAACAAGGGGAAAGGGAGCAGAGGTACCTGTGGGGTACTCGTACACGCTGGAGAATCCTGGGAAGATCCCCTTAGACATAATAGAGATTGCCACAGGAGAGTACTTGGGGAGCGACGACGTGGACGAATCAGGTTTTTAACCTTGACTTTGGGGAAGAGGAGGAATGGCCTCAGAGGATGAGCCAAGGAACGTAAGGGATATCTTGGTAGAGATGAAGGATGCATCTGAGTTCGCCTTGAGCCTCGCATACGCCTCTCTAATGTACCAAGACAGGGAGTTGGCTGAGGAGGTCTTGGGTCTGGAATCTGAGCTCGATGAACTGAGATATAACCTCTTCAAGACGACGATCGTCGCCGGCAGATCTCCTAAGGAGGCTGAGGAGCTCGCTGCCCTGTTGGATATAGGCATAGCTGTGGACGAGATATCGGATGCAATGGCTGACCTTGTGAGACTGGTCCTCAAAGGATATCCCGTCCATCCCGCCTTAAGCTGGATGCTCTACACCGCAGAGGAGATCATAGGACTCGTGAGGATCGAGGAAGCGTCTCCTTTAATATCCATGAGGGGAGAGGACCTGTACGATCCCGCGAACATGGCCGGCTGCGAGGTACTCGCTGTCAAGAAGAAGGGAAGATGGATATTTGATGTTCCTCCCGACTTGGAGCTTGAAGTAGGGGACCTACTTCTGCTGGAAGGCACAAAGGACAGCATAGAGACGGCTAGGGCTTTGGCTCGGGGAGAGAACTCCAAGCCTGTGGTACCAGAGAAACCATTGGAGAAGGTCGATGAGGCCTCTAAAGAGATAGCTGAGAGGCTGAACAGTATGAAAAGCCTATCGGAACTCGCAATATATCTCGCCTATGCCTCCATCCTCTATAACAATCCGGCTATGGCTTCTGAAGTATCTAGGCTGGAAGACGAGCTCGATGAACTGGAAGACGAGCTCTTCGCTAAGGTGATCACGGACCTCCTCCCTAGCTCGCGGCCCGAGGAAGTTATACCACTGATAAGGGCAGCATCAGCATCTGAAAGGTTGGGAGATGCGGCCTCTAGGATGGCCCTAATAGTGGAGAGAGGAGTTCCAGCTCATCCGGTCTTGGAGATCGTAGTGGAGGAAAGCGAGGATACTGTGGTGAGGGTAGCACTGAGGGAGGACAGCGAGGCCGTGGGATGGAAGATAGGGGATCTAGACCTAGAGGAGAAGACAGGCATGTGGATACTTGCGATAAAGAGGGGAGTTAGGTGGATATACGCACCTAAGGACGAGGAGATCCTAAGAGAGGGCGATATCCTAATCCTGACCGGCCCGAAAGAGGGTGTGGAGGACGCAATAAAAGTGTTAGGAGGGGAACTGCTGGAGGATTGAAGATCAGATTCCCTAGGAGCCCTTTTTCTTTCTTATCTCCTCTATCAGCCTAGGGACCACCTCATAAAGATCCGCCACAACAAAGTAGTCGCTCACCTCTGATATGGGAGCATCAGGATCTGTATTTACCGATATGACCGTTTCTGCGTCTCTGAAACCGACCACATGCTGTATCTGGCCAGAGATACCCAAAGCTAGGTAGATCCTCGGCTTCACTCTCACACCGGTCATTCCAACGTGCCTCTCCTCCGGCAGCCACTTAAAGTCCGCAGAGATGGGCCTGGTGCACGCGATCTCCGCGCCTAGAAGGGATGCTAACTCCCTTATCATCTCTAGATCTTCCTTCTTCTTGAGGCCCCTGCCAACGGACACGATTATCTCAGCCTTTGAGAGGTCGACCTCCGCCTCCCTCTCCCTCCTCTCGAGTAAATTGATCCTCGGGGAACAATCTACCTTCAGCTCCTCTACTGCCAAGGGGTCTCCACCCTCGGAAATAGGCTCAAATGCATCTAGGTCCACAGTGATGACGGCAGGGAGAGGAACCTTCAGCTTCTCAATGCCTCTCCCGCTGAACACCATCCTCGATATTACCAACTGACCACTTAGCTCGAGCTCTTGGGCATCTGAAAGGTAAGAAATCCTTTTGCGAGCTGCTACCCTAGCTCCTATCTCCTTGAAGTCCCTCGTTGAGGGAAGAAGCATCAGGTCGAATTCCCTTTCACTCAAGGCGCTGGTCCAGCAGTCGTTAAGAGTCAGATCAGCAACTACAAGCTTGTCAACTGGTACAGAGACCCTGTCAGTACTTACAGCCTCAATGACCTCGGGGGACAGGGACTTAGCGGCACTAACCAGCTTGGGCAAATTGGACGGGTCGGAGGCCACAATTACCTTCATCAGATCACCCCCTTCTCCTCTAGGACTTTCACTATTCTATCTACCACCTCGTCCACGCTTCCCTCGATCTTCTCCTTCTTCCTCTCCCTCACGTAAGCCTTAATCTCTACCAGCTCGATGGGTGGAAACTTTAGATCAAGTTCGGAGGCATCTACCGAGCTCCTCTCCTTCTTGCTGGCCTTCATTATCTGGAGGACCGTCGGGATCCTAGGCTCGTTGATCTCCGAAGTTACTGAGATGACCGCAGGGAGCGGAACTTCCGCGACCTCGAAGCCCCCTTCCAAGTATCTCTCAACAACTAACTTGTTCTCCTTCACCTCTAGCCTCCCCACGAATGTCGCCACCGGAAGGGATAGCATCTCGGCGATCATCGCTGGCAGGGCACAGCTGTACTGATCGGAGGAGCCTTCCCCGCACACCACGAGGTCGGGTTTGATCCCATCCACCTCCAGAGCTTTTACTATGGCTTGAGCTGTCCTGTAGGGGTTATGTCCTTTAACGGCATCTCCCTCCACGAGTAGAGCTCTATCTGCCCCCATAGCGAGGGCCTCCTTCAAGATAGCCTCATCGAAGGGCCCTGTAACAACAACAGCCAGTGTAACTCTTCCACCAAGCTCCTCCTTTATCTTGACGGCCTCTTCGATCGCGTTCCTGTCTATATCACTTATCTTCACGGGGGCCTGATCCACTAGGAGGCGATCTCCCTCCGCAGGCATCTGGGTCTCATCGTAAACCAACTTGACGCATGCCACGACCTCCAAGGGCATCCCCGAACTCCAGCTGGGTTTATTTTTTAAACATAAGATAGTTTATTTTTTTAAACATAAGATAGGGTGAGATCTTTAATCGAATGGTTCAGGAGGGAAGGACCCTCCACAACTCATCCATCACCGGCTCACTGACATCCTCCACCATACCGTTGGTTCTAACGAGCCTCATCCCTTCCTCTCTCTCCGTTAACCTGCCTATTATGGAGGCCTCTACTCCTCCCCTCCTGAGCTCACTGACCAGCTTGTCTGCCTTCTCTTCGCTCACGGATATGAGGAGGCTCCCAGAGCTTATCAACCTCAAAGGATCTACCTCCAGCGCTTCGCACACAGCGAGCGTTTCTTCCCTCAGGGGTATGCTCTCCTCATATATTACGAACCCGTTTCCTGAGGCCAGAGCCATCTCTTGGACTCCCCCGATCAGTCCACCCTCTGTAGGATCGTGCATCGCCCTAGCAAAGTTGGCAGCTAACATGGCATCCCTCACAACGCTTATCTCCCTTATGAACCGAGATGCTCTGTCTAGAATATGGGAATCCACGCCCTTCTCCTCTAGGAGATCTCTCAGCTCGGTAGCTAGGATGGCGGTCCCTTCCAATGCAGCGGCTTTGGTCAGGACGAGGGAGTCGCCCTCCTTGGCATCCCTTGTGTTGAGAACAATCCCGCCGGTTCCCATGGCCGTAGTCACCACTATGTTAAATGGAAGCCCGGGGGTGATTTCTGTATGGCCTCCGATCACCACGGCACCTATCTCCCTAGCCGCTTCCCCTACCTGATCTACTAGCTCAGAGATCTCGCTATCATTCACGCCATCCCTGAAGAGCAGAACTATGAGCAGCCACTTAGGCCTCAGACCTCTCGTCGCTATGTCGTTGGATGCCACATACACAGAGAGCCAGCCAGCTAGCTTACCGCCTCCTGTCACAGGATCTGAGTGTACAGCCAGCAGAGGTTCTTTCACCTCAAGTATAGCAGCATCTTCTCCCAAGGAAGGGCCTAGCAGGACCCCGTCACCTTCGATCGGTAGTTTCCCTACGATGCTTCTGAAAAGGAAGTCTGGGGGGAGTTTTCCCCTATGTTTCACAACCATTCCCCTAACGCCCTCCTGATGACGGGGGCGAGCAGGTAGGAGAAAACTATTCCCGATACTGCTTGGAATGTGTTACCTGGCACCTCCTGAAGGGCTCCTCCCAAGCCGTAGAGGTACCATTCCACTACAAAGTAACCAGCTACCATCTCAGCGCCAGCAACTGCTAAGATGAGCAACGAAGTCACCTTGCCCTTCCCCTTGGCAATGCCCGCTAGGAATCCCTCTACACCCTTTATCACCAAAGTAAACGGTGCCCAGTGACCGTATCCACTCAACAGGTCCGCTAAGGCCGAGCCTATTCCGCCCGAGAGGGATCCCACCACGGGTCCGAAAAGGATCCCCGAGAGCATTACGATGGTATCTCCTAGGTTAATGTAACCTTGAGTCGCTGGTGTGGGGACTTGGATCACCATCGTGGCTACTGCCGCCAGAGCAGCCATGACACCAACGATTGCAACGCCCCTAGATGAAGCGATGCTCGGAGAGACCCTAGCACCGACCTCTTCCCCCATGGTCAAGTTCTCACCCAAAGGGCCCGTTTCATGTTTCAGTTAAACCGGTTATTGAACGTTGTAGTTCTTCGGCACATCCAAATAAATGCTTAAATAATTCCTTATATACTGATTTACCGGATGGGAAATGAGAGCCGAAGACATAATCGAGGCCCTATCAGGTGAGACTAGGAGGAGAATAGTGTCTATGCTAACAAGGAAACCTCTAACCCTTAAGGAGATAGCTGATATGCTAGGTATAACCCCACCTGCTGCCTTAAAACACATGAGAGAACTTGAATCCTTGGGTATAGTTGAATCTTACTCGGTCAACATGGGGCCTGGGAGGCCTAGGAAGTACTACAAGATATCACGTTCAATACGCCTAGTCGTGACTTTGACGGAAGACTCCCTCCAGATCAGGGCACTGGAGATAGAGCCTACTTCAACCTCTCCATCTAAGGACATAAGGGAGAGATTCGACGAAATCAGATCAAGGCTGGAGAGTTTAGGCAACCTCAACTCCTTTAGCGAGACGGTGACGAGGACATCTAACTTGATACAAGATATAGATACCCTATTGCTGGAACTTGAGTCTGTAGAGTCTCATCTTCTCTGGATGAGGGAGGAGATCCTCCGGAATCTGAAGAGATTTTCACGCTGAGTTTGGAAAAGTTTTTATATTATTTTAACTCACTGGATAATAGGAGGTCGAGAGTATGTGGTGGGACAGATACTGGAGAAGGATTCTCGAGGACATGGAGAAGGACTTTGAGGAGCTCGAGAAGATGATCGACGAGATTTTCGCCAGCATGAAAGGTGAGGGTGAGATCCGCGGTCCATATGTATATGGATTCAGTATAACCATAGGTCCTGATGGCAAGCCCATAGTGAGGAGATTCGGCAATGTGAAGCCCCCAGTAGTAGAGGAAGCGGGATACAGGGAGCCCTTCGTTGACATCGTGGTGGACGACAAGGCAAACGAGGTCAAGGTCATAGCGGAGATACCTGGAGTCACCAAGGATAAGATAGAAGTGGAGGCAACGGAGAAGATAGTCAAGATCAAGGCGGAGAACGGTGACAGGAAGTACAGGACCCAAGTGGAGTTGCCAGTGGAGGTGGATCCGAAGTCCGCTAGGGCCAGATATAACAATGGCATCTTAGAGATTACCTTGAAGCCGAAGGAGCCTATCAAGGAGGAGGGCACTAGGATAAAGGTGGAGTGAGCATTTCACTCCCATCCTTTTTGTGAGAGGAGGTGATTTGATGTCAGCTGAGAGGAAATACGTTACACTCCGCGTGGCGGAGGCGCATTCCCAAGACGTGGGCAGGGGCATCGCTAGGCTGGATCCCGAGACCATGTCGGAGCTGGGCATAGAGACGGGCGATGTTATCCTAATTGAAGGGACCAAGGTGACTGCCGCCCGGGCTTGGCCGTCCTATGCGGCCGATTATGGGAAGGGCATCATCAGAATCGATGGATACACGAGGAGAAACGCTGGTGTAGCCATAGACGACACCGTCAGGGTGAGAAAGGCCATAGCCAAACCCGCTAGAAAGGTGCTGCTGGCCCCGACAGAACCCATGAGGTTGCTGGGCGGGGAGGAGTACCTGAAGAGACTGCTCGAAGGAAGGCCTCTCACTAGAGGTGACAGGATACCTATCAACGTTCTGGGAACTAGGATAGAACTAGTGGTTGTGGGGATACAGCCTGTAGCCGATGCTGTAATAGTCGGTCCGGAAACTGAGATAGAGATAAGCGAGAAACCAGCTCCAGAGGAGAGGAAGATACCCAGAGTTACTTATGAGGATATAGGAGGCCTCAAGGACGCCATTCAGAAGATAAGGGAGATGGTTGAATTACCTCTAAGACATCCGGAGCTCTTCCAAAAGCTGGGAATAGATCCACCCAAGGGCGTGCTGCTTTATGGACCACCGGGAACTGGTAAGACCCTCCTAGCTAAGGCCGTTGCTAATGAGAGCAACGCCCACTTCATAAGCATCTCTGGCCCCGAGATAATGTCCAAGTACTACGGTGAGAGCGAGAAGAGGCTCAGGGAGATATTCGAGGAGGCTGAGAAGAACGCCCCCTCGATAATATTCATAGATGAGATAGATGCGATCGCTCCCAAGAGGGAAGAGGTCACTGGAGAGGTAGAGAGGCGTGTTGTGGCCCAGCTCCTCGCCCTCATGGACGGCCTGAAGGGAAGGGGAGAGGTAATAGTTATAGGAGCCACGAACAGGCCAAATGCTATAGATCCAGCACTGAGGAGGCCCGGCAGGTTCGACAGGGAGATAGAGATAGGAGTGCCGGACAGGGAGGGCAGGAAGGAGATACTGCAGATACACACGAGGGGAATGCCCCTCGCTGACGATGTCGATCTCGATAAGCTGGCCGAGATAACCCACGGGTTTGTGGGCGCCGACCTCGCGGCCCTAGCCAAGGAGGCAGCAATGAGAGCTTTGAGGAGACTCATGAAGGAGGTGAATCTCTTCGAGAGCGAGGAGATCCCAGCTGAGGTCTTGGAAAAGCTTCAGGTGACAATGCAGGACTTCCTAGATGCCCTGAAGGACATAACCCCCTCCGCTCTGAGGGAGGTAGTGGTCCAAGTACCCAATGTGAGGTGGAAGGACATAGGAGGCCTTGAAGAGGTCAAAGAGGAGCTCAGGATGGCGGTAGAGTGGCCCCTCAAGTATCCAGAGCTCTTCGAGGCGAGCGGTGCCAAGCAGCCTAAGGGCATCCTTCTCTACGGTCCTCCAGGAACCGGTAAAACGTTGCTGGCCAAGGCAGTGGCCAACGAGAGTGAGGCCAACTTCATCAGCGTGAAGGGTCCGGAGATACTCAGCAAGTGGGTGGGAGAGAGCGAGAAGGCCATAAGGGAGATATTCAGGAAGGCGAGGCAGGCAGCCCCAGCCATAATATTCTTCGACGAGATAGACTCCATCGCCCCAGTGAGGGGAGCTTCTGGCGACTCTAGGGTGACCGAGAGGATAATCAGCCAGTTGCTGACTGAGATGGATGGTCTGGAAGAGTTGAGGAAGGTCGTGGTCATAGCAGCGACCAACAGGCCTGACCTGCTGGACCCAGCGCTTCTGAGGCCCGGCAGGTTCGACAGGCTGATATACGTTCCACCTCCGGATTACAAGGCCAGAGTGGAGATCCTCAAGATACACACTAGGGGGAAGCCTCTCGCAGACGATGTGAATCTGGAGGAGCTGGCCAAGCGCACTGAAGGATACACGGGCGCTGACTTAGAGAACTTGGTGAACACGGCCGCCCTGATAGCTCTCAAGGAACATATCTCCAAGTATAAGGATCCGAAAGAGGCAATAGCACACAAGGACGAGCTAAAGATACGGCTGAAACACTTTGAAGAGGCCCTGAAGAAGGTAAGACCCATGGGCACTGAGGAGATGGAGAGATACAGGAGAGTGGCTGAGGAATTCGCGAGAAGAGTCAGCTCCTAACCACTCTTTTTTAGGAAACCTTTTTACTTTCCCCTTCAGGAAGCCTTATGCCGATCAGGATCGGGATTAATGGATTCGGGAGGATAGGGAGGCAGGTATTCAAGATAGGACAGAGGAACCCGAACTTGGAATTCGTGGCGGTGAACGACATAGCTGATCCCAAGACGTTAGCCCACCTGTTAAAGTACGACTCCGTCTTCGGCAGGTATCCCGGGACCGTCGTGGCTGAGGGATCCAGTATACTCGTAAATAGCAAGGAGATCAAGGTGTTCAGCGTCAGGGACCCGGCGAAGATCCCTTGGGAAGAACTGGGCGTTGATGTGGTGGTAGAGGCCACAGGACTCTTCAGGTCTAGAAGCGATGCAGCAAAGCATCTTAGGGGCAGCGTCAAGAAGGTGGTGATTACAGCGCCAGCCAAGGGCGAACCTGCAGACTATACAGTTGTTATGGGCGTCAACGAGGACGGTCTGGATCTGGACAAGCACCATGTGATAAGCAACGCCTCCTGCACTACCAACGCCTTCGCTATGCTGGTCAAAGTGCTGTACGAGAGCTTCGGAATAAGGAGGGGGTTGATGACCACGGTTCACGCCTACACCAACGATCAGAGGATACTGGACGCGCCCCACAGGGACCTTAGGAGGGCTAGGGCTGCTGCCATGTCCATAATACCCACATCCACTGGCGCGGCGAAGGCCATAGAGCTGATATTCCCTGAGCTGAGGGGGAGGCTGGCCGCGATAGCCCTGAGGGTACCCACTCCGGATGTGTCCATAGTCGATTTCTCCGCAGAGGTCGAAAGGGAGACCAACATCCATGAGATAAACAGGGCCTTTGAGGAGGCCGCCAGCGGTCCCCTGTCAAGGTACATAGGAATAGCCCACGATCCCGTAGTATCGGTCGACTTGGTGGGAGATGAGCACAGCGTCATCTTCGATCCCGAGCTTACCCAAGTTGTGGATGGCAACTTCGTCAAGGTGTTCGGATGGTACGACAATGAGTGGGGCTATTCGGCTAGAGTGGTCGACCTCCTCGAATATATAGCGAATAAAATGTGAGATGGGAGGATCCCCTCACTCTATGTAGATGGCTGGTTTCCCGGGTGCGGCCCTCCCGGCCCTCTTTTTAGGATCGTAGGACGGTGAATCCTCGTCCTCGAACACTATCTCCAAGCCCAGCTTCTTCTCCAAGAAGGACTTAGCGTCCTTGAGGGCTCCGAGCTCAGCTTCCTTGCTGGGCAGCCACGGCCATCCGCCCGTGGTGAACTGTCTGATCAGGTCAACCGCTTGCTTGCTCTTGACCTTGAACCTCTCCTCCTTCATCACCTCAGGTATTATCCTGCGCGGATTGAGTTCATGAACTCTCTTCAGCTCATCGATCCTCCTAAATAGATCGTACTTCCAGTCTGACGCTAAGTAGAGGTAAAGCCTGCTTCCCTTCACCCCTGAAGAGAGGACGCTCCTCACATCCTCGAGGACATTGGACACGACCTCGTATGAGAGTTCCGCTTCTGGGTATTGGGGCATCTCCTCAGGATCGGGCCACCTAGCGAGGGACACGAAACCCTCTCCGCCGATTATCTCCCAGATCTCCTCGGCCATGTGGGGCGCGAAGGGGGCGAGTAGTCTGGCCCATATCTTGAGAATAGCCTTGATGATCCCCTCATTAGGTCTTTCCTTAGCCTCCAAGTACTCCTCCATCTCGTTGAGGAGCAAGTAGAGTGAGTGCTGTATCGCTTCTCTGCTCCTGCACTCCTCCATGGCCTCAGTCGTAGCTATTATATGGGTCCTCGTCCTGCTAAGTATCCACTTGTCCCAGAAGTCCTCCGGTTCCTTTCTCTCCTCCGCTCCCGAGAACTGCGTGGCTATCTCGTGTATCCTGAACAACCTCTTAAGGGTACTAGCTGCTACCTGAGGAGAGAAGTCAGCATCGGAGAGGAGCTCGGCAGAACCGAGAACGGACAGCCTGATGGGGTCAGCACCGAACATCTCCACGGCCTCCCTTATCGGTATTATGTTGCCCAATGATTTGGACATCTTCTTTCCTTCCATGGTGACCGAGCCGTTCACGACTATCTGCCTGGGCCAGAGCTCTTTGGGGAATATGGCTACATGATTGAAGATGAAGAATGTGAGGTGATTCCATATGAGGTCCCTGCCGCTGTGCCTGGAGTCGAGCGGATACCAGTAGGCGAACTCCTCCTTGAGTCTCTTAAGGACCTCTACATCGATTCCCTTCCTCCTAGCGATGACCTCCGGATCTCCCTTTCCGAGGAATATGTAGTCGAAGGTCTCGTCGTCCAAGTGGTCAGCGGTAACCAGACCCTCGTTTATGAACTTACTTATCGTGTAGTAGGCCATATAGATTGTGGAATCGCTGAGACTCTCTATTATCCAATCGGGATCGAACGGAAGCTTGGTTCCGAGACCGCTCTTTCTAGCACAGGCCTTCTCTCTCATCCAATCTATTGCCTCCTCGAACTCCCTCCTGACCTCCTTCGGAACTATCCTCATGTTGTTTAGGGCCTCGTGGGCCAACCTTTTCCATTCAGGTTTAGAGTAGTCGATGAACCACTGGTCCTCCACTATGTTCACGACTATCTTAGCTCCGCATCTGCAGTACACGGGAGCATTGGCTATCTCGTAGAACACATAAGCCTTCCCCGCGGCTATCAGATCTTCCTTAACCCTCTCCTTGGCTTCGCTGACTGGTAAGCCCGCATACTTCCCGGTATTAGATTTCATCCTGCCGGAGTGATATTCCTTAGAGTAGACGAGCTCGGTGGCCTCCTCAGCCTTCTCGTCCCTTTGGTCTCTGACCCCAAGGGATTCCACGGCGTCCTTGGCCGGGAACTCGCCGAACCCCTCCACCTCGATTATCGATATCGGCTTAAGGCCATTGAGTACCTCCGAAGGGAGACCGTACCTTTTGAGAGCATCCGGCTTCCTCTTGAGATCCAAGAGAGCGAGATAATCGTAAGGAGCGTGCCCGGGGACGGACATCACTATGCCAGTCCCGTAATCCGGATCAACGAACTCAGCTGGGAGTATCACGACCTCTTCCCCAGTCATGGGATTTCTCACTTTCTTCCCCAGCAGATCTCTGCCCCAGATCTCACCGATCTCCCCCTTCACGGGGAACTTCTGGAACTTGAGCTTTATCAGGGCCTCTTCAGAGACCACCCACTTCTCCCCGTCCACCTCGATGATCTTGTACTTCACCTCCGGATTTATCCAAATATTGGTGACGCCGAGAATGGTCTCAGGTCTGAAGGTAACGACCGGGATGATAAATTCGTTCTCGAACTTTATCAGAGTGGTCTCAGCGATCTCCGGTTCCACATCACCTATTGTGTCATGCTGACCTACCGCATTATTGCACCTCGGGCACCAACCGACAGGATGTCTACCCTTGGTGAGGAGACCTTTCTCGTGGAGCTTGTGGAACTGCCATGTTATGAAGTTATTGTAGGGCGGGTCTATGGTAGTGAACTCCCTCCTCCAGTCTATGGAGTACCCCATGAGCTTCATCCCCGACTTGATCTCCTCGTGGAAGTAGCGAGCCATCTTGAGCGGGTCCTCCAGCTCCTTTAGCTTCTCCTTGGGTATGTGGAATATCTTTGTGAATATGCGTATGAGTTCCTTGTCACCCTCCCTGAGCCTCTTTGCCATAGCGAGGATCGGAGTTCCGGTGTAGTGAAAGGCCATGGGGAAGAGCACATTGTAACCCTGCATCCTCTTGAAACGGGCATATGCATCTGTGAGTCCGTAGGTCCTCCCGTGACCCACGTGTTGCGGGCTGTTGGGATAGGGATAGGCCACGGTAAGGTAAAATTTCTCTCTGCCGTCTGGATCTGCTTCGAATATTTTAGCTTCCTCCCACTTGGCCTGCCATTTCCTCTCTATCCGCCTGAGCTTACTGACGAGGTTGGCCTCCGCCTCCAAATATCACCACCTTCTCCACCGGAATCGCTCAAATGGGACAGTGCCAATGAAAAAGTTACCCTCAGCCTAGTATATGAATGAAAGAAAGAGGGTTCGGTCAGTCGTTCTGTCCGCCGCTCCCACCATTATCGAGACTGAACACATTGCTTATGAGACCGTCCACCCACTCGACAAAGCTGTTCCAGTTTTCCCAAGCGTTCTGAGGCATTTCCCAGACGAACTTGGCTGCATTCGCCATGGGAGTGACAACTATCCCCAAGAAGAATGCTAGGGTCACGGCTATGAGGAGAGCCTGCTCCAGCGTGCCGGTAACTCCCTTCCTCCTCCGCATGACGTCACCAATTTTTAATTAGGGAGCACGGCATATATGGAACCGACATTACGAGTGAAATGGGAAAGTGTGATGGAAGTGGGCAGGTCAAAGAAGACGATCAAGATAACTGTGTGTCCCGTTTGTGGGAGCACTAATATAAGGAAGGTCTCCCCCTTCTCTGGCTGGCTACTGCCAGAGGAATATGTCTGTCTGGACTGTGGTTATAGAGGCCCCATCGTGGCCGAGATAGAGGTGGATGAGGATGAGGCTAAGGGGGATAGAGGATCCAGCGGAAACCATATCTAGGGTGATCAGTGACTTGGGACTTGAGGAGTTCACCCGAGTCTCCAGAATGGGAAGGATGATAAGGATCGAGATAATTTACGATCCTCTGGGTCAGGAAAGGCAGAATTTGATCTCGTTCAAGCACAGGCTGAAGAGACTGGGAGACTCCAGCGATTCAGTCGGTAAACACTTGGTTCAGCAGATAGAATACTTCTTAGAGAGGCTGGACCGCATAACTCTGGAGAGGGTTCTGGTTGCCGTGTCTTCGTCAGATGGCATACAAAAGTTAGAGAAACAACTAGCCTCCCTCCAGAGAGAAATGGAAGAGAGGCGAAAAAAGGCGAGGGAAATGAAGAGACTGGTAAGATCCCTGTCATCCTACATAAGAGAATACTTGAGGAATGTGGAAGGAGCCTAATTTTCATCCCCTCGATAAGATTACTTAATGATCACATTATGTTCAAATAAGTCGTTCATCGAAGTAGTAAGGATCCCTAATTATCCTCTCCAGAGAACGTTGGTAAAATTTGTGGCTTTACTATTGTTATTACATCCTTATACAGCATGAATTTAGCCTAGAGTCGGTAAACATTTATTAAGAATACCGGTGCTAGAGTGAATGAGGAGGTGGTCAAGTGGTATTACTGAAGTCCCATATTCGGATCCTAAAGGAGCTGGTAAAACGCGGCGACAAGGGCATGACTGCCAGTAAGTTAATTGCCAAGAGGGAGTACCGAGTTAAGGTCATCAAGTACTTGGAGAGTGAGGGCCTGGTGAGGGTCACTTACAGCGGCGGCGGAATGAGAGTCTACGCC
This sequence comes from Thermoproteota archaeon, assembly GCA_026986575.1. Classification (GTDB taxonomy): domain Archaea; phylum Korarchaeota; class Korarchaeia; order Korarchaeales; family Korarchaeaceae; genus Korarchaeum. Next base: position 356,992 of record JALSOH010000006.1, read on the forward strand.
ACTGAAAGGGCAAAGAAACTCCTTGAAAGGCTGGAAAAGGAGAAACCCGAGCTCTTGGTCAATACTTGAATATTTCCCTGAGGTCTCGCACATAGAGACCCGCACCTTCTATCTTCCCTCCAACGCATATGGTGAGGCACCCTATCTCCTTCCCGGACCTTACATCCCATTCCATGTCCCCTAGAAATACGCAATCTCCTCCTTTAACACCCAATTTTTTCAGGGCATAAACTAACTGTTCTCTCCTGTCCAGAGAGTACTCTCTAGTGACGATCACGTCGAACAGATCGGCTAGATTCATATTCCTCAGGACTAAAACGGCCGACCTGCTAGCTTGCATTGTTACAAGTCCTATTTGGAGGCCTTCTTTCCTTAAGGAAACGAGGAATTTTCTCAGTTCTTCGTCCTGTCGGGCCCTCGATGCTGCTTTCAATTCCTCCTCCTCTACTATCTCAAATGCCCGTTTAACCTCATCCTCGTTCCTAGCAGCTATAGGTATGCTCCTCCCCAAGGGTCTCAGGGGATGATCCCATCCCATCGCCCGCCTAACCCTCTCCCTGAGGGAATCCCAATCTATGCGGAGATCGACTAGGGTTCCATCCAGATCGGTTATCAGTGCTTTCTTACTCTGAAGAAGTTCACGGATCCGCACTCCCTGCACTGGAGGTATACTCCATATTTCCCCTTCTTCGGGACCATCACCCCGCCGCATTTGGCGCACCTCACCGGGCTCTCCTCACAATTACCCAAGCACCTGATGTACTTGAGGGTCTTCTTACTCTTAGTTCTGATCCTTCCCTCCACCAGTGGGAGACCACACTTGCACTCCTCCCTCAGTATGCGCTCCCCCGGCAGGAGGTTGAACTTTACATCGCAGTCGTCAGGATAGCCAGAGCATATGACGAAGTATCCGTACTTGCTCTTCTTGAGGAGGAGATCTCTCCCGCACTTCGGGCATTTCCCTATGATGTTCTGGGATAACCTGTATTCCTGAACAGCCTTGGCCAGCTTCTCCGAGATTAGCCCTTCCTTACTCTTGAAGTCCCTCATTATCTGCTCCAGTTTCAGTAACGCATCGCTGAGGAAGGAGCTGTGGTCTAACTCCCCTCTTTCAATCTTTGTCATGGCTTCTTCAAGCTTAGCCGTGAGCTCCGGGCTTGTAAGGTCTGGAACGTACTCCTCAAGCACCTCCGCGACCGCCTCTCCCAGTGGAGTAGGCTTGAAACTCTTACCTTCTATGTACCCCCTTTCCTTGAGTATGTCCAGTATCTGGACCCTAGTGTTCTTTGTTCCCAGACCCAACCTCTCCATCTCCTTGATTATGGAGACCGGGGTGTACCTCTTTGGTGGCTGGGTCTCCTTCTCCTCTATCTTTACGTCGATGCACTTGACTTCCTCTCCATTGTCGACCGGAGGCATCGAGTAATCTTTTTTGGCGTATGGATAGACCCTGAGCCATCCCTTCTCTAGCAGAGCGGCGCCGCTAGCCTTAAACCTGTACCCCTCCACCACGATCTCCACATTCACCCTCTTGATGAGGGCGTCCGGTGCTAGGGTGGCCAGATTCCTCCTGGCTATTATCTCGTAGACTCTCCTGTGATTTCTACTCTGGAATTCTTCCTCAGGAGAACCGACTACATGGATGGTCGGGTGGGCTGGATCGTCCTTCTTCCCCTCCACGGGCCTGTCCCTCATGTTCTCTAACACGTAGGAAGCGTCCTCCTTGAGAGGGGAATAACTTCCTATGAGCTCGACCATCCCGACGAAGTCCTCCTTAGTCCAGTTTTTCGGGTACTTCTGGCTTTCCGTTCCGATGTAGCTGATGAGACCCGCTTCGTACAATTGCTGGGCGATTCCGGTCGATCGGTCTGCTATTTGCTTCGGGGTCAGCCCCGTTATCCTGCTCACCTCTATTTGCATGGAGGTACCATCAAAGGGAGGAGGAGGAGCGAGCGAGACCTTCTTAGACCTGACCTTGGCCTTGACCATCCTTCCCCTAATGGCCTCAGCCGCTCTCTCCGCATACTCCCTACTCCATACCTTCTCCTCACCCTTGGGAGGCGCCAGCTTGACCTCGAATGTCCCCTCTCCACTCTCCATCAGTGCTGTCACGACGTAATACTTCTTGGGAACGAAGTTCCTGATCTCCCGCTCCCTCTTCACTATGAGGGAGAGGGTAGGTCCTTGAACCCTGCCTGAACTGAGCACCCTCACCCAGCTCCTCTTCCTTGTGCTCAGGGTGAGCCCCCTCGAGACGTTGGCGCCCCACTGCAGGTCCAACACCCTCCTAGCGAATCCTGCATTAGCTCTGGGATAGTCAAAGGATTTGAGATTGTGGAAAGCTTCCTTTATCTCCTGAGCGTTCAGGGACGAGAACTCCATCCTGTAGATCTCCTTATTTTCCTCCCATCCCAAGGCTCTCATTATCTCGAGGGCTATGGAACTCCCCTCGGCGTCCAAGTCCGTGGCAATGATTATCCTATCAGCCTTCCTCCCCAGCCTCTCTATCACCCTTAGAAACTGGCTCTTCCCATCTATCTCCCTTAAGACAAGCTCCTCTGGGGGCAGGATTATCGGATAGACCCACTTACCCTCGGGATAGTCTAGCTCCAGCAGGTGTCCAGCTGCTGGCACTACCACGTACTCCTCACCACCGAGATCGAAAGTGTAGTAGGTTAATCTGCCGATCTTCTTCTGCTGAGGTTTCTTCGAGAGGATAGAAGCTATCCTCTTGGCGACCCTTGGCTTCTCTGTGAGTATTAGGGTGGTCATATTCGGGCACCTAGTTCCTCATAGCCGGAGATTAACGACGCATTACATGCGCCCTCTCCCCAATATATGGCTGTTTCGGTACCTCCATGCGAGGCCTCATGAAGGTAAAATTCGGGCTGCTGTTGATACTTCTACTCCTCCTACCAGCTTACGGCGTGAAGGCGACCACTCCGAGAACCCTAGTGGTCCATACTGGGACGGCTTGTATCTCCGGCGACCTGTACTTCGATCTACCTAGCGAAGCCCTGTCTTCAGCCTCCCCTAGTGATACGATACTCGTGTGTCCCGGAACCTATAGGGATAATGTGAAGATTGTAGTGAGCGATATCTCGTTCAGAGGTGTGGGTGACCCATCACAGGTCAGGATAGAGGCCCTAAATACCACCCAGAATGTCATAGAGCTGTGGAACGTGAGGAATGTGACGGTGGAGAATTTCACCGTGGTAGGTGCTATCGGCTCCCAGATGGCGGGAATACACGTCCAGCTCTCTAGTGAGAGTCTCATCAGGAACATCGTCGCCACGGGTAATTACTTCGGGATCAACGTAGTATCGAGCTCAAACATCACTCTCAGCGGGATCGACGCGAGCAATAACACTAACGTGGGGATCAACGTGAAGGGGACAGTGATATCAGCGATCCGCGAATCCTCGGCCGAGGGGAACAGGGTAGGCCTGCTCCTCCTGTTCACATCCGATACCCTAGTAGAAAAGGTGAACACCACCGGAAACTCAGAAGGAGGGGTGCTGCTGGAGTACTCGGCCAACAACACATTCTCAAACCTGTTCTCCGGTAGGAACGGATGGTACGGGATCTACTTGGAAGATTCTGACGATAATTCATTCTCTGATATCGTGACGGTGAACAACACGGCTTCTGGAAGCGACGGTTACGGTATCTACATCTACTTGAGGTCCGAGGACAACGAGTTCACCAAGATGAGTACTGAGGGAAACATCTACGGGGTTGCCGTGGTGTCACAATCCAACAGGAATTCCCTGACGAATTCCACGATGGAGAACAACACGATAGCTGGAGTTTACGTGGAGGCGAGCGAGGGTAACGAGATAGATGCGGAGATCTCGGGTAGCATGTACGGAGTGTGGATCCAAGACGGAAACGGTAACGAGATCAGAGGGGAGATAAGTGAATGCAGGTGGGGTGTGCTACTCTCCGGCCTCTCCGGATCGTCGGGCAATGTGATCAACGGCACATCTATACACGACAATTCGTATACGGGCGTAATAGTGGAAGGTAACTCATCCCGAGGTAACGTAATTACTAGGATCTCTTCCTACAACAACACTCTATTGGGCATAGACTTGGGTGGAGACTTCGTGACGCTCAACGACGGTTCGCTGTCCACGGGTCCCAACGACCTAGTGGATTATCCCGTCTTCTCTTGGGCCGCTGTCTACGGGAGCAGGCTCATAGTGAGGGGTTACATAAATGTAGAGGGATCGAACAGCGCCAATTCCAATTTCGATAATGCAACCGTGGAGATCTACCAGTCTGACGGGGATCCCAGCGGATACGGTGAGGGTCTGAGGTACTTGGGCACTCTGATGGCGGAAAATGGTGAATTCATGGGATGGATAGATCTACCTCCCGAGCTGACCTCCAAGCCCATAAATCTGACCGCTCTGACTACACTGCTCCCACACGGGACTTCCGAGTTCGGTCCGGTATACGAGGCGCCCGCTGTGGCGACGAACCTGACCATCTCCAAGTCCATCAACCCTTCCACGGTGACGCCCAATTCCACAGCAGAAGTTTTACTCCTGATCAGGAATTACGGCAACGGAACCGCGTACAACGTCACGGTAACTGATGTACTCCCGGAGGGCATGGAATACATTAACGGAACCGCGAGGGTCGATGGAGACATTGTGGAGCCGGAAATCGAGGGCAGGAATCTGAGCTGGTTGCTGGATGTGCCAGCCTACTCCGAGGTCGTCATAAGGTTCAACGTCTCGATCAACGCACCAGCCGGCACGACCTTGGAGAACTTGGTGGTCTTCGATGGAGATTACGGGGATGGGAACGACACCGATGAGGTCGATGTGATAAACCCGGCCATATTAGAGGTCACCAAGGAGGCCCAGCCCGACCTAGTGGATGTGAATGAGACAGTCAACTACACGGTGATCCTCGCCAACTCTGGCGGAATGTCCGCCCTCCTGATGGTGGAGGACCTACTTCCATCTGGGATGAATTACGTGAATGGATCCTTCTCATCCAACCAGACCGTGGACGGTCCGGTGATTGAGGGCGGACATATGAGGTACAACATCACCTTGAATCCAGGCCAAGCAGCTAGGGTGACGTATTCCCTCATGGCAACAACATACGGCACTAAGGAGAACAAAGTATATGTCAACAACTCCTTCATGGCATCTGCCTCCGTGCTCGTGAGAGACCCGCCGCCTCCACCGCCTCCCGACAGTGGTGGTAACACCGGAGGGTCTAACCGCAGGAGAACCCCACCACCGTGCGGTTGGATACCCCCGAACAATGACATAGAGGATCAAGCCCCCCAGAATAATGGGGAAGAAACTCATAACTACAGGCTGACCAGTCCCCCGATAGTCTTGGTGTCATTGGGATCCCAAGGAATCTTCTCCTCTCATGGAGGGCAGGGTAGCTCCGGAACGGGATCAGGATCCAGCGGGAGCATCTCCACTTCGCAGAACGGGAGCGAAAACGGCATATCTGGAGTGGCTGGAGTAACCAGTCCTCCCTTGGTGGTGGTCGAGCTGATGGCCACACCGACTTCAGCTGAGACCGGGACGCCCATCACGTTCGTGGTCAGGGTGAGCAACATAGGGGATGGTCCATCCAAGGATCTCTCCCTCACGGTGGACCTCACAAGCGGCTTGGACTATGTGAAAGGCACCTCCATGGTCGGAGGTCTCCGAAGGGAGCCAGATAACGAGAATAACAGGCTAGAGTGGGAGATTGGGGACTTGGACCCAGGTAAAGCCGTCGAGGTCAGCTTCAGGGCTGAATTGCTGGCCACATCCGGCAGCTTCAACGTGGTAGCCAAGGCCGACTCCTCATCTGATAGCGTACTGATATCGGTTAAGCCCAAGTCCAAACCCGCCCCACCGAAACCGCCGGCCCCGCCACCCGAGGTGGTCGACCTCAGGGCATCTGCTAGCAACTCTGGAGGTAACAGCCGCATAAGGGTGACTATATCAAGCCCGACCGGGGCGAGATCCGTCAAGATACTGGTGAACTTGGACCCGTCGCTCAGATACGTTCAGGGAAGCTCTAGAATAGGGGGAATAGCCTCACCCCCCAAGGTGAGCGGGAACGTGCTGGAATGGCATGTCTCTATTTCAAAGGGAGGCACGGCCACCATAACGTTCGAAGTAGCGCCAGCTGATGAGGAGTCTACTGGTGGTAGCGTGCTGGTCTCCCTGCCCAAGTACGGGAAGAGCGTCAAGGTGGAGGTGGAGTTCAGTCCCGCCCAGAGAGGGGTTGCTCCACCACCAACCTTCAGCATAGAACTGCCGTCCCTTCCGTCAATCCCGTGGTGGGTGATACTAATTCCCTTGGCACTGATCCCCTTCCTGCTGGCGGTGAGAAGGAGGGAAAGGGTCAAGAGGATAGTGATGGATTACGAGGCGCTGAAGTGGGCGGTGAGGAGAGGGGTCCTAGAGGACCTAGTCCAAGACCACGAGATACTGATACCCATGGAGACCTTCAACAAGCTGAGCAGGGACCGGGCTCTCATGTCCTCCATAGAGAAGCTCATAGTTGACAGGGCTATAAAGGTCGAGAAAGCCCCGAAGAGGAAGATCGTCGTGAAGGGGGCTGACGAGGAGCTTTCAGCCGCTCTGGGTCTGGCGGACAGGGAGGGCATACCGATATACACCGGCAGGGAGGAACTGCTCAAGGAGCTCAAAAGGAGGGGCTTCGATGCGAGGTTGATAAGGGAGGCCCCCCCGCCGGTGCTGAAGAGGGAGCTCCCCTAACCTTATCCACTCATCCCCTCTTTATTTCGTCTTTCAGCCCCATCTTACCCTCCCTGAATATCCTCGGATCCATCTCTCTGAGATCGTCTGCTATTACCGGCTTGAACTCCATCTTGGATAGCAAATCCCTATCTAGGTCAACGCCCGGCGCTATCTCCTCGAGCACCAGCCCTCCATCGGTCAGCCTGAACACCGCTCTCTCCGTTATGTAGAGCACCTCCTTACCCTCCTCCAGAGCGACCTTCCCGTTGAAGACTATCTTGTAAACGTTCTTGACGAATTTGATCACATTCCCGTCCATCTCTATGCGAAGCTTTCCATCTCCAACCTTCAGCTTCTTCTTACCGGCCGTGAATCCTCCACCGAAGAAAACCCTCGGGGATCCGGCGGCTATAACCGGAAAACCACCCGGACCAGGCATCCTGTTTGGGAGCATGGACGGGTTGACGTTTCCCTCCTTGTCTATCTGCATGAATCCCAGAGAGGCAGCATCTATTATCCCGCCCTCGTAGTTGGTGAACATGTCAGGCATCGGTATAATGGCGAAGGGACCTATGGATACGCCGAAGTCCTCCCCCATCAGGGCCAGCCCGCCCCACGGTCCGGACTCTATGGTAGTCACGATGTAATCTGAGATCCCCTCCTCGGCAGCGACGTTGGTGACCATGGCCGGGATTCCTATACCTAGGTTCACGAGGATCGGGCCACCCTTCTTGTTCACGAGCTTCACCATCTCCAAGGCTATCCTCCTCGCGACGACCTTCCTCTCGTTCAGCTCCATCTTTGGAAGCAGATTGGGAGTTATCGGTGGAATGATAGTACCGCTTATTCGGGGGTCGTACATGATGGTCCCGCTCTGCCAGTGGTACTGGGGAGGAGCCACGACCAAGAAGTCCACCAAGGGCCCGGGCACGTGAACATCCTTCGGGTTCAGGGAGCCAAATCTCGCCTCCCTCTCCACCTGAGCGATCACTATCCCTGGGTTCGGCTGGGCCTTCGCAGCTTGAGCGATGGCCAGCACGGTCCCAAATATGCCCTCCTTCTCCATGGTTATGTTTCCCATCTCATCAGCAGTGGTTCCCCTGATCATGGAAACGTTAGGCTTTGGAGCTTCGTAGAACAGGTACTCCTCACCATCTATCTCTATGAGGGAAACCCGGCAGGTCCTTCTCTCCCGAGCCAGATCGTTCATCGCACCACCATCCTGCCTGGGGTCGAGGAAGGTCCCCCTGCCTATGGATGTCAAGAGGCCCGGTCTCCCCGAGGCCACCTCCCTGAACCAGTAGGCAGCCATCCCTATGGACCAAGAATAGAGCTCTATCCTGTTCTCCATGGCCAATTTCTGAACGTACGGTGCCCATCCGGTGAACGGTAGGAGCATCCCCCTGATGAACTCCTGGCCCTCCTCCTCGTACACCCTCCTGGCCACGAAGTCGAGGGCCCTGTTGGGGGTAGCCGGGAGCGTGTCCGATATTATGAAGAGATCCTTGGGATGGCCCGTGTCCCTATATCTCTCCCACAGCTTCATTATCAGGTATTCCGGAGTTGTGGCCATGTTGAAACCGGATATGGCCACCACTGATCCATCCGGGACATGGGAGAGGGCCTCCTCAACGCTGACGAACTTGTTATAGGGTAGCGACATCTAAACACCATTGTAATATTGTATGTTCAAAGATTAAATTGCTACCGGAAGGGGAACTGGGATAAGTGAGACGACCTTAAAATCAGGGGTCTTCCATGCTCCTCCTGCGACCTAGCGATGTGAGGGAAGCTATAGAGAGCGATATCAGGGGTTTTCTGGATGCTCTCAAGAGTGCTCTAATCGAGAAATCCTCGGGCAAGGGATGGTATCCCTCTAGGCCGTCCACCAATCTTCCTAGGGGATGGATAGGCTTCATGCCAGCGTACTCTGAGGAGCTGGGTGCGGTGGCGGTGAAGATAGTCGGCGTCTTCCCCGAGAATCCGAGCAAGGGGTTACCCACAGTGCCAGCCTCCGTTCTGCTGATGGATGCGGAGACGGGAATCCCCCTCTCCCTTATGGATGGAACAGTGATCACGGAGTACAGGACCGGAGGTGCCAGCGCCCTCTCCGCCGAGGTAATGGCGAGGGTGGATTCAGAGTCGCTCCTGATCATCGGAGCTGGGACGCAGGGCAGGTCCCACTCACGCCTCATACCGGAGGTGAGGCCTATCAAAAGGGTGTTCGTGAGGGATATCGACAGGGCGAGAGCCGAGTCCCTCGCAAACTGGTTGAGAAAGAGAGGGCTCGACGCGGAGGTTGTCACCGAGAATAGAAATGCGGATATAATAGTGACGGTTACCACATCGAAGAAACCGGTATTGTTCGGTAGGGACTTGGCTAGGGGCACCCATGTATGCGCAGTCGGTGCGTACACGTCTGACGCTAGGGAGCTTGACGATACGGCGATAACTTCCTTCGATAGGATCGTCGTCGATACGGCTGACGCACTCCAGGCCGGCGACCTCAAGATCCCCTTGGAAGAGGGGCTTATCTCGAGGGACAGGGTGGTCGGAGAACTAGGTGAGGTGCTGGCCGGCTTGAAGATCGGGAGGATCTCACTCGAGGAGATAACCCTGTACAAATCTGTTGGGACCTCGGCACTGGATGTAGCGGCCGCGTTCTTCGTGTACAAGAGGGCTGAGGAGTTGGGGCTGGGCAGGGAAGTGGACCTCTCCCCTTAACCATTTATTAGCATCAAACCCCTAATAAGATGGGTGGCCAGACTGAGCTGGGTACAGAGGGTCTTCGTGGAGAGAGCTGATCTCTACATCGAGGTTATGAATGGGACTTGGTCTGAAGGAGAGCAGATAGCTAAGTCTATAGTTAGGATCCTCAGGGGGAACGGTCTGGACTCCGGAAAGGTCTTGGACGCTTTCTGCGGTAACGGAAGGGTGGCCATCCCCCTAGCCATGGAGGGATACGAGGTCGTAGGAGTTGATATCTCCCTTCCCTTCATAGAGGACGCTAAGCAGAAGGCGGAGAAATACAGGGTCTCCGAGAGGACTAGGTTCGTCGTTTCCGATGCTAGAATGATCGATGAGGTGCTGAAGGGCGAGGAGTTCGATGCCGTCATAATAGTTTCCACTTCGCTGGGCTACTATGATGGCACCACCGACGAGGAGATACTGAGGAAGCTCCGATCTCTGGCGAAGGATGGAGCCGTCCTGATAATAGCGAACACCCTTCACAGGGAGACCCCTGATTGGAGGTACTGTAACAGGACGTTCCAGAGGTATGGATCCCTCGTCCTCATGGAGGAGAGGAAGTTCGACCCACTGTGGTCGAGATTGACATCCAAGTGGATAATCCTGAGGGACGACGGGGAGGGCAACCTGAACAAGGAGCTAGAAGTGAATACGGAGATGAGGGTCTACACACCCACGGAGCTGGCTGAGATACTTAAGAGGGCTGGTTGGGGAGTCGACTCGATATACGGGGATATAAGGAGGATGGAGAAGTTCATTCCCCCATGTACTCACCTAAGCCTGGTCGCTAAGGCCATTCAGACAGGTTAGAAGGTTCCTAATCAGCTCCCTGAACAGCTCGTAGGGATCCACCTTCAAGCCGAACCTCGATTTGACCATCTCCCATCCTTTCCCCTGAAGTACCTTGGCGATGAGTACTGAATCCTCCAACGGGGTCAGGCATTCTTTTCCGAGCCAGAAGTAGTATTTTGCCACCTCGTATACTGCATCAGACGCCAACTCGTAGATGTAAGTCCCCTTCACGAAGCCTATAAGCCTGCTCCTCTGGGACTGGCTGAGCTTCAACTTCCCGGATCTTATGGGGGTTTTGAGGAGGTGCCTCGCGACTAGCGGATTGAGGGGGAAGTAAACATCATGGAGGCTGTTGAGCAGGCGCCTCTTAAACTCCTTAACCACCTCTCCAAGCAAGTTCTTCGCCTTCCCGCTCAGGGGCTTCACCACCAGTACGCTGTACTCCCCTGTGACTGGGTTCCTTCTCGGGCTTATGTGGACGGGCATGTATCCGTTCCTCACCCAGAACCTCAGCAGATCATTAGTAGCTCCGAAGCCAGCCCCCACCCAGTCAATTCCTTTGACTTCGGCCTCAGATTCCACTTCCTCTAAGGCCCGGGTCCCGAATCCCATCCCTTGGAGGTCCGGATGGGTGGCTATCCTGACGATCCTCCAGCCCCTCAACTTGCCGAAGGACTTGAAGTCGTAGTGAAGCACCACCCTAGATGGGATCATGTGGCCCGGTATGTCCCTCTGACCCCTCATCATCTCCTCCAAGACGCTATTGGGCAGACCACCCTCCTCCGCTATGTGCAAGCTGACGACGGGTTCCCCTTCAAGCTTGAGGACCCGGGCGAAGTGATGAGGAGCGTCCAAGAGTGTCGCGAGATCGTTGGGCCTGTTCCTGTAGTGGGCCAACACGTAGATCCCGTAGAACTTCCGGAGGAAATCCTCTTTCACCTTAGACAGGTCCAATCCCTCGTAAATGGCGTTCTCAGGGGAACCACTCGGAGGGTCGCCCGGCTCAGCGTTAAGGAGGAGGAAGTCATACAGCCACGTTTCGACCGGATCGCCAGGTGGGTACCTTATGGGCTCCTCCATCCTCTCCTCCATGTACGGCAGATTAGAGCCTCTCACCCTCTTAAGGAACCTCAGGGTAAAGCCCCTCCCTGCCCCCTCGTAACCATGCACCGTGCTCGAGAAGATTGCGAACCTGCTGGTGTGGAGGATCCTGAAGAGGGTGGAGATAGGAATGGCAGCGGCCTCGTCCACCACCTTCAGTTTGACCGAGACCTCAGCAGCGCTGTCAGGGGTTAGGAAGAAGACGTTCCGTCCCCTGAACTTTACATCTATGATATGCCCGTTCCTGATCAAGGGCTCGTACTTGACCCCCAAGCTGTCCAAACCCCTCATTAAGAACTCGAAGAGCGTCTGAATTCCCTCTAGATTCGGGGAAGTCACCACCGCCCTCTTGACTTTCGTTTTAGTGAGTATGTGAGCAAGAGCGAGCCCTATAACTGCGGACTTACCTCTCCCCCTGTTGGCTGTCAGTATAAACGCCCTCTTCTTCTCATTAACGGCCTGTATCAAGGTAGAAAGGACTCTCTGCTGGTCTAGGGTAGCACAAAGATCCATTATGGGGTCGCCCGTCTTCTCCGGAGGTTTCCTGTCCCGAGAGACCTTGCCGACGAGCTGCCCCCGCACCTCCTCACCTAACAGGAAGGTACCAGGTCTTCCCAGAAAGGAGAGGAACCTCGCCTTGAAGAACTGCCTCACACCTCTCTCCTCGAAAGGAGGAACTATGAACCTCTTCTGGAACTCCGTTAGAGTGGAGAGCCATTCCTCAGCCGAAGGGATGGAGAACAGCACGAGCCCTCCTCCCCTGACAACCTCCACCAGTCTTCCCAAGTCGTTGGCCCGAAACTGCTTGGAGAAATCGGCTATCAGAACATCCCAAGTCCCTCCCAAGATGTCGCCCGTCTGATCGAAATCTATGGAGGTGAGGCTCCCCTCATCCAGATCAACCCTCTCGGTACCGATGCCTCTGTGGGTGGCCAGGAGGACCCTCCCCCCACCATGCTTGGAGAGCCACTCTTTAGCTATCTCTGAGGCCCTCTCCAAGGAATCCTCCCCAGAGATCGTTATCAGTCTCCTCTCACTACTAGTGATTGCTTCCTCAACTATACTCGCGGGATCGATCACATGCCTACCTCCCGTACAGCTCCCTTCTCATAGCCTCCAGCAATTCGTTCCTCCTGCCCGAGGCCTCCGCTGCCGTCTTAAACATGTTGGATATCGACGGCACTCTTTCCCTGAACCCAAGTTCCCTGCAGAAGTGGTGATCGAGCACCAGTAGCTCCAAGGAAGGGAGGTCTAGTATCCTCCTCAAGTTCTCCTCCGAAGCTCTGAGGCTCTCCTTAGAGTATCTGAAACCGAGCATGTAGGTCATCGGCCCATCGATCACGGCGACATGGGGATCTACCTCCTCTATGAACCTCACCTGCTCATCCAAGGAGGGGCCCTCCACATCTGAGGAGAAGAGGAACCTCTCACCCTCGCTCTCCACTAGGACCTCTATAACGTATCCCAACTTGGTGTTAGTCCCGTGGGGAACCGCCTCGGAGAACCGTACGGATGTGGATCCGAACCTGAACTTCCTCCCGTCAGCGAACTCTATCTTTTTGGGGAGCCCCTCTATGCTCTTGAGGAAGAGGGGAGCTCTCTCCACCCGCTGGCTCCTGTTGATGTTTTCTCTGGGATGTTTGATCAGCACAACCTTCCCCTCATACACCTTCAGGGAAACCTTGCGACCCAGATCGAAGTGGTCGTAGTGGTAGTGAGTAATGATGATGACATCAGAATCCAGCGCCTCTTCCTCGATGACCTTAGCTAACTCATACATCCTTTCCACTTCCTTGTCGTGAGGAGGTAGGCCGAACCTCCTAGGGGCGAGGGCCACGCTGGGGTCTACGAAGATCTTCACATCCTTGGTATCCACGACCGTGGCCATGCTCCTGACTCCCATACTGTCGAATGCAATCAATCTGAAGCTCAGCAATCGCGTCCCCTCCCAATGAGCTCCCTGACTGTCATCCCCTTCCTGCTGAGGTATGACAAAAGGCCCTCACTTATCTCACTGAAGACCTCCAGCCCTTTAGTCATCACGGCGGTACCCACTCCCACGGCCTTCGCACCCGCCAGCAACATTTCGGCAGCATCCCTCCAGGTTTCAACCCCTCCAGTACCTATCACATCTCCTAAATGAGATATCTCGTACACGGCTCGGACCGCGATGGGCCTTATCGCTGGCCCGCTCAGGCCTCCCACCCTGTTGGAGAGCACCGGAGACATGGCCTCCACATCTATGTACATGGCCCTCACGGTATTGATGGCTGTGAGCCCATCGGCCCCGGCATCGATGGCCGCCTTAGCGAGGGAAGCTATGTCCGGAACCATGGGGGTGAGCTTCACTAGAAGGGGAATCTTCACACTCCTCCTGACTTCCCTCACTAGCTCTTCAATGAGCTCTGGAGAGGAACCAATTTCCAATCCATGCTCTCTAACGTGAGGGCAAGAGGCGTTTATCTCTATCGCATCAGCCCCGGCATCTTGGAGCCTCCCAGCGACGTGAGCTACCTCCTCGGGACTCCCTCCGCCAGCGCTCGCGATGACGGGAATGGTCATGTGGGACTTGGCCTCCCTCAGCTCTCTCTCGAACTCGTCGACTCCAGGATTTGGAAGTCCCATCGCGTTAATCAACCCGAAAGGGAGCTCGACGACCACAGGATTATTGTAACCCTTCGTAGGCTCTGGCAGGATGGTCTTGGTCGTCACGGCACCAGCACCTGCCTCTTCTGCCCTCCTGAGCAGCGAAGCTGCATTTCCCAACACGCCAGATGCGAGGACTAGAGGATTCCTCAGCTTGAGGCCGACCACCTCAGTCTCCAGCAGCCCGCTTACCTCCACCTTTATCCGACCTCTCCAGCCTGAAGAGGAGGGAGAACTTTTTAGTAGTGCGGTAAGTCCTCTTTCTGCCTTCCTTGATTTCTCTTATTAGGCCCAGCTGGATGAGCCTTCTCAAGTGGTCCCTGGCATTTCTCCCCCTGACGCGCACCACCTCGCTCAGGCTCACCGGTTCGTTGGCAGCTATCAGTGCCAGAGTCCTCATTTCAGATTTGGAGAGCAGTTTCTGTGGGAAGAGATGAGCCACGTGCTCCTCGTATTCCCTCTTGAGGACCATGATCCAACCCCCCTCGACCCTCTCCACCCAGAACGGGTGATCCTTCAGTTCCTCGTTGATCTCCGCGATAGCCTTCTCCACGGCCGGTCCGGATAGGCCTGTCAGCCTCTTTATCTCGCCCTCCGTCATCACGTCCCCTGACGCGAAGAGAGCCGCCTCCAGTAACCTCTTCGCCCTCTCCCACGATTCAGGCCCTTTCATTTGACAGCACCACGTAGATCTCGTCGAAGGGCCTCTCCTGAACGAGCTCCACTTCCCCGTCCTTCTCCATGAAGAGCAACGATATGAGTGTCGGAACCAGCTCCTCTGAGGAGTTAACGAGCTCCCTTAGGGGGACCATCCTCTTACCCCTTCTCCTCAGGGAGATTATCTTCTCCTTCAACTTTTTGATTTCGCTAACCAAATCCCACTTCGTGATCAGGGAGAGGCTAAGGGAACTGGCCATGCTTCTGATCTTTCTCTCGACCCACCTGAAGGCATCGAGTATTTCTCCCTTGATGGGATACCTCTTGGGAGTCCTCCAAGTCCTCGGCACGATCACCCCTCTCTCCAACCTTCTCGACCTGTAAATCCTCGCGGCGCTTTCCTCTGGTGGCCTGAGGTAATTCATCACATCTTCTCTGAGCTCTCTAGCAAGACGGAAGATCCTCCTGCCCGCTCTAGCTATGTCCCTTGTCTCTAGAAACTCCTTCCAGACTTCTTCTGGCCTCATGAAGCAGCCTCCTTCGATACAGCCACGATCTTCGACTCACCGTTCCTCATGGTCACCCCTATCAGGTGATCGGCCTCCTCCAGCGTCTCCTTCTTCAGGGAGATTGCTATGACTTGGGCCCTTTTCGATAGGTCCTTGAGGGCCCTAGCGTACCTCTTACAGTTCACACCGTCCAGCATGGCGTCAGCCTCATCGAACACGTAGAGGGAGGAAGGTCTGAGCTTTTGAGCCGCGAGAATGAATGCCAAGGCACTGAGAGATTTCTCTCCACCGGAAAGGGAATCTATGGTGACCGGCTTCTTGTTGGGAAGACTTACCCTCATCTCAAGTCCCTTCTCTGTGAGCTTGAGCTCCCCCCCACCTCCCTCAAAGAGCAGCTTTATCTGCTCATCGAACGCCACCGACAGCCTCCGAAGCGTCTCTTCTATGATCCCTTCTCTTTCCCTGTCAAGTCTCTCTATGAGCTCCTCTATTTCTCTCTTCCTCTCGGCGAACTCTTGATACTTCCCCCTGATTTCATTGAAGGCCTTCTTTCGAATCTCGTATTCCTCTTGAGCCTTGGGATTCACTGGTCCCATGAGCCTCAGCCTAGTTTGTATGGAAGCCACTTCGGAGAACGGGTCAGGGACGGAGAGCGGTTCAACCTGCGCTAACTTCATCAACTCGGATTCAAGTACCTTCATCTTCTCCTTGAGCCTCCCCTTCTCCTCGCTTATCTCCTCCAGCTTGGAGAGGTACATCTGTCTCCTGTTGAGAGCTTCTTGGTAGGCCCTCCTGAGTGTTGACACCTCCCTCCTGAGAGCCTCTAGGGCCTCCAGATTAGGATCCTCCTTAGGCAGACCCCCCAGCTCCTCCTTCTTATTAGCAGCATACTTTTTGAGGCTCTTCAACTCCTCTTCGATCTTCTTCACCTCCTCTCTCAGTTTGTTGACCCTCTCGATGTCCCTCTCCGGCTTCCCAGCTAGGAGGCTTCCCTCCCTCTCCACGATCTCCCCCTTCAGCGTCACGAATTTCGCCCTGCCAATGAGATCTCTAGTGATGGCGTCCAAGTCGTCCACGAGGATCGCGTTGAAGACCAATTTAGCGATGACCTCGAACTCCTCATCGTATCGGAGGAAGCGGTAAAGGGGGCCCAAGGTGCCCTCTACCTCAGGTAGGTCCCTTACCCTGATGACATCCAAGGGGATTATCCTGAAACGGCCCTTGACGTTCCTCAATGCCTTAGCTATCCTCTTAGCCCCCTCCAAGTCTTTGACGACGATGTCGCCCAACCTGCCTCCCCCAACAGCCAGATAGGGGATTTCATAGCCTTCCATGGGAGTTACCAGCTGAGACACAACGCCGAGAAAGGAGGGGTCGCTTCTGACGACCTCCGGTACATCTCTCACCCTAGCTAGAGCGTTTAAGGCGTCTCTCTGGGCCTCTAAAGCCCTCTCCAGGGTCTCTATTTGGTGAGACAGGGCCCTCAATTCCGCCTCTATCTGCTTCCTTCTCCTGACCGGGGAGTCCTTCACTAGACCTTCGATCCGCCTAAGTTCCTTCTCCCTCTCCTCGAGTTGAGTCCTCAAGGAATCTATGTCTGAGAAATCCTCCTCCATGTATGCCTTATCTAGAGATTCCAGTTTCTCTTTGACCTCTTCGAGTTGAACCATCAGCAGGTACTTCTTTACCCTTCTTAGCCTCTCCTCCAACTCGTTTCTCTCCTGAAGGGCCTTTACCTCCTTCTCGGCTCTCCTCAACTCCTTTTCCCTCTCCTTCATCAGCACCTCCATCTCTCTCAGGGACTGGTCGACCTCTCTCAGCTCTTCTAGGGCTTTTCCCTTCTTCTCATCGTACTCAGCCACTCCGCTTATCTCCTCCAGCAGCTTAGCCCTCTCCTTGGGGGACATCTCGACTATTGAAGTGATGTCCCCTTGGGTCACGAACGTGTACCTGTCGACGACGAAACCCATGTCCGCGAGCAGATCCATGACCTCCGCGGCGCTTTTCCTTCTTCCGTTCACCTTGTAGACGCTTTCCCCGTTGGGTCTAATCTCTCTACTCAAGCTTATCCTCTCGGAGGAATTCCTTATGAGGAGGCTGACCTGAGCCGCGTTAGACCCCTTCCTGACTAGGTTCTCTATCTTGGAAGCTCTTAGCCTCCTAGCTCTCCATCCCATGACGAAGGCTATGGCGTCCAATATGTTGCTTTTACCCGAGCCATTGGGACCCGTGATGGCAACTAGACCAGTGGGTAGAGGTATCGTAGCCCTTCGAAACGACTTGAAGTTGACCATGTGGATGCCGTCGACAGCTGCTTTCATTCATCAGCGTCTTATAGGCTAGGAATTTAACCTTTACGGGGGAATCAGTGCGTATGCGACTGAGAAGGCAGAAAGGTAGGCAACTCCCGACTCAATGGAGGATCCCAAGGGCTTGGCGGAGATTAGTGTGGAGATCAGCCCAGCTAATAGGAGGGTCAGGGGTAGTTCCGCGGGGATCTGCAACGGGTACAGCAGGGGGGAGGTGACGACCTTCATCAGGACCACGTTAGACAGACCGATGGAAGATGAGATAACTAAGGACATCGCTTTTATGGACCTCATGCGAGCTCTCCATGCCGATGTTATGCGCTTGAACTCCCTCAACATGGTAGAGGTCCTCCTCATCACCTTAGCTAAGGTCCTCCTATCGGACATCACCCGCAGGACATTCGCCCAAGGAGGGAGCTCCAAATCATTGAGATCGATGTCCAATACGAGGGGTTCATAGAGACCGAGATGCCTCAGAGCGTAAATCCTACCACCGCCCTTCTCTAGGGTCGATGCTATGTAGTCCGCCGCTGCCGGGTCGTCAGATATACATCCTAGGGAAAGCCCTGGGATCAATGGGTACACCAAGGCTAGGGGGATGAGGTGAAAGGGCTCTATCCTCATCCCTCCCAGGGAGAGGGCTACTGCTATCCCCACTGAGAGGGCCATCCCCAAGGTCAAGGAGAGGTACATCCATCTCTCTCGCGCTTGAGCATCTGCTTCCAAGAGCTGGGAAATGAGAGTGAGTGAGGACTTGAGCGATTCATCTTTATCCCCACCCTCCTCAATCCCAGACAGTAGAGATCCAGCCTCGCCCATTTTCTTAGCTAGCGCACTACCGGCCCTCTCGCCTTCTACGGCTACCTCCTCATAGGCCGAGATGGCCCTAAGTCCTAGGGCGGGAGAGGCGCTCCAACCTAAGACCAGCCTCTGTACTAGGTCAGCTCTCCTCAAGTAGTCCCTTAATCCTCCTATAGACCTCTTCATTGGTCTCGGCGCCCTCCAGCCTCTTCACATGCATTAACCAATCAGTCGATGGGCTCCCTGGATCATCCCACCCTCCATCTACCCAGCGCCTCATCTCAACTACCTTCTTTTCCTCCATCCTCACCGCCAAGGTCCCCTCAGGAAGGTTCACCCCCCAAGAGGTCCATTTCTGGATAAGACCCCGATAATCCTTGGCGTGGGTGGTCGCCATCACCTTCAATCCACTGAAGGAAGTGAGATCTAGGGCTTCAGCATGCTCCCTTCCCAAAATTTCTCCCAGAAACACCAAGTCCGGATTCCTGTGGAGAAGGAACTTGATGAAATCCAGCTTGCCCGATGTTATCTCATATGGGGTGTGGTGCATCCCGTACCTAGTGAGGTCCTCTATCTCCCTCACCTCCTCGACGCTCACTATCCTCCAGTGCCTGGGAAGGCTCGCGAGCAGGGCGTTGGATAGCGTAGTCTTACCGACCCCCGTCCTGCCGAAGATCAATACCGGATCGCCTCTGCCCAGCGAGTCCAACATGAGGGCCGCTTCATACCCGGTCAGGGATCCTAGTGAAATGAGACGGGGTAAGCTCAGCCGCGACATGGCGCTCAGATTCCTCACATCCACAGCCCCCATCGATGCTGGAGGGAAGTCTAAGGCCATCCTGAAGTGGTACTCGCCCAACGAGAGATCGACTTCGTTGAGAGGAGAGCTGAAGTCCACACCGGCGTTCACATCAGCCTCCACGAATGTCATCAGCCTGCTTACCTCTCCTTGGTCCATCAGGTAGTTCTCCACTACTATCCTACCCAGTTCTACGTGGTCCAGATAAAGAGGACCATTGAAGTGAGCGTATGCCTCAGTAACATCTGGCGCCATGGCTATGGCCAGAAATGGCCAAAGCTTCGTGGATCTAACTGAAGACTCCAGTGCTAATTCCTCATCTTCCAAATCCAATTCCCTTAAGATCTCATTAGCTCTGTCCACTCTGAGCTGGAGGGACTTCCATATCAGGTCCCCTTGGGATCTGTAGTCGTGGGAGTATATTCCCTTAACCATCATGGAAAGGATTATGGAAGCCACTTGCCTACCGGTACGTGATGTTAGCGGATGAGCCACGGCTTTCTTGCCCCTAATCTCGAGCGATCCTCCAAGGAAAGGTATATCCCAAGATATGAGCTGTCCTACGACTTCAATAGGTCTGCATTTCCTCCTGAATATCCTCTGGCGGAAACCCAGTTTCATACCGAGGGATGCTTTTAGGGCGTGCTTGCCGCACCTAGCTATGAGGATAGAGGCCAGCTCCAGTGAACGCTCCTCTCCCACTCCCGATAGCATAGGAATACCTCCTCACGAGGAGAGCTGCTAGAATGAGTCCAATCGATATGGAAAGGGAGTAAACGTTGATGTCGTGGTCTGCGAGCACACGCACCCTTAGGGGCTCTTGGGATGGGTTGTAGAGGATCAAATATGTTCTATCGCTGACGCTGTCGCACGCGACCCTTATAGGGCCATCGCTCCTGACCAGGTCTCCTCCAACTTCATCATAACCCTCTATCTCGTACAGCGTAATTTGCCCATCGGAGGATGCTGAAAGGTTCCATTCACCCCTTTCCACTGGTATTAAGGACCCGCCGTCAGAGAAGTAGTAACCCCTACTCCATACTGCGTCATAATTACTCACTATCAGCTCAAGGCTGCTCCCCCTCACTTCCAGCAATGGAAATGAGACCAACTCGTTAATGGAGCTTCCTCTCGATACCTCCCTCAATCTCATATCCCTAAGATCCACGCATAAGCTCCCATTGGCTTGAAGGATCATCGTGCTCTGGCATTTGACTATCTCATAGGTCCCGTTCTCCAACACTAGGTTCCCCACTATGCTCTCACTGGGTATTAGACTGTAGACTAGAAGAACAGCACCCAAAATCAACAAGAGGAGAGGGGGAAGTGCAACAAATCTCAAGATATCCTCCTCCTGATTACCAGAATCCCAATTAGAGAGACAGCCATTATCGCGACCACCATCTCTACATCCCAAGATCTCGGGCGATCCCTCCTCAAAACACGACATGAAGGTCTGAAGAGTTTTATCTCGCCCCTGTTACTTCCAACATTCCCGATTACTACGTTAGATACGTTTCTGTGGGACGTAAGTTTAAGATGTGTACTAGTTTGATTAAACAAGCTTCCTTCCCTAGGAGCCGTGACGTTTAACTCTATCTGGCCGAACAAGGTCCCTCCTCCAGTCAAATAAGCCCATCGAACATGCCAGATGCCTTCCTCATGAACGACGAAGTGAAAGGTAGTTTTATTTCTGACTGGGACCTCCCTGATAGTGGTGCCACTTGGATCCACGACCCATACACTCCCCCTGGCTCCGTAGGGAGTCGCGGTAACGCTCACATCGTCTCCCACCTCTGGATTGCTCGGCACAACCGTAACGGAGAACCTCTCTTTTTGGCTCGTGGTATTTGATGTATTGTTTTCCGGTCCTGAGTTTCCCGTGTCAGTGTGAAGTTGAGATGCTTCAGGCAATTCCTCGTGAGCTGATTCTTGGTATTTCTCGGTCCTAAATTCAACATTAGGCTTGGTATGGTCCTCAGATCGATCCTTGACGTCCTCCCCTTCTTGAACATCGTTAACGTCCTCCCTATTATTCCCAGAGTCCTCCTCATAGCTGCTCCCTGTTGTGGTATTCAGGGAATCGTTTGATCCATCGCCTGATCCGTTATCATCCTCATGAGATCCACTGCCTTCATCTTGGCCCACATTCCTGACCACCAAAACCGCAGAGTCCCTAGCCACCGCCCCATCCATATCCACTGCCTCAATGGAGATCTCAATAGAATCCTTCCCCTCAGGCACTGTGAACTCGACATCCTCAGCCGAACTTGACCCGGGCAATTGAATGGCCCTCCCATCGATGTAAAGGGTCGTTCTGAGTCCCGGAGCATCATCCGAGTAAATCGCGCTAACGATTACGGTCTCCCCGGGAGATGCTTCGCTTGGATTTACGCTGACATCCACTGTGGGAGGTCTGTTCTCCAGCACCACATCCCATCTCTCGGAGGCCTCCCCAAAAGGACTAGCCACGTACGCAGATACCACATAGTCGCCAGACCTCACATCTCTTGGGACAACTACCCTGTAATCCCCGGCCCCACTTATTGAGATCCTCTCCCCCATGAAGTCCAGATAACCATTGACATCATCTCCTTGGACATATATGGTATACTCCTCACCCCTGTGAATCGTACGGGGAATTTCCCCCGATATCGAGGGAGGTACTCCCACGGTGATACTTTCCGTTGAGGATGAAGATGCACCGTCCCTATCGACCGCATTGGCGGTGAAAGCGAGCTCTCCAGAGAATCCTTCAGGGATCCTAAACTCGAGGGAACCTCCATTCTCATCCATATTGAACTCGTTCCTGAGCCCCTCTCCCGTCACTGTCAAACGAACGTCCGTGCCCGGAGAATCATCCTCCACCGAGACTTGAACGTTTACGGTGTCTCCGGGAATCGCCACATTCTTGTCCAATGATATCTCAACCTGAGGGGGTATATTCAAGATCTCTAAGGTCCAACTAGCGGAGTTGCTTCCATCCACATCCTCCACGGTAACCTCCATCGGGTGCTGGCCAGCGTCGATGTCCCTAGGAACCTCTATTAGGTTCTCTCCCCTTTCCAGCGCGTACTCCCTCCTGAAGGCGGTTAAGACGCCCGTCAAGGTATCTCCGTCATTCTCGGAAACAATTACCCTGAGCACGTCCCCTCTGTAGACTTGTGTTGGTGGGGTGAAGCTTACGGAGGGTGGCTCACCTAGCACCCTCACCGCGGAGTCCTTCCTAGACACGGCAGTGACTCCGCTATAGGATTTGGTGACGGTGAAGGTGATCTCCCTGGTACCTGAGGGCGAGTCCACAAAGTTAACACCCACCTTCGACCTGTAGAGCCCCCTAGATACCCTTCTGAGCCTGTAGGTAGACGATCCCAGCTTGGCAGTGACGGATAACTCGCCCACACCATCGTCCACATCGTTCAGTCCGTCCACCTCTAGGGTGATCTCGTCCCTCTTGCTGATCTCCCTAGGAGTTATGGATGGGGACCATGAGGGAGGTATGTACACGATGTAAGAGCTCCCCATATCCTTGCTGTCAGCGTCGGTGGCTCCATTAACCCTGCAGGTCACCTTTATAGCGAGGCTAGCCCGCTCTCCGGCCTTCGTGTGCACGTAAATCCTGACGCTTCCGCTCCTTGTACTCATAGAAATCGTCTTGGAAAGAACATCTATGTTGCTTCCAGAGGCCTCAACGCTTAGTTGAGTGTTCTGAGGATCGCTCGTCGTCAGATCAAACCAGAATTTTACGATGATCTCGCCCGGCTTGGTCGCTTGGGGGAGTCTACTCGGAGAGGTTCTAGTTATCTCTATACTACAATCATCCAAAGCGAGCGCCCTTCTCTGAATCGAAACGGAGAAGACTATTAACATGAGGAGGAACGGAATCCAATTATGTCGGTTATATTGGAGCCTCATCACCCTAGAAGGAGCTATCTCGTAAAGGAGGGTAACAGGATCAATTGAAAGGGAAAAGTATCACCAAACTGCGAGCACCACCATGCTGAGGGTCCCGCTGACCCCTTCCATACCCCTGATCCTTTCGATCGTCTGGTTGAGGCTGACGGTATCGGGACTAGCTATCTCCACGACTATATCATACTCCCCGGTTACTTCGCATGCCTTGACGACGTCTCTTAGATCGGATATGGTCTTAGCGATCTCAGGGATGTTGTGTCCAGGCCTCACTTTCACGAGTACTATTGCCTTCATTCCAGATTCGCCGATTTCGATTGTGAACCTCTTTATCACACCGCTCTTAATCAACTTGCTGACTCTCTTCCTGATAGTTGCCTCGCTAACGTTCAATTTCTTCGCAATTTCAGTGTAGGGAGTTCTTGCATCCCTAATTAACATCTCCAGTATCTTCCGGTCCATCTCATCCAGCAATAGGCTCCCCGGGAATAGAGTCATGATAAGTAATTAATTTGCCTTGATTGATCAGCTTCTCGTGACTGATGGATACGATAATCGCACCTTACCACAGTGGCTAATAGTTTGAGAAGCCTGTAGGACATGCCCCAGACAACGTAACCGCAACAAGAGATGGCCCTGACTAGGATATCCCTCCTAGGGATGAACGCGAAACCCTCCCTCATATCCCTGAGATCCATCCAGAAGAGGTCCTCGACTTCTTCCCCCACCTCCGGGCTAACCTCACCCACCCTGAAGACGAAGGGTACGACCCGCATCCTCTTGCTCAAAGGGGATATCACGGGCATCCTCGCCGTCAGGGATTTGGGATCCAGTGAGAGGTTGACTTCCTCCCTCACCTCCCTAATGGCTGTATCCAGGCAGCTCTCATCCCCTGGCTCTACACTCCCTCCCGGAAAGCTGACATTCCATGAGAACGGATCCCTAGGATCTGGTTTCCTCCTAATCATCAGGACCTTGCAGCCTTTGAGGAGTATCCCCACCGCTGCATCGCATTCCATACAACCATCAATAGTTTAAATTCCAGAGAGTAATAAAGGGTTGAGAAGGTGCCTCGATTGGGGCTGCTGGACCTACTCTATAGACTGGCAAGCCTGCTGGAGATGCCCCTCTACAAGAGATACTTGGAGTCAAAAGTGAGAGAAGGGGAAATTCCCAAGCATGTAGCCCTCATACTTGATGGAAATAGGAGATTCGCTCAGAAACTCGGACTCGATTACCTGAACGCCTACAGGATGGGGGCGAGCAGAACTGAGGAGCTGCTCGACTGGTTACTTGAGCTGGGAGTTGACCACGTCACACTCTACGCCTTCTCAACAGAGAACTTCTCTAGACCCAAGGAACAAGTGGAGGCCGTTTTTAAGGTGATAGAGGAGAAGCTGAGGGACCTTATGGAGAAAAAGGAGAAATTGCGGAGGAATAGGGTGAGGTTCAGGATAGTTGGGAAGAAGGAACTTCTCCCCGATCGCATCAGGGAACTAGCAGAGGAGCTGGAGGCCATGACCAAGGACTTCGGAAATAAGACCCTGAATCTAGCGGTGGCCTACGGTGGTAGAGCGGAGATAGTGGATGCCGTCAGGAAAATAGCCAGAGAAGTGGCGGAGGGTAAGCTTGGACCGGAGGAGATAGATGAGAATGTCATAAGGTCCCATCTCTACGCCCCAGACCTTCCCGACCCAGACCTCATAATCAGGACATCGGGAGAGGAGAGGCTGAGCAACTTCCTGCTGTGGCAATCCGCCTACTCGGAGCTGTACTTTTGCGAGGTTTATCTCCCGGAGTTGAGGAAGGTAGATATCTTAAGAGCGATAAGAGACTATCAAAGGAGGAAGAGGAGATTTGGAGGCTAGAGAACCCAAGATAGATATTGGAGGGGCTATACTGGACTTGAACGTGCTCAGGGATGAGTATGGTATAAGGACGGACCTAACACATCAGGTGAAGGTTGAGGGGCTGGATGGACGACTCACTAGGCTCATGAAAGTGATGATCCCTGACTTCAACGTGTACCTGCTGGAGACCCCCCACATCCTGAGGTACATATCCCATCCGCACATAGCGGGGGAATCACTCGAGGTCCTCCTCTCGGAGAACTCCTCCCTCCTCAGGAGGATAGTGGACAGGTTCACCCTCCAGAGGTTCGGCAAGATAGTGGCCGCTGAGAGTCTGGTAAGGAAGATGGGACTGGACATACCCTTTTTAAACGAGCTCAGGGACCTTGCCGATGTCGTCGCAATAGTGCCCACTCCTATCAGCAAGGAGTGGGTGGAGGCCTTTGAATCCAGCATCAGGGAGAGAGGAGGGAGGCTGAGGGTCATCCTCTTTCTAGGGCCCCTGAGTAGGGAGGATGTGAACATCTTGGGGGACGAGGCCAACTCCCTTGGCGTGGATTCGATATTCCTAGCTCCCGCTTTGCTCGGGAGCAGGGACAGCAGGGGGGCTCTTGTCGCCTACGGTATGGATATAGGTCTGCTTAGGCACGGTAAGGTGGTCGAGCTGGGATCGGTGGTGGACGAAATAACTCTCTGTAGGCTGCTCAGAGATTACCCTCCGGGCATAGATGTGTCCGGTCTGAGGGAGAGGATCCAACCAGATCTGAATTACCTCAGATCGATCTTGGATGACATACTTTTTCTCCTAGAGCAACCGGTCTTCGATCCTTGGCAGATAGAGATCCTGATGAGGGAGGCCAAGAACCTGAGGAGGCAGCTGATGAGGTATGGCGGGTGACCCCCCCGAGATCTTCCTCGTAGGAGTGGATGAAAGTCTGGGGAAGCTGGGGGATTATGTTCTATCCAAGGGCCCCCTCACCGATAAGAGGTGGGGCGTCTCCGTAACTGGTCCCACAGAACTCCTCCTGAGGAATATGGGGCTGAGGGCCCTAGCTAGGTTATCGGTGTGGGAGAGGGATGCACTCAAGAGAATCCACGAAAAGGCCCTAGATAGCGTCCTAAGCTTCATCAGATCCTTGAATCCTGTTCCAGACTTCGTGCTAGTGGCAGATGACTGTGCCTCCTATGAGGGGCCTCTCCTACCTAGGTGGTACATTGAGGAACTTTATCTGAGCTCACACGAGCTCCTAGCCGAGGAGATAAGGTCTGTTGGCGCTGCAGCCTTCTTGCACGCGGACGGTAACTACGGGTCCTACTTCAGGGAGATTGGGAGAATATGGGACCTCGTGCACCCGCTTGACATACATCCTAGGGGCGACCTCACGGACTATATGAGTTGGTTGAAGGCAGCAGCTAAGATCAGATCGAAAATAGGTAGCACGATCGCCACTGGAATAGCTTTCGAGCTAGGCAGTGAGGAATTAATCGTTAGAGCCGTGAAGGAACTCCTCAAACGGGACGTAGGGGATATAGTGCTCTCTAACTTCCATCCACCTATGACCAGATTGGATGTGAGGATGTTAGTGGGGATGATCAGGGATGCCCTGTCCTGACCCGGAGCAGGTCGCCGAAGAGCTCCTCAAATCCATCAGGACGGGATGCGAAGCTTTTTGGAGCCAACTCAATGCGTTAACAGCGGACTGCAGGACTCCCACGAGGGGGATCGTTCCAAGATACGTGCTAATCTCGCTCGGAGACGCCATAGGTAAGAGAGCCCGCGTGGAGGACATCAGTCCGATGAAGGAGTGTTGGTGTGAGTCGGACGACGAGGTTAGAACGGTTCTAGCTGTTGTATTGAGTAGGTTGGCCATGATCTGTCCGGAAGAAGTGTTCTCTTCGCTGAGAGGGCTTGACTGCGGGGGCAGAATGCTTCTAGCGAGGTGGGTCTATCCTGTGCTAGGGCTGTGGAGCACATCCTACTTAGATTCCTTGGAGCGGCGAGATCTCTTCCTCTTGAGCTGGGCGTGGTACGCTAGGTACGTGCCAGAAGACCTCGAGCTGTCCTTGGACAAGGTGCTCAGCAAATCGGATGTCATCGATAAATACTTGGTAATGGCGCTAAAGGAGCTCCGAAAGGTGAATCCCTCCAAGATCGTGGATAAGTTGAGGGACAGGCCCGGCCTCCTCAGGAAAGTAATTCCTTGATAAGGAGAGCCTCTTTCAAAGTAAGCTGACCTGGTGCAGCTGCTTCTCCCAAGAAAGAGTAGATGAGAGGCGATCCTAAGAGAGCAGCCATTCTCCTGCTAAACGAGGCCTTCTCACCCATGGAGAAGGCAACCAGCCTTCCCCGGTGATCCACTCTCTTGTAGAGGTTCAGGACGCGGTACGCCTCGAGTTCGTCCATCGCTAAGGTAACCACTTTGGCCAGCCCGCCAGCACTGAGAAGCCGATTGGATATCCGCAACAAGACATCCATGTCTGGCGTTCCACTGGGATCGTGCCAGGAATAGATGGCGTTAGCGATCCTAAGGCCTCTCATAGCGAGTTCGAACTCCACATCCACTAGCCTCGAGATCCTCGCCAGGGATTCTAGGTACTCATGTGAGGGTTCAGATCCCCTTCCCCCATGCCTCTCAGTCCTCCATGTGAGCAGAGTTCTCCCCTCCATCCCCTCTATCAGATCTCTAACCCTCTCGAGATCAGGAGGGGAATCCCAGATGAGGTCCATCCTGAACTCCACGATATCGCTTCCCATCGACAGGGCCCGCTTAGCCTCTTTTCTGGCCTCTTCCAAGTTTCCACTGACGGAGGTGACGATCATCATTTCAGGTGCACCGCTGCCTCCTCAGGGTCACATCCCTCGAAGATTATCGAGGCTATGGCTCTCACCATCTTCTCCGGATTCTCATGCTGGAACACGTTCCTCCCAAAGGCCACGCCAGCAGCTCCCGCCTCCATGGCGCCGGCCACCATTTTCAGCACATCCAAGTCGTCCTTCATCTTAGGCCCGCCAGCTATTATGACCGGAACGCTCACCCCCTCTGTGACGATCTTGAACGTGTCGGGATCGCCTGTGTAGGGAACCTTGACGATATCTGCGCCTAACTCTGCCCCCACCCTAGCCACATGGGCGATGAGGTTTGGATCATACTTATCGCTGACGTTGGGGCCCCTAGCGTACATCATCGCGAGCAGAGGCATGCCCAACTCGTCCGCCTCAGACGCCACCTCACCCAACTTGATGAGCATGTCCGGTTCACTGGGCTCCCCTCCAACGTTCACGTGAACGCTAACACCGTCAGCACCGAGCCTAACTGCCTCGAGGACGTCTCCCACCCTGACCTTCCTGTTGGGTTCGGGACCGAGGGAAGTGCTGGCCGAGAGGTGCATCAGCACCGGGAGGTGGGCCCCCTTTAGAGCCTTGATCATCCCCTTGTGGAGGACGACGCATGTGGCCCCACCAGAGGAGACCCTCTCCACGGCCCTCTCCACGTTCTCTATGCCCCTTATGGGCCCATCGGTCAAACCATGATCCATGGGAACACAGAGGATCTTCCCCTCCCTAATTATCCTAGATAACCTCACTTCCTTGCCCCACATGGCGATCGATCACCGGACCGAGAGATGAATTATAAGGGTCCCTGCAACAGAAGCTGTAGATATGGAAGCAGCATCCCTCCTACTGAATCTCAGCATCGCAATCCTATCAGCTTACATGCTCTACAACGCCATAGAAAACTTGAGAGGCTTCAGAAGATTACCTAGACCAGATGAGACCTCATACTGCAGCAAGAGGATCTCCGTTATAATTCCCGCGAGGAACGAGGAGGGGAGGATAGGGAAGGCATTGACCTCGATCTTGGGGAAGCTAGATCCGAACGACGAGGTCCTAGTGGTGGACGATGCCAGCTCGGACAATACGTACTCCGAGGCAATGGACCACTGCGACGAGAGGTGCATCCTGATAAAGGTTCTAGAGAGACCTGATGGGTGGAATGGGAAGCCTTGGGCATGCTATCAAGGTTACTTGCACTCCCGCGGCGATGTCCTCCTCTTCATGGACGCGGATGTCATCGTCAAGAGGGGAATAGAGGGAGTATGCGGTCTGCTCAATGAATACGACGCGCTTTCTCAGGTTCCAAGGATAAAGTGCGGCTCGCTGGCATGCGGATCCATAGAGATAGCCTTCACCTCTCTGCTCAGACTCACCTATCCCTACTGGAACATGAGTTATGAGAAGGGCTGGCTCGCTGGTGCCTTCATGTGGTGGAAGAGGTCGTCCTACGAGATCGTGGGGACCCACGAGTCCGTTAAGGATAGTCCGGTGGAGGACGCGGAGCTAGGCAGGAGGGCCGCGGGGAAGGGAATGAAGATAGCTTTCTTCACCGGTGAAATAGCGGAAAGCTCTTGGATCTCCTCTTGGCACGAGGGCCTACTCACCCTCACGAGGATAATGACTGCTAGGGCGCCAAGGCCATTATCAGCTCTATTGGTGGCGTCAGTACTCATTTACGTGGCATTAGCCTCCTATTTGGTCCCAGTAACAGCGATTATGGGTTACACGAATCCGATAATTTCGATCGTTTACTTGGTGTCCGTCTTTGGATATGCAGGCATCTCCTTCAAGGAAGTGGATGCAAATCCATTGTCCCTCGCTCTAGCGCCTGTCGGTCTCATTTTGCTGTCCGTGGCCATGGTGAGATCATCCCTAGGCGCTGAAATAGAGTGGAAAGGTAGGCTCTTGAAGTGAACCGGACTCGCCTACCCAAGTAGCTCCTCAAACATCTTCTTCTCCTTGCAGGTGGGACAATACCACACGAGCTCCGCGTATCTCTCGTCACCCCTCTTCCTTATCCTCTGCTCGAGCTTTTGGATCATCCTTACTGTCCCATCAAGCGGAGCGCCGCACCCTCTGCACTTGGCTATCTCGTCCTCAGCTTCCTCCACGAAATTCCCAGTTATGAGCAGATGCGGATTTATCTCCCTGCTCAGCTCTATGGCGCTCTCCGGGCAGGATTCCTCACATGCTCCGCATCCTATGCACAGCTGATGGGAGAATTCGAGTTTCAGCGTATCCCCCCCTAACAATTTTGAGGGCCTTCGTCGGACACACTTTTGGACAGACGCCGCAAAGCGTGCACTCATCGGAGGATACCGACACTCTGAAGAAAGTTTAGGTGCTTCAAGTCAATCCATTCATCCCTGTCCTCCAGCTCGGATGCAATCAGGGCTGCTTCCAGCGATGCGTACTCGTTGAACCTCTCTATCTGAACGGACCTCCTCTCACCTCTTGGCAAGGTACTGAGCTCCTTCAAGTACGGGTCCAAGAGGTCAAGCCCGATGCCCCTGAATTCAACCCCCATCTCCTTGGAGAGCAGTACGGCAACGAGCGGGAAGGACCCCTCTTGGGATCTAATGACGCTCCCATCCCTCACCTCCTCAAGCTTCGATAGGGGAACTGCGTGAATGACATCGGATTCCCTCGCAAACCTCCTGAAACCGATGAGCGTGAAGCTAGGGGGTGTCAGATAGCCGACGGGACAAGCATTGACGCACACCCCGCACTCCGTGCACCTGCTCAGGTCTATCTTGACAGGTTTCTCCTTAATTATGGCATTCTCAGGGCAGCTGTCGATGCAGAGGTAGCAGTGATCGAGACTCGCACACCTGCTATCTACGAGGGGAGCATCCATGTAGTCGAAGGAGGCCTTGGCCATTCTTCTGATGAGTATCCTCCTCTTGAGGGGCTTCTCACCCATCACCCTGTATGGGGCCTCCGATTCGAGGTACTTGGAGTACTCCACGTACTTATTGGGGTCTTCCCAAGGTGGCGAGTAGACCACTCGGAGCCAGTTGGCTCCATACTTCCTGATCAGCCTTACAATCACCTTGGCCCTCTCGGGAGGACCCCTCAGCACCACTGAGATACCTTCGTCCAACTTCTGAGCTATTTCTAGGGCTAAAGATTCCGCATCGGTCTCCTCACGTACCTCTATCAACTCGACCTCTTGAGACAAAAGTGAGCACCCTTCCACCGAGACCTAACATCCAAAAAAGATTGAGGGGCGCCGATCACTCGGCTCCAAGCAGGACCCTCAGCAGCAGCATCGAGGCATCCATGACGTCTCTCATCGAGAGAACGCCGACGGGCTTGCCCTCCTCATCCACCACGGGTAGGTGGGATATGTCGGCATCCTTCATCTTCCTAGTGGCCTCTTCTACTGGCTCCTCAGGCTTTATGGTAATCGGATTCTCGGTCATCACATCCCTGACCGGTATCCCCTTACCGCAAAGGCCCCTGTATCCCGTATACAATATATCCCTCTGGGTGACGATTCCAACGAGCTTACCATCCTCATCTACTATGAGTACGCTCCCAACTTGGTTCTCCCACATGGTCTTGATGGCATCATCAACCGTCGCGGTCACCGGGAGTGTGATCGGAGGTTTACTCATTATGTCCTCGACTCGAAGGGGGACCTTCCTCTTAGGTTTCCATGCAGGGGACATGCTATCACCTAATCAGCTTGAATAGGCAATAGCTTTAAACATCACCGCACCTTGTCGGTTCCGGGAGCTGCGGGGCCTTCTCCCATATCCGGTAGTCTTCCTCTCGACGAACTCCCCTCCCGCTTGGAATAATCAATCGACGTACAAACAGTTAATTTTCCTCACTAACGACTTGAATACGGTGACTCGGATGCATAGAATGGGTAAGATCGCAGCGACCGTCCTTCTTATGCTCACATTACTGGCGCCTCTAACCTCTGAGGCCTCTAACAGGAGCAGAGCATTCACCAGAGTTCCAGCAGTATATCAGACACCGGAAGGAATATCGATGGGTTCATTGGGAAACTTAACCGTCGAGGTCGAGCCTGGAGAGGGCTATGTTTACTTCTCCGCTGATCCTCTAACCCAGATAGACACTCAAGGGGCAGCCAGAACTGCTGCCTTGGTCGCTAGCTACACCTTAGGCAGGGATCCCCTTTCCTACAACTTCTACTATCGGTTGGAGTCCGATAGCATGATAATAGGTGGACCTAGCGCGGGGGCGGCCATGACCGTAGCTACGATAGCCGCTCTGCTGGGAAAGGAAGTCAGGCAGGATGTCGTGATGACGGGAATGGTGAACCCCGATGGGACGGTGGGGCCGGTGGGGGGTATACCGGAGAAGCTGGAAGCTGCCGCTAAGGGCGGAGCTAGGGTGTTCTTGGTTCCTGCAGGTCAGAGGGTAGTCGAGAGGACCGTGCCCAAGCAGGTGAAGATAGGGCCCCTCATAATGACTACCGTGGAGAAGGAGAAGGTGGACCTCGCCGAACTAGGGAAGAAACTAGGAGTGGAGGTCAAGGAGGTGAGCACAATCGCTGACGCTGCGCGCTACATGATCGGTATAGAGCTGGAGCGCCCAACCGCTAAGGAACCGACCCTCCCGAAGGAGCTCAAAGCGGTGATAGAGAGGTGGGTAGATCACTATCTGAAGGAAAGCGAGTCCATAAGGGAGTGGGTGGAGGCGAACCTCAGCAAGCTTAGCTACATGGCTAGGAACGCGGTCGAGAAGGTTCTGGCATTATCGGAGGAGCTGTCGAACAAGGCCAAGAAGGAGTTGACGAGCGGACTGTATTATACAGCCTCGAGCTCAGCCTTCCAGTCTACCTTCGAGGCCGAGTACGCGAGGTCCCTCGTCTACTTCGCCATATCTGGTCCCAAATCCATCGATCTTATAGCTGAGAGGGTGAGTGACAGGATAGATTCAGTCGGAAGTAAACTGAATGGGACGAGACCCAGCAGCCTGAGCTCTTTGGAGGCGTTGATAGCCGCCAAGACCCGTTACTACATGGCTAGAGACGCCCTCTCCAGAGCGACCCTGCTGGCATCCAAGAAAGTGTATTTCGACTCCACGGACTGGGGCGCCCTCCACTGGTTGTCCTACGCGTACTGGAGGGCGGAAACGGCTGAGACTTGGACATGGCTCTTCGGAGTGGGTAAGGGAGAGACAGTGCCGGAATCACGCTTGAGGAAAGTGGCTTCGGTCATGCTATACGAGGCGGAGAGCGTGGTATCATATGCGGTCAGCCTACTGCAGGACATTGGAGCCACATCCGATCTGCTCAACGAGGCCTCTGATGATCTCGATAGGGCAGGAGCTGCATTCTCTTCTGGAGACCTGTACGGGAGCTTGGGCCTGACCACCAGCGCCTTGGCGAAGGCGACGGCATCGATACACCAATGGTTCACCAGCGACCCCGAGGCCGTCCGGGATGCCCTCAGGAAGATGAGCTACTCCTCGATAAACGAACTACTTCGCAAGGGCATAATCCCCGTATTGGCATTAAGCTATGCGGAGACTGCCAAGATCTATGAGAGGTCAGGGAACCAATTTGATTCGATAGTCTACTTCGAGCTGAGCTCGGCTCACGCCCACATGCTGTCCTTGCTTACCTTGGCGGGTGGCCAGCCCAAGCAGACCCTTACCACGACGCCTACCGCAACGGGATCAGAGCTCCCCGCAACAACGCCCACCACGGTGATTGTCACAGTACCCCGAACTGTGACATCGACCCCAGAGAGAACGGGCCTCCCCACTTCCCAGATGGTTCTGCTACTCGGGGCCCTCCTCATAGGGCTCCTCGCTGGCTACCTACTAGGTAAGCGATAAGGGCGCATTACATCTTCCTCTCACCCATTTTATCCCTTCAGCACCGGACACACCTGATGGCAACTCTAATAGATGACCTTGTGGAGTATAGGAGAGGCAGGAACTGGCTGAAGAGGAACGCTCCCTTGCTCAGGATGAGTTATAGAGGTAAGTATGTGGCGGTACTTGGGAACAGGGTCGTGGACAGCGACGAGGACAGGTACAACCTCCTACAGAGACTCTGGTCTAGGGGACTCTATCCTGGACCTGTTATAATTCATCTCGTAGATTGAAGCCGTTTCCCAGCTATTTGAGGTCCACTGAATCACCTCGATCACTGATAAGCCTGAACAGATCACCATACAGGTTACTCCCTTAGGGACCCCTATTCAGTTAAAGAAAAATCCTAACCTTCCGGTGAAGTTCGATGGGAAGTAAGGGTTAAAAGCAAGCCGAATTAGGCCAGTTTAGGGTTCATCATGACGAGCCGAAGGGAATTTTTGAAGATAGCGATAGCCGGTGTTGCCGGCCTTGTTGTCGGCGGAGCGGCCGGCTGGTCGCTTAGAGGACCAGGAATAAGCCCCGAGAAGATAGCTGAGTATGAGAAGGAGATAGAGAAGCTCAGGAAGCAGCTCGCGGAGAAAGGTGTGGTGACCACCACCGTGACGAAGACGATATCAGCGATGCCCAAGCATGAAGGTGCTTTGCATGTTTACAACTGGTCCTATTACATTCAAGAAGCTTTGCTTGACATATTCGCTCAAGAGACAGGCATACCGAGAGATAAGATAGTCTACGATGTGTTCGAAGACCCGGCCGAGCCCTTCGCCAAGCTCGAGGCTGGTGGTAGCGGCTACGATGTGATAGTCCTTCCTGACAACGACGCGGCCCTCGCCATAAGGAGGGGGTATGTAAGGAAGCTGGATAAGTCCCTCATACCAAACGCCAAGTTCATGGATCCGAACTTCCTGAACCCACCGTTCGATCCCGGCAACAAGTACAGCTTCGTGTACATGTGGGGTACCACAGGTTACTCTTGGAGGAACGACCTCTGCCCTGAGGGGGTTAAGACGGTAAAGCAGATATTCGATCCCAATTACGGATTCCTCGAGAAGTACAAGAAGAAGATAACCATGCTTCAAGAGGCTATAGAGGTTGTTCTCTCGGCCAAGGCCTATTTAGGCAAGGATCCCAACGACTGGAGCAATAGGACGATGGAGGAAGTGAAGGAGGTCCTCATAAAGCAGAAGCCCTACCTCGCAGCCTATGCTGGTACCAGCGAGTACTTCCAAGGACTGGCTAATGGAAGTATATACGTGGCTCACGCATATAACGGTGATATAGCAGTCTTTAAGGAGGAGGAACACCCGGAGCTTGCCGATAAGATAAGCTATGGCATACCTGAGGAGGGTGGAACCAAGTGGACCGACAACCTCCTAATACCAAAGGACGCCCCGCATCCCATCGCCGCCCACCTGTTCATAAACTTCCTGCTCGACCCAGCAGTCGCGGCCGTTAACTCGAACTATATAAAATACGCGAACCCCGTGAAGGCATCTCAGCCACTCATGGAGGAGGATGTGCTCAAAGATCCGATAGTGTACCCGCCTGAGGATGTGCAGAAGAGGCTGTGGTTCGTGCCAGTACTCACTGACGAACAGAAGGCCAAATTAAATGAGGTGTGGGAGGAGGTCCAGGCGGCTTAGAGGAGTCTCTCCTCCTCCACGAATATCTTCATTCCCCTCTTTTTCAGCTCCTCGAAGAACGGCAGGGGTTCTATTACCTCCTCTGGGTGCTTCACACCCACGGCCTTAATCTTGCCAGTGGCCATCCACTGGACCGTTATCGAGGTCGGCGTTCCGACGGTCACGGCCTGCGCGCTCAGGTTCCACTTCTTGTGCCACTCAGTATGTATGTCAACGGTGATCCTGACCCTCTTACCTCCTTTCTCACCCTCAGCTATGACCCTCATAACGTCGTAGTCGTTGGGAGGTATCTCCTTACCCTCCAGAGTTTCCATGACCAGCTTCCTCACCAGATCCCTAGGCACGATTTCAACGTCGCCTACCTTCACTGAGGTCTTCTTGGTGAGTCCCAGATCCGTGAGCAGCTTATACTTGAGGAACAGGTCGTCGGGGAACGATATTCTGTAATCCACGAACTTCAGGCCCTTGTGTTTGAACACCTCGCCTACAGTCCAGACCTCAGGGTGCTCGATATAGTACATCTTTTGTCTGCCCACTGGCTCGGGGAAGTCCATGACCTCGTAATCCCTGACCGGCTCCACCAGCTTGATTTCCCCGTTCTCCCAAACCTCCACCGGGTCC
Organism: Thermoproteota archaeon; assembly: GCA_026986575.1. Classification (GTDB taxonomy): domain Archaea; phylum Korarchaeota; class Korarchaeia; order Korarchaeales; family Korarchaeaceae; genus Korarchaeum. The sequence goes on from JALSOH010000006.1 coordinate 392,812, forward strand.
ATGAACTCGTCGAATATGCAGTCTAGGGAGTAGGGAACGGGGAGCGGTATCCCGAGTTTGTCGTAGTCGTTGAAGTCTACCCATCCCTCTCTGAGTAGGATCTTCTCGACCCTGTCGAGCAGCTCGACCGCGTATCTAGCCTCCACATTTATCATCCCGGGACATCCGCCCATGCCCGGAATGGCGAGTAAGCCCGCCTTCCTGTAATCTTCGTCCATTTCCAGCTGCTTCTTCAGTATGGGGACCTCGCTACCCAGATCGGTGTAGTGCACGCCGGCCTTGAGGGCCGCCTGCATCACTTGGGGTATGAAATAGTAGATTATCCCGTTGACCACGACGTCGGCTCCCTCGAGGAGTTTAGCGGTCTCTTCAACGTTTCTTACATCAACTCTGGCATATTCGAGCTTCTTTCTGGTAGTGAACTTCTTTGCATCTTCTACAACGGCCTTCGCCCTCTCCTCGTAGAGGTCAGCTACCAGTATCTCGTCCACGTGAGGGCTTACCTCATCATCCGCAAGATCGTAGACTATCGCCGGAGCTACGACCCCAGCTCCCAAAACTACAACGCGAACCAATCGATTCACCCCAAAGGAGGAAGAGGGGGAAATATAAAAACCCTTCGAATAAAGGGCCATGAATGTCTAGTTATTTTATTAACATTGGCGATAGAAGTAACTATCTTTGTGAACTTAGTCCATTATAAATAAATTAGTTGCGTAAGATTCGACTTGTAAAGATTGCAGATGAGCTCGTGGGGATCCTTTCAAGCCCCCCTGGGGGGGAAGAGGGCTTATCCGACAAAAATCGGATCTATGACGCCCGATTTTATCCTCAAGTATATTTACTAAAAAGGGCAGAAAAGAGGGAAAAATTACTGCTTCTCCATGGTCAGCTTCGCGTAAATGTAGGCGATTGTCATAGAGATAGCCATGATAACAGTGGTCAGAGCGTTGAGCTCAGGACCGACGCCTCCTCTAGCCGATTGAGACCATATTATGAGGGGCAATGTCTGGAAGCCGGGGCCTGTGGTGAACGCGGTCTTTATGAAGTCGTCGAAGGAGAGGGTGAACGCTATCAGAGCTGCCGCTATGATGCCGGGCATGGAAAGGGGCAGGGTTATCTTGAGGAATGTCTGAACCTCATTCGCTCCCAAGGTGAGTGAAGCCTCCTCAAGCGATCTGTCGAAGCCCGCGAGCCTTGCCCTCACCACGACGTAGACGAAGGATATGTCGAAGGCTATGTGACCCAGCAGAACGGTTAGCCAGCCTAGGTCATAGCCGGAGAACTTGTAGAAGAGGAGTAGAGAGAGTGCCTCCGCTATCTCAGGGATTATTATAGGGACATAGAGCAGGCTGTCTATGGCACCTTTCCCTCCTATATCCAGCCTCACCATTCCATAGGCTGCCAAAGTACCCAGAAACAGGGAGACAAGCGTGGTGATCACGGCAACATTAAGGCTGTTGTAGAAAGCCACCCACACGACCTTGTCCCCCAGTAAGACCTGATACCACTTGAGGGAGAAGCCAGTGAACTGCCCCAACGTTCTGGACTCGTTGAACGAGAATATGATAACTATTATGATCGGCACATAGAGGAAGGCGTAGACAAATGCCGAGTAGAGGCCCATCAACTTGTCCCTCAGGCTCATGCTCATATCTCCAACTCACCTACCTTCCTCATGTAGATGATCAGGGTGATCAGGACTACTGCTATGTACAGTATGGAGAGAGCAGCGCCGCGCCACCAGTTGTGGAACTTGAGGAAGAGGTCCCAAGTGAGGGTACCTATGGTAGTGACGCTCACGCCGCCGAGCATTGAGGGAACTACGAACTCTCCTATGGCTGGGACGAACACGAGGATTGTTCCAGAGGCTATACCGGGCTTTGAGAGAGGTAAGGTAACCTTAAGGAATGTCTTGAACGGGGAGGCACCCAAAGTGTAGGACGCCTCTAGTAGGGACTTATCCAGCTTCTCCAAGTTAGCGTAGAGCGGCAGCACCATGAAAGGAAGATAGTCGTAGATCATGCCTATCACGACCGCCTCGTAAGTGAACATCATCTTCATCATTGTGAAGATGTTCATTAGGGCGTAGGTCCTGAGCAGGAAGTCGACCCAATAAGGGACCATGACGCTGACCACGAGGAGGTTCTTCCACTTCTTCGGCGCCTTGACCGCTATGAAGTAAGCTACGGGGTAGGCCATTAATATGCTACCCACTGTAGTTATCGCCGCCAGAATCACAGAATTGTAGAAGACCTTCAGGTAGACCCACCTAAGGGCCTGCTGGTAATATTTGATGGTGAGCTCCCAAGTGATCACGCCCCTCCTCCCTATGAAGCCGAAACTGTAGAGTATGGTGATTATGAAGGGGGCGAAGAAGTAAACGGCCAAGTAGATCAGCGGAGGGCCGAGCACCAGCAGGGCCACGAGGAGCTTGTATTTCCTCACAAAGTCTATGAGGGACTCCATCCACGACATGCTACTCGGCCTCCAGCTCGAAAACCCCAGCCTCATCACCAGAATCCCAGCCTATCCTGATAGCCTCGCCCTCCCTGAGCTTCCTTGCCTCTGGGTGAGTGGCCGGGACGTTCACCTTGACCTCGGTGTCATCCAGCGCGACCATGACTATCAGGACATCTCCCTTGTACACTATCTCCCTTATCTTACCCTCGAATTTGTTATCAGCTCCCTCAGCCGTCTTACCAACCCTTATTCTCTCGGGTCTGAGGCTCACTACGACCTTCTTACCGCTCTGGATGTCTGAAACCACCTTGACGACTCCGAAGCTCGTCTCAACAGCACCGTTTCTCAAAACCCCCTCGAAGAAATTGGCCTCTCCGATGAAGTTGGCGACAAACTTGGTTCTCGGCTTCTCGTAAACCTCGTAGGGTGTGCCCACCTGTTCGACCCTCCCCTCATGGATTACCGCTATCCTATCGGACATGACGAGGGCCTCTCCCTGATCATGGGTGACGTAGACGAACGTTGTGCCAACGGTCCTCTGAATCCTCTTGAGCTCCAGCATCATGTGCTGCCTTATCTTCAGGTCAAGGGCACCCAGCGGCTCATCCAAGAGTAGCACGGCTGGCTGAGTCACCAAGGCCCTAGCTATGGCAACTCTTTGCTGCTGACCACCTGAGAGCTGGCTCGGCTTCCTCTCCGCGAACATCTCGTGAGGCATCTTCACCAGCTCAAGAGCATCGTACACCCTCTTCTTTATCTCATCCTCAGGGAACTTTCTGAGCCTCAAACCGTAAGCTATGTTCTCGAAGACAGTCATGTGGGGGAAGAGGGCGAGGTGCTGGAAGACCATCCCTATGTTCCTCTTGTAGGGTGGGAGGTTCGTGACATCCTTCCCCTCGAGGATGACGACGCCCTCATCGGGCTTCTCGAGACCAGCGATTATCCTGAGGAGAGTAGTCTTCCCCGAGCCGCTAGGACCGAGCAGGGAGAAGAATTCATTCCTCTTTATCTCTATGTTGACATGATCTGATGCCACAACCTTCCCGAACCGCTTAACGATGTTACGGAGAACGACCATATCCTCGACTTCGGAGGTGATATACTCAGCCTTCTCCATCATCTCCATCTCCGAGTCCCAACAGGGGCTTATATTTTGATTTTTCGGATGTCTGAGGCTCCGCACCTTCAGGAAAAAGAATTAACAGATATGCTCGAGCCAGTCACCGCAAAAATTTGGGGATTGGAGGGTTCAAGGAGAAGGCCTCAGGAGAGCCCGAGATCCCTCGAAAGTTCTAGCCTGTCGAGGGTTTCCCTGAGAGGCACGCCCTTTCTATCCCATCCCCTGAGCTTATAGTACTCGTCGAGGGCCTTCTCGTACTCCTCCCTCGGGAGCTTGACTCCCTTTATCGGGCCCTTGGTGTGCGCCTCCTCAAAGAACCTGTCAGGCGGATAGTCGTCCTGTCTCTTGAAGCCAGCTCTCACGTTGTACATCCTGGAGAGGTTCCAGATCCTCTCCCCCACTTCCTGCAGGTAGGATTCCTTGAAGTCCACATCCAGCGTGGCGCTGAGCAGGTCAGCCATTTCCTTGTACCCGACGATCCAGAAATCGCAGATGATCAGGCTCCACTTGACGCTGTTCAGATCCTGCAAATCCTTGGTGAGTTTGGCCTTACCCTCGAAGGTGAGGGGCGGCATGTCCCCGAAGGCCTCGCTCGCTATGGTCCAAGCCCTGAGGTGACAGGCTCCCCTATCCGAGGTTGCGTAGGCCAAGGCCATTCCCCAGCTGGATCTGGGATCGTAAGCGGGGATCTCAGATCCCTTTATGTGCATCGCATATTTCTCACTGCCTCTTCCTATTCTCTCAGCAGCCCTCTTTACTCCATCAGCTAGGGTATTGCCGATGCCCTCCCTGTACGCTATCATCCTCACCAGTTTGGCCAGTGCCTCAGGCTCGCCCCAGTCTACGTGGAACCCTATCTCCTCATCCGTAATTATTTCCCTCTCCCTTATCTCAAGGAGGAATCCAAGGGTGGCTCCGAGGCTTATAGTATCTAGGCCTAACTGGTCGGCCAGCTCGCCGAGATGAGCCAGTTCATCCATGTCCTTGAGGGAGAGGTTAGATCCCATCATCCCTATCGTCTCGTACTCAGGGGCCTTTATCACTCCTCTCCTCGTCTTAATCTTCCTCTTACAGGCGAGTGGGCACGAATGACAGGCGAACCTGCTGTCTAGCTTGGCCTTCACCACATCGGTGTTTATGTAGTTCGCGTACTCGTAGTAGCCCTCCCTGAAGTTGAGGTGCGGCAGGGCACCCACATTGTTGCTGAGATCCACTATGACAGGGGTACCGTCGGTCCTAGCCCAAAGATTCGTCTCGGTGAGCACGCTCTCCTTCATCAGCTTGGCTACGGTCTCCCTGAACCTCGCGGGATTGGGGAAATCTATGCTCCTGTTACTGGCCTCGACCACTATCCCCTTGAGCTTCTTCGACCCGAATACCGCGCCCACACCTCCCCTACCGGCGATGAAGTGCTCGTCAACCACCGCTGAGGCCATGTAGCTGAGGTTCTCTCCAGCCGGACCTATCACTAGGGTCCTAGCAAGCTTATCGTGATCCCTCTTCAGTTCCTCCGTGGCTTCCGGAACGGTTTTCCCCCAAAGATGACTGGCATCCCTTATCTCCACTTCCTCATCTTTTACAGATATGTAGGCGGGTTTCTCCGCCTTCCCTTGGATTATCATGAGGTCATATCCCGCATACTTGAGCTCGGGACCGAAGGCCCCTCCCACATAACTGTCATTTAATGTGCCCGTTTTCGGGGATTTGGTCACTACCGTGAACCTTCCGGTGAGCGGGGCCACGGTCCCGGTCAGCGGACCAGTGGCAATTATAATCTTGTTTTCAGGCCATAGAGCCCCTGTGGACGGTGGAACTTCCTCATAAAGGTACCTTATTCCCAAACCCCTTCCTCCAAGGTAGAGAGCGGCCCAATCTCTCCTCGTGTTCTCGACAACTATTTTATTCTCGGACAGGTCTACTCTCAAAACCTTTCCTGCATACGGGGCTACCATGTTCACCTACCTCATGGCGTATCGCTCTCTAATAAACCCTGAGGCTAGGTTTTATAAGGATCTGGTGGGCCTAGCGTTGGTGGTACTTTGGCTGGCTGGTTAGGGGAAGTCCCCGACTTCTTCTCCGAGGAACTCGGGAGGTACACGGAGAGGACCCGTAGGTCCGAACAGATCTTTAGAGAGGCTCGAAAATACGTACCTCACGGTGTAAATAGCAATATGAGGTTCTTCGAGCCCTATCCTATCTATATAGCCAGGGGTAAGGGCGGAAAGGTCTGGGATGTTGACGGTAACGAGTACGTGGACCTCAACCTCGCTATGGGCGCGGTGTTCTCGGGCCACAGCCATCCGGCGGTGGTTGAGGCAGTTCAGGAGGTGATACAAGAAGGAACTGCCTTTGGAACGGATGTGCCCGAGGCCAGACTCGTCGCAAAGGAGCTGGCTAGGAGATGGGGTCTCGATAAGGTGAGGTTCAGCAACTCAGGTGCGGAGGCAACGATGCACGCCATAAGGATAGCTAGGGCGTACACGGGCAAGGAGAAGATAGTAAAGTTCGAGGGGAACTATCACGGAGCTCACGACTACGTCTTGGTGAGCATAAAGTCACCTCCCGGTCAGATGGGCAGGAAGTTCCCGAGAAGGATACCCGTAGGTCCGGGGATACCCGGCACTACTCTGGAGTCCGTCCTGATAGCCAGGTACAACGACCTAAACTCCGTGGAGAGGCTGTTCAGGAAGCATGAGGAGGAGATAGCCGCCGTCATAGTGGAGCCCGTGGCTATGAACATAGGCGTCGTTCCTCCCAAGCCTGGTTTCCTCGAGGGACTGAGGAAGCTTACCGATGAGTATGGAGCCCTCCTGATCTTCGATGAGGTGAAGACTGGCGTTAAACTCGCGCCTGGTGGGGCGACGGAGTTCTTCGGCATAAAGCCAGATCTGGCGGTGACGGCAAAGAGCATAGGCGGCGGCTTCCCTGTATCGGCGATCATGGGAAGGGAGGAGGTCATGTCCGTCGTGGGTCCGCACAGCGCCGTTCATGCCGGCACATTCAACGCCAACAGGCTGGTGATGGCCGCAGCTCTAGCGACCCTCACGAAGGTCCTGACCATAGATGCCTACCCGAGAGCCCACAGGCTCTGCGACGAGCTCAGTAGGGCATTCCAAGACATAGTGGACGACTACAGGATACCCGCGGTGGTCCAGTGGATAGGTCCGAACGGTCACATCTACCCAGGCGCGACGGAACCGGTGGTGGACCTGCCAACGTTCTACCAGCAAGACGACGCTGCTTGGTGGCGCTATTGGATAGCTATGATGAACAGGGGCGTGTTCATAGAACCCGTGGTAAGCGATGACGAGTGGACCGTCAGCGTGGTCCACACGAAGGAGGACATAGAGAGGGCCATAGAGGCCTTCAAAGAGGCCGCTAAGTTCATGAGACCCGCCTAAACCCTACTTTCCTTTTCTTCTTGCCTATACTAGTTCACGATTGGATTGCACCCCCTTAATCTTATCGGGCACTGAAAATACTACATCCATCCGTTTAAGTTCTCCGAGGAGGGTGACTGCTAATCACTTGAACACACTATCTATTAACCTTCTAAGAGTTTTCCTGACTTTAGGTGGATTGTCCACAGAGATGGGCAACCTCTCAATGCTCTTCCTCAGAACCTCCTTCAGGTCAAGATCTAGCTCACTGCTCATCGCTTTCACATACTCCCAGTCGATCCTATCCCCGACCTCCGTGAGTATAACCGCTATATCAGCGAGGTCCCTCTCCCTGCGAGCTAGTGCCTTGAGTAAGAGCGCATCCTCGGGCGATATGACCCATACCCTCCTCCCGTCAATTTCCGCCTCTACGGCCCTCTCTAAGAGCTGCCTCACGCTCAATCCAGAGACTCTCTCCACATAAACGTCTATATCCCCTTTCATCCTATGCTTAAATTCGAGCTTTCCGAGGCGAGGGTTCTCCAACAAAACATAGCCCATACCAGATAATCCCTGCTTAAGCTTCCAGAGATCTGCCGGATCTACAGCGACATCGACATCATGGGTGGTCCTGAAAGGCCTGATGGCCGATACAGCCAGAGCTCCAAGTAGCGCGTACCTGACCTTTCTCTCCTCCGCTACGGATAAGAAATCTTCAATAGAGGACATCAGTCATCTCCTCCACAACTGTAGGGATCTTCCCACCGAGGGCTGCCAGATCCAGAACGCCTCTCCCCAACCAGGTGATGAGCTCCAACTTCAACCTCTCCTCCGTCACCACCGGCCAACCAGATATAACCTCGCTAGCTGGTAGCTCTCTCACTGGGATGAGGACGAGATCAGCCAGCCCGTGGGCCCTCCTTCCCAGAGAGATCCATCTCTCTAAGTCCCGCTCCCTCACATAGGCAAAGGCTGCAGACGGTGTCTGGAACCCTGTTCTTATGTAAGCAGCCGTTTCGTAGCATAGCACGTAGTCATCTCCCTCACTACTTTCCTTAAGGAGCTCCATTGATCTCTTCCAGCCTCCGGCCTGGAGACGCACGGCCCTATCAAACAGCTTCTCTATGTGGAAAACTCCCAGTACATCCTCAGCCTCCATTTTACCAATGATCTTGGCCCTATCAGTCGGGATAAAGACATTCTCCTCTCTTCTGAGCCATCCCCTATCTTCAAGTTCTCTCATCTTTCTATAGACAGTAGTCTTTGGTAAAGATGCCTCAATAGCAGCTCTAGAGGGAGTTAGGGGTCCCCTGAGGGCGAGCCATATGAGGAAGAGGGAGGACTCATCTATTCCCATATATGGTAAGAGACCCACTTTCATACCTATAAAATTTTACCATTAATGGATTAACGAAGCTCAAAGTGGTCTCCCAGATCTGGAAGCTCTTCTCATCCGCCGAGAAGATGAAGATGGTGGGTGTAAAAGTCCATGGACCGTGACTATCGTTTACATCTTCTGATCGTCGTTCACTCGATGAGGCAGACCATCCTCACTCCCGTCCCGAGGTATCGGACATGGATAGAGAATGCATTCTTTAATGTTAATGGGTCTGGGATCTACAGGCCACTGAAACTAATCCTTTTCAATTTTCCCCTAGGAAGCTCCGTATGAACTTGCGTTCCCTGTTAGAGCGCTTGACTAATGAGGAAGACGCATCTATACGTGTGGCCATTAATGAGTCCTCCGATCCTCCCGTGATAAGGAGAAGCTATTCCCAAATTTTCTATGGAAAGGATCTCCCACCTCAACCGCCTGTGGAGGTAATTAAAGCGGGGGACCTGCGGGATGCCGACCTGTTCGTTGCGGTCGACTTGGTAATCTCCCTGACGGGAGCTTCCTCCCCCGATGAGGTCAAATCTGGAGCTGAATCTCTCCTTAGAGAACTAGCTAGGAAGGTAAGGTTGAGGGCGGAGGACTCGAAGAAGAGCAATGTGGCGCTGGCCCTGCCAGAGAGGCGCCACTTGGAGGAGGTTAAGGGAAAGTGGACCAAGTGGGTGTGGAAGCGAACTGCCTACGACGGGACCCCAGCTCCAGACTTCAATGGCTGGGTCAGGGACTTGATCTCTTTGGCAGATGCAATAAGGGGGGAGGGAGTGAGGGTCGTCTTCATGGCTGGCGAGTCCGGCAAGGTTCTGGAGGAGATGGGATACGAGGTCGTCAGTGTGAGCATCGAGGAGACGCTGCCTAAGCTGGGCTACCCTAGGGATCCCAGCGTAGCGTGGTCCGAGCAGCCGATCCTCATGAACATGGCGCTGGACATAAGGGGGGGCGAAGAAGAGGTCGCTAGATCCTTCTTTCAGAAGAATGGCTTGACTCCGGTGTTCAGGCCTAGGTGGTGGCGTAATGGTGAGATACTCGTCAGAGCCAAGGCCGAGGGAGGGAACTTCATACTGGTCGAGGGGGAGGGAGGGAAACGAGCCTTGTTCACCGGAATTGGAGTTAGGGGGAGTAACGTGGCCGCTCCCAAATTACTCCAAGAGTTCCTCATCTCGCAGGGCCTGAATATCGAGGTTTACGGGGTTCCCCTACCCGGCTACATACGGGATTGGCGAACAGGGGCCGTCCATCTCGACGTTGTGATGATGCACGCAGGTCCCGTGACTTTCGTGAGCCCGGGCAGGATGGGGTTCTACTCACTTGTTAAGTACGGCGAGTCCCTCGAGATAGTAGAGTTGGGTCAAGTGTTCCGTGACTTGGGCATAACAGTGGACGAGATACCTGCTGAGGGCAGCGAGATCACCATGGTGAACGGTCTCAACTTGGGGAACGGGAAGATAGTGGTGGATTCCTTCAACAGGGACGCGAACAGGTACTTGGAGAGGGAGTGGGGGCTAGACCTCATTGAGGTGAGCATACCCCAGATAGAGGCCGGCGGCGGAGGTGCGAGGTGCGCTACTAGGGAGTTCTACGTATCACGCGAGTGAGCTATCGTAAAACCCCTCAAGGAACTCATTGCTTTTCTAGATGGGAAGAATCGGGCTACTTTACCGCTGATTAGATATACTCAATAGTTCAGCCGTTATTCCGACCCATACCGTAGGAAAAGGGGAATTAGAGAGGAACGTCGCACAGGTATCTCAACATAAACAGAGAGAGCAGCAAGATGCAAGTATCTATCAGCAGGAAGGCAGAGTACAGCGCACCTACATCCACCACGAACCCGTTCAGTGATTCCAAGAAGACCATGATGAACACGGACTCGGCCACTACCATGATGGGGGTGAGCTTTAACCACCCAATGGACTGGAAGGTCCACATGGATTCTCTCTTCGGTAGCAGCCTGCATATCAGGAGATTATACAGGGAGGAGAAGGATATCACGGTAAAGATGAATACTGTGAGGTAGTAGACCAAGTTCCCTCCTGAGATCAGTGAAAATACGACGATAGGGATGTTTATCGCGAGACATATGATCACGTAAAGGGCGTACTTCGACAGGGAGACCTGTAACTTGGTTAAAGGCAGGATATAGAGGAGGGAAGAGCCAGAGCCCTCCAAGGAGTACAACCAGATTGTGAAGAGAGGGAGTATCACACCCAGCTCCAAGAGGGAAGCCAAGGTCAGGTTGAGCAACGCCGCGTTTGAACTTACTTCAGAAGTGTAGATCGTGATGATAGAGTGTGGAAATACGGAAAATAGTATTAAAGCCAGTATCCAAGGTCTCCTCCTGATCAAGATCAACTCCTTCTTTAGGAGAGTCATGTGAGGCAATTCTGCGTACTCATTCCCGGCAGGAGCGACATTAGGAAACTCATGCAATCTCCCTATTACTCTACCGAAGGCCATTGCAGTTAAGTAGAAATATCCTATCAGAAGTATACTTCTCTCTAAGATAGACGAGCTAAAGAGAATCGTAAGAAGAGGACCTAAATACGTAAAAAGAATAATAGAACCTACCCAACTTAAGGTGATTAACCACGGAACTCTCCTAAATGAAATTTCCACGCAGGCCATTCCCAGTATAGTACCTAATACAGCTAGAAAACTACTAAGCCATACTAGGATGAAGATAGCATTAAACCGGAAGTCGAGGAGAGTATAGTAGGGGGGGATTAAGAGCGGGGAGAGGGCAAGACCACCCCAAAGTAAATGCGCAATAATTACTGCTGCAATGACAGTTCTAGGCCTAATAGGCAACATCAGTATTGGCATCAGAGACTTAGTGTCCTTGATAGATCTGTAATTGATAATAGACAGTGTAAAGAACGAAAATATATAAACCAGTTGACTAACTTTAATGTAAGATTGAATACTATCTCCATCTCTAACCAATATTATGAGGAAGAAGGACATTATGATAGAGGCTATAAATAGCAAAATATTAGACAATAGAATCCTAACTAAACTAATAGAATTACCACTTCTATAGCTTCCTTCGCGGATTATTATCAAAGCTATCCGGAGAGGCAGAGGAATTCTCAAGGTTCCATACCCTAAAGATTTACTCGTCTACTTAAAAATTAATGGACATTAGTATGACTTGCATTCATCATATCATGGCTGAATAATTTATTAGTTAAAAAGTTAATCCAATGTGAAAATAACAACGTTATATATATGGATATATAGCAAAATAGCTAAGGAAAAGATAGCTGAAGATGCACACCTTATATCGAATTTTCCGGATAATTTATATAAGGAACATAGCCAGAAAAAGAAAATTATCAAGTCTATTGCTATAAACAGATAAGGGCTAATGATAAGATCAAATTCGGACCTCAATAATATAAAAAAAGAAGGTATTACAAATTCAATTAGTCTAAGTAGAAAGACCGAACTCTCTCCTATCTGAAGAAATATCAAATAAAATCCGAAGCTTAGGAGCGTGTCTCTTAATTTTATTGTATGTTCCTTACAGAAAGTCGTAATGGTTAAGTAAAATATCTCAGTAACAAGGAATAGGACGAATAAACTAGCTAACCCATGTGCAAGAAAACCTGCCGCGATCACTAAGAATAATCCTCCAAGAAAATTCTGAAGAAGCACCGTAAATTCTCTGAGGAGATACATTGTCAAACTTGTAGTATACAATAGAGATGAGATCAGTATAGTTGATAGTAGAATGATAACCTTTCGATGAGGGCTAACATTATCTAGAAAAAGACAGAAACCCCAAACTCTATTCAATATCCTGATTACAAGGAATTTCACAAGAATGCCTCCTTTAGACTCATAATACCATGTTCTCTGACCGGTGCGTTGATCTTAAGTAAATTTTTATATATTTGCGCCCTAATTATAAATGTGGTGGTTCCGTGGATCAGAGGAAAATAGTTTCAGTAATCCTGATGTTGCAAATCATATTTCTTGCGGCGCCCTTTTGGATGAGCGGAAAAGCAGGAATGATATGGGGAGCTATAGCATATCACGTCCATACACATTATCATAACCATCTAGCTTCGCACGTAGCTTTACATATGGCTATCACTCATATCATGATATACACCTTAGCAGGGTCTGGGTTTGGACCCATCGGAGCGTTAGCTGGCTTTCTAATAGGAATAGCATAAACCTAATTCTCTAACATTTTTATATCTTAGGTGAGGAGACATGTTATCCAAAAAGCGAAATCTTGTTGGTATTATGATATTTTTCATACTCATGACAATTTTCTTCGGAGTCTTTTCATATCAGTTGTGGATCTCTGAACCGGAGGATTTCCTCTTATATTTCGCTGTAGGATTTACCTCTAGCATTCTTATATTCCTACTTTTCTCTGGAGATGTTGATCCTTTGGATATGTCTTGGAGGGGAATAGATGTAAAAGATAGGAGAACTCTCCTAAAGTATCTAATCTTAATAGGCCTAGTAGGTGCACTGCTAGGATCAGCACTCCCTCATGCTCTTGGATATCAGAATGAATTTCTGTATATAGCAGCTTGGTATACAGTAGGGCTGGGTGTAGCAGTTGCTTCGCTCTTGATATTGCCCATACTCAGCTATTTTCATAACAGAAAATAAAGTAGAAACACGGAGGTGGATGTTATAAATATCGGTGAAAAAGGTATTTGGATAGCAGCTCTTCTCCTGTATTTTGTGGGGTTCGGCTTGTCTCTTCTGGACAACTCCACCCTGCAACATCCTACTACTCTCCGATGGAAATACATTGACTTAAAACTAAATCGCGAATATTATTTTATAATTACCTATGATTTTTTTAAAATTTGTCGAATGGATGACTACTCAAAAATTAAACTCATTTTGATAAACAATTTAGAGAGTGTTGTATTGACTGTGATGGGAGGAGTTGCTCTCTCGATACCGACCGTCGTATCTACACTGTACAATGGATATCTTTTTGGCTCTTTTATCGGAGGTGCGCTTGCGAGTGGGCTAAGTTTAATCGAAATAATAAAACTAACTGTGTTTCATGGATTTATAGAGATAGCAGGATTCTTGATGGCGACTGTTGCAGGAATGCGTATCTCACTTTTATTAAAAGATTTATTGATATCATTACCTGAAGATCAAGATTTCTCTAAGAAGATGCGATTAAAAATTATAAGTATTATGAAACTCTTCCTATACTCTCTAATTTTTATTACTATAGCGGGATTGATAGAGGTGTACATCTCAATAGACCTAATCCTCTGCGGATAACTCACCTATATTAATTTTAGGCAAATAATCAGGAGTTTCACTTACCTGCTATTTTGAAACAGCCAAATTGAGGCTGGAGGCGGAGGTGCGAGGTGCGCTACTAGGGAGTTCTACAAATGAAAATTCGTTAAACTTATATTATCACGGGGTTATATCGGCCGGTGGGATGTTGGTCAGGCCCATGACCTTGTACGCCTTGGCCTCTTCCTTCGGAGGAGAGTCCATGGCCCACATGCGCTACATCCTCTTCGCCGAGAAGGCGGAGAGGGAAGGCTTTCCCAACGTCGCCAGATTGTTCAGGGCGATCGCCTATGCTGAGAGGGTCCACGCGAACAACCACTTCAACGCACTCTCCGAACTCAAGGGAGACCTGAAGGTGGTGGCCGGAGCGACCTTCGGCCCCGGGAGCACCTCCAAGAACTTGGAGCTTGCAATTATGGGGGAGGAATACGAGGTAGAGGAAATGTATCCTGCATACATATCGGTGGCCGAGCTTCAGGGGGAGAGGAGAGCTGCTACAAGCTTCAAATGGGCCTTGGAGGCTGAGAAAATACATGCTGAGCTGTTCAGAGAGGCGAAGGATTATGTGGACAGGGGAGAGGATTACCCATTGGATGGGAAGATCTGGATATGTCCCGTATGCGGGCATACTCACGTGGGCCCGGAACCTCCGGAGAGATGCCCGGTCTGCGGGGCGCCTAGGGATAGGTACGAGGGTTTCTGATCCCTCTATCCCTTCTTTAGTTGGTGGGGATTTGAAAGCGCGTAAGTTAACTTATTACTGAACCGGTGATCTTGAGGCGTATGAAACCAAATGGCCTGACGATCATCCTCCTGCTGGTAGTCGCGCTATCCCTCTCCCAGCTCATGTCTCAGAGCATCACCGCCCGAATAGAGCCCTCTTACATAGAAGCTTCTCCAGGGGAGAGCGTTGATCTGAGGTTGATCGTGAGGAACTTGGGCTCTAAGGAGATAGAGGTCACCGGGCTGAGGGTTTACGTCACTTCGGAGGAGGTGTTCTTCCTACCCATCCGCGCCAACTTCGGCGAGTATCAGATCCCCTTCGACGAGCCCACTAAGGTGGCACCCGGCGAGGAGGAGGCGATTCACAAGACCATCGAGGTCCCTGACGTGCCCGTCTTCGGCAAATTCCTCCTCAAGATCCGAGTGGAGACCACGGGCGGGAATGCTTTCTCCCTGCTGAGGGTCGATCTCAAACATTCGAACACTTCCATAGGGGTCTTCCTCTTCCTCCTGCTGGTACTCCTGCTCATAGTCTACGCGTTGATCAGGATGGTTAGGGGCAGGCTCTCCAGCGCTGGGAGGTTCAAGAGGAGGGTGAGCAAGGTCGATGCCCTCCTTGCCGAGAAGGAGAGGATCTTGGAACTGATGAGGAGGCTGGAGGAAAAGAGAGGGGAAGGGAAAGTAGGGGAGACTGAGTACAGGAGACTCAAGGAGGAGTACGAGAGGTCCCTCCGGGAGGTGCAGGCTAAGCTGGACTCGTACTTGGAACCGTTCAAATCCATGCTGGCGAACATAGAGCAGGAGATAGAGAAGCTCAAGGAGGATAGGGAGGTGGTGAGGGCCAAGATGGAGGTGGGCGATCTCTCCAAGGGAGAAGGGAAGAGAGCACTCAAAGAGAAGAATAGGGCCATCAAATCGCTGGAAGAAAGGGCTAGGGTCCTGAGGGACAGGATAGAGAGGATAGAGAGGACCTGACTCCTCCTTCAATTATTTTAACTTGTTCCTACCGCGTAGCCCTATGGATCGGATCGTCTCTCCAGAAGTGAAGGAGCTGGTCAGGAGGTACAGGGACATTAGATCCCTCGGCTACGCCCTCTCCCTCTTGGGATGGGACATGGAGACCTACATGCCCCCCGGTGCCTTCAGGGAGAGGGGAGAGATAAGGGGAATCCTCAGGACCCAGGTCCAGAGGCTGTACACCCATCCAGAGTTCATATCCTTGGTTGAGAGTGCTAAGCCGCAGAACGACCTCGAGAGGGGCATAATCCGGGTTCTGAAAAGGTGGATAAAATACTACACTAAAATACCTAGGGAGTTCATAGAGGAGGAGGAACGTACCACTGCTGAGGCCTTCCAGGTTTGGAGGGAGGCGAAGGCTAAGTCGAATTTTGAGATGTTCAGGCCGGTACTCGAGAAGATCGTGGAGCTGGAGAGGAGGAAGGCCGACTACCTAGGGTACGAGGATCATCCCTACGATGCCCTGCTTGACCTGTACGAGGAGGGTCTCACGGTCAAGAAGTGCGAGAGGATGTTCTCAAAGGTCCCCCGGATATCTGATCTGTTCAAGAAGGTGAAGGATCGATATCCAGAGAGGCATCCTCTAGAGGACGAATCCTACGATGAGACCTTCCTGAGGAGGCTAATAGAATACGTCTTGGGGGTTCTAGGGTTCGACTTCAACAGAGGCAGGGTGGACACGTCACCTCACCCCTTCACAGTCGAGATGGGCCTCTATGACATCAGGATCACCGTGAGGTTCGAGGGAAAGGACTTCAGGAGGGCCCTCATGGCTGTTGTACACGAGTTCGGCCACGCCACCTACGAGATGAACATAAGCGAGGATCTGTGGATGACTCCCGTTCAGACGGGTGTCTCGCTTGGAGTTCACGAATCACAGTCTAGGTTCTGGGAGAACGTGGTGGGGAGGTCCAGGGCGTTCGTCAGGAGGTTCAGGAACGAGATGATCATGGCCCTCCCGTTCCTCAAGGGATACGATGAGGAGGAGATGTACAGGTACCTCACGCTTGTCAGGCCCGAGCTGATAAGGGTGGAAGCGGACGAGGTGCAGTATGTCCTCCACATATACCTCAGGTACAAGCTGGAGAGGGCGATGATCGAGGGAAGCGTGAACGTAAAGGAGCTTCCTGAGATATGGAACGACACGATGGAGGAGCTAGTCGGGGTAAGGCCACCCAACGACTCCTTGGGCGTGCTGCAGGATATTCACTGGGCTCATGCTTCCATAGGCTACTTCCCCACGTACGCTATCGGCACAATGCTCGCGGCCCAGTACTATAGGAGGCTCGACTTGAGGGAGGCTGTGGATAGAGCAGAATTCTCTACCCTGATGAGCGTCCTGAGAGAGAGGATACATAGGTGGGGGGCCGTCTATCCACCCGATGAGCTAATAGTCAGGGCCACAGGCGAGGAGTTCAATCCCGAGCACTTCCTCCATTACTTGGAGGAGAAGTACCTGTCCTAGCCCTCCACCATTTTCTCACCACAAGCGTCGCCACGAGGAGTGCTGCCAACAGCAGAACTATCCAATACAACCCCGTCACCTCAGGAACCTCCTTACCCTCCGTGGCTGTGCTCTCGGAGGTAGTGGGAGCGGAAGTGGAAGTAATAGCGCTGGTGCTGGTGGTCGGTGAGGCGACCTTAGTCCGTGTTGGGGATTGAGTAGCTGGGGTTTTACTAGTTTGCGTTTCTCCAACTTTCTTCTCGGGGATTTCGCTGTTTAAAACTGCAGTTATCTTCCCATAGCTCGCCACCAGCTTGCCCTCCCCTCTAACCTCCAGGGTCACATTGAAAGGTGGAACCCCGACTACCTCGGTGGCGTTCACGCGCAAGTCACCGAAGGGGGTCAGCTTCACCCTTATTGAAATGTCGGCCCCTCCCAGCCTCTTCACCACAAGTTTTACCTTCCCACTACCGTTTATCTCCTCAGGGCTGAACGATAGCGACACCTCCGGGGCCTTCACTCTCACCTTCACCACGACTAGACTAGGTCCCGACTTAGCGATGGCGGTCCTGTAGTACTCGCTCTCCACCCTCACCTCGTGCACTCCCTCGCTTATATTGGTCTCTAGGATCCCATTCCTATCGGTGAAACCGTAAAACACTCCATCCACATAAACGGACGCATTTCTGACCGGATAACCTGCTTCAGTGACTACTTTGACGGTCAGATTCCTGTACTCAGGCTGGGGCCTCCTCTCCCGCGAGACCGCCGTAAAGTCACAGCAGCCGACGGTCGATTCTCCCATGCTCTCAGCTAGAATGCAGACCCTCCTCTCACCCTCAGGCCCATCATCCAATCGGGAGATGGAGTAAAGCCCAGCCTTTAGAGATCCCTCGAATAGAACAATGGTATTGGTCCCTCGCTCCAGTACTACAGTGACGTTGGAGTCCCTGCTCACGAAGAACAGGAAGGTAATATTACTTCCGACATCGATCTCATTACCGCATCCTTGGAGGATCCGTATTCCAGCCTCCATCACGTTCCTCAGTTTCTTGAGGTAATGATCGCCGCACTCCAAGATCACGGTCTGCCTGCAGCACTTGGTCTCCAAGTATCCCTTGACCTCCACGAAGTCTCCAACCTCTACGGCGTCAATGTGGGGGATTCCAGAGCAGCTATCCTTGCCTTTTAATACTTCGATAACACCCCCCTCTGTGAGAGGACCCTCCAGCACTTCCTCAACCCATACGATCGCGTAACCTTTACCCACAGCACCAACGTGACCCCTGAAGATTACCGTGGAGGAACCTTGGGTGGTGATTAGGGGTATCATGAGGAGGGACGCTAGGACGGCCACCTTAGCTAGGTTCATCATGCAGGGTATTGGGGAACCTCTATTAACCCTTTTGCTGCATATTAGTAAGTAAGATGGAGTAAGATTCATAGTTCCCCAAAAAAGAGGTCATCTAATCGTTTCTCATATGACAGCGGTTGAAGTTAGCTAGGAAACCTTCTTCCGCTTTTTTACCCAAAATAATTGCTCGCAATACCCGAAGTTAGGATTTCTAATTTATGAAAAACTTGATATGAAAAAAGAGGGCAGTTCCCTTTATAAGACCCATTCGCCGGTTTAGTGAGGGTAACACCCCCACAGCGCCGTCCTAATCTTTTTTCTTCCATTTTTTCTCCTCAGGACCCTCTATCAATAAAAAGGGAACCAAAAATAGTCATATAATGCCTGATAGGTGTCTACTACGCTGGGGGAGTAGATGGGTTCCGTCGCATGAAGGGGCTCTCAGCAGGTCCCTAAATCCCTCTCTACACACAGAGGCGGTCATTCCTAGTTTAAGAGCCTCTTCGACTGCATGTTTCAGTAGGCGATACCTCTTAGATGTGGGCATGTACCTATATCCCCTCACTATAACCCCCTCATCGTAGTAAAGGCGTCTCCACACATTGGCCAAATTCGGGAAGGAGAGAACCATCCTCGTGAAATTATCGGGTTTTGCCTTGTACGTGGAGAAGACCACGTGCT
The DNA here is from genome assembly GCA_026986575.1 of Thermoproteota archaeon. Taxonomy (GTDB): domain Archaea; phylum Korarchaeota; class Korarchaeia; order Korarchaeales; family Korarchaeaceae; genus Korarchaeum. The sequence goes on from JALSOH010000006.1 coordinate 411,676, forward strand.
CAGCCCCCGAGTCCCTTATCTCCCTGAGCAGCTCCTTCAGATCTCTAGGATCGTCTGTGAGCTCGGGTATTATGGGATCCACTCGAGCCCCCTTCCTCACCTCCATTGATGCTAGGGCATCGAGCCTAGAACTGGGTGGGGGGGCGAAAGGTTCGAGTTTTGAGGCCAATTCCCTATCCAGTGTGGTAATGGTGACCATCAACCCGTCAAATAATCCCTGATCTCTCATGAAACCCACTCCCTTCGTGGTTAGGAGGACCCTGAATCCTTTAGAGCGGAGCACCTCGAGAGAGGCTCTAGTCAGTCCTAGGACCATCTCCTCTGGGGGATATGGGTCGCTGCTCGTGGACATGTCGACCGGGAGGGAAGGATCAACCCTCTCAAGGTCCCTCTTCAACCTCTTCAGGAAGTCCTTTTTGGGCCTGCTGGGCTTTCGACCCACATAGGATGTGGCGTAGCAGTAGAGGCAGTAGTGAGAACAGCCCGTGTAGGGATGTAGGGAGTACTTGGGAGGGCATGTGCAGAGGGGGCTCTTCCAAGGATCGAAAGGTCGGAGAACATCCATCGTTAAGAGGCTGAGTGACCCTACTTATAGGTGCGCGCAATGGACAGGAAGGCGCTGCTGTTGTGTATCGCGGTGATCGCTATAATACTGGTCCAATTCAACCATCTGCTACCCAAGGGAAAAAATACAGGGAGCGATCAAGCAAGGGTCAGCGCTTACTTCTGCCCGGAGGACGGTTGCAGCCAAGTAGTCATTCGGTGGATCGAGAGGGCCAACAAATCGATTGATCTGGCGATGTACTCCTTCACACTGGATTCCATAGGGGAGACCTTGGTGAGGGCGAAGGAGAGGGGCATCCGGGTCAGGGTGATACTCGAATCTGAGAGGATCGACAGGTACAGCGAATACGGAAGGCTCAGGGCAGCTGGCGTGGAAGTTGAGCTCGATCGGAACAGCTACCTGATGCACAATAAATTCATGGTAATCGATGGGGGCGTGGTGCTGACGGGCAGCTTCAACTACACTTGGTCAGGGGATAAGAAGAATGACGAGAACTTGGTGGTCATAGTGGATGAGGGGATTGCCTCAGCATTCGAGTCAGAGTTCAATGAGATGTGGTCGGGGATCTTCGGGAAGTGATCAATCAGGTGTAAAAACCTCAAGCGGGTACAAAGCGTGGGAACTGCCACGAGTCCCTATTTTTGATCCTTCAACCCCGCTTGGTACTGAGCAGGGAGCGCAAGAAGTCGAAGGGCCTGTAGGCCCGCCTCACCATCTCCACATACCTCTGCGCATCATATCCCCCTCTTCCCATCTCCACCGGATAGGGAAAGGTCGCCTCAATGTACCTAATCGATCCACCGCTCGCATTGATCAAGGAGGCTGCTCTCCAGTGGCTGATCTCCCTACTATAGGGAGGATCAATCCTCTTCTCCATTACTAGGAGCTCTTCAGGCACCTTGTAACGTATCAGGGAGTTCTCAGTATCTTCAAACATCCTTTGAACCTTCATAAGAGCCGATAGTAGGGTACTGGGATCTCCTGCCTCTCCTAACAGGTCAAGCGATCTCTCCACGAGGTGCCTGAGCAGAGGAGGCATGTCCCTCCTGACGATCCCCTTGGCCTTTATGCCACCCTCCACCAACCTCCCCAAGTATCTAGAGGGCACCCCCAACTCACCTCCCTCCTCCGGCGGGAAGAACACCAGCCAGCTGTAAACAGAATCGACCCTTATCTTGTATCCCAGCTCGTTCTCTATCTCCTCAGCTAGAGAATGGGGATCGGGGGTCCTCACGAAGAGGGAATCCACCAGGAAGTGGATCACCTCACCCCTCCTAGATGCCACTTCCATAGCTCTGAATGCGAGATGCCTCGCCATGGCGGTGACGCTCTCATATGATTCTATGCTACCGAACCTCGCGTTTCTATACCCTAGATATCCGAAGCAGGCCACCAATACCCATTTTATCGCTTCTAACCTGTCAGAATCGCCCATTGACTTGTATAACCTCTTCCTTCTCACTAGTTCGCTTACTGCCTCCGATACCAATCCTCTCCTCTCCCTGCATATCCTGTGGCCCACCCCAGGGATCTCGAACCAGTCAGAGCATGAGGGATCGTTTACTGTCTCCGGGCTTATGTTCTCCTGACTTATTATTGATGGGAAGAAGGAGTCGAAGTCCAGCTGGGCTACGCCCCAGTAGATCCCCGCTTTGGGAGTGAGAATGAGGCCTCCCCTATCTGCTCTCACCAGCTCCCCGATGCTCTTCCATCCCTCTACCCTCACGGCCACGTTCGGTACCAAGTATTTCCTCTCCATGGCCTTGAAGGCTTCCACGCTGGTAAGCACCTTCCCTATCGTGTAGCCGGACGCCAGCCTGATCGGAGCATGAGAGAGGGAGCTCCACTCCATGAGTCCCCTCACGGTAACGCCCAGCGGTAAGGAGTCTACTAGCACGCCTCTCTTCAAGGCAGATCTGACTCCGGGAATCGAGAGGGCTAGCTTCCTCCACTTAGAGCCCTCCAGAACAATCACATGAGGCGAGTAAGATTCGACGATATCACCCGCCTCTCTCGGGCCCAGCGTGATGAGATCACCGTTAAGGGAGACCTCCACCTCCCTGACATACCTCCAAGAGGGAACGTTGGGAGGGCCGGCCCATCCCCTGAAACCCATCCTCACGTACTTGGGCTCGGGTATATCTCCACCGCACGAGGAGGGGATGAGGCCAGATCTCCACAGGACCTGCTGAAGCTGAGGTGGAAAGGTGTTCCACAGCTCCACCTTGTCGCGAAGAGCCCTAAAAACGCGCCTGTAGAGGCTTGGCTCTACTTCGATGACGGCCACATGGAGCGAGCTCCTGTAAAGTGGGGGTTTGATCCATTCCTCCACCCTCATGTCTAGATCATGGGCATCAACGAACTCCTCCAGCCACCTCTCATAAGAGGCGTATATCTCTAACGAGATCCTCCTCCTTTCAATCCTACGCCCATCCCCGTTGACGAAGAGGAGCTCCAATTCGTCACCTAACTTGGCGTCCAGCAGCCACTCGCACACATTCCGCAGTCGGCAGTCATAATTCAAAGGGAACGTTTTCACACATATCGGGAAAGTTTTGTAGCTCCTAACAACGTTAATAAGGCCTCGCCGATCATCTCAATTGGAGGCATGCATTGGAGGAGGGCTGCAGAGATCATAGCCATGGAAGCAGCCTACAGATCAGCCAGAAAGCATGGAAAGGGTAGGGAGTTCATCAGGATAACAGGGAGGAGCGCCCTGAGGTATAACATCCTCCTAGCCGTCATGTTCTCCCTACTATCTTCTTCCCTCGGACTGGGAGCACTCCTCGGGAGGGAGGTATCATATCTCCTCCTCTCCATGCTCTTTATGATGGATGTGGTCATGGGAATCCTCACAATGGCCCTGAACCTTCAGATGCTCATCTCTGACAGGCTGCTGGATCCCCTCAAGCAGCTCCCCATAGATGAAGGGGGAGTCAGGAGCATCTTGCTCTGGATAGGCTTATACTGGGGAGGCGCCGCTCTTCCCTTTCTCCTCATGCCGGCTGGTCTGATATCCTCCCTCATATTGAGGGACCTGTCCACACTGCTAGCAAGCGTGCTGATGTCATTCTCGTCGCTCAACCTTTCCCTTGGACTGGGGTACCTAGCCGGGTCGTACAGCGCTAACTACACGAAGAGCGGGAAGGGGCTATTGAGATCGACCCTCGCTTGGCTGTCTCTATTGAGTTTAGGATTCGCTATAGGTCCCGTCGCGTCATGGTTCCTGAGCTCCATCGAGACAGGAGCCCGCATACCTGAATGGATGGTCCCCTTGAGCTTCTGCTACCTCACCTCACCACGCGCCCTCATCTCATCCTCGGCGCTCCTCTTCCTGTCAGTGGCTATCATGACCCTCGGCTCCAAGAGGTTCTGGAGGAAGATATCGGTCGGGGAGGTCTCGGCACCCCCGCGTCCCCCGAAGTGGAGCCTGACCAGTGGACTGTGGGCGGCTCTGCTCAGGGAGATGAGAATAGTCCTCAGGACCCCGAGAGTCCTAGCCTCCCTGATAATATATTCCTTGGTCTTCCCGGTATCCCTCATATCACCCCAGAAGACCTTCCTAGGCGGCTTCCTAGGTCCGAACTATACATCTCTGTTTATGCTCTCGGTTGGGGGGCTTGGGGGATTCTCAGTGGTCTACCTCTATATATCCGAGTCCTCTGGGGCCAAGGCCCTGTACCTGCTTCCCCTGACCAGATCTAGAGTGGCAGCCATCAAGACACTCGCCTTCCTCCTCCTCAACCTGCCGCTCCTCTTAGCAGTCGCGCTCGTTCTGTGGATCGCGTCCGGGTGGAAGGGGATCTCCAACGCCCTAATATACGTGGCCTCCTTTTCGGGATCCTCCCTGCTTAACTCCTCCGTCTACGCGGTGATGCTCCCTGATGCCCCGTCCCACTGGACCTCCGAGACCTTCGGAAGGAACCTGATAGCTGCGATCTTCAGCGTGGAATCGGGTTTCTACTTCTTCCTAGGTCTAGCTCCCCTCTTGCTAGGCTTAAGAGAGGGAAGCATCGTGCTGGGAACATTGGCAGCTGTCTGGCTCGCTGATGCCATCCTGCTAATGATGGGCAGGAGGATCCTATAGTGAAAGTTTCCTAGGTGCCGAGATTAATTCCGCAGATGTGCACTGTTTCAACTCACGGTGAGCCCTCAATGCGTGGACCACCTGTCTACTGGCATACCAGATCTAGACGAGTTGCTAGGCGGTGGCGTGGAGAGGAACTCATTCACGGAGTTCTATTCCTCCAGCTTCAACGTTCTCAGGCTGCTCTACCACAGGCTCATCCTCTCCTTGGTGGGTAGTGGAGTGATCTCGGTTCATGTCCAAGAATTCTCCGGATTGGATCCCTACCTACTCAGATCCATAGCTAAGAGGCTGGGAGTCGACTGGAATCTGGTGGAGAAGAACTTCAGGATAGCTAGGGGCTTCAAGGTCGAGGATGTGATGGCCTTAGTTGACACGGTCGCTCACCTGAGCGTCCCCGTGGTGCTGATATTCGATCCCTTCCTCCACGGAGGGGGTCCAGATCTCAGCTGGAAGATCAGGGATCTAATCAAGGGGACTACCGTGGTGTCTATCAACAGGGGCTCAACCCACCCTAGGGGAGGGAGGTACCATTCTCACACGGTCCACGCTCTGATCAGAATGAGTCCGTTGGGAGAGATCGTGAGGGTCGAGCTGGTGAAGCATCCCTCTCTTCCCAGTTCCACGACCTACATCACGATGAGGGAGCTGATGGGAGAATGGGGAGGTCAGCGCCCACTCTTAGAATGGCTGTGAGATGTGAGCTGGAGAGGTTGAGGCGGATCTCCAAAGTGGAGAGGGATCCCGAAATTAGAAGGTCCTTGGAAGAGGTTCTCAGGGTTGGTGAGAAACTTCTGGACGCTTACTCGGTCGAACCACCCACTGATGCGATGGAGGTAGTGCTGTTAAGTGCCATAGTGGAACTCTTCTCTAGGTGTCGCGACCTATCGGTCAATGGAACAAATTAGAACAATAAAATAAATTTATCTTACTTTTAAGTCACGAGACCCGGAAAGTAGGGTAGAGCGATGAGCGGTGCTGAGGCAGCTGCCATCGTTCTCATAGTCATAGCAGCCCCGATCTTATTACATAATTTAACTTATGATTATTTACTCTCGAGGTGAGAACAGAGGCCAGCAACATCTTTCTCGCAGTCCTTCACACCTAGGCTTAAGCCAAACCGAAGCAAAAACTGGGCCTAAACAGAAGCCAGCCCCCGACCATGTCACCGCAGAGGACCCTTAGAGGAGTGAGATGGAGATCTGGTACGATAAGGCGACTGGCGAGTGCGTCAAAGCGGCTTTATACATTCCCGGGGTTGGAAGGATACAGGTCTTGGATATCCAAGCATGGACTGCTCGTCAAGTGGACCTCTTAAGAGTAGAAGGGGTTCTTGTGGCCTACGTGTGATCTTAAGACGTAAAGACGTATTCAAATACAGGTAGCCTCTAGCGGGACCTAGCTGGCTGAGCCCCTCCTGGAACTAAGAGTTCCCACGAGCGACTCTCATGAATCGTTAAAGATCGTTGGATGGGGGAATCCAAACGACCGGACCGGAAAGGAAAAAAGGCCTCCATGTATAAACTCAAGGATGGACACATAGAGAGGCTCTCAACTGGAGTCAAGGAGCTAGATAGAATACTTGGAGGTGGAATACCGAGGGGCTTCCTCGTGGCAGTCGCGGGAGAGCCAGGGACTGGGAAGACGGTACTTTGCATTCGCTTCTCATGGCAGGGTATCTTGGACGGTGATAAGGTGATCTACGTGACCACAGAGGAGTCTAGGGAATCAGTAATAAGGCAAGCTGAGACCTTGGGCATGAGGCTGGGCGATGCGGTGACAAGAGGGAAGGCAATAGTAATTGACGCTCTCTTGGGGAGCGACAGATGGAGCCTCAGGTCCTTGAACCCCGAGGACATGGTGGAGAAGGTAGTGGAGGCGAAGAGGGAACTCGGCTATGGGAGGGCGCGACTGGTCATAGACAGCATGAGCGCCTTCTGGCTCGATAAGCCAGCAATGGCCCGCAAGTACTCCTACTACCTGAAGAAGGTGCTCCATAAGTGGGATTTCACTATTCTGGCCACTACTCAATACGCTATTACGACCTCTATCACCGGTAACCAGCTCGTCGCCGTGAAGGGAGAGAAGGAAGTGGAAGTGCTACCCATTAGGGAGCTCAGAGAAAAATTCGGGAACTCTTCCTCCAATTTAACATGCCTTTCCTTGAGGAGCGACTTGGAGGCTGGGTGGTCTAGGATACTAGCAATAAGCGAGCACGAATCTAGGGAGCCCATCTATAAGATCAGGCTCGAGGGCGGCAGGTCGATTGAGGTAACGGGAGATCACAGCATATACGTTTGGCGAAACGGAATCGAGGTGATACCCGCTAGGGAGATCAGGGTGGGTGATTTCCTGATATCCCTACGGAGGTTCGCTGTTCCGGGAATCGGGAAGGCAAAGATAGATGTCGTCTCCTCCTTGATGGATTCCGGCCTGGATCCCTCTCTCATATACCTCAGGGGAGTTGACGACATATCCCTGAATGATCCGAGGGTACTGAATGTGATCAGGGCTAAGAAAAGCGGTCACGATACCCTTAGGTACTACTGGCGCGGGCAGAAGGTTCTACCTCTGGAGGTCCTCCTCTCGGCCGGAGTCACCGGGTTCAGCGCGAGCAAGGTATCGATCGCGTTTAGGAGTGAGAGAGGAAGGGTAATAGTCATGAAGAAGGGAGTGAAATCTAGTATACAGGTGGACGGAAGGCTGGGGAGGCTTTTAGGGTACTACGTCGCTGAGGGCCATCTGAAGGATAACAAGACAGTCCTGACATTCGGAAGTCACGAAGTAAGTTACGCAAGGGATGCCGCAGATCTGTTCAAGGAGGTCTTTGGTGTGGACGCCAAGGTAAGAAGCGTGGGATCCAAACTGGTGGTTGAGGTCGATAGTGCGGTGGTGAGAATGGTCCTAGAGGATATCCTTGGAGTCAAGACAGGAGCTCACGCGAAGGAAGTTCCTCCCTTCATATTCCTAGCTCCTCGCGATGTAAAGATGAATTTCTTGATAGGGCTGTACAGGGGAGACGGTCACTTGAGGAGGAGTGGGCGGGACTTGACCCTGACGACGGCTAGTGAGAGGCTCTTAAACGGAGTCATCTTGCTCTTGCTCGAGCAGGGGATCGTTCCACACATATCTAGGAGGGGAAACGCGTATAACCTAGTTATATCCTACGCGGGCGGCTTGAAGAGGCTCAAGGAGGTCGTTGAGGCCATCCGTCCTGATGTCAGGATGAGGGACGGTCTAACTAGCTCGGCTCTCGAGGGTATACCTAGGGAATTACTCGTCGAGATCCTCTCCTCACTGGGTACCCCAAGGAGCGGGACTTACACAAACCTGAACAAGGTGAGGGTCTCCTATTGGAGAGCTAAGAAGTCGCTGAACTCCGGTCCTGTGAAGAGGTTCTTGGAATTCGTCGATGGTAAAGGAAGCTCCAAGATCAGGAAGGAACTTCGGAGGAAGGGGCTGATCAATGCAAATGAGGAGCTCACTGAAAAGGGCCTCAAACTTATGGAGAAGGTAGAAATCGCTAAATCTCTGATGGATTCAGATGTTATGTTCTTGAGGGTCAAGGAGATCGAAGTGTTGGAGGGACGCCATCCAGTTTACGATGTGGCGGTGGAGGGAGAGCAGAACTTCTTCGCTGGCTTGGGCTGGATACTCTGCCACAATTCAGAGGCGTTTGGCTTCGGTTTAGAGCATATAGCCGATGGGATCATCAGGTTCAGGAGAGTAGTTAGGGGAGGGAGGCTGAAGAGGTTCCTCTTGGTGGAGAAGATGAGACAGACCCCCCATGACCTGAGGATGTATGAAGTGGTGATAGAGCCTAGCAGGGGGATGAGGCTCGTGGGACCCGTGGGTCTGAGAGCTGAAGATTTCGCACTGCCCCAGAGCGTCACCAAGAGGATACTCGAAGCTAAGAAGAGGTCGGAGGAGGAGCTCTCGTGAATCTGGGGGGTGACCGTTTTTTATCGCATCACACCACCCTGTAAGTGGTGCTTCAGGTGCCGGACCTCTCCAAATACTTAGACGATCACGACGCACAGCTCGTCAGGGAGCACTACTCCAGACCTGACGTTAAAAGCGAGGTCGTGAGGTTCTCCAGAGGTCGCTGGCTGGCCTTGGCTGGCGAGAGATGGATAAGACACTTCGGTAGGGCGCCTCTCACCATAGACTCCCTGAAGCTGCCGGGCACCCTGCTGGCCACCGGAACTAGGTCCATCTATGCAACCACATCCGTTTATAGGAGACTCAAATCCCGTGAGGATCCCTACGACGACTCCAACGTTGTGGCAGTCACACCTTACCTAGACATCGACAATGAACTAGAGGCCTGGAGGGCGACGATAGAAGCGGCGAGGGCAATAACTGACGAGCTGGAGAGACTCGGCGTGATCAAGTCGGTCTACATCCTGTGGTCGGGGAACGGAGCTCATGTTAGGGTGCATGAACATGCCCTCTCTAAAGAGTTCAGGGATCTGGACCACGCTTGGGCTCTCGCCGAGTACCTCAGGATCAGGGTTGAGGTGAGAGTGGCCGAGATAAGGGCGAGACGCGAGGTCCTCGAGATGAAGGTCGAGAACCAGATCAAACCCCGATCCCTCTTCACGGTCCCGCTTAGTCTGCATCGAGGAATAGATCGAGTTGCGGTCTGCTTCAAGCCTGAAAGCCTAGATGACTTCGATCCATCTTGGACCTCACCGAACGATTTCAGGCACGACCTCTCTTGGGATGACCACGAGGTTGGGGAGGCGGATGAGGCCTCCAAAGTCGCTATGGAAGTAGTGGGCGGATATCCAATAAGGAGGAGCTGGAAGAGGAAGGAACCCCCAGTGGATGAGATGGTGAGGAGGTGGAATGACCTTGACTGACAGGGAAAAAGCCATCGTCGTATCTCTGATACTTCAAGGAAGGGTGGAAGAAGCTTTGGAACTCGTATGCTCCGCCTACGGGAAGGTGCCTCCCAAGGTGAAGGTCGGCAGGGTGAAGGGACACGACAAGGCCCTGGCAGTATATGATGCTAAGAGGGAAACGATCTTCGTTTCTAGAGGAGATCTACTCAGGAATCCCTTCATAATCCTGCATGAGACCTATCATCACATCAGGATGTTCGCTGGAAGGCATAGGGGTACGGAAAAGCACGCTGACAGATTCGCCCAGTCGTTCTTAGAAGCCTACTGCCATGTGGTTGGGAGCGAGATGGGATACCAACCTCCTTGGTGCCGGGCCTTGGGATCTACTTGAGGTGTAAAGTCGTAAACCGATAGTCGTATCATCTTTTTCTCCTCGAGAGGTAGGAACCAATGATGAGGTACCTCCTCCCCGCACTACTCTTAACGCTCTTAATTGTGATGGGCTCGGTCCGAGCCGATCCGGAGACCAATACTCCCGAGACGAGCCCCCAAAGACAACTGGCAGATGTCTGGTCAGACAGGGGAGGGAAGGGACTCAACGTCAGCTGTGGGCACTACAGGGTTGGGGAGGAGGTGACTCTTTACTTCCAAGTCTCCAAAGTGATGTACATAGAGCTTTATATCATAAGGCCCGACGGGAGCAAGATCAGGCTCATGAACATCTCCATGACTGGTCCAGGGGTCGTGTACAAGACACCACCCATACTCCTGATAGATGAGGGTCCTAGGACCGTCCAGCTCGTGGGAGCTAGGAGCCATCAAGTCCTCGACTCCTGCAACTTCTACGTGACGAAGGAAGTGGTGGGTGGAGACGTGTGGACCGACGAAGGTGGGAGGGGGCGTGGGACTCCCGGTGGGACCTTTCCCCCACTGAAACCTATCAGGGTCGCGCTTAGAATCAACTCCACCGCTGAAGTCGAGCTTAGGGCCATCACATCTAGGGGAGAGCAGGTGCTCTTCAAGGGTAAACTAGAGGCCAACGAGGTGAGGTACGTTTACTTGGAAGCCCTTCAGGAGGGTGTGATCACGCTGAAACTACTGCACGATGGCAAGGAGCTCGACACCTGCCGCCTCCTCATCACCCTACCGGTCGAGGAGAACCCCCCTATACTGGAGGTTAATGGGATCTCAGTGTCCGGTCTCACTGTGACTGTGAACGGAAAGGTGGAACCGGGGACCCCTAACGCGACAGTTATCCTCCGATGGATGTGGGGGGACGGAACCGAGGACGAAGGTGAATTTCCCAAGTCCCACACGTACAGCAAGGGAGGCAAGTACACGATAACCGTAATAGCAGAGCAGAGCGATGGTCTCTCATCCAATTTCACCTATACCATCCAAGTGAGCTCTCCTGAAACCGCGACCGAGGTGAAGGGGGAGTCAGGGGCGATGGAGACTTCCACAAGCAGTCGACCCCTAATACCCCCCACTATCACTAGGGTGATCACCGTAACGCCTGAACGCATCGAAACTTCCTCATCACCCTATCCGGCGCTGTCGTTCCTTCTGGGATCGGTAGTTACGGTATTCTCCTTCCTGATAATCTCGCGCCTCTTGAGGAGGCAGGACACGGGAGAGGGGATGCCTGGGTCGGGCCAAGGTGACACGGGAGCAGGTGAAGATTAATATCTTCTACCGTATTATGACGCGGATAATAGTGAAGGACGTATTCGAGATAGGTTACCGGTACCTGATGCCCTTCCTCAGGGCCACCCTAGTTAGGATGCTCGTGGAAAGAGGGTTGAGCGAGGTTAAGATTGCTTCCATACTCGTCATGACCCAGTCAGCGGTTTCACGCTACGCCAACATGAAGAGAGGCAGCGTGGTGGATCTCTCGAATAGGAAGGATGTGATGGAGAGGGTCCAGTCGTTGGCCAGCAGGATAGTCGAGGAGGAGCTGGACCCCTTCACGATTCAGATGGAGCTGACGAAGATAGCCCTTTATTCGTTGGCCAAGGGTTATGTCTGTGAATTTCACGAGAAGATAGATCCGAGGATAGATCCGGACAAGTGCAACGTCTGTAAAACGTTGTTTAAAGAGTTTGTCACTTTATAAGTTGATTATTTTTGCTCCCCATGGTGTACTGGTTTTCATCACAGTTCAGCGCTTCCAGCGATATATTGAGGATGCGTTGAAACCCAACTGATAAAAAGGATATCGATATCTTATAAGAGGCCCGGTCGGCCCGTGATAGGGCCCGGGTGACCCAACCAACTCGCCCCCGTCCAGGCCGCTTATTCAACCACAAGGGCGATTTAACTCTTTCTCATTTATTATCTCCAGAGCCCGTTCAACAGCTCCCATTCCATATTTCCCATCAGGTGCCCTCTCGTAGGCTACCACTCTATCTGACTCCCCCTCTGGAACTATGAAGTCCAGATCCTGGGATGCAGGTTGTAGATTGGTTTCCAGTGAAATGAACTCGTCGCTCCACTTGAATCCCCTCCCGAACCTCCTGTCAGCGAATATGAAATAGATAGCTGGACTAGTGAATTCTCTCCTGTAATTGTCCAGCAGGGGAAGTTGGATCTCGAACTTCTCCTTCCACTTTGCGTAAATGCCAACCACTCCGATGGATAGGAGCCACTTAGGCAGTTTAGCTGATCTCCACCTAAGATCGTATCTCCCCTTGCCAGTTCTGACCCTGACAACTGGGTTCGGTTTTGATCCAGATCTCTCCCTCATTTCGTAGACGAGGGACTCCATGAGATCAGAGTACCATACCTTGAGCTCGTGTTGTTTCGATATCGCCATAACCGTGGACGCCACCTTCATGAGAGGTAGTGATAGCTCCTCACCGTCATCTGATGCCGAACTAACCCTTACTGTGGAGGTCAGATAGATTTTAGGGACTTCAAACCGCTGATCTCCTCTTTCTATAGCCGTGAACTTCCTGTGAAATTCTTTGTCAGCGCAAGGGGAGATGTAAGAGGTGAAGAAATCAGCTCTTTTGCTCTTAGCCACTTCTAAAAAGGGAGGCAGGTTTTCCTTTCCATTCCTCAGGTTCAAACCATTTGAAAAGACACTTGAGATCTCTCTCCTCGCCCATGGCAGGTCCACATTGAAGAAGATCCCATGGGAGCCGTATCTCCTAGCTAGCCTGCCCAGCCTCTGGACCACTTTCATAACGCTCATTGAGTTCACCGAGACCATGGAGGCGGGATACACGTCCAGATCCTCAAGCTCTATTCCCACTTCACCCACACTGGTCATCAAGATCGTGTCGGCCCCTTCTATCCGCTCAATATATCTCTCCCACAGCTTCCTAGGCATCTGAGAGTGGAGAATGACGGACTCCCCTCCTAATCTCTCTTGGAGGGATACAAGCATGTTAACGCTGTCAGCGTAGATTATCCGGGGAGCCTCCAACTCATTAACCAGTTCAACCAATCCCTCGAAATCGGAACGACCAAACGAGATGAGCTTATCCCCGGCCTCTCTATCTACTAGCTCCAGATTCCTCCTCTCTAGCGGGACAGACCTATTGATCACTCTAGTTCCAAACAGGTCCTCGAGCGAGCGAAGAGCCCTCTCTATGGAAAGAGGATCCATCGTGGCGCTTATGAAGAGGAGGAAAGTAGGCCCGCTCAGGGGTGCCGATATCTTCCATCTACCTATTTCTAGGAGAAGTGTCAGGAGCCTCACGAAGCTCTTGCCCGTGTAGAAGTGGGGCTCATCTATTATGTAGAGGTCCACCTCCGCAAGCCCTGAGATCAAGTTGAAAGGGGTTATCCTATCTCCTATCCCCAAGCTAGATGATCTTCTGACTGCTAGCGATGCCAGCATCTGCGGATTGGTGAGAACTAACCTCATCTCCTCCTTCAACTTGGAGAAAGCTCTCATCACTCTTTCAGCCTTGTCCTCACGATTCATATCCCCTCTTATCTCGATGACCTCCACATCGCCTAGGGCATCCCTCATACCCCTATAGAGATCCAACGATCTCCCTCCCATCTGAGAGGCTAGGAACTTGGTAGGCGCTATGTAGACCGAGTTTAACTTGCTCAATCCCAATGAGAGCTGCTTTGCCACGGCTGCAGCGGCGATTAGGGAAAGGTGGCTCTTTCCAGCCCCAGTGTCTGCTGACACGTAGAGGGGGATGACGGAGTTGCTTTCCCTGACCTCCTCGGACAGTCTCAAGATTTCTGCCAGCACCTCATGCTGTGACTTGGTTAGAGAGAGGCTCAATCCCCCGTAATTTCTCTCGAGAAACTCCCTTCTCAGCGGAGGCTCCCAGTAGGCTCCCAACTCCCTGTAGGCCAAGAGAGGTCCCCCTCAGTCACTAAGTAAGTTTCACCATCCATCACGGCGTAGTACCCAGATGAAGCTTCGAACTCTCCCCAAACAGCAGGTATCACCTCGGCCTTGGGTTGATACCCCTTCATCCTCTGGAAGATCTTCATCGTTCCAACGGGTCTGAGACCGTTCTCCTCGAGGCACTCGCTCACACCCTCCCCACACAAGAGCGGTTGTATGAGCCTACCCCTTACCTTATCGCCGACCCTCACGAGTTTGACCTTCTTCACCACAATGGGATGCATCTTGCCCCTGAAGGAGTGCTTGGCACCGAATCCGAATTCCCTCATGGCGCTCTCCAATAAAATGAGGGCCCTCTCCAGTTCGTTCCTATCGTATGATAGTAGGGAGAATCTCCAGATGGCTCCAGGTGCCCAGAAGTAGTGTACGGTGTAGTTGATTACCCTCCTAGTGAGGTCTGAGTCAAGCCCGAATAACTGGTACCCGTACACCTTTAAGGGACCCATCCCAGCCCTCTTTATCGTGCCTAATGCCGTCGCAGTTCCATCCAAGATTACGTTGAAGTCCTCCCTGATCACCTTGCTTGATCTGAGCATGACCCCATCAGTCACGCCAACACGGGGTAACTTGCGCGACAGGAGTGTGCTATATTCCATGCCTATCTCGCTTTTGGAATTCACCCACCTGTTGTAGTAAGAGTAGAAGTTCTCCCCTTGGACGCTCATCACGACCCTCAGCATGGCTCCGGCCACTGCCGTCCTATAAATGAATCCCCCAGGCCTGAAGACATTCACCTTCATGGTGGTCTGGGTGGAGCACACGGGCTCGACATTAACGGCCCTTATGAAATAGAGATAGGGCTGGGAGGTCAACCGATTCCCCCCTCTCTCCCCCTTTTCTTCTGCTGTTGGGGAGCGAGATCCTTTATTGCATCATTATAGTTATTCCTGGCCCTCTTCGGCTTTCCCAGAAAATCTATAACCGAGGCAGCGTGTTCCACGAGCAGCCTGAACGCGTCATCCCTCTCCAAGAGGGACATCCCCTCACTCATGTAGTCTTCGAGCCTTTTTATCGCCTTCTCCCCTACATACCTTACCAGCACCGACTTCTCTCCTAACTTAGCCACGCATATTCCCCTACAATCGCCTACGACGTCGAAGAATGTGGCCTTATATCCAGCTTCTGGGTCCCTTACATCTATGGGCATCGACGGAGGCGGTGGATTTGCTAGATAACCCTCTACTGAGAAGACCTCATCCACGACTATCAGAGGGATACCCTCCTTCACACAGTGATCCCAAACGCCGGCGCCCGATGAGGTCTTGGCCCCCTTCCTGACATCTTTCACGAGATGCTCGTAGGCGAGCATGGCCAGCTCCAGTTTGGTAGGATTGAAGAGAGTTGTCTTGAAATATCCAGGCCCTTTGAACATGTACTCTACGAAGAACATCATTTCCTCACTAGTTCCCCCCTCCTGAGTCGTGCCAGCCCTAGGAACCCTGTTCCTCACGATCTTCTCCAGTAGTGAGGGCTCGAGTATCCGACTGCCGGCAGGCAGGCCCAGCTCCTTCGCAGCTGACTTCACCGTGAAGTAAGTCTTGAAGTCGGTCTCCTTGTACTTCTTCTCCCAGTTGACCGGAACGGCTCCCTGCGTGGCGGTTGAGGCGGCAGCCCCCTCAGCTATGCAAGCTGGGCAAACCCCGCATGGATCAAGAGGGGTGCAAGAGGCCATCTTCATCACCACATTCCAAAGAGCCCTCTTAGCTGCGTCGTCCTCTAGAATATCATTGGCGACCTCCTCCACTATCTTCAAGTACTCCTTGGCCTCCCTCCCACTCTTGTCATTGGCTATGGCATCTAGAAATGGGTGCATGATCCTTCGGAGCGTCTCCCTGAAGAAGCTCTCCCTGACGTAGTTGAACTTGGTGGCCCTTATCCTCGCCCTAGAATCGAACTCGTACTTTCCGTCCTTCTCGTAGAGGAAGGGTTCCAGATCTGTTACTGCTTCGTTTATTTCCAACCTCTCATTACCTGAAAAGGCCCTATCGAACTGTATGCATCCCCATACTCTCACAGCCGGTATGGAAGGGAGTAACCCTATCTCCCTTCCGAGGCCGGACGGTACCTTCGAGAGGATGTCCGGCAACTCGCCGGGATCGCTCACAACCTCCCACTTGAACTCCATAAAACCACCTCCTTATACTAATCACTTAAACCGGCCTGAAACGGGAGAGGAACAGGAGAGGAGTTAGAACCAGCTTGACTCTGACTGGAACATCCCAAGCCCCTCTTGGAGCTGTCAAACAGAGAACTGAGCCTACCGTCCCAGCCGAAGTGCACGTAGATGTATGAGACGTCTCTAACCCCCATGATCCCTATCACCACCTTCCTCGCCCTTTCAGATCGATTTGATAGCTCCTTCACGAGAACATCAGTTAACTTAGCCAGCGACTTTTCCGCCACGCAGCTGATCGACCCCCTCAGCTTTGACCTTATCTTATCCATGGCGTAATTCAGGAACTTACCAGAGTAGTTCTTCAAGGTCCTTACTGGGTCTAGCTTGGGATCAACGCAGGAGGCGAATCTCATGAAGAGTGAAAATTTCTCCGTCTGACTGCTGTCACTGCCCAGCAGGTTGGCGCTTCTTGACACCAAGAAGAGCAAGGCTCCCAGCGTAAAGGATATCTCCTCGCTTTCCAACTCTCCCAAGGATTTGAGCCTCCTCTCCAGCTCCTCGAACGAGGACGGGATGATCTCAACCCCACTTAGGCCCTCACCCATTTTTGTTCAGCACCTCCCTGACCATCCTCAATGCCCCCAGCTCCCGAGACTCTCGCAAGTATTCCACGAGATCCATGAACTTCTCGAGCGTCAACCCCTTGGGAATCTTACCATCCATCTCCTTCAGTAGGATGGCCCCTATCTGAGCCCTGTCACCTTCCAACTTATGAACCATCCCTTCAGGCTTCAATCCCAGGTTTCTGAGCTTCTTGATGGATTTCCCTATTCTCTCCAGCAATTCAACGTAGTCCTCCGGATCCCACACCCCCCTCACGAGGATGTGGTCCCAGACCTGTCCCGGAGACATGGGCCCGTTCCCGATTCTCAGCCCCCATTCGAACTTGTAAGTCACGCGACCACAGGGAAGAACCACCTTCTCCTCCCCTAGCCCTTCCATCAAATCTGAGAGGAGAGAATTTAGCTCCCCCAAGAGATCCTCTCCTCTCGATTTCATGAGGGAAACCATGACGCTCAATCCGTACCTCCTGAAATCCCTCGAAGTGAAGGATGATCTGAGTTTAGAGAGCATAAGTTCCCTGAGGTAGTAGGAGAATACCTCGACAACTAGGGGGTCCGTGTCCCCCGAGCAAGGAGGTGAAGTGATCTCCATGATCCTCTCGGTCCCGTAGAGAACGAAGGTCACTGGGACACCGCTATCATAGGAGCTCCTGCTGAAGAGCCAGAGGCATGTCGGGCAGAGGGGTCTATCGTTATGCTCAAGTCTGCCCTTGTAGTTGTAAATGCTATCGGATACGGCCCTCAGGTAACCTAGCTGCATGCTCTTCTCGAGAGTTACCATTTCACCGCTTAATCCCCTTGAGACTCCCTCACTATCGCCTAGATATTCCCTCAGCTCCTTTGTGTCCAGTACTTTAGCCATCGGCCTTCCGCAGGAGTAGCAGGGAAAGCCTTTATCCGTAGGAACAGGCCTGAAACCAGAGTGCAAGGCGTCTACCAGGGCATCCCTGAGCCTTACATCGAAGTTTTCCTTCCCCGCCACAAGGTTTATCTTCCAGTGACGGAGCGTTACTAGGTCCTCGAGTATATTGTTGGGAACGTTACTGAACTCCTTTCTCAAATTGAATTCCTCTTCAGGAGCTCCCAACCAGACGGCTACAATGATTGAGCTATTATCTTCTACCACCGAGCCCCTCAGGAGGGATAAACCGCCCCACTCGGTTCTCACTATTTCCTTGTCAACGATCTTCCTCAATGAATCATAGAAACCTAAGAAAGCAGATACAACTGCCGTGGGCCTGGCTTCAAATAATGCGCGGTTGAGGGATAGAGAGATGACATGTATCGCCGGCTCACCCACCATCTGCTGGAGTGATCTTATCATCTCCACAATCTCGGTCACATCCGATTTGAAGGAGGGACCTCCCTCCCAAGCTGATGCTATGGAGTCAGCAACCCTCAAGCTCATGGAGTGGGCCTTGGCTAGGGGGATGGGATCTGGAAGGGGACATCCGATCTCATCAAAGAAGGAACCCAATGCCTCGGCAACCATTTCTATCTTCTCGGGCGTCCTCATTCCCTCATGAGATGCGTTAGCAGCTCTCAACACGTTCTCAATTATGGAGCCTTCCACCTCCCTCAGGAGGTCCCGTACCGAGCTCGGTAGGATCGCCATCTCCTCATCCAGCAAGGATGACATGAGCAACCTTAGGGCCTCCTTATTCCTCTCCACATCCAAATTGCCGTGTCCATCGAACCTTCTCATTGCATCCATATCTCTGACCATGTCCTCCGGCACAAACAGCTTATCGTAATCGTGGTAAAGGCTCTCCAAGAAGACTAGATCGCTGTAGGAATCCAGCAGCTCTTGGCCCATACCGCATTCCTTCGCGTGACGGGCGATCACGTATTGAGAGGGAAGGTTAAATATGGTTCTGAGGGTGTATACAGCTATCCCATGCTCGTAGAAGGTCTGGGTATTCCTTCCCCACTTACCCAGATTGGCCCTAATCATCGCCGGGGGCATCCAATCACCCTACTATCAGCTATTATAAGATTTTGATGCATTTGTTTCAAAAAATGGGGGGGAGATGAAACGCTCGACAAACGATCCTCCCTCACTGAGGGATGGGCTTCGGACTGGGAGGGAACTTCGGTCCCATGGTCTCACTAATAGCTTTAATGAGGTTCCTGGAAAATCAAAGTTCCCTGACAGCTTAATTCTCTAAATTAACGGATGATGGGACTCTAGAGATCATTAAAATCTACGGGATCGCTATTTCAATTGGGCGGATATTTATTAAAATCGGGAACCTCCAAGCCCAGAATGCGCCTCCTGAAACGCCTTCTCTCTGAGATCAGGAGAGCTTCTTCGATCATGAGAGTGGATCCCCTGAGATCATCACCTAGGGAGGTGATGCTTGAAAACTTCGATCCAACCCCTGGCTACAGGTACGGGGTTGCTACCTCTGAAGGTAGGATGAGGATCTCCTCCAAGCTCAGCGACGAGCTCATAGAGTTAGTTATCAGGAGAGAGGCTTTTATACATCTCTTACCCGAAGGAGAGGGTGAGCTCCCCCAGATAATTGACCTGGCTTGGGCATACTCAGAACCCCCTGAAGACCTGTGGAAATCATGCTACTCAGCTCCAAAGTACGCCATGTTCCAGAACTATGAGCCTTTCAAGATGTTCTATACCCTGCCAAGCAGGAAAAAGAGAATGGAAGCCTTAAGGCGTATTTTACTGGCTGTCAGGTCTCTCTCATCCCAAAGGGCATTGGATTTCCCTAGATACCATTATATCCTGAGGAGGATGCTTGCTCCCTTCTTTAAACCTACTCCAGCCGATAACAAGATGTTAAAGGTGCTCAAAAAGGACCCGTATGCCAGCAGGGACAAGTTGAGGAGGGAGACCGGTCTAAGCCCGGCATCGATATCTAGGAGTTTGAGCAGGCTGAGAGACATGGGATTCATCTCCGGTCCTGCCAATGTTGACCTGAGCAAGTTGGGGCTACTTACGCTGGTCGTGACCTTTCCCAACAGAAGGGAACTAAGGGATTCCTTAATGACCTTCCCCTTCACATACAGGGTGTTTGAACCAGTCTCAAGGGATGTGGACGCTCACGCTTTTCTGCTGATACCCAGGGAGGCCCTCAATTACATGGAATCTCTTGAGGAAATGGGACTTGGTGTGTATCAGGTGATCAAGCAGAAATTCATCCTGAACCTCTCACCCCCTAAGAATCCCATGGAGCTCCTGCTTGAGGCCCTTCAGGAGGAGCATGCCGATGTGGAATCAGGAATTGAGGTGAGCTGGCCCAAGAGAAAGATCAGTAGGGAGGATTTAAGGGTCTTGAACGTAGCTCTACTGAAAGGGGAGGTTAAGCCGTCCCATTTGAAGGAGATTGGCGTCTCTTCCCCGAGATACAAGCTCAGGAAACTCAAGGAGGAAGGGATCTTATCCCATTTCTACACTCTAGGCGTACCTCCTGCTGGTGATGACCTCCTCCTAAGGTTGGAGCTTGAGGAAAACCAGTTCAGGAGATTGGTCGAGGCTATAGGGAAGGTATCCACCGTTATAGCTGCTTACATACGGGGTTCCTCATGGGAGGGGTCCATGGGGAGCCTCCTACCCAAGGATTATCTCAGGGGGAGGCTGGTCAGGGGGCTGAAACTTCTGCTGGGGGATAGGCTCATTTTGGCAGAGGATGCTATAGATTATTTGGGCGAGTGGACCATTCCCTTGCACCTATGGGATGAGGAGAAGCAGAGGTTCATGTGGGAGGATGATCTGAGCCTGCTACTCACTAGGATCAGGTTGGCCGTCAGGGAAGGCGTCTTGGGATTTTCTTAGAGATCAGGGATTTGAGCCAGTTAACGTAATCACTGTCCACATCTGGGAGATATATACTCACTTCAGGATGACCACTGCCCTCCCTTTTGGCCAGCTCCGCGCGCACGAGGCCCTCCCTCATCAGGGCTTCCATGACCCTCCTCCTGCTTAGTATCCCCCTAGGATTCGAGAACCTGCCCCCAAGAAGGACCTCAATCTCCTCGACGGAAAGGCCCTTCTCCCTCTTCCTATCACTTATCTTCTTGGACAGGGATTTTTCGCACTCCTCTCCGGGATTGTATTCAGAGCACAGCCTCCTGCTCACTATCCTAGCAAAAATCTTTGAGCCTTTATAATCGGAGTCTAGGGCGTCCTTCATGCAAAGCATGGTGAGGACGAGAGCCTCCAAGTCTGAAAGCAAAGGGGTCCTGAACATAGGTGTTCTAAGCCCCAGCCTCGACATGGTCAGAAGAACCCTGTGGAGATCCTTGATTCTGACGCCAGAGAGGAACTCCCCGTGTATATATGAGTATGCCTCGTACCCCCTCCTTATTTCTGACTTGAAGGGCTCTGACAACCTCTTATAGGCGGAGTACATCCTCCTAGAAGGATAGAGGATCTTTGATGTCCAGAGGTCCGGGTTGAGATACACCAGACCCACGAACGCAGCCCAAGAATCCGATTCTTCTCTCCAGAGAGATGGGTTCGTGTAGAAAACCTTCTGCCCGAGTACGATGTCCGCCGCCATACGGAGTATCCGCCTCATCTTCCTCCTAGTATCCCTGTGAACACTCCCTGATTTCACCAATTGAGTTAGAAAGCCGTCCTTTGAGACTAAAGTTATATCCTTATATCTTAGCGGTTTCGATGGAAGAGGAACTTCTTTAAACGGAGATATTAGCTTCTCAGCGTCTCTCCTTCTGACATGGGCCAAAGATCCCTCTAGGACGTAAATTTCAGTGTAAAAATTGGATGACCTGCTGCCCGGTAGGTCTGACAGCTTTCTATTCAGATATCCTCTAAAAGCATGAGAAAGGATTCTCCATCTGGATATCAGGCTATCTAAATTCATATTTTTTCTGAGGAAAACGTTAACGGCCAATCTTACTGAAAAGAGCCCAAAGGAGTAGGAGTGCTCCATAAGGATTGGCAGCTCCGGTGAGGGAAGGCCCACGCGGTTGGGATCCAAACTGAAACCCTCCTCCAAGTTTACCTCATTGCCGCTCAGCCGCCTCACTTTCCTCTCCACCAAGAAGCCTGCACACGGGAATTCCGGCCCGGGATTTCCATCTCTCAACTCCTTACTCTTGACGGCTCTACCCACCCCTCTCACGTCGTCCTTGGTCAAGGAGAGACATACCTCAGCAATTCTACTCATCATCCCACTTGGGTCAACCTTGTAGAACCTAGGCCTGAGACCAGCTCTCATTAAAGTTAGAAGGACCTTCCTTATCAGGCGGATCCCCTCTTCGATCTTCCCTTGCGATGAGGGTGCAATCTCACTGCCACCACGCCGAAACCCATGGTCGTCCTCCTCCCAAGCCCCGAGAACTCGGCAAATCTCATTAAAGCTGCAGCCATCCTCCCAACGTAGGCATCCAGCCTTCTCATGCTGTAAGAGAGCCTTCCCAGCCAGCTCTCCCTAACGACTCTCTCATCGCCGAACCACAGCTCCACCACGGCTTCCTTGAACCAAGTGGGATTTTCGGGCTCGGCTAGGTAGAGGTGCCTCACTAGTGTACCGGGGAGTCTAAGTTCCTCCGGCGCATTCGAGTTCCAGGCCTCGAATGGCCTCTCAAGTACGTGAGGCAGGGGCGGAGGGAACTCCTTGTCAAGTATGGTGTTTGTGATGAGCTTGAAAATAACTCTCCTCGCTACCGGAGACCTGAGGAGGAGGTTCTCGTAATCCTTCCTTCCTATCTTAACTTCAGCTACCTCCAGTGGGACACCATTAACCTCGAGGTCGGCCTTTAGTATTCCCTCGACCAGAGGATCAACGAACTCATCTCTCAGGAGTTTAAAGGTAGCCCTTACTTCTCCCCCCTTGGGGACCGAGGCGTACCTTCCCCTAACGAACTCCCTAGCGGTCGTGAGCCTGGTTACCGAGTAGGGAGCACCCATTCCGAGAGAGGAACTGAGATCATGTAACTTCCTCGATAGATCCTTAGACTCAGCCGATAATGATCTGAAAAGCATGGATTGCACCAGTCTTCCTGAAGAAGGAAGTTCATACAGCAATCTATCACTGGCCAGTAGGTAAGCTGTAATCATCGCGGGCAATTGACCCACCCTAATGGCTCCGTGATGTAGTTCGACTAATGCATAAAAAGTATTGTTCCATTGTTTCAAAAAGGACCGCAATCTTGAAACTATTGACAAATTACCTCTTTTTATTCACCGAAGGTAATCGAGAGATGGCCATCCCAGAGACACTCGCCTCGGTCCTCAATGAGAAATTCAACTCCCTTAGCTTGGTTGAGAGGAGGAAGAGGGATCTCCTAGACCTAGCTGAGGGAATGCTGAAAGAGATAGCCACATCGTTGGGAAGTGATGGGAGAAGGATAAAATACGTGAAGAAGGGGATCCTTCTCGATGACAGATACCTGATCTTCCTCGCGGAGAAGATGGACTCCATCCTGATAGAGAAGCTGAGCGCGAGGTACAGTCCCGAGGAGATGTTTCTCATCTGCTGGTATTCAACGGAATCGGCTGTTAGCCTCGCTAGGGAACGAAGGGCCAGTCTACTCATTCTATCCAGATCCCAAGTTCTGAGCACGGATACTGAGTTCTCCAAGGCCATACTGAAGCTCTGGGAGGAGAAAGGATTCTATTTAGAATATTTCAGGAGTCTAAGCTCTGAGGAAAACATTTTCGATCAAGAGACCTTTTTCCTTGCGGAACTCATCGCTCTCAGGGAGTTCTACAGAGAAGAGGTGTCGAAAAATCTAGATTCCAAGGTCATTGAACTACTTGACGACTTGGAGGAAATGGTGTTGAAAGAGGAAGATGAAACCGAAATTAATAGACTCCTCATCGCCATACTAGAGGCCTATCCAGCGAAGATAGATGAGAGGAACTCGGCCAAGCCTGGCAAACCGGATGTAATAGCATACTCACCACTTTGGACCTTATTTGAACTAAAGAACGAGGAAGCAAATAGGTCTCACGTAGATCAGGCCAGAAAATATGCCAGTGAGTATAGAGGAACCTCTAGATCTCCCTTAGGCGTACCTTGGAGGACCGTCTTGATAGCGACCGAGGTTTCCCCTGATGTCCACTCCTATGCGCTCAAGAAAGGCATTAGGACTATGACTTGGGGGGTTCTGATAGGCTTTTTGAGGGATGTATACTCGAAAGGAGTGCCGCTGGAGCTTCTGAGGGACTCACTTGATAGCACCGATCCACAAAACACCTTGGTTTCCCGGGTGGACGATTACCTTGAGGCATTGAGGGCCCGAGCTGAATTGCTTAAGGAGATCCTCTCTGTGAACGGAATTGACAGGAGAGAATTGGATAGGATAGTGGCATCGAAAGACTATCCGTGGATCGGAGAGCTGGAGGAGATGATTCACGAGCTATCTGGTCCTTTAATCGGTTTCTTAGTCGTAGAAGAGGACCTAATCTCCTACAGAGGGCCCCATTCCATTAGCAGGGCCCTCAGGGCTCTCGGCTATTTAGGGGGTATGGTAAATGATGGACTCTGGTAGTGTGTACATCCCCTCCTACACGTACCCCGGCCTAGATGTGATCTACCGTGTGAGGGAAGAGGCCAAGGGTATAACAGCTAGACGAATCTCTAAAAGGCTCAATGTGAAGGAATGGAAGGTGAAATCAGCTCTGGGTATTCTCAGGGTTATGGGACTGATTAGGTCAGAAAGGAAGGGTGGAAGGACGGTCTACACATCTCAGGGAAACGGGTTGACGGAGGCCTACGCTGGAACCTTCTTCAGGGCTCTTCTGAGGCTTGAGGAAGCTAAGACCTTGGATCTGATAATAAAGGATCTCTGGCCCCGTGATAAGAGAGCGACAGCCCGCAAGAGGGCCACTTACCTGTTAGCGATGGGGAGGGATCTGGACCTTATAGAACGAAAAGATGGGACCTACACCCTCTCTCCAGTTGGCTTGAGATTGTCTGTTGCAAGGGCTCTGGAGGAGATCTACGCCATGGAATTGGGTGGGAAGCTTGGAGACTTTGTGAGTCTAACAAAGATCCTGAGCAGACTATCTGAATGGGGGATGAAAAGGAAGACAGCCAAGAGGGCCATAATCTCGGCTCTTGAGGAGCTGGAAGCGGACCTCACACCATCCCCGAATCTCTCCTCCAAAGTGAGGAGGGACGGTATAATGACGGAAAGGGGATACCTCTACTACCTCACCCTCTGGAACTGGAGGTGGAGGTGAAATGGCCGACTACAGGAAGTACGGCCTCATCAGGAACCCCTTCCCTCTGCACGGTTCCTTTCCCTTGGACGACAAATACGAGGAGAGATACGCCAAGCTTCTGATAGGAAGAGATAATCTGAAGGAGTTGCTAAGGAAGAAACTGGAGAACCTTAGAGCCGGTGAGTCCTCTGCTGTTTTACTTTTACTCGGAGATTATGGCACCGGGAAGACTCACTGCCTGAAGTTCATGCAGCATTGGGCTATAAGAAAGTATAGGAACATAATTCCCCTGTACTTCAAGGGTCTCCCCGGGCCGAAAATGAGAGACCTTCTCAGAACCTTCTTAGACTCTTTGGAAGGGATCTTGGGAAGAGACTACCTGATGAAACTTGCATCAGAATCCCTTAACGTCGAGAGGAGCGGTCTAGTGGATACCAAGAACTTCCTGTTGGCCCTGGCCTCCAAGAACAGGAGCAAGGTCATCCCGGCCCTCAGGTGGGCCAAGGGTTACGGGCTATCCGATCAGATGAGGGAGAAACTTGGTCTCGTATCGGACCTTGATGAATCAGTCGCTAGGGACGTTCTCTCGACCCTCCTAGAGATTATATGGGAGGTGAGGGGTACCAAGACACTGCTTCTAATAGATGAAGTTGAGGAATTGCTCAAATATGACCAGGAGGATCTTTACGACTTCTATTCCGGTCTCAGAAACCTCATAGACACGGTCTCCACGGGAATGATGATGGTCCTAGCTTCTACACCCTCCCTACTAAGGGACGAGGAGAAGGGCATCGCAGCTCTAAACCCAGCTTTGAATAGCAGGATCTCGGACGAAAACACCATTATCCTCTCGCCCCTTGACTCCATAGGAATAAGGGCCATGATAATCTCTTATCTCAGGGAGTTCAGGATACCCAGCGTTAAGAAGCTTATGAGCACATACCCCTTCACTGAGGAGGCCATCAACCTGATCGCTGATCTGAGCAGGGGAATACCAAGAAACGCCCTGATGCTCGCGAGCATAGCTCTGAGGGAGGCCCTATCCAAGGGAAAGAAGCAGATAGATGACGCATTCATCAGAACGATCCTAGAGCTAAGGAAGGATGAGTTAGCAGACTTCTTATTGGAATTTAAAGGTGAGGGAGAGGAAAGAAGAGATTTCAAGGAGAAACCAGTTGGACCAGCTCCTGTGGACGAGAGGACGGCTCTGAAGGTGAAGGTGATCAAAATATTGGAGGAACTCGGCGGAGTGTCCCCGAGATCTAGGATCCAGCAGAGAGTCAAGGAGATCTCCAGAAAGAAGTTCTACAGGTTGCTCGAGGAGATGAGAGATGAGGGAATGATTGATCTGATCAAGGTAAGGGGAGGGTACAGGGTGGTCCTCAAATGAAGAAAGTGCTCGTGGTGGATCTACCTGGTGTGGGGCTCAGGCTCACTGAGGAGAGGCTGGTCATGGCGAGCAGGGGCAGGAGAGAGGAGGTACCCATCAGCGACCTAGAGGAGGTCCGTATCTCCCCAAGGGTATCCCTATCATCCGATGTCCTGATTTCCCTGATGGAGAAGGGTGTACTGGTTACTCTGGTGGACGAGAAAGGAGATCCAAGGGGAATAGTGGTAGTTCCCACCTTCGGAGGTACGGTCAGGACTAGAAGGGAGCAGCTCCTTAGTTACTATGATAAGAGAGGACTCAAGCTAGCCAAGAGCTTCGTGGAGGCCGCGACCCTCTTCAGGACGTGGGTCCTTAGGAAGCTCTCTATTAGCAGGCCCGAGAAATCGGAGAAGCTGTTATCATTGAAGGAAGATGTAGAATCAGTCGTACCTAGCATTAGAGCTCTCGATGGTTCTAACGTGGACGAGGTTCGAGGCGAGCTTATGGCCTTGGAGGGCACGGCCTCATCCAAGTACTTCGAGGCCCTCTCCTTGGTCATCTCGGGGGAATTCTTCTCCGGTACGAGGACTAGGAGACCTCCTAGAGACCCGCTCAATGCCGCCATAAGCTATGGAAACTCCCTTATATATACAGAAACTTTGAAGTGCATCATATTCTCCGGACTGGATCCCTTCGCAGGTTTCCTACATGTGGATAGGCCGGGGAGATTCTCCCTAGCCCTAGACCTGGCCGAGGAGTTCATAGTTTATGCCTCCCATTGGCCAGTCATAACACTCTTCTCCAAGAGAATGATTGGGCGTGAGGACTTCAGGGGTTCGCCAGAGACGGGTGTCTACCTAAACTACGAGGGAAGGGAGAAAGTCTTCAGGGCTGTCTCATCCACCCTGACGAGGCACGTGAGTTACAGGGGTAAGAAGTGGAGATTGAGGGATCTCATGCTCTTGAGGGCTAGGAACGTCGTCACCTTCGTGAGGGGAGAGTCTGATTACGAGGTCTTGGTGCCTTGGGAATGATGACACTCGTGATCTACGACATCAGCGACGATGATATCAGGAAATCCGTGGAGAAGGTATGCAAGAACTATGGACTCAGACACATACAGAGGAGCGCCTTCATCGGCCTCCTATCCAGAGGAGACAGATACAGTCTCTACAAGGAGCTGAAAAGGCTGCTCTGGGAGGAAAAAGGATCTATACGAATATATGTGATGAATCGGAGGCTCTACAACATGAGGATGTCTGTGGGCGTCTTGGAGGGCTTCGATGATGACCCAGAATACGATGAAGAGGTTTATATCAGGCCCTGAGGTCAGGGCATCCGACCTGAGGCAGTGGTACTATTGCCCACGCTTAATATACTGGAGATACACTTTCAGGGCACCTTGGAGGCCAGGTAGAATCACGAAACTTGATGAGAAGCACGATCCCAGCTGGGTGGGGAGGTTGAAGGCCTTCAGTGGCTGTGAGGTGGAGAGGAACGTGTGCCTTAGATCAAAAACCCTCAACCTAGTGGGATGCATGGATGCCCTCCTGATGTGCGGCGATGAACTCATCCCTTTGGAGATGAAGAGAGGAACCATCAGAGATGGGCACGACGTTCAGCTGTGTGCATACGCTATGCTGATAGAGGAGAACTTCGAAGTGAAAGTGACGAGAGGATACCTATACTATCCCGGTGAAAAACTGGAGGAAGTTCCTATGGACAACGCGCTGAGAAAGAAGGTCTTGAGGACTTTAGATCTCATCAGGAGAATCCTAGAGGAAGGCATGATGCCGGAGCCAACGAAGGATAAGTGGAAGTGCAGAGTGTGTGATCACTACACTTATTGTGGCGGTGTCTGATCCCCTTTCTTTTCGAGCCCTGATTGCTTCGGAGGAGATCGCTAAGTTACTTGAGCAAGCTACGGAGACTTTCAATCTTCGCTCCTTAGGAGCCCTGATTGCTTCTTCAGGCACTCTGTTTTCTTGTGAAGAGCGATAGAAAAGCTTTCAATCTTCGCTCCTTAGGAGCCCTGATTGCTTCCTCTGTTGTGGCACTAGCATGTGTACATACCCATTCACCTCAACTTTCAATCTTCGCTCCTTAGGAGCCCTGATTGCTTCTAGCTTTCTCAAGCTGCTGCCTCAACTGAGATTCCATCTCCAAGATAAGCTTTCAATCTTCGCTCCTTAGGAGCCCTGATTGCTTCCTGTTGCCGCCCGCCTTCCCTCCCATTTATACACCAAATTCATGAAGCTTTCAATCTTCGCTCCTTAGGAGCCCTGATTGCTTCGGGCCACTAGAGGGATGGTGACAGAGTTTCTACCGCCCTTAGCGACGGCTTTCAATCTTCGCTCCTTAGGAGCCCTGATTGCTTCGTTCCGAGTTTCTAGCTCTAGTTCGCTTCCTTATACGCTTTTCTTTCAATCTTCGCTCCTTAGGAGCCCTGATTGCTTCATCTCAAGAGAGGGGGCTCTAGAGACAGGAGGTACTTCAGAACTTTCAATCTTCGCTCCTTAGGAGCCCTGATTGCTTCAGGAGTATGCCCGTGCATATGATCAGATCGAGGATGTTGTCGAGTTCAAGTTGGGTTTGGTCTTTCAATCTTCGCTCCTTAGGAGCCCTGATTGCTTCTCTGCATTTGGAGGGTGACCCCCCCATCTCCCTTCTCTTTCAATCTTCGCTCCTTAGGAGCCCTGATTGCTTCGAGTTCTCTTAGCTGATTTGATCTTCACCCAAGGAGGTAAGCTTTCAATCTTCGCTCCTTAGGAGCCCTGATTGCTTCAAGAGGATAGAGCATTATTCTCTCTAGATCTCCCTCCATCTTCTCAGCTTTCAATCTTCGCTCCTTAGGAGCCCTGATTGCTTCGTGTAAGCAAAGATGAGAGTCTTAGATCTCTTTTTTGGCATGGGTCTTTCAATCTTCGCTCCTTAGGAGCCCTGATTGCTTCAGGGATTACTTTGGGTATCCCTACTTTGATGTGTCTTTCTTTGGAACCTTTCAATCTTCGCTCCTTAGGAGCCCTGATTGCTTCGGTAAGCTCGACCCAGTCCTCGTCCATGCGATCGAGGTGCAGCTTCTCTTTCAATCTTCGCTCCTTAGGAGCCCTGATTGCTTCTACAAGCAGAAGAGGTGGCTGACTAAGAAAGAGCTGGCCGAAAGCTTTCAATCTTCGCTCCTTAGGAGCCCTGATTGCTTCATCTTGACTGGAGGGTGCTCGGCTATCAACCAGATGTCGTGTACTCTTCTTTCAATCTTCGCTCCTTAGGAGCCCTGATTGCTTCTATAAATCAGCCTTCTTTCGGTGAGGGAGAGATAAAAAGGATTTTCCTTTCAATCTTCGCTCCTTAGGAGCCCTGATTGCTTCGGCCGAAATACAGGATAAAATAGCGAAAAAGCTCCAGCTAGCGACCTTTCAATCTTCGCTCCTTAGGAGCCCTGATTGCTTCTGCCAGCCTACACATCAGTAGACAGGGAAAGGGGATGGGTGTACTCCGACTTTCAATCTTCGCTCCTTAGGAGCCCTGATTGCTTCAAGGCATTCCTCATTGAGATAAAGAGGACTAGGGGAAGCTTTCAATCTTCGCTCCTTAGGAGCCCTGATTGCTTCAATCGTGAATCTGACCCCGCACAACATATCCGTCTTCGTCGCTGGCTTTCAATCTTCGCTCCTTAGGAGCCCTGATTGCTTCGCGAGGAAGGACAGGGGCTACCTCACTCAGTCTCAGAAGGAACTTTCAATCTTCGCTCCTTAGGAGCCCTGATTGCTTCGTACAGAAAAAGTGTCTCACCGAAGGAGATCATTGTTGTGTTAAGACTTTCAATCTTCGCTCCTTAGGAGCCCTGATTGCTTCGAAGGAGCTGGCTAAGGCCAAAGCTGGTACGGTACCCACTCCTCCTGACTTTCAATCTTCGCTCCTTAGGAGCCCTGATTGCTTCCGATGCTGGGATATCCTCTTACTAAATAAAGACAACTATCCGCCTGTTTCACTAATATTATACAGTTATGAAATGTCCTCGTATCTTGCTTGTATATAAAGGGATTATGAGAAGATTAGGGACAAATGCATTTGCCAGTAATGAAACAAATAAGGCCACCATAACGTAAAGACTCTATAAATAATCCGAATTAGATTTAATCAATTTTAGTTAATGCTTGGTCTTATTGTTAATTCATTAATTGTTGAATCCCGTGCAGGAAGATAAAGATTATCTCGCTTTACACCTACTAACTAGTCTATGCTCAAGTATGAGAATGTGACCAAAAGCTACGGGGCCGTACATGCGCTCAGAGGAGTATCTGTCCATTTTCAACCAAGTAAAATACACGCTATCCTTGGTCCAAACGGTTCGGGCAAGTCTACATTAATGAAAATGGCTATTGGTCTCGTTAAACCGGATTTGGGGACAGTTAGGGTGTATGGGATAGATCCGGTGGAGGATCCTATATCGGCTAGGAAGATAGTGGGGTACGCTCCCGAGGAGATAGTGATATACGAGAGCCTCACGCCAGCAGAGTACCTCAGCTTCCTCGGCTACATTTACGGCATCCCGAAGGATGGGCTGGAGATCCGATTGAAGACTCTGATCAAGATCTTCAAGATGGAGGAGCACATGGGGAAGCTGGGAGGGGAACTCAGCCACGGCAACAGGAGGAAGCTCCTCATCATGTCCGCCCTGATACACGATCCGAAGGTACTCATACTGGACGAGCCCTTCTCTGGACTCGATCCCGAGATAGCGAGAGTTCTGAAGGAGCTAATGAGGAAGTACGCGGAGGAAGGGAGGATCGTCATCTTCTCCACTCACATACTGGAACTGGCTGAGGCGGTGGCTGACGAGGTCACCATAATGCACTTGGGCGAGGTTGTGGCGAAGGGACCAATGGAGGAACTCAGGGGAAAGAAGGACCTCGAAACCTACTTCCTCGAGGTCACGGGCCTAACCTCAGAGCTGGAGGAGTTGTTGAAGGCCCTCTAGGTGATCTCATGTCTTGGCGGAGGATAGCTGAGGTCGTTGCTAGGGAAGCAGCCTACAGGTCGAGGAGGGAGGCTGAAAGGAGCCTCCGCTTCTTCAGGATGAGCGGAGGGAGCATGCTCAAGTACAACGCGTTCCTCCTCGCTGTGTTTACCTTCATGTCCTCCATGATCGGCCTGAGCGCCTTCAGCGGGCCCGAGGTGGCATATCTAACCCTGATAATGCTGTTCCTGATGGAGATCCTTATGGGAGTGCTATTCATGGCCCTCAACCTCCAAGTACTCGTCTCGGACAGGCTCCTCGATCCGATATTCCACCTCCCGGTGAGCGAGCCTGAGATAAGGAGGGCGCTCCTCTGGGTGGGCATCTACTGGGGAGGCGCCGCCTTACCCTTCGTCCTGATTCCCGGGGCTGCCGTGGAGTCCTACCTCTTAAGAGATCCCCTCATCCTGGTGGGGGCGATAATGGGCTCACTCATCGCCTTGGTCCTGTCAATGGCCCTCGGCTACTTGGCAGGTTCTCTAGCCACTAGGTACACGAGGAGTCTTAAGGGAAGGGCCGTCTCCACGGTAGTTTGGCTCCTAGTCCTGAGCGTGGGATTCATCATGGGCCCCCTTATGGACGCTGTCTCCCAGCTCTACGAGGGCGGAGCCGTTCAAGCTCTGTACATGGTACCCCCGATAAGCTTTGCAGTGATGTTCGAGAGCTCCGGGGCCCTGTTGTCCTCTCTTCTCCTAGTTCTAGTCTCATATATCCTATTCAGGACTGGTACATCCAGATTCTGGAGGGTGGTCACGAGAGGAGAAGTCCCCTTGCCCAAGAGACCGGCTAAATGGAGCCTGAGTTTCGGTTTCACTGCCGCCTTAATGAAGGAGGTGAAGATGGCCACTAGGACACCCAGGATCTTCGCATCCATCATAATGTATTCCTTTATCTTCCCACTCGTCTTTATATTCCCCTTCTTCAGCGAGGGACTGCCACAGGGGTTTTCGGGTTTCCTCGCCCCCCTGGTCCTCGCGGTAGGGGGTCTCGGTGGCTTCTCCATCCTTTACCTTTACGTGATGGAAGCCTCTGGAGCCAAAACCCTATACTCGCTCCCCCTCACGAGGGGCAGGGTAGCCTTGGTGAAGTTTTACACATTCCTGACGGTAAACATGCCCGTAGCGATTCTGATAGCGGCAGCGCTCGCTGTGCTAATGCCCAACGGTGCAATACCCGCCCTCATATATCTGGCAGCCCTCTCCGGATCAGCCCTACTAAATTCACTGACCTACGCTCTTCTCTTACCGAAGGAACCCTCCCACTGGTCCACCGAGACCTTCGGCAGAACTCTCGTGGCGGTACTCTTCCTGATAGAGGGGATGGCCTACTTCTCCGTGGGAATCGCCTCCCTCTTCCTGCCTAATGGGCTCCGGGCTACTACTTCCCTCATCACCTTAGCAGCGATCTGGATCGTGGATTCGATCCTCCTCACCGTGAGTGGAAGGAGGGCCTTGTAACTTCCCTCTCCCCCTTACTCTCCATCTCCGACTCTGAAGAGGGCCAAAGCAGGTCCTCCCTGAGGGAGCCCATCAGGCACACGTATGATATGAAGATCCCCAAGCTCATTACCATTAGTGAGGGCTCCACCAAGTAGGTCAGCCAGACGTTCCCGTATGGATTGGGGGAGTAAGGACCGGGCGGGTTCCCGAGCATGTACAGGTTCACGGATATGGCCGCTGCACCGAAGCCCAGCAAGGAGAACCATCCTCCTAGCTTGACCCACTTGGACGTCCCTAGGAGGTCGGCGGGCCAGCTCAGGTATATCAAGAGGACGATGATCCCCCACATGCCCACCAGGATGTGCCAGTGTCCCACGTTGTAGGCCAGCTCGGCCCAATCCCACAGGGGATCTCTGAAGGGTGGGTTGAAGAAGAGGGGCTTCCTCAAGCTCATGGCTACCAAGGCACCGGGAATCGTGACCGACAGCCACATTATCGCATTACCGGTGAGGAGCCCCCACTTCAAACTATCTCCCTTTGCCTTGAGGCTGAGGAGAGTTGTCCCTACCAGCAGGATGAGGGCTGCTGGAGTTATGATCACATGGGCCACCTTTCCGAACGGCCAGACGGCGAAGCTAGCCACTGCAGCCATTAGCTGTCCCAGCCATATCAGGTGGAGGGCTAGCCTAGACACCCCCCTCTCTTCCACCCTCAGGAGGCTCACTGCTACCAGGAAGACCAAGCTAAGGGCTAGGAGAAGCATCGCGTGCTCGTGAGCAGTAAGAGCCCTCCAAAGGGAATCCTCCTCCGCAAGATCGGGATTGAACCGCGCCTCGATGAGGGCCTTCAATAAACCCGATCTCCCCTCCATGAAACTGGATCCTAGGTAACCTCCGATCACGGAGCCAGCGAGCATGAGAACGCCAGATAACCTTAGGTTGGATTCAAGCAGGTTATGGGGATGAAGCCTCAAAACTGTCAGCAATCCGGCTAGGAATATGGCAGCAAGGCCTGTTATGAATAGCCCATGCCACAGGTGGAAGGATCCGGCGTAGGAGTAAGCGAGCCCCCCTAAAACTGTAAGGACAGAGCCCACGGAGAACAGGTTTATTAAATCATTTCCCAGTCTCATCCTCGTTATCAAAGGTATCATGGAGGCATAAATGAGTAGAGAGAAGATTGTGTGGTAGATGAAGGTTATCCTGGCTAAGTACTCTTCTCCTTCATTTATCGAAATTATCTCAGCCGCCCCTACGCTCTCATTATATCTACTACCTGGGAGGTGAACGGGCAATCCCAAGTGAACCCTCACTTCGGTGAACTGTGGAGAGAGAATTACTAGAAAGCCTACTACTAGGACCAGTAGTGTCGACGAGAGAGCAATGTGGAAGCGGAGTTCATTCATGAGATCCCCCTCTTCTTCCTGTTCAGACTTATTAACATGACACCTGTCAAATTGATGTAAGCTCGATGACCGATACGCTTCGGCGAGTAGTGAATCGAACTATCGGTTTGAACAGATTATCTCTTGAGGCGATTCTCCAACTCATTCAATACTTCATCAAAATCCTTACCTCTCCTAATGAGATCACCGATCTGGATCACCAATCTTTCTATCTCCGAGAACGTACCCTCGTCAAATTTCGTGTTAAGAATATAGTTTATGAGGGCGCCTATCCTCTCCGGATCCCCTGAGATCTCTTGCAGGTTTCTTAGTTCCTCAACTATAGCGCTTTCCCTCATCCTTCTGTATTTGTCCTCGCTATCACTTCTCAAAGCTTCCTCCCAAGATTTGAAGAAGCCCATATTCATCATGAATAGGCGAAAGCTAGACTTAATAATGTAATCTTAGGCGCGCATTCCTCATGAAAACGAGGCTGGACAAGAATGGAGGTGAGATGATCTCCTGGGGTCCTAGAAAGAAAGTGTGAGATTACTAACAATATAAACCTGAACCTAGAATTTGAATTAGGTTAACCTAAACTTTAATAGGTAATATGACACATGTCATAATGATGGCTATGAGCAGGCAGGAGTGGATGGAGGAGAAGCTTGATCAGGTGAGGGAGATCCTTAAGGAGCTACACAAGGGTGCAGATTTTGAGGAACTCAAAGAGAGGTTCAGGGAGGTACTTCGCGGCGTATCCCCATGGGAAATACCCTTGGTGGAGCAGGAACTGGTGGCCCAAGGCATCTCTCCCCTTGAGATAGCCGCTCTCTGCGATCTCCACGTCGCCCTCTTCAGGGAATCTCTTATGGACTCCCGCTTGGAGGGTATCGAACCGGGTCACCCTCTGGACACATTCCTTAGGGAGAACGAGGAGATCCTCAAAGACTCTGAGAAGCTCATGCTCTACGCGAACTCCCTCCCCAAGGTAGAGGGAGGCAGCAGGAAGGAGGTGTTCGATCAACTCAGTAAACTCGCCTCGGAGCTGAGGGGGATAAGGAGGCACTTTGTTCGATTACAGTTCCTTCTCTTCCCCTACATAGAGAGGAGAGGACTAACTGCGGTTCCGAGAGTTCTCTGGACGAAGCAGGATCAGGTAATGGCAAAGATAAGGAAACTGAACCAGATACTATCCGAGGGGAAGTTGGAGGATGCGGAGTACATATTGGAACTCAGGTCCCTCTCGGACGAGCTCTCTAGGGCATTGGTGGACATGGTGTTCAGGGAGAACAGGATACTCTATCCGACTGTCAGGATCCTACTGAGCGAGGAAGAGTGGTCCGCCGTCAAGCTGGAAGAGCCCGAGGTGGGTTACTACAAGGTCGAGCCTAGAGAGGGCTGGGAGCCCAAGGATCCGGTGTACCCTCACGAGGTGGAGTCGGGCATAACCGAGGAGCAGATATCCCGCATGCCCGAGGAAATGAAGGCTATGACCTCCCTCATGGAAAAAAGGGACGATCACGTACTGGTGAGGGCTGGCGACTTGGAGCTGAAAAACGGTTACATCTCCCTGAAGGAGATGGACGCCCTCCTGAGGACCTTACCCTTTGAGATAACCTTCGTGGATGCTGATGACAGGCTCCGCTACTACAATTACAGGCCGGGACTCATATTCTACCGCTCGAGGACGGTGCTGGGGAGAAAGGTGGAACTCTGCCACCCGCCGGGCAGCGTCCACATAGTGAAGAAGATCGTGGAGGAGTTCAGAGCGGGCAAGAGGGATGTGGCTGAGTTCTGGATAGATATGGGGGGAAGAAAAGTGTACATAAGGTACTTCCCCGTCAGGGGGGAGGACGGCGAGTACCTTGGAACGGTGGAGGTGGTTCAGGACATTACCGACATAAAGGGGATAGAAGGGGAGAAGAGACTTCTAGGCGAGGCCTGAAATCGTGAAAATGCATTGGATGAAGGCTACCCCTCCAGATGGGCTCTCCTGCCCGAGACCTCCACATCACATCCTCCTTTCTTCACAGATACGATGGCCAGCTCGTTCTCAGCGAGCTCCCTCAGGGAGAGCGATAACGTCCCACAGGAGAGCTTAACCGTGCTCGTCCAGTTCAGGACGTAAATGCCATCCATCAATTTGATGTACTTGAGGCCTTGGACGGGCTGCCTCCAGTTGGTAAATATGCCCCTCGTATATATCACCTGGGGAGGGACTAGCCTGTGTTCAGAGCAATCTGGGATCTCCACGGATTCATTGGCCACTTTGACCGCAGCGCCCTCAGGCATCCTGAGGAGCAGGACGGGTGTGTGGACGTACATGTCCATGAGCCTCTTATAGAAGGTCACATTCCTCTCAAGGATTACCTCATCTCCCTCCATTATCTCAATGGGAATCTCCTTCCTGATCTCCACATCAGCGGGGAAGAAAACCCAATATCTCAGGAGAGCGTAGCACTCACCGTCGCATGATATCAGAGCGGTCTCGACGGAGGCGCTCCTACTCCCTGAGCTGCACCACCTAGTAAGCAGCTCATCCGCTGGAGGCCACGATACGGGGAGCTCCTCAATATCGGCCTTCTTAGGTCCGTTGACCGAGGAGTAGGCTAGGGCGATTAGCAGGAGGGCCGCTGCCACCACCAGAACTATCGCAACTGTCCTTATCATGAAACGACCGTGAGGCGCCTCTTACATCAGATAAAAGGCTGGCGCCTCGTCAACCTTAAATTGGTCCTACAGGACGATGGCCCTATGACAGGTGACCTCCTTTGGCCCTGATTTAAAGGAGGGTAATCGCATGTCCCCGAATCAGGAGTTCAGAGTGACGCCTTGGGAAGTCGAGGGGCTAGTGGACTACGACCGCCTGATAAAGGAGTTCGGCACTAAGCCCCTAACTGAGGACCTCATCGAGAAGACGAGGGAGCTCACCAAGAGCGAACTTCCGCTCTTACTAAGGAGGAGGTTCTTCTTCTCCCACAGGGACTACGACTTGGTGCTGAAGGACTACGAGAAGGGTAGGGGTTTCTTCCTCTATACGGGAAGGGGACCCTCCGGTCCGATGCACATAGGACACATAATCCCCTTCTACATGACCAAATGGTTCCAAGAGAAGTTCGGAGTGAACCTCTACATCCAGATAACGGACGACGAGAAGTTCGTGTTCAAGCCGGAGCTGAACTTCGAGGAAACGAAGAGGTGGGCCTACGAGAACATCCTAGACATAGCGGCAGTGGGCTTCGACCCCGACAGAACCTTCATATTTCAAGATAGTGAGTACACCGAGATATACGAGCTGGCTGTCCCCATCTCCAAGAAGATAACGTTCTCCACGGCCAAGGCCGTGTTCGGATTCACTGAGAGCAGCAAGATAGGGATGATATTCTTCCCTGCAGTTCAGGCGGCCCCGACCTTCTTCGAGAGGAGGAGGTGTCTCATACCTGCCGCAATAGATCAGGACCCTTACTGGAGGATCCAGAGGGATGTGGCCGAAAGCTTGGGCTACTACAAGACCGCCGCCATACACGGAAAGTTCTTCCCGCCTCTCACAGGACTGTCGGGGAAGATGAGCGCCAGCATGCCTGAGACGGCGATATACCTGACAGATGATCCCGAAACGGTGAGGAAGAAGATATGGAAGTTCGCCTTAACCGGCGGACAAGCGACGGTGCAGGAGCAGAGGGAGAAAGGGGGTAATCCGGAGAAATGCGTGGTCTTCAAGTGGCTCGAGATGTTCTTCGAGCCCGATGACGAGAAGCTACTGCAGAGGTACGAGGACTGCAAGTCCGGCAAGCTGCTATGCGGGGAGTGCAAGAATTACCTCATAGAGAAGGTGCAGAGCTTCCTGAAGGAGCATCAGGAGAGGAGGAAGAGGGCCGAGCCATTGGTGAGGCAGTTCAAGTATACGGGGAAGCTGGCCAGGGAGATGTGGGAGCGATCCATACCCAAAGAGCTGAGAGGAGGAGAGGTATAAGACTCAACCCCTTCATCACCAAGTGCAGGTGCTTCTAGAGGGGCCGCTGTTAGCAGTACCACGACGATATTAGAGTGCTCTTGCTTTAATTAGACTCGAAGTGCTCAGTTCAAGCGTAAACGCGGTGTACGGTAACTAGAAGACGGAAACCAGAAAGACGCTTGCTTACAGCAATCTGTTCCCCGGCAAAGGGATGGCAGGGGGCATGAACGAGCTCTGAGCTCGCTCCTTCACAGCAAACGGCTGGCACCTCTATGCCCCCTGCCACTCGGCCTAGCTTCTCCTCCATTTTTAAGCGTATCTTATCCGAACCTAGGGGTCCTACCACTGAGCCTCCCGGCCTACACTTATTCCCTGCATTGCTGGCATCGCCCCCTCAGCAAGTCAAATCTCGATCCAATGAAGGTAGGTCTGAATCGAGTTAGAGGCGCCGCGAAGAAAGAGATGTGAGACATGTCCATAGGGGGGTTGGACATCAGCATATTCAGTCCAGCAAACCGAAGATCAGGTAAGAGAAGAGCAAAAACACCAAAAATGCCCTGAGAAGCTCATCTCCCCTCTCCTCGTACTCTATTGCGAAGATGTGAAGGAACCACGACATCGAGCCCATTATGATCAGGAGAAAGCTAAGTAGGCCAGCTAGTGAGGTCCAAAGGGAGAGATCAGGGTGCTCCAAAGCAAATCTCCCGATTGCTATTCCCATAGGCACCAGAAAGGAGCCCATGAAGGGAAGCCACTTCCTCATCCTGCACTCATAAATACCTCTGGATTACCATAATAAGGATCTCCGACCTAAAACTCTGATGCAAATCAAAGCAGTAATAATCGACTTAGACCAGACCCTACTCCACACCCTACATAGATTTCATACCGTTTTCAGCAAGATGATCGGCGATCTGGAATGGGATGATTTCATCAGGCTTTTCAGGGAAGACAGGCTGGATGAACTCATAGAAGGAGACAGGGCTCTATTCTGGGAGGAGTTCACCAGAAGATTCGCAAAGATAAGGCATCCTGATGACAGGCCCGTTGAAGGGGCGAGGGATGTGCTGGAGAGGCTGTCCAAGAAATATCTTATAGTGGTAACTACCGGAAGGAGAGTACCTTCGGGGGAGGTCTGGAAGGAGCTGGAGGAGTTTGGCCTGTCCCCTTACGTCCACGATGTCCGGACGTTACTGGGGTATGATGGCGTGTGGCACAGGGATGTCCTCCTTAGAAGGATACTCAAGGATTACGGTCTGTCCCCAGATGAGGTGGTGTTCGTAGGAGATTACTGGGTAGACATGGACTCTGCCAAGAGGGCCGGGATAAGGGCGATAGCTGTAAGGACAGGACTGGAGCCGGATGAGAGGCTCCTGAGGCACGGGGCGTTGGTTATCATCGATGGCATATGGGAGCTGCCCAAGATATTGGAGCGCCTTATTTAAACGGATGAGAGGTAGGGGGTCAGAGGAACCGGGTGCATCTCATCCAATCTCTCCTCTCAATTCCAATCTATCTTAATCACGTTTTGCTACCCAATTTTCAGACATTCCATTCATTACTGTAGTGAATTTCAATTTTTTCGCGGGTACCATTAAACCTGATATACTCTTCACTTCATCGATAAAAACGAGATGGGAACTCCTGTAAACTAAGGAATTAGAAATTCCTGCGGATCTAAGTGTGATTACAAAAAAGATTTAAAAAAGAAGGATAGATGCGATCCGGATGACTTCTCATGCATTTTGATATGCACACACGTGCTCGCATCCTTTCCTCCCCCAGTCATCACGGTAAGACGCTATTCTCGATTCTGATTTGTATGCTATTAGTCCTGCAAATTACATCTACCTCACTTGTACCGATAATGGCACTTCCTCGGCCGGTCCTGTCAACTGACATATTGAATTACAATCCATTCCTTGGGAAAGTAGCTACTTTGTGCCTCACTCCCTCCAACAGCGGAGATCAAAATGGATTCAGGCCAGTTATAGAGATCGTGGTTCCTGTGAACCTGACGTTTCAAGGGGCAACTTTCCTAGAACTGCCAGTGGAGTACGACAGCTACTTGATTCCCTCCTCTGGGGGCCTCACCTACAACATTGGTCGCTACTCGAGGACCGTAACCGGACAGCCAGGGGCTGAGGTCGTCGTCCTGATGCCGCCCATAAACAATATACCAGCGGGGGAGCGGATCCCTCCAATTTGCGTCGATCTCTTGGTGACGGATGATGCGGTCATAGGTAAGGATCATTTGGTCAATTCCACCCTCATTTTCGCCTACGGAACCGATCCCCTTGACAATCCCAGCGTGGATCCGCCCGAGGTGAGCTACCCTCTGCAGGTCACCGTGACTCCATCCCTGATCAGGGTCAGGAAGGGCCTGAGTGGAATATGGTCGGCTGATGTGGTCCCGACGGGTCCCAATTACGCCTTCAATTACACGATCATCGTTTCCATGGCCGGAGTTGAGTTCGCGCGCGCCGCGCGCTACGGGGGCGGGGACTTCAATCCGCCGTTCGGGAGGGGAAGGACTTGGGGCTACATAAAGTTCTGGGCATA
This sequence comes from Thermoproteota archaeon, assembly GCA_026986575.1. Taxonomy (GTDB): domain Archaea; phylum Korarchaeota; class Korarchaeia; order Korarchaeales; family Korarchaeaceae; genus Korarchaeum. The sequence goes on from JALSOH010000006.1 coordinate 452,179, forward strand.
TGTAGAGGAAGAGTATAGCTCCACTGTGCCCAGTGGTGATCAGGAGATCGATTCTGGGGATGTGTTGAGTAACGAAGTTACCATGACATCGGAGTACTCGGGCACATCCACAGTTCCCCCAGATATAGGGCGCACCACATCCCTTACTATAAAGAGGCCGTGGATCGAGAAGAGGATAGCATACTTGAATGGAGCATCTCCACCAAGCCCTGTGTATGTCAAGGCAGGCGATACCGTGACCTATGAACTCAAGGTGTACATATCCACAGCTAACGCCGATGAGTTGGAGATAAAGGACATGATCCCCCTGCCGGTGTTCAGGGTCGATTACAACAGGTACGGGCAGACCCCCCTTCACGGATGGTCAGCCCCCGACGACCACGATACCACCGCCTCCGGGGCAGTGGGCCATAGGCAGCGAGGACAACGTGACCTCCGTCACGGGGATACAGCCTACCCTATCTGTGGATGACACCGCGAACGAATTGGTGTTCAGGTACGGAGGCCCGATCCACTCCGGGAACAACACGCTTCTGGTGGTGGACATACTCTACATCCTGACGGCCACGGACGAGCCCTACGATGATCTCCTTGACTTGGCGAACTTGGTCACCATGAGCTACGGCAACTCATTCAATGTGCCTACTCCTAGTTCCTCTTATACGTTGATCATCACTAACTCCCCAAGCCTGACCCTGAGCAAGGAGGTGGTGGCCTCTACTCAGGAAGCCATAGATAACGGTGATCTTTCGGGGGCCGATGCTGGAGATACCGTCACCTTCCAGGTGAAAGTGACTAACGAGGGCCACAGCGACGCTCACGATGTGGTGATAAAGGATGAGGTACAGCCTCCCGGCGCAGGCTACCTACAAGACCTCCAGAACTTACATGTTTACGATTGCGACGGAGCTACCGAGTGGAATCCCTCCTCAACTTACACCCTCACGGTGAGCCCTTCATATACTAACCCTGAGGAGATCATTCTCTCACTGAACGATAATGTTGTCCTGCCTCCGGACTCGTGCGTAGTGCTGAGGTACGATCTCACCCTCACCCAGAGCGTGTATCCTCTCCAAGACCTCATTAACAACGGGAGCATCACAAGCTACTCCTCCGTTGATGGAGGGGAGAACTTCGTCGATCCCAACGACCCTCCAACGGACGATGCCAAAGTCGCTGTGGCGCAGCCATCCATCGAGAAGTACCTTGAATCGACCGATCAGAGCTTCACGCCAGACGATATCCTTGCTGTGGGTGAGGAAGCGGTCTTCGGAATAAGGGTGACACTGCCTGGGGGGACCACGTCGGGTCTCATCATTAACGATACGTTGCCGGAGGGCTTCACCTACGACGGGTCGGTGGAGCTGGATTCTACAGGATTCGGAGGTAGCCTGCCCTCTTACTCCGTTAACTACGATCCTAGCTCGAGGAACGTCACCTTAACCTTCTCCGGAGATGTGATCGTTAATAACAACAACGATGCGGGGGACAACTCCTTCCTGACAAAGGTGCACTCCAGAGTGGACAAGGACGCGGGCTGGACGCCATCTGCTAGCACTTGGACTAGGACCAACAGGGTCAGCATGGACTGGAACGGGAACCCCGGGCCTGAACTAACGTCCACCTACGACGTGGAGGTGGCGACCCGAAGGTTACCGCCACCAAGGCGTTCTTCAACGAGGATTATTCCAGCATATCGAGCAAGGACGGGGGAGACAAGGTGATAATGAGGGTTAAGATAGTGAGCGAGGGAGCAGCGGATGCTTTCGACATCGAAGTCACCGACACCCTAACTGACATTCACGCAGATCTGGGGACACTTCAGGAGGTGACCCGGACCGTTCCGCCGGACACGACCGTCTCTTGGAGCATCTCATCGGGGAGCTTGGTTATCGAGGTGGACAGGCCGAGGAACATCACCGCCTCTCTCCGACAGGAAGGTCACGATAGACTTCTCCTTCAACTTGAATGATACGGTGGAAGCTGGAGAGACCTATCAAAACACCCTGAATTACGAGTATACCACCTTACCGGGACTCAGCGATTACGAGAAGACCTTCACCGGAACGTACACGGCTGATTTGAAGATAAAGGACCCGGAGCTGGTGAAGGAGGTCCAGTCCACATCTAATCTCGATACCTCAGGTGATGACTTGGCCATAGGGGAGGAGGTCATGTTCCGCATCAAGATAACCCTGCCTGAAGGGGACATTCAGGACATGGTGTTGGAGGATACGTGGCCCCAAGGCTTCGGCTACCTGATTCACGAGATAGATAGCACCACATTAAACGGGAACCTGCCTACTCCAACGGTGAACGTGGATGAGGTGAACAGGAAGCTGACGTTGAGTTTTAGCGGTGTAACGCATGTGAACGCGGACAACGATCCCAGCAACGATTACTTCTACGTAACTCTAGCTCTGAAGGTGCTGGATGATCCCAGCAATGTGGGATACCCGAGTAAGGGGGAGAAGGTAAACCAAGTCTCCCTGTCTTGGGATGGAGGCAAGCAGGTAACTGCCCAGAAGGAAGTGTACGTGGTAGAGCCCCACCTCGTCCTGTCTAAGGCCTTCAACGTCACGGTCGCTGACGCTGGCGACTGGGTTGAGGTTACTTTAACTCTCACTAACAACGGGCAGAGCCCAGCCTACGAGGTGAACGTTTCTGACGTGCTCGATGACGATGTGTTTGATCTCAACACAGTTACAGAGGTCTTGACGCCAGCTGGCTTCACATACGACTTCAATTCTGGCACTGGTGAGGTGAGCTACTCTGGTGACCGGATAGATGTAGGGGAGACCCTCACTTTCAGGTTCGCCGCGAAGCTGAGGGACGACGTGACTGCCCTCTCCAGCTATAACAACGTGGCCGAGGCGGAGGGGAGCAGCATGCCTGGCCATTTGGACGGGGAGAGGATCTACTCCGCTGAGGGTTCGGCCACGCTGGACATTGGCGAGGCGGTCCTGACCAAGCAGCTGGTCGACACCAGCGAGCCCACCACGACTGACAGCAAGGTGACGATAGGAGAGATAATGATCTACAATTTGACGACATCCGTACCGGAGGGTGCTATCAAAAACCTGACCTTCTACGATATACTGCCGAGCAACTCAAACGTTCTGATGTCATTCATGAACGCGAACATCACCACCAACAAGGGAGGGGTATCCAGCAGTGAGGTCACGCTCACTCCGGGCTCTTGGACCGAGATCACCCCAACTCAGACGGGCAACGTGTTAGCCTTCTACTTGGGCGACGTTACAAACACCAACGACGACGCGAAACAGGAGACCATAACTGTCCGGGTGAAGCTCCTCGTGCTCAATCTGGCTGAGAATCGGGCCGGTAGCCAGCTGGTCGATTCCTTCAAGATAGGGTACACCAATGCCTCCAACGATTACGTTTACAGCGAAGAGGTACAGCACACTCTGACCGTCGTTGAACCCCAGCTCTGGTCGGTCCTGACCGCGGACCCGGTAACGGTAGGTTGGAGCGGGGACGAGGTCGTGCTCCACATCAACGTGACCAACTTGGACACATCGACCTCGAGCCCAGCCTACGATCTGAATATATTATCACCACTCCCTCCCGAGTTCTCCGATCTCCAAGTGATGAGCATCGACTCGTCCAACGCTGGCTCTATAACAGACTCATCCACTTCCGGCGAACTGAAACTGCGCTCCTCGTACCTCCAGCCCGGAGGATGGATCAACGTGACCTTCAGGGTGGTGCTCCAACCCAATGCGATCTTCGGTCAGAAGATAGAGATAGAGGCCTGCGCCAACGGTACAACCACCCCCGGAGATAGGGGAAGCTGGAACGAGATCCCCGGTGATCCGGGAGATCAGAATGGGGAGAGGATCGGGAACGGGGTCTCGCCCAATGACATAAGGGCTTGTGATCCAGCTTCTATCACGGTCGGTACGCCCAACGTGGAGAAGGATGTCCTCGCTCCCAAGGTGAGATACGCTCCAGGGGATCAGGTTAGGTACCAGATAACGATTGGTACCCCGAAGGGATCCACCAGCGATCTGAAGGTCACTGACACACTAGCAGAGGGCCTCCTCTACTCCAATGATCTGGATGTGGAGGTGCCGAGTGGGGTTACATTCTCCAACACGCCAGGAGAATCACCACCCTTCTTCTCTCACACGGACACAGGAACCACCGAGATCCTGGTTTTCGATTTCGGCTCATTTACCAACTCGAATAGCGGTGGGGTGAACACCTACATAAGGTTCAGCGCCACCGTGGAGGACCATCCGAGCAATGTGGATGGGACGACCCTGAGCAACGAGGCGCTCCTAACCTACTTGGACAGCGACTCCAACGAGAAGGACGTGGGCCCCGCGACCGTAACCATCACGGTTGGGGAGCCGGAGCTGAGCGATCTCAGCAAGATCAGCCTATCCGACCTGAGGGGAGGACAGGTGAGCTGGTTCCTGCTCCGTTTCCGCAACTCCGGGAGCACAACTGCCTACGACACGAATGTCACTGATGTACTACCTCCAGAGCTCAAGGGAGATGTTCCGGAGGTCAGCTACGTGAAGGTAGGGGACAGGACCCTATCCCAGAGTGATTACGATCTCGATTACTACGAGACCAACGGTACTCTCAAGATCCACCTCATCACGCCTAGCGACGATTCGAGCGCGAGGATAGAGCCTGGTGAGCTGGTGGAAATAAAGATAGGTGCTAAGGCCCTCCCCCACGTTCCACTGAGCTACGGAGCGGTGAACTCCTTCGCCGTGAGCTACTCATCCAGACCGGGTGCTCCTGATGGGGAGAGGACCTACTCCACAGGACCGGCAAGCGCGACAGTCTACTCCCAAGACCCCGAGGTCAGCAAGGTGGTCCTCTCCACCGAGACGCCACCACCGGATCCAAACGATCCGACGAGAAGCAGGGCCAGAGTTGACGAGACCATCATGTACAACGTCACCTTCAGGATGCCTCAAGGCACTTGGGCGGAGGATGTGGAGTTCCACGATACGATACCTGATGGCCTTGAGGTGATAAACGCCACGGCCAGAGGGATAAATGCGACGGGCCTCGTAACGGGAACGACCAGCATCACGGAGAGTGGTGGGAGGTATACGGTCACCGCTGCCTTCGGCAAGCTGGTTGATGCGGAGGTTAACGTCACGATATACGCTCGCGTGAAATACTACTACTCAGGCGGGTCGCCTGTGAGGGCCGGCGATGTGCTAATTGATGGCAACGAGTCGAACCCCAGCTACTACTCTTGGAGCAACGGGGTCGAGACGAAGAGCGAGTACAGCAACGAGGTGACTACAGAGATAGTCAAGAGCGAGGCGAACCTGACTATTAGCAAGTCCTTTGATCCCAAACTACTGAGGTTCGGGGATGTCACGATAACCACCATAACTATCGCGAACGAAGGCAACGGGACCGTCTACCAGACCGTCCTCAGAGATGTGTTCTGCGACAGCTTCGAGTTCTTGAATGCAAGCGTGACGCCGATCGACGTCTCTGGAAACGTGATAACTTGGGAGATAGGTGAGTTGAGGCCGGGAGAGGAATGGACGGTCTCTGTAGCCTTTAAACTCTCAGCCTGCAGCTGCTTCAACAATAACGCCACAGTTTCCTACGTGAATCCCGGAGATCCATTCACCACGGAGGGGAGGAAGGCTCGGGACGATGTGAATGTGGTCGAGGAGCTGGACTTCGTCAATATGGCTGAACCGGAGTACCTTAAGCCAGGTGGTGCGGTCGGATTCAAGCTGCTAGTCCACAATCCCACGTGCACGGTGATCGAGAAGCTCAACTTCACCGACGAGCTGCCTGAGGGTCTCACATACGTAAGCGGGAGTTCGAAGCTGAACGGAACTAGCGTGGATGATCCCAGCATATCCGATGGGGATCTGATCTGGAACACATCGCTCACCCTGAACCCCGGTGAGTCCTACCTCATGGAGTTCTCCGCTGAACTCTCTCCAGGTGCCAGTGGGGAGCTGACGGACTTGGGAGGCGTACTTGGGATCGGCAAGAATGGAATCGTGAGGGTGAACGACACGGCCTCAGTGACCGTTAGGGGAGAGAAGGGGGGTGTCCTGTTCTATAAAAGGGCCAGCCTAAGGGAAGTCAGCACTAACGGCACGGTCAAGTTCACTATAACGATCAAAAATGAATGGAACATCCCCATCGTGGATGTTGAGGTGTGGGACATACTTCCGTGCTGTATGACCTTTGAGAGAAGCTCTCCCGGATACCCCGAACCTGAGCATCCGAGCGAACTTCCACCGGGGACTGGGGTCATAAAAGTGACTAAGTTACCGGGGAGAGAGGTGGAGAGATTCAAAGGAGACAGGATACTCAAGTGGCACATAGATTCCATAGATCCCGGCGAGACAGTCACAATAGAGTTCGAGGCGAGGGTAAGGTACCCAGGATTATTGAAGAACACAGCTAAGGTGTTCTACAGGACCGAAGGCGGCCTTAAAGGTACAGGAAGATCCGATGTCCTGATTCTCGGCTACTCCTCACCTAAACTCGTGAAGACTAGTAACTCTAGTTCTGAGGCAGGAATTAAGGGCGTTAATGAATTCAGCGGGAGCCACTCGATCTCAGAAGAAGTGAAGCGCTCTATAGGAAATGAGAGCAAAGAGGTATTGGTCACTACCTCAGAGCCGAGCTATACTAAGACGAAAGCCCCGACTGGGACCGAAGCTAAGGAGGCGGGCAAGAAGACTGAAACTAAACCAAAATACACAACATCTTCAAGTGCTGAGGAGGCCCAGACTACTACCGAAAGTACCCCTGAGGTCACAACTGTCTCCAAGTCTCCCATGGATGAACTCAAGGGGACATTGCCCGCGATGGCTGGATTGGCATTCCTGCTCATTGTTGTACTTTTCCTATACTCGATGAGAAAGAGGACAAGGAGAAGGGGGGATTCGGTAGCTAGGATCCGGTAGCTACCTTTCCTCCGTTTTTCTTTTTAGGTAGACGCTGTTATTGAGGAGGATCCTTCCTACTTCCCTTTAAGACAAAGGAGAGAGGCGACTGAGGAAGCTGCCTATCCTTGCACTGGCGGAGTTTTATAACAGACATGGACTGAATTTGCAAGGTGTGGGTTGAGTTAGTATTCGAGGGATCAGATACCCAGTTTTGAAGGCCCTCTCTCCTGTTTTCTACGGAGTACCTCTCCTCTCGTTTAGAGGATATGTAGTTTTTCGCGTAGACAAGATGCTCTTCATAGTGAGCGCTGACATGACATGGAAACAACTCCTGCAGGGCGATAACCTTATACAACTTTCCCTCATTGACTTAATTGACTTACAAGATGCTAGACGAACAGGAGTATGATAAATGGATAACTATGGCGAAAAGGACGCTAGAATCAGCGAAGAGAGATCTCTCTGGTGGGGACTATAATTGGGCCTGCTTCAAGTCCCAACAAGCGGCCGAGTTTGCGGTGAAGGCCCTTCTCTGGGGAATTGGCAGGCCTAAATATGGGCATGTGGTCTATAAACTCGTAGTGGAGCTCGGTAATGTATCTGAAGAAATTGTAGAAATTTTGTAAGAGGCTTGACAAGTTCTATACAGCTCCTAGATACGCGGACATGTGGAGTGAAGGCGCCCCTTTCGAATATTACTCAAGAAAAGAGGCAGAGGAGGCAATTTATTATGCAAGAAGGGTACTAAAGTTCGTTGAAGGGAGATGGAAGTCATTGAAAGAAGGAAGAAGGAGAGAATAGAACTTGCTATGGAGTTCGTTAGATCCCTCGAGGAACTGCGTCCTCTCACCGCGATCGTTATAGGATCAACCGCACGGGGATATTTCAATGAATGGAGTGATATCGATGTGGTGATAATCTCGAACAAGTTCCCGGACGACCCCCTCCGGAGATTCGATCTAGTAGAGAAGCCTCTTAGACCAGGCATAGAACCCATTCCTCTTAGAATGAGCGATCTTCTACGATTGGTTAGGAAAAGGGCGCCTGTGGTAGAGGACATGAGACAAGGGGTCTTCTTGGTGGACGAGCTAGGCGTCAGGAAGATCTTGGAACAGGTGCATGAGAACGAAAGAGAGAAATAAAGAGATCGGAGAGATGGGATGAATCTGAGGAGCTACCAATGAGATCTAATACCTGTCTGCTTTGAAGTTCAGACGATCTCTAACGAGTACTTCCTCCTTACCGATTCTAAATCCTCCCTTAGCAGCTTCATTGCCCGCGGCAGGTAAGCCATTATATCGCCTGCGGTCATTCCATCCTCTCCCAGCTCCTCGGCAGCTATATCGCCCGCTAACCCGTGGACGAAGACCCCCATCCTCACCGCCTCCCCTACCTCGAACCCTATCCCGTACATCGCTGCTACCGTGCCAGTCAGCACGTCTCCAGAGCCAGCGGTCGCCATTCCCGGATTTCCGGTCATATTAAGGTATACCCTGCCGTCTGGGAAGGCGATGATGCTGTGAGCCCCCTTCAGCACCAAGTAAGTGTTGTACTCGCTGGCAAATCTCCTAGCGACACCCACCTTATCCAAATCTATCTCCGCCACGCTCAGACCCGTTAGACGGGACATCTCTCCCATGTGGGGGGTTAGCACGGTGGGCGCTGACCTGCTCTTTAGGACCTCTGGATCCCTCGAGATGGCTGTGAGTCCGTCTCCGTCTATTATGACTGGCCTGTCTATGCGCGATGTCAACTTCCTTATCAGCTCTTGGGTCTCCTCGTTCAGGGAGGTGCCCGGGCCGAGCGCCACCACATCTATGTCATACCTATCTATGACCTCCAGTATGTAGTCTTCGTTCTCCATGGAGATGGACCCGGCCTTGGTCTCTTTTAGGGGGATGTACACAACCTCGCTGGCCTTCGATGCTATGTGGGGTATTATGGACTCGGGAGCCGCGAGCCTAGAGTAACCGCCTCCTGCCCTCATGAACGACAGGGCAGTGAAGTAAGGAGCCCCGTAATAGTTCCGGGCCCCTGCTACGGTCAGCAGCTTCCCGAAGGTACCCTTATGTCCCCATTTCACCCTCTCCGGTAAGAGTAGGGGGTCATTCAGTTCCGTCTTCAAGTGGGAGTACATCTCCGGGGGGAAGGATATGTGACACACGTAGAGCCTGCCGCAGTAGTCGTAACCAGGGTAGAGCACATTACCAAGCTTGGGCAGGCCGAAGGTGACTGTGTAATCGGCCTTGACCGCGACTCCGTAAACCCTCCCGTCGTCTCCCCCTATACCTGAGGGAATGTCGACAGCGAACACCACCTTTCCAGAGGAGTTTATGGCCAGGATCGCATCCCTGTATATCCCCCCAACCTCCCTGGCCAGGCCTGTGCCGAAGATACCGTCTATCACCGCGTCGGACCACTCCAACCCCTCGATGAGGGACTCTATGCCCTCGTCCCTGACTTTGTGCATCTCCAGACCTATCTTCTCCGCGATCTCGTAGTTCTTCTTGGCGGAACCCCTGAACTTAGCCGGGTCTCCCACCAAGTAGACCCTGACTTCACCACCATTGGAGTGGAGCTTCCTGGCCACCACAAGAGCATCTCCACCGTTGTTTCCTGAGCCAGCGACCACCGCGAATCTCTTGCCTCGGACCCCAAGCTCCTTCTCTATCACGAAGAAGAGCGCATTTCCAGCGTTCTCCATGAGGAGATCCTGATCGATTCCGTACCTCTCCATGGCGGTGGAATCGAGGACCCTCATCTCCTCCACGGTACTGACCTTCAAGGCGACACCCGCGAAATAGGAGGGACCTTCAATATTGTGATTTCCATGTCCTTTTAAGGCCCGGTCTCCATTGAATGGGGGATCGCATGCACCTCCGACCCGAAGACACGGAGATGGAGTTCATTCGCTTCGTGAGGAGCGCTCATCTCAATGCTTACGGAACCCTTTACGGCGGCTGGATGATGAGGTGGATAGTCGACGCCGCATCAACCGTTGCCGTGAGGCTCGCTAGGGGGCCAGCTGTTCTGGGATACGTGGATGACCTCCATTTCCTCTCCCCGATAATGCCGGGGGAGCTGGCCATCTACAGGGCTAGGGCTGAACATACCTCCAAGCATAGCATCGTCGTGAGCGTGGAGGTGTGGGCTGAGGATCCAGTATCAGGTGAGAGAAAGCCAGCGACCTTCTCCATGCTCTCCTATGTGGCGGTGGATGGTAAGGGGAGGCCCAGAGAACTCCCCGTAGGCATAATAGGGACTGAGATGGGGAGGCAATTCTATGAAAACGTCAAGGAGAGGATAGCTGACAGGGGGCAGAGGGGTCAGGATGTGAATGTGGAGGGCTATGAACTTGTCACGAGCACTTTAGTTAGAGAGGAGCATCTGGTGAACGCGGACCTAATGTACGCGGGGTACCTTCTATTCCTCTTGGATGAGGTAGGATCAATAACCGCCCTAAAGTACTCGAGAGGTCCAGCAGTTACTGCCTGCTTGGACAGGCTTGCCTTCTACACCCCCATGAGGAAGGGGGATGTAGTCCACTTCTACTCCAAGATCACCAAGGTATGGAACACATCCATGGAGATCTCGGTGAAAACGCTGGTGGAGAAGCCCGAGGGATTGAGACACGCAACCACCTCTTACATGGTCTTCGTGGCCATGGGGGAGAAGGGACCTAGGAGGATTCCGCCCATGGAAGACGGCGATCCGGAGGCAGACAGAAGGAGAGAGGAGAGGTTTAGGATACTTCAGAGGATCAGGGAGCTGATGAGCTCACGTTGATGTAGAGGGTGAATATTCCCCTCCCATCCATGGAGGCTCCTCCCCAAAGCTCCCGGAGATTCGGCCTCCCTCTACGACAATAACTGTTTAATGATGCTGGGCGTCGTCTTCAGTCCAGAGCCAGTGAGTAAGAGGACGACTCTATCCCCCCGATCCACCCCTCCCATTTCGACCTGCTTCTTGTAGCAGGCGAGGGGAACAGCTGAGGTCGGCTCCACGAATATTCCCCTTCTAGCTAGTTGATGGAAGGCATCTGCTATCTCCTCCTCCCCAACTACCTCAACGGACCCTCCCATCTCTCGGAGCTTCTCCACCATGAGATCTAGCAGGGGAGGCTTAGTCACGATCAAGGCATCTGCTATTGTCTTCAGCCTCTCAGGTGGAGTGTATGGCTCGCCCCTGAACCTATGATAGAGCGGAGACACTACCTCGGTCTGACAGGCTACCACCTCAGGGAAAGGACCGCCCAGATGCTTGAGCCCCTCCAAAATACCCAAGAGTCCAGTTCCCGAAGATACCGGGACGTAAATCCTGTCCGGTGGGGTCCAGTTGAGTTGCTCCACTATCTCGTAGGCGAGGGTCCTCATCCCATCCCTGAAGATGGGGTGCCACGCATGACCCACGTACACCTTCCCCTGCTCGGACCTCATAGCCTCCTCCGATACCCTCTCTCTACTCCCCTCGACTCTAACCAGCTCGGCCCCGTAGGCCATTATCTGATCTATCTTGTGACCAGAGATGCTCGCTGGCACATAGATCCTCGCCTTAATTCTGGCTCTCGCAGCGTAGGCTGCTATGGAAGCTCCGGCATTTCCGGACGAGTCTTCAGCTATGAACCCTGTAACTCGATCGCGAATAGCCGAGATTATGGTCGACGCCCCTCTATCCTTGAAAGAGCCGGTAGGATTGAGGAAATCCATCTTGACGTATACATTGCTCTCAAACCTCAGGAGGGGAGTCCACCCCTCCCCCAAGGTGACAATACTCCGTTTCTCTATGTATGGAAAGAAGTTCACATACCTCCACATGGAGGCAGTATCTACCAAGTCCTCCCTTCTGAATTCCCCCGGCTGCATGGGGATATCGAGCGGAGATCCGCAGTTGCACCTGAACCTGAGTGGGTCATCGTACTCCCTACCGCAGGAGGGACACCTCGTCACGTACTCCACTCAACCACCCTCCGAGGCCAGCTCTCCCCTCTCCTCCAACTCCTTTGCTAGCTTTTCCACATCCTCCGGCGATCCGGCAGTGAGCAACACGTAACCGATCCATCCCAGAACCACCAGCAGCACTAATACGATTAAGAGAGCTGTCAGCTTCAAAGTGAGGGTCGGGATCGGCTCTGGCGCCAGGAAAAGCAGGTAAATATATAGCGCGGCTGCTACGGCAGAGATCACGATCAAGAGGAAACCCAGAAGTTTCTCCTTCATCTCCAATCGGAGGGTAAGGAGATCAAGATAATATAACTTTGGGGCCTCTCACCGCAGTGACCTTTAATGTAGAAGGCTTTGAATTCCTTAGAGATGACATTGTCCGTGGACAGGAAACTCTGGGTCAGAAGGAGGGAAAGCACTCTAGCTGAGCTTAGATCGCATATGGAGGCGGGGAGGGTGGACGAGGACGTTATCTCGCTACTTAACATCATAAACTCGCTGGATTACGCCTTCACCACCAGCAGCTGCTCTGGCAGGATTCAGGTGTATGCGGCCAACGAGCCCGGAGAAAAGTTCGGCATCAGGACCTTGGGGAAGTGGCACTCTCCTATAACTCCAAGAGAATTGACGGAGACGCTGGAAGATAAGGCTGACTCCATATGGCTTGCAGTCCTCCCCCCTATAGTTCATATAGCGGTCTGCAGCGTGAAGGCGGCCTTCCACCTGCTGGGACTGCTGAGGTCGGCTGGCTTCAAGAGGGCCGGGATAATCTCCGCATCGGAGGACGGGATCACTTTGGAGGCAATAGGCACCGAGAGGATGGAAGCTCCCCTGAGGCTGTCCGGTGTGGACATCTTCAGGGAGGATGCGATCCCCTTAATAGTTGAGAGGGCCAACTCACTACTGATCAGGTCGAAGAGGAGGATCCTCAGACTTGAGGAGGTGCTGATGGGTGAGATTGCCGGAGGCTTGGATAATCTCTGTTGGGAATGAACTGCTGAACGGTAGGATAGTGAATACGAACCTAAGCTGGCTTGCGAGGAAGCTCACTATAGATGGATACCTAGTGAGGGCCGCTATAGCCGTTAGGGACGATTGTAATGACATCGTATGGGCGTTCAGGACCGCTCTTGATAGGGGAGCTGATCTAGTGATCTCCACAGGTGGGCTGGGTCCCACGTTCGATGACAAGACATCAGAGTGCCTAAGCAAGGCGCTGGGGAGGAGGCATGTGGTGAACGAGGAAGCACTTAGAATGGTGGAGGAGAAGTACAGGGAGAGAAACCTCCCCATGACAGAGCACAGGGTGAAGATGGCTATGATGCCTGAAGGGGCCGAACCAATAAAGAACGAAGTGGGAACGGCACCGGGCATCTTGGTCAGGGAGAGGGACGCGCTGATAATAGTGCTGCCTGGCGTTCCCAAGGAGATGAAGGACATATTCGAGAGGGTTGAACCCCTGATCAGGGAGAGGGCTCCTCCCCTCCACTACGTAAGCAAGGACTTGGTGGTGAGAGGAGTGCCAGAATCGGCTGCCGCTCCTCTCATTGAGAGGGTGATGAAGGAATTCCCTGTCTACATAAAGAGCCACCCTCATGGCCACGAGATCCGAAAGCCCGTGCTGAAGATAAACATCACCGCCTCATCTCCTGAAGGGGATGAGGCAGAGAGGATCGTGGAAGCAGCGCTGGAAAAGCTTAAGGATCTCCTGATCGAGGAGGGAGGGGAAGTAGAGGGTATAGAGGATGCCGAACAGGGTGAAGCTGATAGTTCTCGACCTTGATCAGGTGCTCTGGGATCATCACGACGCCACCTCCCTCGCCCTTCCCCTCAGGAGGGTCGACGAGAGGACCTTAGTCGACGCCTCTGGCGACAAGGTCGTTCTGAGGGAAGGGGTCAGGGACTTCCTGGAGAGGGCCAAGGATAAGGGGATTTACTTATCCACCTGCAGCTGGAACGAGCCGGATAAGGCAATAGCTGTCCTGAGGACCTTTCAACTTGATCGATACTTCGACCTGCTGATGATAGAGCCCCACCCAGAGAAGGATCGAATGATGGAGAAGATACTGAATCACTTCACCCCCAAGGGAGTGAAGGAGGAAGAGACGGTATTCGTGGATGATAAGGAGGAGATGCTAGAGAGGGTCAGGAGGAGGTACCCGAAGATCAGGACCCTCAGGTTTCATCCCGATGGGGATGTGCACAGCTTCCCTGACTTGAAGAGGATAATACTGGGTGAATGACATGATTCCCGGCTTCAGGATAACGCCATGGGAGGTAAGTGGAGATACGGTAGATTACAACTCGCTGATCTCCCTCTTCGAGCTGGATGTCGTGACGACTGAGGTTAGGAACCTCTTCCAAGAGGTCTTCGGGGAGGAACACTACCTCATCTCTAGGGGCATATTCTACGCCCATCGCTTCCTTAGGCTCGCTCTTCTGGACCTCAAGTACAACAGAGCCAAGGTCTACATCTTCACAGGCCGTGGTGCATCGGGCCCGATGCACATAGGCCACCTCATACCAGTGAACCTCGCGAAATGGATGCAGGAGAGGCTAGGTCTCCACTTCTTCTTCCAGATATCTGACGACGAGAAGTTCGTCCTGAGGCCCGATCTGGGATTGAAACAGGTGAGGAAGTACGCCTTGGGCAACGCTTTGGACTTCGTAGCGCTGGGATTCGATGAGAAGAGGACCCACATAATCTGGGACACGCAGGTAGCTTCATGGCTCTATCCTCTCACACTCAAGCTGGCCAAGAGGATATCTCTGTCCGAGCTAAAGAACTTGGTAAAGATAGACGACTCTTGGAACGTGGGAGTGGCCTTCTACTCCGTAGTGCAGTCGATGCCCGCCCTCATGATGGAGATGGAATTGAACGAACCTTACCGCGCCCTTGTACCCATGGCAGTGGATCAGGACCCGCTCATGAGGGTTTCCGTACTCATAGCGGATAAGATGGGGCTCAGGAAGCCCGGAATGATCCACAGCAAGTTCCTCCTTGGACTTAAGGGAGAGCCCAAGATGGGGACCAGGTATCCCGAGTCAGCCATCTTCCTCACCGATCCGCCCGAGGTGGTGAGGGAAAAGATAGAGGGATCCGCCTGTGGTCCTCCGAGGAGGTGCCCAGCCCTGTCCTACCTGAGGGCCTTCGATCCGGATGATGAGTCCTTCTTCTCCATATGGGAGGTCTGCTTCAACGATCCGGAGGAGGGATGTAAGCTGGCGAAGAAGAGGGCTATAGAGGTGCTGGTCCCCTTCATCGAGGAGCATCAGATGAGGAGGAAGGAGATGAGGGATAAAGTCGACGAGTATCTCATGAAGGAACCTCCCATCCCCTTGGATAAGTCGTTGGATCCGAGGGACTGACCGGATAAGGTTAAAGCTCACGACCTCTCTCTTTACTGAGGGTTATCATGAGCGTCGAGATCGTCGAGACCGCGCCGGAGGTAAAGAACCCCATTCTCATCTTGGCGGTTCCCGGTGCCGGCCTCGTGAGCATAATAGCGGCCGATCACCTCATCAAGGTCGCTGACCTTAAGGAGGTCGGCAGGATAGATTCTCCCCTGTTTCCTCCTGTCATAGGCGTGAAGGACGGCGTCGCCATGCACACCGTCAAGATCTACGGGGGAAAGGGGCTGTATGTGGTCAAGGCCGAAGTACCCCTCCCCATAGACCCCCTCCTGAAGCTTACAATATCTGTACTGGACTGGATCGCCAGGAAGAGACCCAAGCTAGCGATAGTAATGGGAGGAGTCCCCGAGGAGGATAGAATAAAGGTGGAGAAGCCTCAGGTAATGGCCGTATTCAGCAGCGAGGAGGCCAAGTCCTTGGCGGAGGGCATGGGTGGTGAGCTGATGAAGGAGGGGTACTTGAGTGGATACGCGGCCTTCTTCCTCAGGGAAGCTAGCAGGAGGGGAGTTCCGGCTGCGGCCCTCATGGTGCAGAGCTTCGCCGCCTATCCAGATCCCGGAGCAGCTGCAGAGGTCCTCAAGGCCATAGAGCCTATCTTGGGCTTCGATGTCGATATAAGCCAGCTGGAAGCCGAATCAGAGACGATAAGGCTCAAACTGAAGGAACTGATGGCCAAGACCGTCCAGACGGCGAAGGAGGCCCCGGCTCCCATGTATATAGGTTGAGGGGGGATGCCGTATGGATTGGTTCTACAGGGAGGTCAGGTGGGGATACTTCTCTGTTAGGGATGTGGAGGAGCCCCTCCACGAGGTCAAGGTTACTAAGGAGGGCGTAGTCATAACAATGGACCTTCCCGGGGTGAGGAAGGAGGAGCTCGTCATAAGAGCAAGCGAGGATGCCATTCTGGTGGAGGCCACGTCGAAGGTCGGGGGAGCGACCGTGAGGTACAGGAAGCTGATTAGGACCCCGATACCCATAGATCCTGACAGGGTGGTGGCGAGGCTGACCAACGGGATACTCCAGATAGTCGCTCCACCAAAGGAGGTCGGCTTCAGGAGGGTGAAGGTGGAGTAGATGAGGGACATGTTATTCATTGAGGTGGCGAAGTACTACGAGAGGATAGAAGCCACATCCGGCAGGCTAGAGATGATAGACTACCTCAAGAAGCTCTTCTTGGAGACTCCTCCGGAGATACTGGATAAAGTGGTCTACCTCACGCTTGGAAGCATAGCTCCCGCCTACGAGGGAGTCGAGCTCGGGGTAGGGGAGAAGCTCCTCCTCAAGTCCCTCTCGATGGCCACGGGCATATCTCAGAACAAGCTAGAGGCCAAGTATCCAGAGCTGGGTGATATAGGGAAGCTGGCCGAGTGGGCCGTGGAGAACAAGGTGGCCCAGTCCTTCTTCACCGAGGACCTCACCGTGAACAGGGTCTTCGACACCCTAAGGAGGGTAGCAGAGATCGCAGGTGAGAAGGCCCAAGATGCCAAGATAAGGTTGCTAGCCGGACTGTTCAGCGATGCCAAGCCCCTAGAGGCCAGATACATAGCTAGAGTGGTGACGGAGAGGCTGAGGCTTGGAGTGAGGGACATGACAGTCTTGGACGCCCTAGCGGAAGCCTTCCTCAAGGGGAGGGCCTTCAGGGACAAGTTAGAGAGGAAGTACAACATCTTCCCCGACATTGGTAGGATAGCGAAGATAGTGGCGGCTAGGGGCTTTGAGGGATTGGAGGAGATCAAACTCACCTTGGGAATACCTGTCAGGCCCATGTTAGCCCAGAGGCTCAGGTCCGCCCAAGAGATAATGGATAAGATAGGGCCGAGGGTGTACGCGGAATTCAAGTATGATGGGGAGAGGATGCAGATCCACGTCTGGAAGGATGGAAAGGTCCAGATATTCTCCAGAAGGCTGGAGAACATTACTGAACCTTATCCGGACGTGAGAGAGTTTGTATCCAAGGCCGTGGAGGGTCACGATGTCGTGCTAGACAGCGAGACCGTGGCAGTGAACCCTGACACTGGAGAGATTCTCCCATTCCAGGAGCTGATGCACAGGAGGAGGAAGTACGGCGTGGAGGAGGCGATGAAGACCTATCCAACAGTGACTTACGTGTTCGATGTGCTCTACTTAGACGGTAGAGAGCTTCTAGACGAACCGCTCGAGGAGAGGAGGAAGATCCTCCTCAATCTGCTGAAGGAGAACGAGAAAGCAAGGGTAGTCCAGTATGAGGTAGTGGATAACGATGTAGAGGAGCTGGAGAGGTTCTTCGAGCACGCGGTGGAGATGGGCACCGAAGGGCTAGTGGTGAAGGATCCCAAGTCCCAGTACCAAGCAGGGACTAGAGGATGGTCTTGGATCAAGCTCAAGAGGAGCTACATAAGTAAGATGGTGGAGCCGGTAGATCTGGTGGTCGTGGGAGCCTTCTGGGGCAAGGGCAAGAGAGCTGGTACCTACGGCGCCCTCCTCATGGCCGCGTACTCTCCTGAGGAAGATGTGTTCAAGACAGTGTGCAAGATGGGATCCGGCTTCACCGATGAGGAGCTCGCGGAGCTGCCTAAACTTCTGGAACCTTACAAGATAGAGCACAGGCACCCGAGCGTATTATCTAATTTAGAGGCAGACGTCTGGTTCGTCCCTCAGAAGGTAGCTCAGGTGCTGGGAGACGAGATAACGCTCAGTCCCACCCACACCTGCGGCTGGGGTAAGGTGAAGAGGAACGCTGGGCTGGCGATAAGGTTCCCTAGGTTCATGGGATGGAGGGACGATAAGGGACCTCAGGATGCCACGACGGAGGAGGAGATTATCCAGATGTATAAGATGCAGTTAACAACTGTTACAGATATAGAGGAACAGAAGTCTTCTATTTCAGAAAAAGATGAAAGATAATCATTTTATAAACTTTTTGAATCTAGCAAGCCGCTATAGCTTAGCTTGTTTCTAACTAGTTAGTAGCAACCACTATAGGAAACCCCACCACTTGCTATTATGCCTTCTCTACTGGAATTATCATAGTTGTTTGGAGATGGGATATGTCCATAAGTTAAGATCGCATTCCATTGTGAGGATTGAGGGTAACATAGATTGGAGGGATACTCAAATCTTCTGATAAATTCATCTTGTGAGTCCGTAGATAGTGGGGATAGCATTAGGTAATGCATTTCTCTGGGGGGTTAATGCCGCCACTCAATTGGGTACTGGCCTAATGAAATATTAGCAATGCAAAGACCATCATTTTCAGATATCTCTGTAAGCCTTCTCCCTCCTCTCCACTAGGAGGACATCTACCCTTCTATCCTCCCAAGAGATCTCGTATATAACTCGAATATCTCCTATCCTAGCTCTGTAGGTATCAAAATATCCCTTGAGCTTCCTGATATCATAATAATCAGCTGGAATTGGGTTTTCCCTTAGGAGGAGAAAGAGCTCCAACACCCTCCTCCTGTAGAAACAAGGTAACTTTTTCAGTGATTTCTTGGCCCTCCTCGAAACCACGACCCGAAACATTTAATCCTTCATCTCCTCTAGGAGATCCTCTAGCTCCACGAATGATCCCTTAGCTATTTCCTCCCTAGCTTCCTCAATCACCCTTTTCTCCTCTTCACTCAGCTCCTCTTTTGGAAGAAGCATTGCCCTTAACCTCAGTAACTCCAACCTAACTGAGTCTAGCTTCTTGACTAGGAGCTTTAACTGGTCTTCTGTTATCGTGACGCTCATCCTTCTTCCTCAATATCAGCGCTAACTCAAATTTAATTGTAAACTCTCCCATTTAGGTAGTGCCCTAATGAAATGTTAGCATGTTTGGGCTAGCCCAAACCAGCATTGTCATGTTAGGGCAGTTGCCCTAACTACCGGATGGAGCACGTATATGCTCAGTTTGGGTATTTACCCATAAAAGTTTATATTATAGTTTGGGCATGCCCAAATTAGCATTTTCTTGCCATATGAAAACAATTTGATACTGTGGGCCTATCTTCCATTAAGGCACTGCCTTAATAAAACTTGAACAATGCAAAGATCATCAATTTTTCAGATGCCTCGGTAAGCCTTCTCTCTAGACCCAATGAAGTGAACTACAATCCCCCTTCCAATCTATCGATTATATAACCCTGATCTTCCCCATCTTATCCAGAATGAATCCCTGGTAACCTTTAAGCCTCCTCAAGTCTAGAGAGTGAGGGATCGAGTTATCCCCTAAGGTCCCCAATATTTCGAGGACCTTTTCCTTGGTCGGGTTTGTCGGCTCCTCAAATGGTTTAAGAAGCCCCTCAATTACTACAAGGTCCAGCCCCTCCTCTTCTAACCTCTCGAAGTATTTCACATTCCCTTGACTAGAGGAAGATTCCGCTCAAGGGCAGAGGCTCCAACAATCAGATCCCTGAACTCCAATCGAAGTCCTAGCTTACTCAATTTCACGTCCAAGAGTAGGGTCTTCTTGATTATTTCCTGATCGAGGGGAACGACCTCGTAGAGCGAGTCCAGAACCTCCTTCCACCTTTCCACATCCTTGTCTATGTACGCAAGACCGAACAGGTACTCGTACAGGGTGACCACAGGAATGCTCATGTAGTAGGATATGTGTGCGGCCTTCAGCACTCTTTCATCCTTATGCAGCTCTATGAGAGCATCAGTATCTAGTAGGACCTCTTCCACCAAGTCTCCCTCCCCTCCCGGATTACCTTCCATATCTCCCTTGCTTCATCTTCGGTCAGTATCGTTGATCTCAGAATCCTCTCTATCAGATTCCTCTTTCTCTCTTCTATCAGGAGATTTATCAATTCATCGTAAGAATCCACCCCTAATTCCTCTTTTAGCCTCCTGAGCCTATCTATCGTCTTCCGAGATAATGTGAGGGTAGTTCTTCCTGATGAACTCATCACGCATAATGAATACATGGCGAATGTATACGTGCCAAGTGGTGGACTAAGGGCCCTCATCTGGAGGAGCGCCGACATGGCAGTTGAAAGGAACGCGATCTACGGATCCACCGTTCTTGGACCCTCTAAAGGAAGATTAGCTACTTCACGGGTAAGGTACGTTATACTGCTATGCTCCAAGAAAATCTTCACAGCGACTAATGGCTGCCCCTTCCTTCTCAATGACATTCTTCTTTGTATCTCCGATCTTACCTAACGGGATCACATGACAAATTAAACCTTCATTAAAACATTTATGTGGCTCTCCGTCACATATACCCTATGAAATACACTGCCTCTACCTTCTATTACCACGTTAAGGGATTGAGCGAGTATTTCGACCTGTTCATAGAGAAGCTCTTCAATCAACTTGCGCTAAATGGAACGGCCATAACCGATAAGTCAACTGAAGGTGAATTGGTTAGAGTTTCCGTGAAATACAAGGATGAGAAGGGCAAGCTAGCTGCATCCCCCGTGGGAGACGACATAAAGATACTTTACGAGGTGGAGAGCGGCGGTATACTGAGGAAGGGAGTGTTCGGCGCTCTGATGGGCGGAGGCTTGGCCAGCTTGGCCAGTAGCCTCCTCGCTGGGGATGTGGACAGCATCAAGAGCGCCTTAGCTGGGGCGGTCGTGGGAGGAGCTTATGGGATGTTAGACGGCTTCAACACCGCTATGAATGAAGCCACTGACTTCTCACGTCTTCTCGCAGAATGTATCAGAAATGTGGAGCTTGAACTCCTCGAGATGAGGAGGCAGGAGGAGGTGGAGGTTGAGTCCCTAGAGGACGAACTTGAGAATGTGTATGCAGACACTGTATCCGTGGGCGATGAGATCCTCCTGTTGGAGGCGGAGGGAAAGGACGTCTCCAAAGCCAAGGCGAGGTATGAGATCGCCCTGAAGAACTTGGAGGAGGCCAGAGAATCCTTGAAGAAGAGAGACATCTTGATCGCTAGGGCAAAGATCCGATCAGCCTCCAGAATGGTCGAATTGGCAAGAGAGGAGCTCCAGAAGCTTTAATAAGCGCGCAATACATCCTTCCCCCTCAGCTTATCTCTCCCTACCGTGGTTAGCAGCGATGGCCATACGAATGGATGATGTGATCTCGCTCTTGGGTCCCTTCGGTGAGGTCCTCCGGGTGAAGGAGTCCGACGCCTTCCTACCAGGGACTGGCCCTTCAGATTGCTTAGAGGTCCTGATAAGGCTGAATAGGGGGATCGAGATCTCTAGACTACTATCCACGCTGGAATCCGTGGGATACTCGATCGGGCTAGTCAAGCTCAGGGGAAGGAGGCTGAAGTTCGTCCTCTTTGAGAGCAGCTGATATGATCCGGATCTCAAACGAAGGGTACGTTAAAATCACTGACCCTCATCGAGGCGCGGTGACAGGATGAGGGCAGTTGTCATAGGTGGCGGTCCCGCTGGCATGGCTGCGGCCAGTAGGATCAGGAAGCACAGGCCTGATAGCGAGATAATAGTCATAGAGAAGACCAAGTACGTGAGCTTCGCTCTCTGCGGTATACCTTATTACGTCGGTGGGGTCATAAAGTCGCTAGACGATCTCATGTACTACCCTCCGAGCTTCTTCGTCGAGAAGAGGAGGATCAATCTGGAATTGGAGGCCGTTGCCGAGAGGATCCTCCCGGCTGAGAGGAAGGTGGTTTACAGGAAGGGGGATGAAGTGAGGGAACTGGAATACGATGTCCTGATCGTCGCCACGGGTGCCAGATCCAAGTCGCCCCCCATACCGGGTCTAGACAACGAAGGTGTTCTCTCAGCCCATCACTTGGATGAGGGGGAGGAGATAAGGAGGAGGGTCCTCAAGTCGAGGAGAGTGGCTATTATAGGGGCCGGGCTAAACGGCATGGAGTTCGCGGAGAACATAGCGAGGCTGGGAAAGGAGGTTCACGTCTTCGAGTACTTCGGATGGCCCCTGCCAAAGGGACTGGATGAGGACATGGGGGAGGTAATGAAGGAGCTTCTCTCCTCAATCGAAGTCAAATTCCATTTCGGAACTCCAGTGAGGGAGGTGAGGCGGTCAGGAGAGGCCCTGAGGGTTGAGGCTGGAGACTCCTCCATGGATGTCGATTTGGTGCTCGTCTTCGCTGGCGTTGAGCCTAACGTCGAACTACTCAAGGAGGCGGGAGCGGAAGTGGGTGAGACCGGGGCCATCAAGGTGGACTCCAAGATGAAGACCAACTTGCAGGATGTCTATGCCGCTGGCGATAACGTAGAAGCAATAAACAGGGTGACAGGGAG
Source organism: Thermoproteota archaeon (assembly GCA_026986575.1). Lineage (GTDB taxonomy): Archaea > Korarchaeota > Korarchaeia > Korarchaeales > Korarchaeaceae > Korarchaeum. Next base: position 474,622 of record JALSOH010000006.1, read on the forward strand.
GCCCGACTGGATGCCTTTCGCCCAGATAGCCAACAAGATGGGGCTGGTTGCTGGCTCCAACGCTGCTGGGAAGGATACCGAGTTCCCAGGAGCGGTGAGAACTTGGACGGCTGAGGTATTTGGGATAGAGGTGGCTGGCACGGGCCTCACCGAGAGGGAGGCTAGGGAGAAGGGCTTCGATGTGAAGGGGGTGGTGATAAAGGGTAGGAACAAGGCCCATTACATGCCGGGATCCGGCTACCTTTGGGTGAAGCTCGTGGTTAGCGAGGATGGTATAGTGATGGGCGTCCAAGCCATAGGTAAAGGAGCGTTGGCTAGGGTGAACGTAGCTGCCACTCTCCTCCCGTATAAGCCCAAGAGCAGGGACCTCATATTTGCTGATGTGGGTTACGCTCCACCGCTCGCTCCAGTGTGGGACCCGATTGTCGTGGCTGGGAGAAAAATAGATCCTGTGTTGTGATCAGACCAGCCCCTCCTCGCCCGATTTTTCACCTCTGGGAGGCCTATAAGTCCCAGAGAGGTAGGCGTCGAGTATCTCCCTGACCGTCCTGCCCGTGGCGAACACGGCCCTTATCCCCCAAGAGGTGAGGCTCCTGAGCACGTCCTCCGGGAGGGATATGGAGATGAGGACCGTCACCCCCATGTGCTTGAGCCATGACGCCAAGCTGGGCCCCCTGTAAGTGAGGAGTCCCGAGGCGGGATTCCTTATCACCTCGACTTTCTTTATCTCGGAATCCTCCACCGTCACTATCGTGAAGAATGGGGCGTAAGAGGGCTGTCCAAAGGCTATGGCGTTTAATCCCTCAGGACCCTTCGCGGGAACCGCTATCTTCTCCAACCCCTCACCCGCCTATACTGCCGATCCCAAAATATAAGGGGGTATCAGCCGGAGATCCTCTTGAGCTCCTCCAGCTTCATCAGCCTCTCCTTCAGCCTCGGGTGAGTGGAGAACAGGGACATTATCCTCTCGAAGAAGCTCTCCTCCCTCCCCATGATCGATCTGAGGTCCTCGTCGAGCTCCCTCTGCGTGGGATCAGTTATCATGAGTGCTTTAGCGCTGGCTAGCTGGGCACCCAGCTTAGGATCGGTGTTCTTGGCTATCTTCACTAGAGCGCGCTGGAGTTTCTCTGCGCCCCTCTTGACGGTAAGCGCCGAGTGGGCGTCTGCGTAGAACTCCCTCAGCCTGCTGAGCCTCAGGGCCAGGAGGTACAGGAGCCACCCGATCACGGTGAGCGCCACCCCTAGGAGGTAGAGGGATCCGACATTGTCCCTGTCCCTCGAACCCCCGTACCCGAACATCGATCCCCAGATGAACCATCTGCCTATCTGCAGGAATATCGCAGGGAGGGCGGTAGCGATCATCATCACATGCATGTCTCCGTGCTTTATGTGTCCTATCTCGTGGCCCAGTACCGCCTCTACCTCCTCCTCGTCCAGTATGTTGAGGAGCCCCTCAGTGACGGCCACGCCGTAACCGAAGACCGGACTCCCGAAGGCGAAGGCGTTAGGTACCTCGGTGGGCGCGATAAATACCTGAGGCATCCTTTTTAGACCGCTCTCCACTGCAAGCATCTCCACTATGGAGTATAGCCATGGCATCTCCTCTCTTCTCACAGGTTTGAGCCTGTACATAGTCCTTATTAGGTAAGGGGATATGAGCCACATGAAGAAGTTGAACAGCAATGCTAGCACTACTCCTCCGACCAGACCGACACTAGGACCAAGTAAGTAGATGAAAACGAACCCTGAGACCGCTATTATGAGCGAAAGGGTCAGCACCATATCTACTCTGAGTCCTAGAAGGGTCATACTCCTCCTTGCACTCATATATTTCCCCTCAGATTGGAGGATAACTGGCTTAATAAGTCTGCACGAGCCGGACTGCGCAGCTGTTTAGCGTTAGAGATCTCGCGAGGAGGCCTCCTTTCCTAACGATTCACTTCCTTTTTTCGGAGTATCTTGATAATAAAGAATAAATACGTAAATTATCAAAAGTATTATTATGATAATTAAGGGATCGAACGTCGCATATTATGGGTCTTACGATCTCCCTAAATAAATTTTTAATATAGCAAATATCTAAGGATCCGGGTGATATGAATGCAGGTGCTTCAGGTTTACCTCGCTGAGCTGATCAGGTACATTGTCGAGATGACTCCCAAGCTGCTAGGCGCTATAGTGATCCTAGTGATAGGGTGGGCCGCTGGCAGGGCCTTCGGGAAGGCGGTCAGCTACGTCCTCGACAAGATAGGCGTTGACGATGCCATAAGGTCCACCTCGGTGGGTAAGGCCATCGAGGAGAAGACCCACGTTAGCATCGCTACGATCTTCGACATCATCGCTAGGTGGTTCGTCTACCTACTGGCCATAGCTGCAGCTTCCGACACCCTAGGTATAAGAGCGCTCACCGAGATAGTGGCTTGGATACAGGGCTACCTGCCTCACTTGGCCGCGGGCATTGCCATAATAATAGTGGGCCTCGTGGCGGGTGACTTCCTCGGGGATCTCATCATAGATGTGAGCAAGAAGCAGGGGGTGGAGTGGGCCGAGATAATAGGGAACCTCTTCAAGTTCATGATATACTTCGTGGTGCTGCTCATAGGCCTAAGGCAGATGATGATAGATGTGACCCTGCTGGAGGAGATAGTCAGGTACTTGGTGCTCGGCGCGGCGATAGGTTCAGCGGTCGGCATCGGCGTCGCTGTGGGCTGGGGTCTCAAGGACGTCGTGAAGAAGTATGCGGAGGAGAAGTACGAGGAGTACCAGAAGAAGGAGAAGTGAGGGACTCTATCCCCACTCTTTATTTGATCACCTCATTATCCTGAAGTCGTCGAATTCTCCCCTGTAATCCTCCCACCGCACCTCCACCCTCCGCACCCTCGCAAGGGGCGGACCTTGATGGGCCCACTCAACTATCCTCTCCACTTTTTCCCTCTCTCCCTCGACAACAGCCTCGACGCTCCCATCTGGTAAGTTCCTCACCCATCCCTTTACTCCAAGCTCCCTCGCAACATCCCTCATGGTCGATCTGAAGAAGACCCCCTGAACCCTCCCATATATACGGAGGTGCGCTCTAGCCATCTGGCTGGGCATCGAGGGTCTAGGTGGTAATTTCTAAAATTCGTTGCCCTCGTAGAACCCAACAATCTTATCAATCAGGGCCTTCAATCCTCTCAGTTCGGCCATCCCAGCGGCTAAAAATTGCTCTCCAGCTGGAGTCAGCCTGTAAATCTTCTTTCCCCTGGGATCAGAGGGCATGGGTGTGGAGATAACAAGGCCTGATGCTTCCAGCCTCCCCAAAGTAACGTAAATGAATCCAGGAGGCATGGGAATGCCTGTTATCTCCTCTATCTTCCTCTTCATCTCGTATCCGTGATGGTAACCCCTGCGTATCATGAGAAGCACCAGCAGGGGGTAGAGCCCTGATATTCCAAGGCCCGGGCCCCCTGCACCTAGGCCCCTTCTCCACCTCTTTCTCATCTCCTCTCAGGGCTCCTAGAAGGTTACATTTTTATAGGTTACTATGTTATCTATGGTGGTGATATATATGGCGTGGTGGTACGGCTACGGCTGGTGGGGCCCTGGCTGGGGCTGGAGGAGAGGCTGGGGCAGAGGATGGGGATGGAGGAGAGGAGGCTTCGGATGGGGAGGCTGGGGATGGGGTAGAGGATGGGCTTGGTGGGTGGCTCCGCAGGTCATCTCCGCTGCGGCCTCTAGGGGATACACTTACATCGGACCCTGCAGGAGCGGCATTGGACCATGGGCATTCTACCTCTCACCCAGCGGTCAGGTGGTCCACGCTTGGCAGATCTTCGGATCCGGGATACCGTTCCCAGCTTGGCCATGGACCTATCCGGCCACTACGACACAGCAATCCGTCACCGCTCCCGTTAGTGAGAAGGAGCAGCTGGAGAGGGAGAGGGAGTACCTGAGGCGGGAGCTACAAGAGATAGAGAGAAGGCTCAAGGAACTGGAAGGTGGTGAACAGTGAGAATAGCCGTTCCGGTGGACACCTCTGAGGGGCTGAGGTCTAGAGTCTCCTTCCTCTTCGGGAGGGCCCCCTACATAGCCATAGTGGAGAAGACTGAGGAGGGAGTGAAGGAGGTAAGTGTCGAGAGCAATCCCTACGCTCAGCTCCCTGGAGGCGCCGGACCAGCACTAGCTAACCTCCTGCGGGAAAGAGGAGTCAGCATCGTGCTGGCCAGTGATGTGGGACCCAATGCGGCCGCTACCCTGGCCAGTGCTGGGATCAGCTGGATACCGGTCCCGGCAGGAGTTACCGTTGAGGAGGCCTTGGGATTCTTGACCTCTCAACCACAGATCTCCCCACCAGCACCACCTGCGTATCCCTTTTCAAGCAAAGAAGAGGAGATCAGGTGGCTGAAGGAGAGAAAGAAGTGGATAGAAAAGAGGCTAAGGGAGATAGAGGAGGCACTCAGCAGATCCTGATCTCAACTCCTCCTTTTTCGATAGCCTCTCAGCTTAAACCCTCACCCTCTTCCTTCTTACTCGTAATACCACTCTTAAGAGCCTCTAGGCTGTTCTTACTGTACGTATAGATTAGTACAGTGGCCACTATTCCCAGAATCGTTCCTACTACTCCTAAATTAGGGATCAAGTCCAAGATAACTCCAGCTATGTACAGAATCCCAGCCCATTTGAAGCCAGGGTCCAAGCCCTCCACCTCAGCGAGCCTCATGATCATTATACCGAAGAGAACGCTCCCTATGATTATTAACACGGCGGCAATTATGATCAGGCCTACTAGCGCGAAAATAGCTCCGAGTACGCCCCCTAGAGCCTGAGGTCCCATCGACGCACCAGCCCCAGCCAACGAGGCTATGAGGATCAATACACCGATGATTACCACTCCTAGGCCTGCAAGGGAAATGAGTATACCAGTCCTCCCTATGCCCAGTCTGGAGGGATCGTATTCCTTCAGGTGACCGGTGGCTTTGTAGAATTTGTAGAAGGCTAAGATCGCTAGGACCAATACTGCAATTCCCGCAACCACTATCAGGGTCAGTGCGCCTAGGAGCGCAGCCATGCTCCTCACAGGAAACGCCTTGGGACCGGCCATTCCAGGAGTCATGAGGCTTGGCATCATGGACATGGCTATGAGCATGACTACGAACGAGAGCGCATACGCAATGAGACTGAACAGTGCCCCGGTCTTGAGGTCAGATAATCCATTAACTAGGGACTCGTTGACAGGGTAATCGAACGACATAAACACCCCGTTTATGGTACGGACAATGCATTTATCCGTTGCTCCCTAGGCCGGGAGACATGTTTATGGTTTTCATTCAACGGGGAACCTCGGTGATATGATGAGACTGAAGGTGGCCACCTACAACGTCAACTCCATAAGGTCCAGGTTGCATATCATCGTACCGTGGCTGGAGGAAAACGAACCTGACCTGCTCTGCATGCAGGAAACTAAGGTGGACGACACCAAGTTTCCCGTGAAGGCCTTCGAGGACATAGGGTACAGGGTGGTTTTCCATGGAACTGGCAGATATAACGGGGTGGCCATCGCTTCCAAGGAGGAGCTGAAGGATGTTAGATTCGGTCTATTCGGCAGGGATCCAGACAGGCTGGTCAGGGGCGTCTACAGGGGAATACATGTTGTGAACACCTACGTGCCTCAGGGTTACAAGATAGACAGCCCGCGCTATCATTACAAGCTCCAGTGGCTCAGGGACCTGAGGAGGCTCTTTGAGGAGGAGTACGATCCCGAATGGATGATCCTCTGGTGCGGCGATATGAATGTCGCCCCTGAGGAGATAGATGTGCACAACCCAAAGAGGCTGAAGAACCACGTGGACTTCCACATAGAGGCGAGAAGGGCTTTCAAGGAAGTGGTGGAGTGGGGTTTCGTGGATGTGTTCAGGAAGCATCACCCCGATGAGCCTCATCAGTACACCTTCTACGATTACAGGGTTCCCAAGGCGATAGAGAGGAAGCTCGGATGGAGAGTCGATCATATCATGGCCACGAAGCCGTTGGCCGACAGGTCGGTGGACAGCTACATTGACATGAAGCCTAGGCTAGCGGAGAAGCCCTCCGATCACACGATACTTGTGGCTGAGTTCGAGATCTGATTCTACCTAAAGATTCAAGCTAGGCGCCGAGCTGACTCTAATTTTATCTAACCTCAGATGACCCCAACTTTATTCGATTTAAACTCAAATGAAATAGATCAGATCAGGGGCGCAACCTTCCTTCCCGCCACGCCGACCCCGTAAATTATCTTACTGCCTTCATTGAAAGCGAAGGACATGGTTGGAGTATTGTACGCCAGCCCCACGTTTCCTCGAGAATCTATGAGTATTAGACCGGCTCCTCCCCCGACCCTCTTCTCCATGATCTCGATGGCCCTCTTGGCAGCGCTGGCTGGATCAGTCGCTTGGGAGACAAGATCCAGCGCGGTCTTAGACAGGACAACCCTCATTATAGACTCCCCAAGTCCCGTCGCGCTAGCCCCTCCCAGCGTGTTGTCAGCGTAGGCACCGCTACCAACCAGAGGGGTATCGCCCACTCTCCCGGGCATCTTCAGGGGCGTTCCTCCTGTGGAAGTGGCTGCAGCTAAGTTTCCATCCTCGTCTATTGCCACCGCTCCAACCGTCGAGTACATGAATTCCTTGGAGGGGTTCACCTTTCCCGCCCTCATTTCCTCCCACTCTCTCTTACGCCTCTCCGTCAGGAAGTATGAGGGATCGGCCAGCTCGATGCCCATGACCTCGGCCAGCCTGTCCGCCCACTCGCCCGCGAACATGTTGTGATCCGTCCTCTCCATCACGGCTCTGGCCAGCCTGACGGGATTCTTAACCCTCCTCACAGCTGCCACGGCACCCATTGAGAGGGAGGAACCGTCGATCACAATGGCATCCATCTCGATGAACCCCTTGCTATTAAGGACAGACCCCCTGCCCGCGTTGAAGGTGGGATCATCCTCCATGTACGCCACGGCCTCGACAACCGCGTCAAGAGCGCTTCCCCCACCCCTCAAGATCTCTAACCCTATATTTACCGCTTTCATGACACCCTCTGCATATAGAGGAGCCTTATCTTCAGGTATCTTACCAGCTCCGCCATGGACGATGACCCTGAAAGGCTCACCTGTCCTGGGAGAAAGGAGCTGCTCCACTTTTCCACCTAGGTCATTAATCCACGAGATCTTATAAATAATCTGTCTAATTAAAAATTTTCCTTATTAATTCATGCGAATATTGACGCAGAACTCTTAATATATTTCATTGAATTGACCATACAACAACGCTTTTTCTATGCAATTCTACCTGCACAGACAAGGGGAAGAGTCTCTCTGCCAACTTCTGGAATCCGAATAAGTTTCTTTTCCGATAGAGCTTATATTTTAGTTGCTTCAAAGAAAATGAGGCCTTAAGGGGCCCGAGAGAGGTGTCATGGGATGAATACGAGGAACCTAGTGATAGGAATAGTAGTGGTGATAGTGGTCATAGTGGCTGCCTATTTTGCCCTACAGGGCGGTGCTGGCGCTCAGGAGATCAAGGTAGGGGCCCTATACAACATAGGAGGCTTCATGGGATCCATAGATGCTCCGGCCGCCAACGGAGTGAAGTTGGCGGTCAAACAGATAAACGAGGCCGGTGGGATCAATGGGAAGAAGATAAAACTCATCCTGATAGATACTAAGTCTGACCAGACCGAAACGGCTGCAGCTGCCAAGAGACTCGTGCAGGAAGGAGTCGTCGCCATGGTAGGCTACGGGGACACCAACTTCGCCAGAATAGCAGGGGAGATAGCTCAAGCTAATAAGATACCTTTCATCACAAGCGGTGCCACCCATCCTCTATTGCCTAAATGGGTAGGCGATTACATGTTCCTAGCTCCTTTCGGAGACAATGTGCAAGCATCTGCTGTCGCTGAATATGCAGCGAAGAAATTGGGTTACAAGAAGGTCGTCGTATGGGTTGATGTGGAGATGGACTTCAGCAGGGCCGTCTGCACGTATTTCGTAGACGCGTTCAAGCACTACACCGGTGACCCCAACTCTATAGTCTATATAGATACCTTCCATACAAACGATAAGGACTTCTCAGCTCAGATAGCTAGGCTGAAGGACAAGATGAAGTCCGAGAAGATCGATGCAATCTATATAGGCGCCACCCCTGGTAACGTTGGGCTTATAATAAAGCAGATAAGGGACGCTGGGATAAATCTCCCCATTTTAGGAGAAGACGGCTTTGATACTCCGGAAATGGTGAAAGTGGCTGGTAAGGCGGCTGAGGGGACTATATTCTCCACCCATGTCTCACTCGATGTGCCACCCAATGACAGAGTGAAGAAATTCATAGAGGACTATCAGAAAGAATACGGTAGAAAACCGGAGAATGCCTTCGCGGCACTAGGATACGATGCGATGATGGTGCTCGCCGAAGCGATAAAGAAAGCCGGTAGTACTGATCCTACCGCAATAAAGAATGCCTTAGAGAGGATAAAGAACTTCCCTGCGGTCACGGGTACAATAAACTACTCACCTCAGAACCACGTTCCACAGAAGGCGGTTTCTATAATCCAAGTTAAGAATGGAAAGTTCGTGACCTTAGAGCAGCTGATACCTGATTACATGCCTCCAGCTGAGCTGGCCCTGAACCCGATACCTTAAACCCCCTAATCCACCTTTTTTACAGGGTGATTTCTTGTCCCTCTTGGAAGTCAGGGGACTGACAAAGAGGTTCGGTGGACTCTTGGCCGTGGACGATTATCGGTTAGACCTCCCTAAGGGGGAGATTTACGGCCTGATAGGCCCCAACGGTGCCGGGAAGACCACGGTGTTCAACCTCATCACCGGATACATAAGGCCGGATGGAGGCTCGGTCAGGTTCGAGGGCAGGGACATAACGGGCCTGCCACCGAATAGGGTGTCGGAGCTGGGCATTGCTAGGACCTTCCAGAACCTGCGCATATTCAGGAGGCTCACGGTCATGGAGAACCTCCTGATAGGGAGGCACAAGTCCTACTCCTACTCCCTACTGGACACCGTGTTCATGAATTCTAGGTACGCAGGAGAGGAGATGGATGGGGAGCGTGAGGTCCGTGAGGTCATGAGGGAACTAGGCATTCACGAGTACGCGGATAGGCTCGCGGGGGAGCTCCCCTACGGGATACAGCGACTTGTAGAGATAGGGAGAAGCCTCCTCACCAAGCCGAAACTCCTCATGCTGGACGAGCCCACAGCTGGAATGAATCCTAAAGAGGCGGAGGAGCTTATATCCAAGGTCAGGGAGATAAAAGAGAGCTTCGACCTCACGGTTCTCATCGTCGAACACAGAATGAAGGTGATCCAGGGACTCTGCAACTGGGTGCAGGTGCTCGATCATGGAAGGATAATCGCTGAGGGGACCTACGACGAGGTCGTCAGCAATCCCAAGGTGATAGAGGTGTATCTGGGAGGGACCTGAATGGCCCTCTTGGATGTTAAGGATTTATTCGTGAGTTACGGTCCTTTGGTAGCTGTTCAGGGTATAAGCTTTCAGGTGAGAAAGGGTCAGGTCGTGAGCCTGCTCGGGAGCAACGGAGCCGGTAAGACAACCACTCTCAGGGCTATCTCCGGTACCATAACTCTTGTGGGAGGGAAAGTGACGGGAGGCAGCATATCCTTCGAAGGCCAAGAGATAACCAAGGTATCGCCTCACAGGAGGGTGAGGATGGGCATCTCCCTAGTCCCGGAGGGTAGGAAGATATTCCACAGGCTCACGGTCTACGAGAATCTCGTGGTAGGTGGCTACACGGTAAAGGACTTGGAGGACAGGTTGGAGTTCGTTTACCAGCTCTTCCCCATCCTGAAGGAGAGAAGGAATCAGATAGCTGGCTCCCTGAGCGGGGGAGAGCAGCAGATGCTCGCCATAGCTAGGGGGCTGATGAGCAACCCCAAGCTCCTGCTGCTGGACGAACCATCACTGGGATTGGCTCCTCGAGTAGTAGATATCCTCTACGATGCGATCTCCAAGATAAATGAGGAGAGAACGACGGTGCTAGTGGTGGAGCAGCATGTCAAGAAGGCGCTCACTCACTCACACTACATCTACGTGATCCAGACTGGCAGGATAATAGCGAGTGGGGAGCCCGAGGAGGTCCTCTCCATGGACATGGTGAAGGCATATCTAGGGTGATATAATGGTCAGCGCAACCTACATTCTGGACCTGTTCGTAGGGAGCTTCGTCCTCGGGAGCATGTACGCCCTCCTCGCGATAGGTATGAGCATAATATACGGGATCCTCAGGCTCATCAACTTCGCCCACGGAGCGATGCTGATGGTCGGCGCCTACTTCTACATCATGTTCTTGGCCATGGGACTTGATCCGATAACTTCACTGCCTCTCTCGATGGCGCTGGGAGCCGTCTTGGGCGTGGCCATAGATTTCTTCGCCTACAGGCCCCTGAGGGGAGGACCGGAGCTATCCATGCTGATCACCTCGCTTGGGGTCTACATATTCTTGGAGAACCTAGTGAGGATCATCGCAACCCCGCAGCCCAGAGTGTTCCCATTGCCCGAATTCCTGAAAGGGGTTTACAGGTACGGGGACTTCTCCGTGAGGGTCATAGAGATCTTCACCATAATCTCCACGCTCGTCCTGTTCGCCGCCTTAGTTCTCTTCTTCACTAAGACGAAGGTGGGCATAGCCATGAGGGCCACTGCCGATGACTTGGAGGCGAGCGTACTCATGGGCATCGACGCGAACCGAATCATAATGATCGCTTTCGCCCTCGCCTCAATGGTCGCTGCACTGACCGGCTTCCTGTGGGGAGGTATGTACGGCCAAGTCGATCCCACCACGGGCTTCATGCCCGGCGTGAAGGCCTTCATAGCTGCCGTCGTCGGGGGCATAGGCAGCCTGACGGGCTCCGTGCTGGGAGGCTACATCTTGGGCTACGCTGAGATATACTCAGTGGGCCTCCTTCCACCCGAGTACTCTGGGCTCAGGGACGGCATCTCATTCCTGATCCTCATAATAATACTCCTGATCAGGCCCTACGGCCTCTTCGGCAGGGAGGTGGAGCGCGTATGAGGGATGCTAAGAGGATGCTGTTGACTACCTTGGTTGGCGCCGCCTTCCTGCTGCTTATCGACAACTTCGCCTCAGGTTACCATAAGTACCTGATAGAGCTCATGGGGATATACGCTATCCTCACAGTGAGCTTGGGCCTGACTAACGGCTTCACCGATGTGTTCAGCCTAGGGCATGTGGGCTTCATGGCCGTCGGGGCGTACACGGCTGCGCTACTGACCTTCCCTCTGGAGAAGAGACCCAGCTACTTTCCAGAGCTTCCAGACATATTGAAAGGCGCTTATCTACCCTATCCGGCAGCTCTCATAGTCGGAGGACTCTTGGCCGCGGCGATTGCCCTCGTCATAGGCTTCCCCGTCCTCAGGCTGAGGGGTCACTACTTGGCCGTCGCAACTCTGGGCTTCATGGCAGTCGTGTACTCCCTCCTCCTGAACCTAGAGCCCATTACTAGAGGGGCATTGGGGATAAGCGGCATTCCCGAGTACACTAACATCTGGTGGATCTACCTCTGGCTGGGCATCACCATCTACGTGACATGGAGGATAGTCGACTCCTACCACGGAAGGGCCATGATAGCCATCAGGGAGGACAGCACTGCCGCCCAGAGCCTCGGGATAGACACGTTCAGGTACAGGCTGATGGCCTTCGTGATAGGCGCCTTCTTCGCTGGGGTCGCTGGGGGCCTATACGCTCATCTGATCACTTTGATAGATCCTAGGGCCTTCTCCTTCGTCCTCACCTTCAACGTAATAATAATGCTCATTGTCGGTGGCATGTACACTATATCGGGAGCATGGCTTGGTGCGGTTCTCTTCACGGTTCTCATGCAGGTATTGAAGCCCGTGGAGGAGTCTACAGGCCTTTACGGTCTCGTCGAATTGATCTTCTCAGCCCTTCTAGTTGCCATTATGATATACAAACCCAGAGGTATACTGGAGGAAGAGCTGCCTGCTGTGGTCAGGAGATGGCTTAAGGCCGGTGAGGAGTCTAAACGATCTTAAACTTTTTCCTATTTACTCTGATGGTCGGATGGCAAAGGTTATACTTTTCTCATGGATACCTAGATCACATAGGTGATATCTATGGGGATAATTCTCGACAAGGATGTGAACCTCCTTTTCCTAAACGGGAAGAAGTTCAGGGAAGGTAATTATGACAAAGCCCTCATCCCTGTTGGCAGCTGTGAGAACCACGGAGATCACCTTCCATTCGGCTCGGACACAATAGTTTCCACAAAGATAGCCGAGGAGGTAGCTAAGAGAGTTAAGGGGGCCTTCGTTGTTCCTCCTCTTCCCTACGGGATGAGCGAACATTACGCGATGTTCCCCATAGCAGTGTCCCTCAAACCCGAGACCGTCATAGCGGTCCTCAGGGACGTGTTCGAGAGCCTTTACAAGCACGGGATCAGAAAGTTCCTCGTCATCAACGGGCACGATGGCAACATCGAGCCAATAGAGATAGCTGCCAGGCAGTTCAAGGTGCAGCACAAGGACGCTAAAATTGCTGTCCTCGACGCTTGGTGGGTTACTGCCGGCAAGCTCCTGCCTCCAGATACCTTCGAGGTGTGGGAGGGACTCGGGCACGCCGGTGAGGGAGAGACCTCCATAAACTTGGCCATAGCTCCAGAGCTGGTGGACATGGAAGCCGCGAAGGGCGTGGTCCCGAAGCTTCCCGAGCACATAAAGATAGTCTGGACCTTCGACGAGCTCACGCCATATGGAGCGACCGGCGATCCCACCAAGGCAACCAAGGAGAAGGGGGAGAAGATGCTGAACGCCATCGTGGACTTCCTCGTGAAGTTCATAGAGGAGATGGACGCCAAGAACTGGGAGTACAAGCAGTACTGATTACCTCAACGCTCATTTCCTTCTCTTTTTACCTCATCACTGGTTTAACCACCTCTACAGGGGCTCCCTCTGAATGGAGCTCCTTAAGGAAATCCTCGCTGCTCCAGTATATCAGGAGCATCAAGATAAGTCCTAATATGCACTCCAGAAAGGAGATCACGTCAGCTGACAGGATTACCATCAGGCCCAATATGGTGAGGGTTCTGAGAACCTCCCTCGCCAAGTAGAGAAGGCCGCCGATCCCGTATCCCTTACCCAGTCCCTCTCTAGATAGCCTCACCATCATGACCGCGAAGAGGAGGCTGCCCAAGACCATCAACCCGGATCCCGCGATCGCAACACCGTTCATAGACAGCGCCAGGGCCGGGGGGCACGCCCTCTTGCCCGCTCCCCTCTGCGCTACTCATTGCCGTTATCACGATCCAGCTACCTAGGAACGACAGGAGCACGCCGCTGATTATAAGGAGAACTCCTATCCTGCCCACATCTAGGCGGGGATCAAATCTCCTGAGATGTGAGGCACCCTCGTAGAAGTTGAAGAGTGCTATGACGATTAGCACAAGCATTGTTGCTCCTATTAGCCCTGTAAGCGGGCCTATAAGGTCTTCCAGCCAGGCGGGCATATTTAGGGAGGTGCGAATGAAGGTCGTGAGAATGAAGGTAAGGAGGACGTTATTTGCCAGCGCCAAGGCCCATGCTATAGAGCCTAGAAGTCCCCCCACCTTCACGGCCCGTATCCCCTCTACCAAGGAACTCCCCCTATTCCTACCATCCAATTCAGAAACTCTTTCCTCCTTTATCATAAAAATAAAATAACATTGTGACTTAAAAAGTTAAGTTATATATCCGTAAAAAGTAAGTGTAGGACATATCAATTCACTTCTCCCACATTAGGACGCCTCCGCGGAAAAAGGAGTGGATGCGAAAAGTGAAAGGGATGCATAGAATCGGAGCTCATGACTTCAACATCTTCCTCAGGACGTACTGCAGTATGCCGCCGTGCCTGTAGTACTCCACCTCCACATGGGTGTCGAGCCTCGCCCTCACCTTGAACTCCACCACGCTCCCATCCGGCTTGGTAGCCCTCACAGTCAGTATCTTCCCTGGCTCCATTGCCTCCCCTATCCCCAGTATGTCGTAGACCTCGTCTCCTTTCAACCCGAGGCTGCGCCAGCTCTCGCCTTCCATGAACTGGAGCGGGAGGACACCCATCCCCACAAGATTGCTCCTGTGGATCCTCTCGAAGCTCTCCGCTATGACCGCCTTGACCCCGAGCAGGGCGGTGCACTTGGCCGCCCAGTCCCTGCTGCTCCCGGTCCCGTACTGCTTCCCTGCTATGACTATAAGGGGTGTGCCCTCCTTCCTATACCTCATGGCCGCATCGTATATCCACATCCTCTCCCCTGTGGGCCAGTAGATGGTCTTACCACCCTCCTCTTCCACCAGCAGGTTCCTTATCCTGACGTTACTGAAGCACCCCCGGTTCATCACCTCGTGGTTGCCCCTCCTGCTGCCGAAAGTGTTGAACTCCTCCGGCTTCACTCCATGCTCGATCAGGTACTTCCCAGCGGGGCTCTCGACTGGTATCGCGCCGGCAGGGCTTATGTGGTCCGTGGTGACCCTGTCGCCGAACAGGGCAAGGACTCTAGCTCCTCTTATGTCCTTCGGCTCCGGAGACTCGAGACCCATTCCCTCGAAGAACGGGGGTTTCTTTATGTAGGTGCTCCTCGGGTCCCAAGAGTAGAGATCGCCGCTGGGAGCCTGGAGGGACTCCCACCTCTCGTCCCCCTTGAAGACGTCCTTGTACTTCTCCTTAAAGAGCTCAGGATCCAGAGCGCGCTCCACTGCCTCCTTCAGCTCTTCCTGCGTGGGCCATATGTCCCTGAGGTAGACCGGCTGCCCGTTGGGGTCGTAGGCCAAGGGCTCCCTAGTCAGGTCTATGTCCATCCTGCCAGCTATGGCGTAAGCGACTACGAGAGGTGGGCTCGCCAGGAAGTTGCCCCTCGAAAGCGGATGGATCCTTCCACTGAAGTTCCTGTTTCCGCTAAGTACTGAAACGGCGTACAGGTCATGCTCCTTTATGGCCCTCTCTACCTCGGGGCGGAGGGGACCACTGTTCCCTATGCAGGTAGTGCACCCGTAACCCACGACGTGAAACCTTAAGGCCTCCAAATAGGGGAGCAGGCCAGCTTGCCTGAGGTAATCGGTGACCACCCTGCTCCCAGGAGCAAGGCTGGTCTTCACCCATGGCTTGGTCCTCAGACCTCTCTCCACAGCCTTCTTCGCGAGCAGGCCGGCGCCGAGCATGACAGTTGGGTTACTGGTGTTAGTGCAGCTGGTTATCGCCGCTATGATCACGCTCCCATGCCTGAGAACGACCTCCTCCCCCTCCACGGTAATGGGAACTCCCTCTGTTGCTGATTCGCCTGATGGACTGGGTCCTCCTTCCGAGGCATAGGCGGCTTGTTCCTCCGTCTCCACATGATAACCTAAGGCCTCTAAGTATGCTTTCAGTATCTTCAGGAACCTCTCCTTCGCCTCCTTGAGAGGTATCCTGTCCTCCGGATGGCTGGGTCCCGATATGCTCGGCTCCACCTGACTCATATCCACCTCAACGACATCGCTGTACACGGGCTCGGGAGCCCCGGGCTCCCTGAACAACATGTTCGCCTTGGTATACCTCTCCACCAGTTCCACATGCGAGGGGTCCCTGCCGGTGCGCTGGAGGAAGTTGAGTGTGGCCTCGTCGACCGGGAAGAAGCCCATTGTCGCCCCGTACTCTGGGCTCATGTTCGCTATGGTCGCCCTGTCGGGGACGCTGAGCTTCTCCACGCCGGGCCCGAAGTACTCCACGAACTTGCCCACCACACCCTTCTTCCTGAGGACCTCGGTGATCGTGAGGACCAGATCCGTGGGGGTCGCCCCTTCCGGCAGCTCCCCTACTAGCTTGACCCCTATGACCTCGGGGAGGACCATGTAGTAGGGCTGTCCCAGCATCGCCGCCTCGGCCCCTATACCGCCGACTCCCCACCCCATGACGCCCAGTCCGTTGATCATGGTTGTGTGACTGTCAGTTCCTAGGACGGAGTCGGGGTAAAGGGTGGACTCGCCCCTGAACTCCCTGAGGTGAACGACCTTAGCTAGGTACTCGAGGTTCACCTGGTGGATTATCCCCCTACCCGGAGGCACGACCCTGAAGTTGGAGAAGGCCTTCTGGGCCCACTTTAGCAGGTTGTACCTCTCCTTGTTCCTCTCGAACTCAAGCTCCATGTTCTTGGCTAGTGCGTATAGGGTCCCGAAGAAGTCCACCTGCACGCTGTGATCGATTATCAGGTCGGCCGGTATCAGAGGATTGACCTTTCCCGGATCTCCTCCCAGCTCTCTCATTGCATCCCTCATGGCCGCGAGGTCAACGACAGCCGGCACCCCAGTGAAGTCCTGCATGACTATCCTAGCAGGCATGAACGGGATTTCGGTTTTGCCCTGCTTCTCCTCCCACAGGGCGACCTTCTCGACATCCTCTCCCCTGACCACGTGCCCATCGTAATTCCTCAGGACGTTCTCCAGCAGTATCCTTATGCTGTAGGGGAGCCTGCTGACCTCAACCAGCCCTTCCTCCTCCAAGTGGCGGAGGCTCCAGAACTTGGCCTTTCCCGAGTTGACATCCATGTAATCGACAAGATGGGAGGGGTTGATGTCAGCCAAATCGATCACCTCTAGAGGGTGGACCCTACTCCTAAAAATGATGAGTCACCGGTACAGTAAAATCCTGCGGTATCTCGTACCATCGGAGGATGGCTCCATGTCTGATCCCTGCCGCTTCAGGCCTATAGGTGTTATCAGGACCGACGCCAGCGACGAGGAGGTAAAGTTAAGCTATGAGGGGGTCAAAGGATATGTTGAGGTGTTTCCTGAGTTCTCTGAGGGTCTCAGAGGTGTGGAGGGTTTTTCTCATCTGATACTGATCACCTGCCTGCACAAGGTCTCGGAGGAGCAGAGGAAGGTCTTGGTGGTCAGGCCTAGGAGGCTGGTGAGGTTCGGACTATCCTTGGAGGAGCTGCCCGAGATTGGGGTGTTCGCATCAGATTCCCCCCACAGACCCAATCCCATAGGCCTCCACGTTGTGAGGCTAGATGGGGTTGAGGGTAACAGGCTCTCGGTCTCGGGGCTGGACACCTTCGACGGAACGCCGGTACTCGACATAAAACCCTACACGATCTCTAGGTTGGTGGAGAGACCCAGCTATCCGGAGTGGTACGAGGAGCTGAGGAGGAGAACTGGCAGGGAAGTATAGGTCCGGCTCAACACCGTCACCTGAACCTGAATAGCCTTCTTAGGTACTCTACGGCCTCTCTCTCGCTCATCTCTAGGTAGTCCCCCGGGTTCCTCCCCTTGGGATGGGGCCTCACGGTTGAGTACCTGAGGCAGGTCCTCCTCAACACGTCGAATATCTCATGGGGACCGAGCAACCTCTCCAGAACTTCCAGATCCTCCATGAGGGGCAGGGACCCCCCGAAATCCCTCCTGAACCAGTGGCCGACAGTGTGTCTATAGGAGGGAGGGAAGGCGTCCACCACGTCCCTCACTCTCAATCCCCTCTCCCTTCTCAGGACGTTCAGGTAGAGGGCTGCTAACGGCTGATCAATCTTGAAGAGCCTCCCCCTAACGAAATAGTCGCCTATTATTAGCTTTCTTGCCCCGGGAGATGCCCCCCAGTTGATCCTCTCCAGCCCGGAGAACTTGCTGTTCGCGGAGCCGTTCGCCCCTCTGACCAACCTGACTGAGGATGTTGGATGAGTCATCTCCACCTCGAGCTCAGGCAGCGTGTCCGCACTAATCCATAACTGGGAGCCGCAACTGGGACACCTGCCGTTGAGGGGATCGAACTCCAAGGGTGCGCCGCACGCGGGACACCTCAGCTCAACCTTGGTCTCGGATCTGGGGTGCAAGACGAACTCCTTCGTGAGGGACCCGTCCGACCACTCGACCTCAACCTCCCTGACGAAACCTTCCTCGTACCTGCTCAACACCTTAGCAACGGTTCCTCTCCTCCTGACCTTGGACATAGAATCCCTGACCTCCATTCCTACGGGATCCGCCCTGTAACTCTCCTTGGTCTTGGGAGGAGCTCTAAGAGCATCTAGGTTGAACCTGTAACTGACCCTCTTGGTGTCCCTAGCCATCACGAAGATGGGAAACCACTTCTCGCCTTGGGAGATGACAACCATGTTCCGGAGGACATACCCGTACTTTAGCATCGCAGATGGAAGGCAGAGATCTCCCAATTCCCACTTCTTAACCCCTAGGAGGAAGAGGGCGTCCTCCCTGTGGCTCGACAGGAACTCCTCAGTGGTCATGCCCCTGAGTACGGAGGCGAAATCGAAGCTGTTGGAAGCCACGTGAATCTCTCCTCTAGGATCGCTCCTCAGCACCACTGGATCCACAGCCGGAAGACCCACGTTTCCAGCGGGCTTCCATCGGTAGCTCTCCTCCCCAACTCGCACCTCCTCGAAGTCCTTTACCCTATGCCTGATGATCTCGACGAACTCCTCGCCCCTCTCTATCATGATCCATTTGGCTTCTACACCCATTCCCTCTAGAACGGCGGCTACTGTTCCAGTACCAGCGAAAGGATCTAAGACAACGTCGCCTTCCCTCAACCTCACCCTCCTGACCAGCTCCCTCACCAATCCTCCAGGGAAGACGGCCGTATGCTTCCAAGGCGTCTGCTCCAGCCTGACTTTGATCACCGAGCTTCCGCCCCTATACGCGCTGTTCTCAGACTTGGTGAGCACGAGCACTGGCTCGTAGGTGTTAGTGAACCTGTCCCTAGCTGGGGACGGCATGTGGTTGATCTTGTACCAGATGATGATGTCCTGGAGGTGCCATCCTCTCCTCACCATCTCCCCAGCCAGCCTGTAGGGTATCTGGAGGAGGTGCGATTTACCGTACTTCGGGAGGTACTTGTCCCCCACATTGAGGAAGAACACCCCGTCGGGAGTGAGTTTCTCCCTCAACAGATCGAATATCGCGACTAACCTCCCTATGTAATCCTCGGGGGTCCTCTCCTGACCTATCTGTCCATCGAAACCGTAGTCCCGCTGTTTCCAGTATGGCGGGGACGTCACGGCCAGCCTCACGGATTCCGAGGGGACCTTCTTCAGTGCAGCGTACACATCCCCGTGGAGCAGGAGGTTTTTCACATCGGAGAGTCGAGGGTCATCCCTAAAAGCGTGATTCGGCTCCCGTCGCAGGGCAACAGTAATTAGCTCCACCTTCGCCAGACCTCCGATGGACTACGTAGCTGTGGGTCACATCACCGTGGACGAGCTGGACGGGCTCGTTCGGCTGGGTGGAGGAGTCTCTTATGGATCGGCCTTCGCCGCTGGCTTGGGACTCTCAGCCAAGGTGGTGTCCAGGGTCGGCACCGACCTGACTGATGAGCTGCTCCGCCCCCTCATGGAGGTGGGGGTGGACCTGAGTGGCGTGAGGAGGGCGTGCGGGAGGACGACGAGGTTCGTCATTAGGCTGAGAGAGATCAGCGAGGTCTCAGGGCTTGCGTACAGATGCGATCCCATCTCCCCCTCAGATCTTGAGGGAGTAGAGGCGGGAGTGATCCACTTGGCTCCAGTGGCCCGGGAGGTGAGCAGGGAAGTAGCATTCGCAGCTATCAACTCGGGATCCTTGGTTCTGTTGGACCTGCAGGGCGTGATAAGGACCTTCGATGACGGGTTGAGGCTCGATGGCAGGCTAGCTGAGGAGTTCGAGGGCCTCGATCTCGTGGTGCATGCCAACCTCCAAGAGACGAGGGCCATCACCGGGGAGGATAATCCTATGAACGCGGCGGAGCGCCTCTCCTCCATGTTCTGGATGTCTTCGGTCACTTTGGGGAGGAGGGGGGCGGTGATATCATCGCCTGAGGGGTTCGTGATGGCTGAGGGACCGGAGGTAGATTCCCTAGATGATGTCGGTGCTGGGGATGTCTTCACCGCAGCGCTGGGGATAGCGCTGTGGAGGGGCTACTCCTTGGAGGATGCCGCTAGGTTCTCCGTGGCGGCGGCTGCCGCCTCGACAAGGAGGAGAGGGCCCGCCCCAGTACCTCGGGAGGAAGTGGAGTCACTCATGCCCGAAGTCGAGGTATCATGGCTCTGAGCTAGTAAACTTTAAAGTAGTATACTTTAGAGTATAATTGTGATCGGGAGGTTCGTAAACAGGGAGAGGGAGCTGGAGTTCCTTGAAAGGGCCTACAGATCCCCAATACCCCAGCTGTTGGTTATCTACGGAAGGAGGAGGATAGGAAAGACTGAGCTGGTCCTGAGGTTCCTGAGGGACAAGCCCCACATCTATTACTTGGCCGACTTGGAGTCGGGACTCTCCCAGCTAAAGAGGTTCAAGAGGTCCGCCGAGGTCCTGCTGCAGGACGAGACCTTCAGAAGGGCAGAGTTCAGGAACTGGGAGGACCTGTTCGTTGCCCTCTTGGACAGTTGGGGGAGTGAAAGGAGGCTCGTAATAGCCATAGACGAATTCCCGAACTTGGTGAGGGTGAATCCGGCATTTCCCTCTATATTACAGAGGGTGTGGGACCTCTACCTCTCTAGGGCAGATATGATGCTCATACTCACGGGTTCATCCGTCTCCTTGATGGAGGACGAGGTCCTCAGCTCCAAGTCTCCCCTCTACGGCAGGAGAACGGGTCAATGGAAGCTGGGACCAATCAGCCCTGAATACCTAGGGGAATTCCTTCCCTATAAGGAGGAAGATCTGGCGAGGACCTACGGGGTGACCGGTGGGGTCCCCCATTACCTCAACCTGTTCGACCCCAACCTCCCTTTCTGGGACAATGTGGAGAGGCTGGCCCTGAGCAAGGGAGGGTTCCTGTACGAGGAAGCTGACTTCCTGCTCAGGGAGGAGCTAAGGGACCCCTCGAACTACAAGAGCATCTTGGAGGCTCTGGCCAGGGGTGCTATGAGACTGGGGGAAGTGTGTAACCTGACGGGACTTGACAGGGGGCTCGTGTCCAAGTACCTCAGCGTCTTAGAGAGGTTGGATGTGGTGGCGGGGGAGAGGCCCTACGGCTCAGGCCCCAAGAGTAGGAGGAAGAGGTATAGGATAAGGGACCCCTACATGAGGTTCTACTTCAGGTACATCCAGCCCAACAAGTGGATGATAGAATCCGGCCTCGGAAGCGAGCTGAGGAGGGAGGTCGAGGCCGATTACGACAACTTCATGGGTCCCACGATGGAAGAGATATGCAGAGAGGTGCTCCCACGCCGATTCAGCGCCAGGAGGGTTGGGAAGTGGTGGAGCGGGGAAGGGGATCTGGATCTGATTATGAAGGGCGCGAAAACCGTGGTGGTCGAGTGCAAATGGGGAACGGCTAGGGTTAGGAATGAGGTCCGAAGGATGAGAAGGTTGACCTCAATAGTGGGGATCAGAACTGACCTTTACGCGATAGTAGCCAAGAGATTAGAGGGAAGGCCCGGGAGTGGTGTGAAGCTCATCTCCTTAAGGGAGCTGCTGAGCCCTCCTAAACTTTAAGAAATTTAACTTTTTTAGATATAACTAAGGTGATGGGAACGGGTCTCTCCGACGAGGAGAAGGAGGAAATCAAGAGGAAGGTCATAGAAGCACTCAAAACAGTTTATGACCCTGAGATACCGGTTAATGTCTACGATCTGGGTCTAGTTTATCGGATAGAGGTTGACGATGAGGGTAACGTGACGGTGGACATGACCCTCACCTCCCCCGGTTGTCCCGTTGCTGAGATGGTGCTGAACATGGCGGAGGCGGCGATCATGGAGAGACTACCCGGTCGTGAGGTGAAAGTTAACTTGGTATGGGAGCCCTTTTGGACGCCCGACAGGGTCAATGAGGAGGGTAGGAAGAAGCTCCAGGAGATTTACGGTTACGACTTCGTCGGAGAGTGGTTGAAGAGGCAGAGGGGTGATCAAGTTGGATAGGGACCGGGAATATGTGGCTTACGTGATGAGCCGGCTCGGCTGCGTCCACCCTTTCAGGATCTCCAGAATACTCTTACTGGCCGACTGGCTTTCAATGGAGAGGAAGGGCAGGAGACTCACTAATTTAACCTACGTGAAGGAGGAGTTCGGGTTCTACGTGGAGGAGCTAACTGGTATAATGGAAGAGCTGCAGGAGAAGGGGTGTGCGGTCAAGAGAGAGGAGAGGAAATGCCTAGAGTACATGTGCAGCGAGCCGGACATACCGGAGGAGGACAGGAAGATACTTGAGGAGGTCATATCGGAAGTCAGGGACCTAGATGATAGGGAGCTCAACAGACGCGTGCTCTCCGATCCGAGATACAGGGAGGGATCCCCATGATCGTCTCGGTATCGGGCGGGAAGGGAGGCACGGGGAAGTCAACAGTCGCCGTCAACTTAGCCATACTGCTGGCCGAGGGAAGGAAGTTGGTGATGGCCGACTTGGATGTGGAGGACCCCAATGACCACATCTTGCTTGGGGTGAGCTTGGAGGAGGAGAGGCCGGTGAACATAATGCTCCCCTTCATAAGGTACGATGATTGCATAAAATGCGGCGAGTGTGGACGCGTTTGCGACACCGGGGCCATGCTGATAAGCCCCGATGGCCTCCCCTACGTAATTCCCAGACTGTGCAGCGGATGCAGGGCATGCTTCTTCGTCTGTCCCACGAAGGCTATAGTTGAGGGTGAGAGGACCATCGGGTACACCTACCACACGGTGGTGGAGAGAGGGAGCAGGTTCGACTTGGTGACGGGGATGCTGAGGGAGGGCGAGGAACACACGCCTCCTGCTGTTCTGGCGGCGAGGGAGAGGGCCTTCTCTCTGCCCGGGGACCTCTACTTGGTGGATACATCGGCCGGCACGAGTAACTCAGTAGCCACGGCTATGGACGGCTCTCGTTTGGTAATAGCAGTGACGGAGCCAACTCCCCTGGGATTGCACGACTTGGAGCTTATACTAAGGCTGACCCAGAAGATGGGAATAGAGACATGGGTCGTTATGAACAGGTCCGGCTTGGGATCAGAGGAGAGGCACGAGGAAGTGGTGAGGCGCTACGGGTCGGAGATAGTGGCTAGAATACCGTATTCTAGGAGAATAGTGGAGTCCTATGTTAAGGGGGAGCCCATAGTCCTCCTCCATCCTGACTCGGAGGAGGCTCAGGTGTTCAGGGAGCTGGCGTCCATGGTTGAGGGGGTGATTTGAATGTTGGAGATGGCCATAGCCAGTGGTAAGGGAGGAGTGGGTAAGTCTACGGTGTCGGCCACGATAGCGATCACGCTGGCGAGGAGGAGGAAGGTGATAGCGGTAGATGCCGACGCCGATGCCCCGAACATGCACCTGATACTAGGTTTGAGCGAGGAGTGGGAGTGGGAGCAGCCCTACAGCGAGTCAATGGTGGCTAGGATAGTGACGGAGAAGTGCACAAGGTGCGGCGAGTGCATGACCGTGTGTCCTTACAAGGCCATATACGTGGATGAAGAGGGCAACTACGTGGTGAATCCTGTAATTTGTGAGGGATGTGAGACCTGCTCACTCGTCTGTCCAGTTAAAGGGGCGATAGTCAGGGATGAGACACTCTCCGGGATGCTGAGAATGACCAGAACGAGGTACGGGTTCCCTTTGATATCGGCGAAGCTGGAGCCCGGGAGGCCTAACTCGGGAAAGCTCGTCACAGAGGAGAAGACGAAGGCCAAGGAGATGACCGACGATGACACTGTGATAGTGGTGGACTCCGCAGCGGGTATCGGATGTCAAGTCGTGTCCAGCCTCGCGGGGGCTAACATGGCCATTCTCGTGGCAGAACCCACCCCGGCGAGCTTCAACGCCCTGAAGAGGGTCCACAAGCTCACGAAGCACTTCATGCAACCCGCTGCGGTGGTGATAAACAAGTGGGACATGAACCCCGATCTAGCGGCGGAGATAGAGGCCTACGCGAGGGAGAACAACCTCGATATGTTGGGCAAGGTACCCTTCGACGACAGCATACCGAAGAGCATGGCTATGATGGTCCCGGTCACCGAAGCGTTCCCCGATAGCCCTGCCTCCAAGGCCTTGCTTGAAGTTGCTAGGAGGGTGGAGGCCATCCTAGATGAGTGGTCCTCGTGGTTCATGAGGTTCAGGCCCAAGAAGCCCGAGCCGTACAGGCCCATCATTATAAAGCCGGAAGGCTTCTGACGGGAGGTGATTCAATGAGGATAGCGTTCGCTACAGAGGAGAACAGAGGTTTGAATTCTGTGGTGAGTAGCAGGTTCGGAAGGGCCCGCTACTTCGTCATAGTGGATTACGAGGGAGGGGAGGTTAAGAGCTACAGGGTCGAGGTGAACCCCGGATCCGAAGCGCGGAGCGGTGCAGGGATAAAGGCCGTGCAGAAGCTGATAAACGAGAGAGTGAATGTAGCAGTGGCTGGCTCCTTCGGACCGAATGCCATGACCGCACTGGAGGAAATGGGGATAAGGCACGTGGGGATGAGCGGTATAACTGTTGAGGAGGCCCTTAACAGGTTGAAGAATCAGCTCTGAAAGTTTTTCTCCTCTCCCCTCCCCTCAACTTATGCTGCTGGAGGACAAGGTGGCCCTCGTAACTGGCGGCACATCTGGAATAGGTCTCTCTACCGCTGAACTCTTTCTCAAGGAAGGTGCAAGAGTGGCGATCATGGGGAGGAGCGAGGAGAGAGGGAAAAGGGCTCTAGAGAAGCTCGAGAAGTTAGGGGAGGTCTTCTTCCACAAAGGAGATGTTTCTAGGGACGAGGATGCCGAGAGGGTCGTGAAGGAGGTCGTGTCCAATTATGGCAGGATAGACATACTGGTCAACGCAGCAGGAGTGTTCACAGGAGCCCCGTTGACTGAGATGAGCGTGGAGGACTGGGATAGAACTATAGCGGTGAACCTGAGGGGGACATTCCTCATGACAAAGTTCTCACTACCTTACATGGGCGAGGCCATAGTGAACGTCAGCTCTACCGCCGGGGTCAGTCCCTATCCTAATGGGACCGCCTACTGCTCAGCTAAAGCCGCGGTGATAGCCTTCTCCAAGGCCCTAGCCCTCGAGCTCGCTGGCAGAGGGATAAGGGTTAACGTGGTTGCTCCTGGTCTAACAGACACGCCAATGCTCAGGGGGATCGCTGGAAGCGCGGAGAGGATGAGGGAATTCGCCTCCCTAGTCCCGATGGGGAGGATAGCTGCACCGGAGGAGGTGGCCGAGGCGATCCTCTTCCTAGCCTCCCCAAAGGCCAAGTACGTTACTGGGCAGGTACTGGTAGTGGACGGTGGCATGACCACAGGTAGGGTCACAACGGCAGGCTCTAGGAGCGCTGAGCGTTGACCCTAGTGCCAGTTTTAGCGTTTATCCTGCCCTCCATCAGCCCCAACAGGGAAGCTACAGCCCTGTATGTGAGGAGTGCGGCGGCCAGTCCAATAACGCCCATTGAGGAGCCGAGAATGAGTATCAAGGTTACGAACACTGCGAGAGAGAATGAATTCACCAGCAAAATGGCCTTCGGGTTCTCCTCGCTGTACTTGCCAGCGGACCATATGACGAACATGGCGTCGAAGACTATGGCCAGAGCCGCTATCTGGGCGGCCTCGGAGCTCACCGGGTAGAACTTCGGGAACAGTTTCTCGATCACGATGGGTATGGCGAAGAAGCCAGCAATGGCTGTGACGGCTGAGAGGCCCAGCCCCATCAGCTCCGCCAGTCTCGTCCTCTTTCCGGATGCCTTCTCCGGCAGGAGGTAGTTACCCAAGCTCGAGGGAATCACCATCATGGCTGTGTAGAACTGGAAGGCTAACTGGTAGTATCCTAGCGTTGCATCCCCGTAAAGAGCGCCTATCAGTACCTTGTCCAGCCTGACTCCCATGGTGGCAACCGCCCCAGTGAGCAGCGACAGGAAGGCGAAGCCCATGTGATTCCTAATGGCCTGAAAGCCTCTCCTTAAATCCCTGACCTCCAAGTAGAGCCAGATGGACAGGGCCAAGTACACGGCGGAGAACCCGTAAAGTACAGCGTCGACACCCCAAACAGGGACCAGAGCGAGCATGAGGGCTAGAATTGATAGGCGGCTCACTCCCTGAAGGACAGCGAACCCCCTGTACTTCCTCCTCCCTAACCTCTCCTTGAGGGCTAGCGCAAAGAGTGAATTGGACAGGATTATCAGGGGAAGGGAGGGATGTAGGAGGGCTAGTGGGAGACTTACGGCTAAAGAGGTTGCAGTAACGAGGACCACGGCTGGTGGTACCAATCCGTCCTCTCCCTTGGGCAGATAAGTCTGGACGGTCGTAGGCAGTCCCAAGCCGGTGAAGCTGGCTACTAGGGCTCCCAAGGAGAGGAAGAAGTTCGCCCTGCCGTAATCGTTGACAGGGAGCAGCTTGGCCAGCACGAGCCAGATGAGGGCTCCTAGAACGACGGCTGCCATGTTGCCAGCGGTCACCAGCACCAGACCCTCCTGACTCAGCGCGTTTCTGATGAGATCTTTGGGGGAGAGCATCAACTCGAGCACCGCCCTGCCGGACCGAAAATCAATGGTGGTAGAATTAATAAACGCGAGGATGCATACGAGTGCGTGCCCATCAAAATAAGGGATCTCATGAGACGGCTGATCCCAATAGCAAGGGGGAGGAAGAGGGAGTTGATAATAGCTCACGGGGATGTGGACGGGGTTATAAGCGCCGTCATAGCTGCTAGGTCCTTGGGACTCGAGGATGCCGAAGTGTACTTCTCGGGACCTAGGTCCATAGACAGGGCTCTCTCCAAGGTGCCCGATGGTGGGGAGAAGCTCGTGATAGTTGATGTGGCCATGAACCCCGACAAGGTCGACGCCGTGGAAAGAGAGTTGAGGAGGCTCAGAGACTCCGGCTGGAACGTACTCTGGATAGACCATCACATCTGGCCAGATGGCGTGGTGGACAGGATGTCGAGGTACGCCGACGTTAGGGTCAGACCAGCGCCTAGCTCGGCCCGGGTTGTTCTCGAAGAGTTAGGAGGTGACGATTACGAGAGGGAATTGGCGAGGATAGCAGACGATGCGGATACCGCTACTTACAGGGACGAGAGGGCGAAAATGTATAATTCGCTGACTAGGGATAGGGAGAAGCGAGCTTACCTGATCGAGGCTCTCATGGAAGGAAGGATGGAAGACGAGAAGGTGATCAGGTGGGCCAGGGAGAAGCTGAGAGATCAGGAGAAGAAGGTGGAAGAGGGGCTGAGGAGGGTAAGAGTTCTAGAGACGGTCGGTGGGAGGAAGTTTGCCCTGATCGACCTGAGACCGAGGGGTGGACCGGGATCCCTGATATCCAAGAGGCTCTCTGACGGAGTGGACTTCTCCCTGGTTCTGTACTCATGTAGCAAGTTCTCTCTTTACGCGGGAAAGGACAGGAGTATCGATCTTAGGCCTATCTGTGAGGAACATGGAGGAGGCGGACATCCCTATGCATGCGGGGGCAGGATAGAGATGAATCTGCTTAACAGAATACTGTGCCTCCTGCTGGGTCACAGGTACTTCCCGAGGGAGTTGAGGGGTCTCGTGGAGGAAGTGAGGGCGAGACTGTGATCGTTATAGCTATTCCTTGCTGGTATGACCGATGCCCATGAGGCCCGAAGGAGTTATCCCTCCCCATGTGACTCCATTTACCGAGGACGGGTCCTTAGATCTGAAGTCCCTCGATAGGCTAATTGATTTCTGGCTGGATTCGGGCGTTCACGCCCTCGCTACGTGCGCCAGTAACGGTGAGGGGCCCCTCCTCTCCAAGGAGGAGAGAATCCAAGTGATAAGAGGGGTCGTGGACTCCGTCGGTGGACAGGTTCCGGTCATAGCGGGAGTCTCATCGCCTTCAACGTCGGGCATCCTCTCCCAGGTCAGGGACTCGGTGAAAGCCGGTGCTGATGCTGTCCTAATAACTCCTCCCTACTACTTCAAGCCCAACGAGAGGGAGCTCGAGGAGCATTACTCTACGGTGGCTAGGGAGTCTGGGCTACCTATAATCCTATACAATGTCCCCAAGTTCGTCGGGTATAATCTGCCCCTGAGCCTGATCAGGGAGCTGGTCCACGAATTCGACAATATAGTTGGCATAAAGGAGTCCAGTGGTCTACTCTGGAGGATCTCCGAGCTCATTCGAGAGGTGGGAGACCGCATATCCATACTCGCTGGTACTGGGGACATGCTGCTCCCCACTCTGATGCTGGGAGGGGATGGAGGGATCGTTGGAGTGGCCATATTCGCCCCCGAGCTTGCGGTAGATCTCTACAACTCCTTCAAAAAGGGAGATCTGAGGAAGGCCTCCAAGATCCAGCTCACACTAACTATGCTCAACGAGGTGATAGTTAAGGGCCTAAACCAGCTGAGCGCGTCCAAAGAGGCCCTGAAGATGAGGGGGCTCCCTGCCGGGTACCCAAGGAGGCCATCCCTTCCCCTGACGGTTGAGGAGACCAAGAAGGTCAGGGAAGCCCTCACAGAGGCTGGTCTCATCCGATGATCCTCCACTCATCTTTCTCTTCTATCTAACTCCTCTGAACCGACGAAAAGGAAGGAAGTTCAGGAATGGAAAGGCGGTCTTCTCCTCGTGAAGATCAATAACAGCGTGACCACGACTCCTATGACGGTAAATATCAGCCATTCCCATCCGATCACTCGCGCCCCATCTTGGGTGACGGTGAGAGTCACCCTCTCGGTCTCTGTGACCGTCTCGATCTCGGTCTCGGTTATGGTTATCACATCCCTCTCGGTCTCCAAGACGGGTAGAGGTATGCTGACAGTCTCATTTCCCATCGAGATGCTTATCAATCCAGTGCCCGCTTTTGAGGGTATGATCTCATAACTCACTTTGGCGGGCAACTCTACCTCCTCGTGACCCGTCGAGTTAGTCAGCTGGAGCCCCTCGGATACCTCCACAGACAGAGGTACCCTACCCTCACCCTCGAGATCCACGATCACCCTGACCGGGCTTCCTACTCTAGCCAAGGTAGGAGTGAGCACGACCTTGGCTGAGATCTTGGATCCCGTCGGGAGTCCGACCTCGCCCACCGTTTCGGGCGGCGAAACCTCGGGCAGGCTCCCTCCGACCACTAGGGGTGAGGTACCCACAACATCGAGGATCCAAGTCTCACCCCAGAGGGTCCCGTGGGCGGATCTGAGAACCTTCACCTTGAATCTGATGACTCTACTACTGGGACTAATGTTCCACACGAGTTCCCTGTCCCTCTCGATCGGTTCAACACTCCTGCCATCCACCACGGAGCTGCCCTCAATGTACTCCAGTCCGTATGGAAGCCTGTAGGTGAGCTGACCACCGATAGAGAGTCTGCCTTCAATCAGCACGTAGACCTCCACCTCCTCACCTACATCAGCGCTGGGCGGGGAGAAGTAGGTGTAGAGCTTGAAAGGAACGGCTCCATACCTTCTAGCTATCTCGGACGGTGGTGGGCTCGGAGGAGCCCTGCCTACAGGTTGCACAGGTACCTTAACCCCGAGGGAGAAGTTGCTGGACGTAGCGCAGTTCTGCCTTCCCTCAGCTATATCGCAAGAGGTCACGCACCAGTAGTAGGCCCCCTCATCGAGATCGAAGGTCCAGTTCATGGAGACATCCTGCCCACTAAGATCCTTACTCTCTTGGTAGACGATGGAGTTGCCTTTGTA
>JALSOH010000007.1 GCA_026986575.1 Thermoproteota archaeon
CGGCTATATCTAGCGAAAAATAGGATTCTAGCCTACCTAGAAGGGATTGAAACTCCTCGGAGGATGGTGGGATCATCCTCTCCAACTCGGATTCTAGCCTACCTAGAAGGGATTGAAACCATGCATGTTTCAGCACTAAAGCACCACTTAAACAAGATTCTAGCCTACCTAGAAGGGATTGAAACAGCAAGATGCAGAGTGATCTCAAGGAGGAGCTTTCCGAGATTCTAGCCTACCTAGAAGGGATTGAAACAGTCAGGGTGTCATGATGGCGTTTCAGGGCATAATGGATTCTAGCCTACCTAGAAGGGATTGAAACAATTGGTACGATGTGATGTATGGAAGGCTCTAATATGATTCTAGCCTACCTAGAAGGGATTGAAACCTGGATGACAGGTAACCCTTTCAGAATTCATGAGCGGATTCTAGCCTACCTAGAAGGGATTGAAACTATCCCGATCCCTTTATTCTAGATGACATTATCTTCGATTCTAGCCTACCTAGAAGGGATTGAAACTAGTCTCTATCATCTTGTTCCAGTTCATCTGTAATGGATTCTAGCCTACCTAGAAGGGATTGAAACTGTAGGGGTG
Source organism: Thermoproteota archaeon (assembly GCA_026986575.1). Classification (GTDB taxonomy): domain Archaea; phylum Korarchaeota; class Korarchaeia; order Korarchaeales; family Korarchaeaceae; genus Korarchaeum. The sequence continues at coordinate 594 of JALSOH010000007.1, forward strand.
TTCTTGATACACCAATTGAATTGCAGATTCTAGCCTACCTAGAAGGGATTGAAACTCTGAAATTCCATATTCCACCTATCAGCCTTCTTCCGATTCTAGCCTACCTAGAAGGGATTGAAACTCGCTCTATCGGTATCATCACGAATTACAATCCATGGATTCTAGCCTACCTAGAAGGGATTGAAACCGAGTTGATCGATTGCTGCGTCATAAGTATATCCAGGATTCTAGCCTACCTAGAAGGGATTGAAACCTAGTTTGAGCGATTCTGAGTTCCTCTGAAACCCAAGATTCTAGCCTACCTAGAAGGGATTGAAACACGCGGAGGTCTACTACAGGCTGGTAGCCGAGGGAGGATTCTAGCCTACCTAGAAGGGATTGAAACTGAAGGCCCCATCATAGCGCCAGATAATGGAACAGAGATTCTAGCCTACCTAGAAGGGATTGAAACAGTTACCCGGAGGGACTACGGTAACCGATACGTTCTGATTCTAGCCTACCTAGAAGGGATTGAAACAACGATGGGGCACCGGCCGACGCTTCGTCAGTCATAGATTCTAGCCTACCTAGAAGGGATTGAAACAGTAAACGCGAGTATAAGTTTCTAGCAATGGAATACGGATTCTAGCCTACCTAGAAGGGATTGAAACAGGAGGCGCTGATCAAAGATGAGGCGCCTGATCAGGATTCTAGCCTACCTAGAAGGGATTGAAACAGGGGGGTTCCGTGATGCCTGAGGTCGAGGAGTTGGGATTCTAGCCTACCTAGAAGGGATTGAAACCGCGTACATGCAGGTGCCCACGTTTCAGGTGATCTTGATTCTAGCCTACCTAGAAGGGATTGAAACTCCCACACGACTTCGAGTCCCCCGAACTCGTGAGCAGATTCTAGCCTACCTAGAAGGGATTGAAACCACGGATCGGAGCCTAGGTACTTAGTTGTCTTGAGGTGATTCTAGCCTACCTAGAAGGGATTGAAACCAGTGAGAGTTGCTCGCAACCACCTCTTCGTTATCAGATTCTAGCCTACCTAGAAGGGATTGAAACAACTCAATAAATGCGAGCCATTCGCGGATGAATTTGAGATTCTAGCCTACCTAGAAGGGATTGAAACTGCCTCGGCCTCCTCCATTCTTCCATCGACGATCCTGATTCTAGCCTACCTAGAAGGGATTGAAACTGGTACCTGTCCTCGCAGTACGCCTTCTCACTGAAGGATTCTAGCCTACCTAGAAGGGATTGAAACCGGGGAGGAGAAGATGAGCCTCCAGACAGTTGATCTAGATTCTAGCCTACCTAGAAGGGATTGAAACTGTGAAGACAGGTAAGTGCCCCAGAGGACGCAGTACGATTCTAGCCTACCTAGAAGGGATTGAAACACTGAGCTGAGAACATTGGTGGATGAGATACGCTGGGATTCTAGCCTACCTAGAAGGGATTGAAACATAACGAAGAGAGGCTCATCTCGTTAGATCTTGGTTGATTCTAGCCTACCTAGAAGGGATTGAAACAAACCATAAATACATCAACGAAAAACGCCGTGATAGGATTCTAGCCTACCTAGAAGGGATTGAAACTTCTACTCTCCCTATGAGGCGCTCCTCATAACCAGGATTCTAGCCTACCTAGAAGGGATTGAAACTTCAACTACTTCAACTTCACACAACCCATCAACCTGGATTCTAGCCTACCTAGAAGGGATTGAAACCTGATTAAAGAGTTGCTGAAGTTTCTTGCTATAACGGATTCTAGCCTACCTAGAAGGGATTGAAACTTCGCAGAGCGACTCAATAGACCTCTCTTTACTATAGGATTCTAGCCTACCTAGAAGGGATTGAAACTAATAGATAATTTCCCAGATGAATTAGATACCGTATGATTCTAGCCTACCTAGAAGGGATTGAAACAAAGAGAAAGGCTATACCTTTGATGCCGCGCTAGAAGATTCTAGCCTACCTAGAAGGGATTGAAACTCATTACTGGCCATATGGGAGAGGTTCGGTATATCGGATTCTAGCCTACCTAGAAGGGATTGAAACATGCAGTCTCTACCAGTAGGTCTCTTACATATTCATGATTCTAGCCTACCTAGAAGGGATTGAAACCATCCTTTACACATATCTTGAGGTCACCTTCACTGGGATTCTAGCCTACCTAGAAGGGATTGAAACTACTTCTCGAGTATACCGAGGTATCCTTCTATCAGGGATTCTAGCCTACCTAGAAGGGATTGAAACTAGCGCGTATCACAATAGTTCTATCACTATAGTGTGGATTCTAGCCTACCTAGAAGGGATTGAAACTCCAGTATAGGCCAGTTCTCCCCATTGAATATATCAGATTCTAGCCTACCTAGAAGGGATTGAAACCGATGATCAGTAGCCTCCTGACAGCAGCCTTGACATGATTCTAGCCTACCTAGAAGGGATTGAAACTTCTTCGCGACGATAGTGCTAGCCGTGGCCGTGGCGAGATTCTAGCCTACCTAGAAGGGATTGAAACCACTCCGTGGTGCAGCCCACCGACTTCAGGACAATAGGATTCTAGCCTACCTAGAAGGGATTGAAACACGCCCTTGATCCTCCCGCTGTCATCCCTCACAGCCGATTCTAGCCTACCTAGAAGGGATTGAAACTGTGGAGGTGGTAGCATGGTGAGAAACGTTCCCAAAGATTCTAGCCTACCTAGAAGGGATTGAAACTATCCCCTAGCCCTCAGTAGCTGGGCTAGGATCTCTGATTCTAGCCTACCTAGAAGGGATTGAAACGCGATATAGTCGAGGCCTACATCCGTGGCTATATCGGATTCTAGCCTACCTAGAAGGGATTGAAACCCCCAAGGCCTTCCTGGTGATCCGAACCCTCCAGCAGGATTCTAGCCTACCTAGAAGGGATTGAAATTTTCCTGATCTTCCCGTCCTCATACCATTCCTTCGGGATTCTAGCCTACCTAGAAGGGATTGAAATCGTTCGTGCCGGTCGGAAAGAGGTTGGTGCCGTCTTGATTCTAGCCTACCTAGAAGGGATTGAAATTCCCATAGACCTCAAAGTACTTCTCCGCCAGATCCTGATTCTAGCCTACCTAGAAGGGATTGAAATCGCTCATCGGTCCACTGAGTATCCACCAGCTCCACCGATTCTAGCCTACCTAGAAGGGATTGAAATGTAGTTTTCTCTCATCCATTCGGTGAAGCTGTCAAGGATTCTAGCCTACCTAGAAGGGATTGAAATTCCGCCGATCCTCTGCTCACCAGCCTATGCAGTACAGATTCTAGCCTACCTAGAAGGGATTGAAACAGAAGGCGGAAACTGAGGGCCTCCCCACTCCCGAAAGATTCTAGCCTACCTAGAAGGGATTGAAACTACGCATGTGTATATCTCGGCGGGTAAGAGTATGGAGATTCTAGCCTACCTAAAAGGGATTGAAACAGTCTGACTAAATATCAATCAATTATACGCCATGTAGATTCTGCGATCTCTACTCTATGGAATAGATCACGAGACCAATTATCTTGGCCCATTAAGCTCATGAATATGGTAATATAGCAAGTTGCCTTAGGATACGCAATATAACCCAATATATATTTGATTGTCCTAGCGGATATTAGTCGGAGGTTAGCGGGCTGATACGGATGGAAAAACTAGTACCTGAGTTTGAAGGGTCTGTGGTTTCAGACGAGGGGAGTCAGGCAATGCCGGCATCATCACCGCTCAGGGCCGGGTAGTACAGATCATCCTCCCCCTTATAGGTGCCAGTCCTAAAATATGAAGGATGGTGGTGGGTTTGCTGGAACAGCTGCTCGCCTCTACCGTCCTGTTGATCGCCAGCGCATACGACCTGCGCAGCAGGGAGGTGCCGGACTGGGTCTGGATTCCCGGATTAGTGGGAGGGGCTGTTCTGAGGATTCTAGATCCGGAGAAGACCCTCTCTTACCTAGAGGTAGCTTGGCCCATAATTCTAGTACTGGGCATCATGCTCCTAGCTGAGTGGCTCCTCTCAGCCAGCGGGGAGGCTGATCTCCTGGCCTATCTGACCCTCGCTTTAATCTCCACCGAGCCATACCTCCTCCTGCCTCCGCCCTTCCTAGTCTACCTCATCTCCAAACTCCTCATGGTGATGGTCCTCCCTCTCCAGTTTCTCGTCAACCTTCTGAGAGTCCTCCACCATCCAGAGCTCCTAAGGGGATTTGACGAGCCCTCCTACAGGAAGATCATAGCCCTGTTCCTCCTCTCCCCCTACTCGAGGCACTTGGCAGTGGGGGCCAGAGCTGCCGAGGTCGATGAGGGAGGAAGGAGAAAGTTCGTCCTGAGGGCTGCACTGTCCCCGATCGACGACTCCGACCTAGATGGGTGCGAGGGTGTCTGGATAGCCCCCACCTACCCCTTCATCCCATTCATCCTCGCAGCCTACGTCATCGTCCAGCTGCTCTTCCTATGGCCTCCATTAGCTCCGCCATCTCCTCCTCCCTCAGCCTGCCGTAACTCACCCTGAACCACTCCTTCCCGCCCCTGAAAGCAGTTGCTGGCACTATTCCCACGACAGGATCTGAATCTAGGAGCTTCAGGGCCAGCTCCTCCGAGTCTTCCACTTCAGGGTATCTGGCGTAGAGGTAGAAGGCCCCTCTGGGTTCCACGAACTCCAGGCCAGCCTTTGAGGCCTCCCTGACCAGCGCGTCCCTCATCCTCCTGTAGTGCTCCCTGACCCCCTCAAAGTACCTGTTGCTGGCCGCCTCGATCATCCTCATCACCAGCTTCTGCACCACCTCAGATACGCCGGCTGTGGTGAGGTATGCCAGCCTCCCCACGAGCTCCCTGCCCTCTGCACCCCAGTAGATGTAGCCAGCTCTCATCCCCGGAAGGGAGAAGGTCTTGCTGAAGGTGTCTATAACCACGTCGCCGACGACCTCAACCCTCTCACCGAAGTAGATCTGTGAGTAGGCCGCATCATTCAGCAGGAGGACGTTCCTCCTCAGGAGCTCTTCCCACAGATCCCTGAGCGCCGAATTAGGAGGTAGGTGACCCGTGGGATTGTTCGGGAAGTTGATGAGCACCGCGGCAGCGCCATAAATCTTCTCCAGCACCTCGTTAACCAAGTCCTCGGCTAGGGGGTTATAGGTCTCCACGGGATAGGAAAACTCCACGGGGTGTTCGAAGTACTGGATGAAGCCTGGCGCTGGTATGAGGATCTTCCCCTTCTTCAGCTTCCAGGCTGCTAGTGAGGAGATCAAGAGGGCCTGAGCCCCTCCGTTGGTCATGAAAACTCCATCCCTCTTGTAGTCCCTCCCCAGAAAGCGTGAGGCGAAGTCCACCACGGCATCCTTTGCCTCGTCCATCCCCGTGAAGGGAAGGTAGTTCCGCCCGACCTCGCCCATCTCTGAAAGTACCTCGGACACTGGGAGGGGTGGATCGTGAGATGGGGCCCCTATATGGGCTCCTATGACCCTCCTCCCTTGGGCTGCCTTCCTGTTGCATGCGTCGAAGATGTCCCTTATGGTAAGCATATACTAGCAGGAGGGGATAAGATAAAATCATCCTGTGACTTCAGGGAGCGGGACTTCAGGTGGGGAGGGCTGAGAGGGTAGCCATCGCTTCCGTAGTTATATCAGCTGCGATAGTGGCGGTGAAGCTCTTCGTGGCCCTAGTCACTGGCAGCATGGCCGTGCTGGGGGAGCTCCTCGACTCGCTGGGAGACATCCTGACATCCTCCGTCACCCTGATGGGCATAAGGCTCTCAAGAAAGCCTCCGGATGCGGACCACCCCTACGGACACGCGAAGCTCGACAGCCTGCTGGGCCTCCTCTCCTCCATCTTCCTAGTGGAGGTGGAGGCCTACGTGATATTCAGGAGCATTTCAGCTCTCCTCGGACCTCTAACCCCACCTAGCGTGACGAACAATGCTCTCCTGCTGCTGGCAGCCACGAGCTTGGTGAACGTGGTCAGATCGCTCGCCCTCTGGAGGACGGGCGGATCAGAGGGTGTGAGGATGATGCAGTCCGAGGCCATCAACTACGGGTGGGACGCGGCTAGGACTCTTGTGGTGGTGGGGGTGCTCCTCATTTCGAGGGAGCTCCCGCTTGTTGATCCCCTCGCCGCTCTGTTGGCCACCGCCCTCGTGGTGCCCTCCACTCTCAGGGTGGCCTACTGGTCGGCCAGCGACCTACTGGACAGGATAGATCCCAAGCTCCTTGCCAGGATATACTCCCTGTTGGGAAGTTGCAGGGAGATAGTGGCGGTCAGGAGGGTGAGGGCCAGGAAGCTGGGTAAGATAACACTAGTGGATGCTGTGATCGAGGTCGATCCGTCAATCACGGCGGAGAGGACGAACGAGATAATCAGGAGGCTCGAGAATAGGGTCAAAGTGGAGATAGGACCTTCAGAGGTCATGATAGTGCCCCTCGCAGCGGGAAGATCGAGGGAGAGCGTAGCCAAGGAGGTAACGGAGTCGGTGGAGGGCGTGAGGGAGGCCCACACCTTCGAGTTCTACGGTGAGAGGGGGGAGAGGCTACACCTGCATGTGGTCCTCGACGATGACATCAACCTGAAGAGGGCCGACGAGATCGCCAAGGAGGTCGAGTCTAGGTTGAAGGGAGCCTTGGGCGTCAAGGAAGTCATAGTGCACGTGGATCACTCGGGCAGGGGCGTCCCGCTGGAGGAGATAAGGGAGAGGATAGAGGAACTGGGGGGTGTGAGGTGGGCGTCCATCGAGACCGTGAGATCCGGAAGTTGCGTGAGGCTGGAGATAAGGGTGGGCGCGGACCCTGAGATTAGGGCCAGGGAGATCAACAGGTTGCAGCACGATGTAATGGCCATCGCTGCAGAGCTGGCCCCAAAGGCGAAGGTATCCGTTAGAGTGGTCCCGGCCTGCTGAGGCCGTCATATCACTTATCACTTTATAGGTATTAGCGGGGATCCCATTAACCGATGGGCATAGGCATCGAGGAACTGGACGAGCTGGACGTGAACATACTCAGGATCCTTCAGCTCAACTCCAGGATCCCGTTCAGCGAGCTGGCCAGGAAGCTCGGGGTCCCCGAAGCCACCATAAGATATAGAGTAAAGAAACTCGTCGAGAAGGGAGTTATAAAGGGGTTTTACACGCTCTTGGACCCGAGGAGAGTGGGTCTTCCCTTTTCCGTGATAGTTCTGGCGGATGTGGATCCCGAGCACCTAGATCAGGTCTTCGACAGGCTGAGGGAGATGCCTGAAGCCACTCACGTGTTCAAGCTGACGGGGAAGTACAACATAGTGGCGATATTCCACGCAAGGGACATGGAGCACGTGTCAAGGATAGACGAGGCCGTTAGATCTCACAGGGGCGTGAGGTCCGCGGAGACCCTTCTCGTGACAGGCCTAGTTCACATAAACCCCGAGCTCCCCATATAAGTCTGCGATCGTGGATCTTCCGGAGGCTTAAACGCTTGGGCATCTCCCTCCGGACCTCGGGGCATCTCCGTGCACCAGTAACACGGTTTGAATGTGGAGCCCTGCCTTCCCGGTAAAACAGCACCTGGCGGGGTGATCCGTCGGGCGGGGATCGTGAGGTGGGTTCGGATAGGCAACCTTATTAACCGTGGGATGGAAGATAATGGGGATAATTTGCTCACTTCTTCTTGGAACAAGATAACGAGGCTGCTCTCTCTGCTCGGCTTAGCCCTGCTCATACTCAGCTCTCTCCAGCCATGGGTCGTGATGTATCCCCCAAGTAAGGGAGTGAGGACCTTCACGATACTGGAATTTCTCGGGTCCCTCTCGGCCATTCAGGCCGACTACGGGATAGTAAACGGGAGTTCGGGCCTCCTCTACATGACCCTTATCCTCCTGATAGTGGCGATGTTAGCGGCAGTGGCATCAGCCTTCTGGTCCCCCCTCTCCCTGCTCGCTGGTGGGACAGGCCTCCTCTGCGCTGGATTCTGGATGGCGACCCTATGGATATTCAGGCTCAGGCTGGAATCGGTGGGCGGAAGGGATCTAGCCGCCACTGTCGGCCTCGGGTTCGGACCGACCCTCCTCATAGTTGGTTCACTCGTCCTCCTAGCTTCCTTCGTGCTGAGCATACACTTGGGCCTCAGTTCACAGGAAGGGCCTTCTCCTCCCTTATCTTGACCCCCACCATTACCTCCGGCAGGCTAGAGTCCTCGAACACCCTCCCGGTTCTCAGGAGCAGGGGACCGGCCGCCACGCCCAAGTGACCCCCGACCCAGTCGATTGAATCGTCTGCCAGGAACTCCTCCAGCTCCTCCTCGAGCTCCGCCAGCTCGTCATCATCGGCCAGCCAGTAGAGAGCCTCTAACTCGTCCAGAGAGAAGGCTAAATAGTAGGAGATCCTCAGGAAGCCCTCATCCCTCATCACCATGGCAAGAAGGTAGCTCCCATTCTCCTCTTTTAGGGCCCAGATGTAGTTGGAGGCGGGATTCGAGGATGCCATCCTCTCGCATTCCTTCCTCAGGACATCCATGCTCTTGGAGTGGCCTATATCCGCGAGCAGCTCGTCGTAAGGCCTGTGAGCCACCAGTTCGTAAGTGAAGCTCATGGTGGTGGTTGGCGGAGTCAACCTAATAAAGGATTTCCATTGTGCTGCCGATGAGCCCGTCAAATCCGCCGTGGAGAGTCGTCTACCGCTAACTCATTCCCCTCTCACAGATCCTCCAGCCACCTGATCAGCTTCTTCCTCGCCTTCTCAGGATCCTCTCCCATGGGGGCCTTGAGGAAGGATATCTGGTAGATCCCCTTCATCGTCTTCAGGTTCAGCGTGAGTATGTTGACCTGATCCCTGTTCCACCCCTGCACCTTCATGCTATCCGCCGTGATCAGCCTGACATGGGGTCTCTCAACCCTTTCCTCATCACCTATCCACCAGTCGGCGATCTCGTTCCTCTCTAACTCGAAGCTCCTCCCCCTGAGGATCCTATGGAAGACATTTGCCCTGAAAACCAGCCTGTTCCTCCTTATGAGGAGCTTTCCCCCTGAGTCATACTTGGACCCGGGGACGACAGCACCACACTACCCAGATCCTCCGACAAGCGTACCGAGCACCTATTATCATCTGCACGGGGTCCTTTTTCAGTTTTTCCTTAACGAATCGACGGGAAAATACCATCGTATTTAATGAAATGATCTTCCTATGTCAACCCGGTGGGGCGTCCTCCTAGATGGAAAAGGGTGAAGAATTCATTTTCAAGCTCGAATATGTTAATCCCTAAGTAGGAACGTGCGTCCTTGCATCTTTCATGCTGAGCTAAGCTTGAACGTTCAACTCACATCGGGAGGGGGAATATCCATGTCAACACCTCCCCATCCCCCCTCGAGAAGTAGGAGGATGGATCCTCCGAACCGATCGCAGCGATCCTCCACAATCCTAGCATCTCCCATCCTAGACCTTTGCAGCCCCGAAGGAGTCTTGAGGCTGTGCGTCGATTTGGCGGCGATCAAGCCATGGGATCATCTTCGAGCCTGAAGGTTCCCTAAAACGGGTGCCGCCCTTCCCACCTTCCCTAGCTGTGAGATCGGGAGAAGACGTACTTCCCCCTCACCGGAATCGTGTGGCCGCACCTAGGGCATCTGTACCTCCCCTCCTCCTCGGAGAGCTCGAACTTCACGACCCTGTACCCCCTCCTCACGATGAGGACCTTCCCACAGGTGGGGCATCGGGTGGTCTCAAGCTCGGGATCGTGGACATTGCCCACGTAAACATAGCGGACTCCCTCCTTCACTGCGTGCTCCTTTATCTCCATCAGTCTCTCGAGAGGGGTCGGTGGTTCCCTCCAGAGGTGTGCAGGGTAGTACCTGTTAATGTGCAGCGGCACATCTTCGCCGAGCAGGTCCAAGTGCCTCCCTATTATCCATTTATAGCACTCATCGAAATCGTTGGCCCCAGTAACCACCAAGTAGACCATCTCCACGTGAGCGCCAGCTTCTAACAGAGTTTTAGCGTTCCTCATCACCCTCTCGTGGTCCACATGGGGAAGGGCCTTCATCCCGGGGCACCCCTTTATGTCCACGCTCCATCCGTCAGCACCGGCCCTAACGAGCTCCTCCAAGGCCTTGGGTGTTAGATAGCAGTTGGTGACCATCGTGGAGTAGAGACCCCTCTCGGTAGCCAAGGAGAAGACATCCACAAGATAATCGAAGTTCGTCGTGGGCTCGTTGAAGCTCGCGCATAGGCCCTGATCCCCCGTTCGGATTGCCGTCTCGACTAGGACCTCGGGAGGGGTTACGGGATCTCCTTCCCTGGGTGACCGGAAGCTCAGGCCATGGTTCTGGCACCAGAGGCAGTGGAAGTTGCATCCCCAGTTCGAGAAGGTGAGGGCCGTGCTGTTGGGCCAGTAGTGGAAAAGGGGCTTTATCTCTATGGGCCTGCTCTCCACGGCGCTGAGCCTCCCATAGCCGAGGTGGTAGAGTTTCCCTCCCCTGTTCACGTAGTTACCGCATATCCCCCTCTTACCCTGCCTTATCCCGCATCTGTGCTCGCACACCCCGCACTCGACCTTATCATCGAGCGGTGTGAAGAGGCGCGCCTCCCTCATCTCCCTGCCTCTTGGATCACCACTCTAAGATAGAAGTTGCTACTGGCTGCCCGGTACGGTACGGGGAGAGACGAGCGCGGGCCAATGTTTTTATCCACATTACACGTATCTCACATGTGGCAAATATAACACTAAGCGTGCCGGACTGGCTCACAAGTTGATGAGGAGGTACAAGAGGGTGAACTGGTCGGAGGTGGCCAGGCGGGCCATGATCCTTGATACCTCCTCTGTCATCCGAAGGGTCAGCCGAAGGAGGGAGTGGGGGGAACATCACCTCCATCACCCTCATAGAGTATGCGCCCGTGAGGCTCTACGGTAAGTTCCGCGGGAAGATATACTTCCTGACCGAAGCGGACCAACTGAGAGCTGCCTTCTTGCAGGAGAGGATGGGATCTTCAGGGAAACCAATGAGCGCCGACCCCCTCGTAGCTGCTGTATGCCTGAACAGGGATGAAGAGCTCCTCACCATGGATGGGGGTTTCCTGTCCGCATTGGAAGTTGCGGTCTGGAGTCGTGAAGCGGATGAGAGTGTTCCATCAAACCAACTTTTTGGTTCCTAGCGGAGCGCAATCTATCAGGAAGCCAGCTTTCGTTGGTATGTGGATTTTTTACGATAGGGGAGATGGATCAGGAGAGGGTTACGGAGCATATTTTCCGGAACAGGGATTAGCTGATCCTTGGGATTGTTTGACGAAGGGGCTGACCTAAATAGCATTCCTTCGTACTGCTGGCGGGATCTCTTGTAGGAGCTCCTTCACCGATCTCCCTGGGGCTGGAGACCTTGCGGTAAAGCATTGAGGGGAAGGTGTCAAAGAGGTGGTCTCCAGCTCAGACTGTATCTCCGGGAAGTCCGGGTTCAATCACCGGGACCCTTACCTCCGCGGTCCTTCCATTGAATCCTAGGAGGAGGATTCCTGTGCCCTCCTCGATCCGGACCTCCACATCGACTACCTTCCTCACCTCGTACCCCTTTCCTCTTATTTTCCCTTCTCCTCCGTACTGGGGCTTGTTCACTCCAACCAAGACACCCACGACTTCAATCCCTAGAGATTCGAGGGATTCGAGCAGGGCCGCAGCGGTCCCCCCTGTGGAGAGGGCGTCATCAACCATCAGGACTTTATCGTTCTCCTTCAAACCGTAAATGCGGTAAGTCCCCTCCTCGTATCCGGATGCGTAATCCACCTCCGTACCTCTCAGGCCGAGGTCCCTCTTCCTCACCACCGCCATGGGCAGACCCGTCTTGTAGGCTATCACCGAGCCTAGGGGGAGTCCCAAGGCTTCGGGCACTACTACCTTGTCAAGATCCCTGAAATCCAACCCCTCAAGCAGGTAATCGGTCATGAGGGACACTAGCAGGGGATCAGGTGGAGGAATAGAGTCCGTTATCGGATTGATCACGTAGAGGTAGTCTCCCTCCACACCGATTCCGCGTCTGGGCTGCACCTTGGCGAGGGAGAAGGCCTCCAAGAGGAGTTCCCAAAGTACATCCCACCTCGTATCGTATGGGAGCCTGTTATGGAAGCAGCTCCACCTTCCGGTGTGGCAGGTCGGACCTGAGGGAACTACCTCGTATATCACGGAGTCGAAATCACAGTCAGTCCTTATCCTCAGGACCCTGAGCACGTTCCCCGACGTTTCCCCCTTCTTCCATATCGTGTTCCTCGTCCTGCTGAAGAAATGAGCGTATCCCGTTTCCATGGTCAGCCTGAGCGCCTCCTCGTTGGCGAAGGCCTGCATGAGTATGGTGCCATCGACGGAGCTCTTAACGATCACGGGTATGAGGCCGCCCATCTTCCCGAAGTCCAGGTCCTCTAACCCGACCATCAAGGGAGCCTCACCTCCACACCCCTCTCCATCAAGTACCTCTTCAGGTCGGGGATCCTCACCTCCCCGAAGTGAAAGACGCTGGCCGCCAGGACGGCGTCGGCCCCCGCCATTAAGGCCTCGTAGAAGTGCTCCATCCTCCCTGCACCGCCGCTCGCTATTACCGGGATTGAGACCGCCTCAGAGACTTCCCTTATGAGGTCTAAGTCGTACCCTGTCTTCGTACCGTCCCTGTCTATGGATGTGAGGAGTATCTCTCCTGCCCCGAGATCCTCCACTCTTTTGGCCCATTTCACAACATCCATGCCGGTCGGCTCCGTTCCTCCCCTGATGTAGACCTCCCACCAGCCCCTTCCATCCCTCCTCTTCGCATCTATGGCAACCACTACACACTGGGAGCCGAAGATCCCAGCCGCTTCCCTCACTATCTCAGGCCTAATCACAGCAGCCGTGTTCACCGATACTTTGTCCGCCCCGGCCCTGAGGAGGGAGAAGAAATCATCCACCGATCTAACCCCGCCACCCACGGTGAAGGGTATGGAGAGGCTCCCCGCTACCTCCCTCACCAGTTGGAGCAGGGTCCCCCTCCCCTCAAGGCTGGCGGATATGTCGAGGAAAACGAGCTCGTCAGCTCCCTCCTCATCGTATATCTTGGCTTGAGAGACAGGATCCCCAGCATCCCTCAGGTTAACGAAGCTGATCCCCTTAACCACCCTCCCTCCCCTGACATCGAGGCATGGAATGATCCTCTTTGCGGTCAAATCTCCCACCCCATCCCCCTGATCTCTCCCAAGAGGCCCTCGTAGAGTGCTCTCCCCACCACCGCCCCGGAGAAACCCCCGTCCCTGAGCAGCTCCAAGTCCTTTATGGATCCCACTCCGCCAGCATACACGATCTCCAGCCGGTTGAATGCTCTGGGCAGATGGAGCAGCTTCCGATCTGGTCCGGACAATGTACCATCAGCCCCTATCCCGGTGACTAGGAAGCTCTCCACACCTAGGGAGGATAACCGCCTCATGGCTTCCTCAACGGTGACAGGTAGCTCCTCCTTCCATCCCCTCACCCTGACCCTCCCACCGTAACTATCGATCGCCACAACTATGGGTCCGAGCTCAAGGCCTCTCTCTATGGACTCCGGTTTAGAAAAGGCCATGGTGGAGACCACCGGGATCGCTCCCCAGGAGAGGACCTCCTCAATCCTCTCTAGGCTCCTGATCCCTCCCCCGACCTGCGGGACAATCCCCGTATCAGATGCCCGCTCCACCAGAGTCCTCACCATATCGTAGTTTCTCCCTTCACCCATGGCAGCGTCTAGGTCCACTATATGGATCCTTTTGGCTCCTAGGAACCTATCCAGCCAATATAGCGGGTCCCCGTAGTCTAAAATGACGCCTCTAGCTAGCCTGACCGCCCTTCCACCCATCAGGTCTATAGCAGGTATGACCATCATCAGCGCCTCGCCTCCTTCAGGAAGTTGGAGAGCACCTCCCTCCCAAGCCTCCCGGACTTCTCAGGATGGAACTGGGTGCCAAAGAGGCTTCCCTTCTCTATTATGGCTGGGACGTCCACCCCGTATCTGACGATTCCCCTTACTACGTCCTCTCTAGGCACGGCGTAGTATGAGTGGGCGAAGTAGAAGTAGCCGGTTCCCTCGAAAATCCTGCTCCATCCCCTAACGAGGCTCCATCCCATGTGCGGAGCCTTCATGCCCCTCGGGAGCCTAACAATCTCGCCCCTCATGAGGCCGAGACCGGGAAGCGAGCCCTCCTCGCTCCTCTCGAAGAGGAGCTGCATACCGAGGCATATGCCCAGTGTAGGGGTTCTCTCGGCGAGAGCGTCCCGCAGGTGGCCAGCCCTCTCCAGAGCCCCATCGTAGCTGCCCACCCCCGGCAGGATCAGGGCATCGTAGTCCTCCTCGACTATTTCCGCTCCCAGATCCCTCAGCGCTTTGGTCACACTGAACACGTTGCCCACCCCATAGTCGAAGATCCTAACCCTCAACGTCCACAACCCCCTTGGTGCTCCTGAGCTCAGGAGAGGGACCCATCGCCTGGGCTAGCGATAGAGCCAAGGACTTGTAGGTCGCCTCCACGGCGTGATGTAGGTTTCCCGCCCTGATGGCTATAACGTGGATCGTCGCCAGCGACCCCCTAGCTAGGGCCTCTATCCCGTGCATCAGGTCATCCACCGCCAGTCCCTCGACCTGGCCCCCCTCGAGATTGCAGGAGAAGTGGGCTCTCCCACCCAAGTCAACGGAGGTCATGACAAGGGATTCATCCATCGGTATCGCGGACCACCCGAACCTCGCTATGCCCCTCCTATCCCCCAGTTCCCTGGAGATGGCCCTCCCCAGGAGGAAGAGGAGGTCCTCTAAGAGGTGGTGGGCCAGATCCCACTCGGCCTTGACCTCCAAATCGATACCCGAATGGAAGACCAGCTGCTCCAGCATGTGATCGAAGAAAGGGAGACCGGTCCTCCCCTCGAGGGAGCCGGTACCCCTCAACTCCAGCCTCAGCCTTATCCTGGTCTCGGCGCTCTCCCTGCTCACCTCTATCATGGGATCACCTCGAGTTCCTCTAACAGGCCGTCCATCACCTCCCATGGGACTAGAGTGATCCTGATACCCCTGGCTCCAGGCCTATCCACGAGCCTCACCGCGAACCCCCTAGCCCTCAGGCGCTCCCAAGCTTCCCTGCCCAGCGACTTTATGAAGACGAAGTTCGTGGAGGAGTCGGGCACCTCGAATCCAATGGCCCTGAGCCTGCCTGTTAGTCTCTCTCTGACCCTCTCGACCTCCTTCACGGACTCGTGGACCAGACCACTCATTTCCAAGGCCCTGATGGCCATGGCCTCTGAGGGCGCTGACACCTGATAGGGGAGGGATCTCCCCTTAGCCAGCGTCACGACCTCCTCGGGAGAGATGGCGTACCCGACCCTCAGTCCCGCCAACCCCCACGCCTTGGAAAAGGTCCTCACAACGGTGAGCGTCTCGTCCACGTCCCTCAGGAAACCCTCCGACCCTGAAAACTCCACATAGGCCTCGTCAACCACCACGTGGCCGATGGATCTCAGCTCCTCCACGAAACCTCGAGAGTAAGAGAGGCCCGTGGGATTGTTGGGAGTGTTGACTATTATGAGGTCGCATTCGGCCAGCGGGTCGATATCCGGGTAGACGGAGGATCTCACCTCCTTGCCCATAGATCTAGCCAAGTGTTCGTACATTGAGTAGGCTGGCTCGACTATACCGACCCTATCCGCTCCGGATATAAGCATCCTCAGAACATCATCGGCCCCGGCCCCCGGGAGGACCGAGCCTTCATCAACATTCAGGAATGAAGAGAGGGCCTCGACCAGGCGATCGGCCCAGGGAGTCGGGTAGAACCTGATGAGGTTCATCTCGACGACCTTAATCAGCTCCTCGTAGTAGGTGGAGGGAAGGAAGAGGTTCTCGTTGTAGAAGAGCCTTTCTCCCCCCTCGTAGATGGGGATAAGCTCCATCAGCTCTCACCTATCCCCTCCACATCCTCCAGCAGAAGGACCTGCCTTGGATCGGTCACCACAAGTCCCTGGGCAAGTCTTCTAAGCCTAGGGAGTAGCTCCAGCAGTTTTCCCCTCTCCAAGACCGTGTTGACCGCGAACCACCCTTCTTCGGAGAGCTTGGATATGGTCGGACCCTTCAAGGCAGGGAGTATGGAGATCAGTTCCTCGAGATTATCCTCCCTTACGTTGAGGAATATGTGAACCCTCCTCCTCGCGTACACGACACCTCTGAAGAGAGCGTATATGTCCTTTATCCTCTCAAGCTTGTCCTCGTCCCTAAGAGAATCCTTGTTCGCTATTAGCACCGCGCTGCTCTCGCATACCTCCTCAACGACCCTCAAACCGTTCTGAGCTAGGGTAGTCCCCGTGGCTGTGTTATCTATTATCGCGTCGGCATCCTCCGGCGGCTTCGCCTCGGTTGCCCCGAAGGAGAGGATGAGCCTGAACCTCTCGTTCCCCTCCACCCTGTACCACGGTGTTATTACAGTTGGGGGTCGGTCGTAGACCTCCTTGTAGCTTGGCCTGCTGGATACCCATTCCGACGCCAAATTGAGGTACTCGGTGGAGATACTCACCGGTCTCTCCATTGAGAGATTCACCAGGTCGTCTAGGGAGCTTATTTCAGAATTTACCGGTGCTGCTAGGACGAGTCTCACTTTCCCGTAATCCAAGTCAAGCAGTTCCCTGACATCGGCCCTGTTCTCCCTGACCCAATCCCTTCCAGCTATCCCCAGGTCGTAGGTCCCCTCCTGAACTAAGACCGGTATCTCCTGCGGCCTGAGTATCTTCACGCTGAGGTCGGGGTAATCGACCTTAGGCCTGTAAGATCTCGAGGCACCGTATATATTTATTCCAGATTGCCTGATGAAGGAAAAGGTGTCCTCCTCCAAGGAGCCCTTTGGAATGGCCATCCTAACGGTGAACGGGATCACCGGTCATGAGATCACCACAACGACCTCACCCTTCCAATATATAAGCGTGACGTGGATGGGTCTATTGGAGGATGGCTAGGTAGCTGGAACCACGGGCGTTAACCGCTCTCATGGACCACCTATTACAAATACTCCGACGCTCAGCCTCGAGGGAGGTTCGACCAAAGTTTGGACCTCTATCCTCGCCCTTCTCGCATCCTTTCTCCTTGGTGTTCCTCATTTTGGTATACTTGAATCCGCGCGAGAACAAGCGAAGTAACATGGGGCGCTTGGCATAAGGGGAAAGGGAAAAGTTTGTATTAACGGTTCTGATGGAAATTGCGGCTCCAAGTGGTTGGAACTTTCTCGTATTCTACACCAGAGGTGATCGCGTTCTGCTCGGAGCCGGATCCTTAAATGGCGGACCCAACGGCTATTATCGAGGGGGTCCATGGAACTGGGTAGATGGGGGAGCGCGGGAATCGTCCTGCTCGGTATCGCCGCCCTGATAATCGCTTTGCTGGCAGTCCACTTCTACGTCACATCCCTCCTCTCACGCCCTCCGGACATGTTGAGATCCGACTTCCACGCCTACTGCGAGTACGGCACCGTGATAATCCACGCTAACGCCCGTCTCGATGGGGTGAAGGTCATGGATGCGAGAGGTAATCTCATCTGTAGGTTGCCTGAGGTACCTGCGGGCAGCGACGAGGTGTGCGAGGTTGGCGGGAGTGGTGTGTACGTGGTGGAGTCGGGACGTGCGAAGAGGGCCGTGGTATGCAGGGAGATGGGCGTGGTTGCGGTGACCTCAGCCAGAGTCGGCGACTGAGGAAAGAGCTAGACCGACTGAACTACTCACTTAGGGTACACACCATCCGATCTGCCTGCGCGATCGGCAGCCGAGGCTTCCCATATCTCTTCCCGTAACTGACCAAGCGCATCGACGCGAAAGGTTTTTCCCCTCTGTGGGAGCGGATGAGACCGAAATAGGAGGTAAACCACCTTGTTGCAAGCGAGAGTTCCCCTGCTCTTACTGATCCTGATCTTATCGGGACTTATCAGTATGGCGGTCCCGCGCCCCGAGCCCAACGGCAGGGTACGCCTCTACCTCATGGGCCAACCAACCCCTACCAGAATGAGGGTGGCCGCCATCTCCGAGATCGTTGAGGTGGAACCGATAGGGGATGCTATCAGGGAGCTGAAGCGCTCTGGCGCAAGACCCATCCTCTACGACTGGCTCTTCGCCAGATATGAGTGGGAAGCCGGGGATTGGAACGAGTCCCTCTTCTTAGTGAGGTTCGATGGTCCATACGGTCCTGCCCTAGCCTACGACTACGGTAGCGAGGAGGTAAGGTCTCTGAGGGCCAAGGAGCTGATCGACAGGATGGTGAGGTACGGGTACGAGGGGGTCTTCTTCGACTGGTTCCCCGTGGCCTGCGATCCCGATATAGCTGAGGAGGAGTCTCCGGGCTACGTGGAGGAGTTCAGGAGGAGGCACCCCGGCGAGAGCCTCCAGGAGGCCCTGCTCTCTTTTATAGGCGAGCTCAGGGAGGAGGGAGAGAGGAGGGGCCTGAGGGTTTTCATAGTCTCCAACCAGGCCTACAGGTGCGGACCGCGGGTCATGGCCTCCGTGGACTGGGACATCAGCGAGTCCTACTTCACCGATGTCAGGAACGGGACAACGGTCTTCTTCCCATGGGAGGCTGGGAACTGGGAGAGCCCAGCTGCCTACGTCCCCGAGCTCGTGGAGTCCGTGTACGAGGAGGCCAAAAGGATTAATTTCAGGCTGGGGTTCACGCACGTGAGCTATGCACTGCCCGGAGATGAGGACGCATCCTTTTACGCCTTCGCCGGAGCAATGACCTTCGGACACGACGGGATCGCTCTAACACCTTCAGAGCTTGAAGGGGAGGTGTTGAGTGACGGGGTGCCGAATGCCTACTGGCTGGGATGCTTCCGGTACAGGATCAACTCGAGCCACTGGGCCCTCGCGGTCTACGACCTAGGGGTGGTCGCGGCCGGTCAGGTCCCCATCGAGGTCCCGGGCGAGCTGAGGGGGGCGGAGGTTTACGACCTTAGGGAGGGGAGGGTCAGGAGGCTCGATGTGGTTGGGAGGAACGGTCCCTGGGGAGATGTGTTCCTGAGACTGCCAGCCAGATCGGGCGTGCTCTCGTGCCCCGGGGAGAGGCTTGAGGTGAGCTTGTGGTCAGACCTCGTTGAGGGAGCGCTGGAGACCCTCGCGTCCCTTGGGAAATGCTCTCTCCGCGTTAAGGAGCTGTCCCAGGCAGAGAGGGTGGAGTCATGGTCTTGGAGGGAGGCGAGCAGGGAAGTGGTCGTGGTGGCCAATGACATAGACTGGAGGATGAGCGGCCTCCTCCTGGAGAAGAGGCTCAAGGAGGAGGGTATTCAGGTTTCCAGGGCTCCTCTATCCTTCCAGGGGTTGAGGGAGGCGCTCCTCGACAGCAAGGTCCTCATAGTACTCGGGGGCAGGAGGAGTCTGGTCACCGGACCCCTGATGGAGCCCGTGACCTCGAGGCTCGATGGGTGGGAGGGGAGGCTGGGGCCTGGCAGACTAGTGATGTGGTTATGGGGGGAAGATAGGTACGGGACGAGGGAGGCGACGCTCTCCCACCTAGAGGGCGTGGTCTCGGAGGTCAAGAACGTCCTCTCGCCGCTTCCCAGGTGCCCCTCAGGCGATCGGCTCAGGACCGGAGGAGGGTGATGAGATCCTCCTCACCCCAAAGAACGCTCATTTTCCTCCCAATCACATCCACCAGCACCTACTCCTTCCTCCTTCCGAGGAAGCTGAGGATATCGCGCGCATGAGCTCGGGTGTGAGCTCACAGGAAGAGCCCTCTCCCATTATATTATCCAATAAAACCTCCAGCAGGATCGAGTCCTCGAGCACCCTCCAAGCCCCCAAGAGGAGGGAGCCAGTCGCCACGCCCAAGTGACCACCAACCCAGTCGATGGAATCGTCGGCGGGAACTCCTAGGGAGCTCCGGTGGAGTGAGGTAGCAATTGTAACAACAGCAGCTCAGAGCTTCCTCTCAGCAGTGAAGGGGAAGGGTCACGTGAGCGATATATAGAGGCGCGCCGCTTTTTTCCTTACCTCTTACCTCTTACCTCGCTAAGAGTTCTTCGAAGATAGGTTTGGCATTGTGACCGATTGCCACACCCTAATTGCTCGGTGGGGG
This sequence comes from Thermoproteota archaeon, assembly GCA_026986575.1. GTDB lineage: Archaea > Korarchaeota > Korarchaeia > Korarchaeales > Korarchaeaceae > Korarchaeum. The sequence goes on from JALSOH010000007.1 coordinate 20,587, forward strand.
AAGGAGATACGTATGATCCACGATCTTCCCGCTTGCGATCCCGAGTGGGCAGGCCGGGGATTATCAGAATACCCTTGTAACCCAGTCAATCCGGTCAAAATCCCTGTCATTACTCACCACTATTCTTATTCCTTCCCTCTTCATCTGGGCTGCTATGATCAGATCGTCCCACATTTTCAGGCTTATACCCTCTCTCCTAGCATAACTCAGGGGCCTCAATGAAGTCTTCAAAGAGGGTGGGCAGCACTTCCACTGGATGATCTTCCAAGAACTCGAGAAATAGAGGAATTGCGTTCAGAGATCCCTTCCTCTCCAAGTGAGCCAACACTTGGGAGATCACCAGGGTGGATGTTACCAATCTTCCTTCCCCGAGGAGGACTTTGGCTCTCTCCCCGTACCTGGGATCCGCTCTCAAGACATACAGGAATACGTTAGAATCAACGAATTTCCTCTCTGGCAAGTCCCCCCTCCACATCCTCCAGTTCCACCTCTCCAACGCCCGCGGCTCCGAATAGATCGTTAACAGAGACCTTTCTCTTAGGGATGAGGACTATCTTTCCCTCCTTCACTTCCATTATGAGGACAGTGCCCTCCTTCAGTCCCAGAAGTTTCCTAATCTTGGAGGGTATCACTACCCTCCCTCTCTTTCCGAGCCTCACCTCCAACATGTTATCCAACATGCTAGTGTGGGATTTCCCATATAAGAATTCCCACAGCAATCTCCGGTCCTTCGAAGGTGAGGCATCTGCGCACACTATGAAGAGGTAAGGGGGTATGAAGAGGGAAAGGGAGGTTCGCCGTACGAAACTGTTAAATAAATACTTAATAGTCAAATATACTCATAGGTTGACATGGAACGACACTATACAATGAGAGAAGCTGCTAAGATCCTGGGCGTCTCAGTCAGAACGATCCAGCGATGGGATAAATCGGGAAAGATCAGGTGTATCCGCACTCCTGGAGGGAAAAGACGTGTTCCGGAGTCGGAGATAAGGAGGATACTCGGCCTGAGTGAGGAGCGAGTTGTGGTGGGCTACGCCAGGGTCTCCTCTAGATCGCAGAGGGACGACCTGGAGAGGCAGGTTCAGGCCATAAGGGAATACGCGAGCCAGCGGGGCTACGAGCTTGCCGAGGTGTTAACTGACGTCGGCTCTGGCCTGAACGAGCGGCGTAGAGGCTACCTGAGGCTGCTGGAAATGGTAGCTGAGCGCAGGGTCAGCAGGGTGATAGTCACTTACCCGGACAGGCTGACCAGGTTCGGCTTCTCGACGCTAAAATTCCTCTTCCAGGCGTTCGGCGCTGAGATAGAGGTGATCAACGCCAGGGAGATGACGCCGAGGGAGGAGTTGGTGGAAGATCTCATAGCGATAGTCACGTCGTTCGCCAGCAGGCTCTACGGTAGGAGGAGCCACAGGTACAGGAGGCTCGTTCAGGGGGTGAGAAAGCTTGTCTCGGAGGAGTGAGGTTATCAAGAGCTATGCTGTGCCCGTAAAGGCTCCCAAAGACCTCATAGATGCCTACCTAGAGGTCAAGAGGAAGGCGCTGGAGGCTGTGATAGCTTACGTATCCTACAGCAAGGGGAAGGCCAGGCTCCGGCTAAAAGCCGAGGAGAGGCGCGAGATCAGGAGTGAGCTGCTCAAGGATTGGCCGTACGCGAGCCACTACATCGACTCCGCCATCAACTCAGTCATAGGCCTAGTGAAGGGTTGGATAAAGCTCTACAACAGGGGTAAGGCGAAGAGACCACCGGAGATAACGAGGAGGATGGTCTACATCAAGAGCACGCTGTTCAGGATCAAGGAGAACAAGCTGATCATCAGGATAGTAGCCAGGAGGCGCTACCTGGAGGTGGACCTGTCGAGGTTCGACTACCTGCCCAGGGACTACGACTCTATTGGGGGCCTGCTGCTAACAGATGACAGGCTCTACATCACATTCAAGCGCTCCTCCGAGCCTAAGGAAGTCAGGGGGTGGTCCGCATTCGACGTTAACGAGGCCAACGTGACGGAGGCGAGGGACGGATTCGGAGTGATCAGATACGACCTCAGAGAACTCTACCACATCCACAGGGTCTACGAGGAGAAGCGCCGGAGGATGCAGGCGCTCAGGAGGACCCACCCTAAGCGCTCTAGGAGGCTCATGGAGAAGTATGGCAGGCGGGAACGCAATAGGGCCAGGGACTTCCTCCACAAGCTGACCACCGGGATAGTCAGGGAGCTGGCCGCGCTGAACTACGGGATCATCTTGGAGGATCTGAGCGGCATAAAGGAGAGGACTGCCAGGAGAGGGAGGGCAAGCAGGAGGATCAGGCGGAGGCTCAGCAAGTGGGACGCCCGCACGCTTCAGTCCATGCTGGCCTACAAGGCCAGGTGGCTGAGCCTTCCCGTGCGATTCGTGAACCCCGCCTACTCCTCCAGGACCTGCCCCGTGTGCTCAGCGCCTCTGAAGGCCTATCGGGGCAGGCTCATGCGGTGCGAGGGCTGCGGGCTGATCATCGACAGAGACGAAGCTGCAGCCCTCAACCTTCGGATGCGGGGCGCCCGGGGTTCCCCCGAGAGGGGCGGATCTACGGAGATGTGCCCAAGGGAGGCGTATGTCCACAAATGACCATGTCTCCCGAACCCCCGTAAATATCAATCGGCGCGGGCTGCTCTGCTCTATCGGTTCCAACTGCTTCCACCCTCCAACAAATGTAGTGAATCCCTCGCGTGGTTACGCTATCTTCCCAATCCCCGTTGGGCAACGAGAGGGAGTGCTGATCTTTTGAATCCAGCAGCGCTCCAAGCGATTTACCGTTGCTTAGACGATAGACCAGAGAGTGGTGTCCCTCATGGTATTTCTCGTAGGATGCGTCCGGGAGAGGAGCAAGCAAGCATCCTTTAGAACGCTATAAAACTAGTGGGAGAGGGAGGAGGTGGCCCTCGAAGCCATCAGGCGTGAAAGAGTCAGCGGAGGTATCGATAGGCAGCTCAGAACCAAGGTCGAAGCGGAGACCATGGCTAGGGGATCGATCATCGCCACCGCACCAACTCCAAGCAGGATGGCCGATCCTGCAGCTATTACGGAGGCGACCTTCAGATACTTGAGGTCGGAGAGGCGCCTGAACTTCAGGGACAGTAGAGAAAGGGGCCACAGGTAAACCGAGCCTAAGATCAGGCTGACCAGCGATCCCATTACGATCATAGACAGATCTCCGCTCGGGAGGAAGCTGTAGAGGGTGCTGCCTGCTTTCAGGGCGTAGATGAGTGGGGTTATAGCCGCTCTAGTGATAGATGCGAGCACGGGGCTCCCCCTTATCACTGCGGCCACGCCCGGACTCCAGGAGTAGTAGAAGGCGTTGAACACAGTCAGGAACCTAGAGCCGGAGTAGGTGGCCATCACCGTCGCATCCCTGAACCCCCTCAGGTAGCTCACCTCAGGTGCCAGCTCGGAGCCGAAGGCGGCCGTGGCTATGATGCACCTCGACTCCTCTGCCCTTATCTGGAGCTGAAATGTAGCGGACCTCTTCAACCCGCCTGAGGTCCCGGTAACCACGACGGTGAACGTGCCGGTGGTCTGCCCAGCCTGTATGACGAGGGAGGAAGTGCCCTCCTGAAGAGCAGGTGGATTGAAGGTCACCCTGACATCCGACGGAAGGCCTGAGGCTGAAAGCATGACCGTGCCGCTCCCCCTGACCCTCCTGACTGTCACGGCCACCGATCCCGTCGAGGAGGGATTGAGCACCAGCGTGGTGGGCGTCACGGAGATGGAGAAGTCGAATCTCTGAGCGGTTCCGGTTCCTGTACCCGTTTGCGTTCCGGTTTGAGCCTGCTGGGTCTGGGATTGGGTTTGGTTCTGGGTTCTCGTGACGGTCAGGGTCACGGTGGATGTTCTGGTGATGCCGCCGCCCGACGCCATCAGGGTGAACTGGTGCGTACCTATGGGGGCGCTGTTGGTGGCGACGAGGGTTATGTTCGCTGTGAAGTCCGGCGGGGCGTTGTTCACGTTGGAGGAGATGGTCACCCCCTGGGGCAGTCCTGAGGCTGAGAGGGTGACGGGGCTGGAGAATCTGCTGATGCCCTGAACCCTCACCGTGAGGTAGGCCACGCCTCCCCGCGACAGGGTGACCGCGGACGGGTCCACCCGGATGAAGAAGCCCTGCGTGGTCGTAGTCGTGGTAGTGGTAGTAGTGGCAGTTGCGGTAGAGGATGAGGTGGAAGCTGGGGTTACCGTAAGGGAGACGGTGGCCGTGTGAGTCTTGCCGCCCCCCTCGGCCGTCACAGTTATCGTGTAGTCACCCGACGGCGTCGATGCTGAGGTGGTGATCCGGAGGTAGATGGTGGACCCGGAGGAGACGAACTGGTAGGTGGACCCGGGGGGTATGCCGGATGCCGTGAACTGCACCGTGCCCGAGAAGCCAGCAACCGGAGTTACAGCTACCGAGTACTCGGCCACCTGTCCCTGCGTCACTGTGACTGACTGGGGGGAGACTGAGAGCGAAAAATCAGGTTCCTGAGCGCTCGTCACCTGGATCGTGATGTTGACCTTGTCGTAAATGTTGTAGTTACCCTCCTTGTTCTTCGCCTTGACCTCCAACTTGTACTCGCCTGGAGCGGTGGAGTCGGACACGTCTATCTCGAGGGTGGAGGCGAAGGGGACCTTGTCTGAGGTCTTGCTGTACGTGAGGGTGATCCCGCTGGGGGTCGGTCCCACCCACTTGTGGGACAGCTCCGCGTCCCCGAGGAAGGTCCCCCCTATGGCGAGCTGGACGTAGGCCTTCTCTCCCTGCTTCAAATTGAGGGACGTCTGACTGGCCACCACGTCGATGTACGGTCCCTTGTAGGTGATCACGAGGGTCGGCTTCCAGCTGTCGTACGGAGCCCCTTCCCTGGAGTAGAACGAAACGCCATCGTCCGTGCTGGAGGGTACCTTGAGCAGGAATCCGTGTATCGCGCTGCCCGTCCCTACCTTCCCCTTCACGTACGCGGTCACATCGAAATTGACCTTGGTCCCGTCGTGGGCGTCGAAACTGATGTGCTTCGTTGTTATCAGGGGGCCGTAGCTGTTGGCGTGACTCGACCAAGTCACGGTCGACTCGGAGAAGCTCTTGGTGAGGGGATAGACCTGGACATCTACCCCGGTATTGGGGGGCTGCTTCACCGTGAGAGTGAGCGTGGCCGCCTGCACCTCAGAGCCCGGGGGGATGAGGCTGTAAACATCGAAATTAACCACAGAATACCAATTTATGGTGTAGGTCACCACATTGGTGGAGATCTTCCTCCTCGCGACACCGAGCTCCGGTTCGCTGCCGAAGTTATCGGAAGGGGTGAAGCTGTTGAGGGTGGCATCCTCGCTGGCAGGCAGGCTCTTCATGATGGATGCGATTATGTACCACGGGGGTGGGGTGTACGTTATCGTGGGGGGTAAGGAGGCAACGGGAACCGCGGGAATTAGGAGGGAGAGGACCATCAGGGGAACGAGGTACCTAATGCTCATGTGAAACTCCGTATGAAATAACCTGAAGGTTAATATAGATATTTCGCTAATCCTGATTCCCCTGTGGATGCTCCCCTTGGCCCGCACCGAACGGCGCAAGGCCGTTTCACGCCGTAATATCTTAATCCTTCAGTTATTTTAACAAATAGTTTATAATCGTTTCCGGGAAGATGAATGGATAGGGATGAGGCAGATCCTCTCGATCCTCCTCGTCGCTCTCCTCGCCATCCCAGTTCCCGCTCCGGCGAAGTCCCAAACCGAGTTACCCACCAAGATAATAGTGAGGATCCACGTCACGAAGCTGTGGCTCGCTGAGAATGCGGACCTCGACATGGGGGGTAACGATCCCGATCTCTGGCTGTTCACCCTCGCGGAGCAGATCGGACTGGGAAAGAGCGTTAGATCCTTCGGCGAGAGATCGATCGATCCCAAGGACTACGATACGGATCAGAACAACAGGTACGATCCGAAAAAGGACAGGACATTGAGCCCGCTGGAGCTGATGGGCGGAAAGGGCGTTCAGGACACGGTGATCTATTCCAGCGAGCAGTGCAAGCCCGTACGTCTCTTCAACCTCTATTTCAGGATGATAGATTCGGATATTGGAGGGAGCGACAAGTCCAGCTTCTTTGACAAGGTCGCTAACAAGCTGTCCGGCTACTTGGAGAAGTTCCTCACCAAGGGGGTGAAGTTCATAGTTAGTGGGCTGGTATCCGTAATCGGGAAGCTCTTCGAGAACTCCTTCGACCTCGTTGGAGTGGGACGGAAGATGGAGTGGCTTCCCGCAAAGAGATACGAGGTCCTCAGGGGTTCCAGTGGTGGGGACTGGAACCTCGGACCCGAGAAGGCGTGGAAGGATGGAGAACTGCCGCCTCCCGGCAAGACATGGGTCTCGGAGGAGACCAGGGTCGATCTCAAGTCAGGTGGGAAGCTCGGCGCCATAGTGTGGTACAGGCTAGTGGCCTACAACACGGGGGATCTTTGCGCCAGAGCGAAACCCGAGGTGGAGAAGGTCGGCGAGAGCAAGGCTTCGATAGAATCGATCGAGGTGAGCAGGGGACTGGAGGCGCGGAAGCTGGTTTTCGAGGTCACCTTCGGGGGTCCCATAGACGAGCTCAACATTGACCTGAGCATCTCCGTACAGGAAGGAGGCAGGACCGATGTTTACAGGGTGCTGGGCGAGTCAGGTAATCTGAGCTGGAGTGGCGAGGGCCTCAAGATTACAGGAGGGGGGAACAGATCCCTGATCGGGGAGTTGAGCGTTGATGCCGCTGAGGTGAATGTGACCTTCGCCTCTCTGGTGGGAGGCGAGATGGTGAGCCGGGCCTCCGTCCTCGCGAGACTCCCCGGTCCGGACGTAGTTCTGATAGCGAACAGGGTGGACAGGATCGGGCTCGATCCCCTGCTTCACGGCCTGCGGTCGAGAGGACTTGAACTCTCAATAAGGGGGCCGCCAGGCTCCCTCCAGGGGTTGAGGGAGCTGGCCTCAGAGACGCCGGTCCTGATAGCTGGAGGACCGGACGCCTACGAGGGGGTGGGTGAGCTGGTGAGGAGGCTGCTTCCCAAGGATGTTGCCGATGCTATGAGGAGGGAGGCCAAGCTGGCTAGAGTCGATTGGCTGGCGGAGAATCCTGTGTACATCGCGGCGGGCCCAGATCGCTACGCTACCCGGTCTATTCTCTCCTCCTTGGTTAGCCTAGTGGTCGACGAGGCCACCAAACACGACAGGAGCCCTCCGGTGGTGGAGATGGGCCCCGGGATCTTCATGGGAGAGGAGCAGGATCTGGAGGACATCGGGGCGAGTGGCTTCCTCCTCAGCGAGCCGGCTAGGCTCTCGGAGGTCAACCTGACGTACATGGCGCTCGGGCAGGAGGTCCCGCTACTTGGGGGGAGGGTGACCATTCACGACAGGTGGGTTGAGCTAGAACTGCCTGCCTACAGGCCCGATGAACTCATCCTGACGGCCGATCTCGCGGACCTGAGGAACAACAGCGCCACCGTGAGGTTGAAATTCAGGAGCGGCTCCACAGTCCCCTTTCTCGTCATGAGCAAGGTCTCGGAGGAGCAGGAGGGTCCGCTGTCAAAGACCTTCACCTTAGAGGCCGCCAACCTAGGAACCGTCCGCATGACGCTGCAGTTCTCCGGCGTCCAAGGGGCGCCACCCTTCATAAGGGTAGAGGCCAGACCCCAGATGTGTCTGATCGAGCCCGGCCTATCCACCCTGGTGGATCTGAGGGTCGTGGTATCGGAGGAGGCTCCTAAGGGAACCTACACCTTCACCGTCGTCTTCGAGAACTTGGAAGCTGGGGTGTACGAGCCCGTGAATGTGACCGTGGTGGTCTCGCGCGGGGAGACCTGACACTCCCAAGGTTGTTGACTCCTCCAAGAGTGTAGTCTGACATTAAAGGTAAAGAGGGGGCGGGAGTAAGAAGGAAGGGAGGGCCTTGGCCGCCCCCACATCGCATCGGCCTATGGGCCTCCATTCCCCATTCATATCTCAAATCCATATACGATACTCATGTGGCATTCTACATGCGCATCATTTATCCTGGGGATGTGCGACCAGGGCCCACTCGCCGCACCGGCGGTGGACTTATAAAATTTTCGGTTCATTTCCGTCGCCGCTGACCGAAGCTGGAAGGAACGGCGAAAAATGGGTGAGCAGCCTCAGGGGGCCGGAAAGGCCTCCACGGCTGTACCTGGGAGTTCCGGGAGCTTCAGGAAGTGGAGCTCCCTCCTGCTCCTGTCTATGAAGTACACCTTCCCGTCCTGTCCGCAGAACATTATGCTGTCGCCGAGGTCGATCCTCTTATCCCCGACCACGAGGGTCAGCTCCTCCACGTGCCTGAGTCCCGTTGTGACAAGGTTGACCTCCCTGAGTATGGTTCTGATCTCACCGTTCTTGGAGACGGAGACGAGGCTAGACGGCATAGCGTTACCGGATGAGAGGTACAGGTTTCCCCTCTCGTCTAGATCGAACTCCCCCGACCAGCGACCAGCTAGGTAGCGTTCGATGAACTCCACCGTGACGTTGAACACCATCTCAGCCTCACCCCGTCCGAGACCCTGAGGACATATCCGGGTCCCTCGAAAGAGGTCAGGATGAAGTAGACCCCGCCGTCGGGACCCACCCTCACGGAGTTGATGGATCCCCAATACCCTCTAGCTTCCGAAGGGGTGTGCTATAGAGGTCGCCTCAGACCCGTTTAAGCGGCAATCGTCTGTCAAGTGCTCGATGCAGTCGCCATGATCCCTGACAGGACAAGCTGGCGCTTGGTAGCAGATCGCAGAGAATTATATGGGAAGCATCTCCAGAAAGTGGGGATGCCTATGGAGTTTAGATATCTGGGTGTTTCCGACATAAAGGTCTCGACGGTGGGACTGGGGACTTGGCAGTTCAGCGAGTCCTGGGGAGTGACCAACTACGAGGAAGCGAAGAGGATCGTAGAGAGGGCCATAGAGGTTGGGATAAACTTCTTCGACACGGCAGCGGTTTACGGCAGGGGGATGAGCGAGACCTTCCTCGGGAAGGCGCTGAAGGAGCTGGGAGTCAGGGAAGATGTGGTGGTGGCCACGAAGCTTCCGGGGGAGTTCCTGTCGAGGCACGACGTATTCAAGGGGACGAAGAGGTGCCTGGAGAGGTTAGGGACCAGCTACGTCGATTTGATGCAGGTCCACTGGCCTCCCCTCTGGAACAACTTCCCCACCTGCGAGTACATGCGAGCCTTGGAGGAGCTGATGCATCAGGGTGTGGTGAGGTACATAGGGCTCAGCGACTTCCCGGTGGAGCTGGTAGAGTCGGCGTGGTCGTGCCTCTCCACGGAGGACCTGGTGAGCAACCAAGTGAGATATAACTTGGTAGAGAGGGATGCAGAGAAGGAGATAATCCCCTATGCTGAGGCCTACGGGCTCAGCATCCTGGCTTGGTCGCCCCTAGCCAAGGGGGCCCTCACGGGGAAGTACACCCCGGACAACCTACCGGAGTTCAAGGACGTGAGGACCGGCAGCGCGCTCTTCCACCCCGACAACTTCAGGCAGATATACGAGGTGGTCAGGCTGCTGAAGGAAGTGGGGGGAAAGCACGGAAAGACGCCCGGCCAGGTGGCCCTGAACTGGCTGCTGACGGCCAGCGATACGGTGATAGTGATACCAGGTGCCAAGACACCCGAGCAGGTGGAGGAGAACGCTGGAGCGGCTGGCTGGAGGATGAGTTTCGATGAGTGGCTGGAGCTCGAGCAGGCGAGCTCCAAGGTGAGGATAAGCCGCGTGATCTGGTGATAGGAGCTACGGAGGGAGGGAGATATCCCAAGTGCATTGATGAGGGTTCGTGGGAATAGAGATGTAGCCCGTGTGGTGCGAGACCCCTGCTCCATATCCCACTGCTCCAATGGGCTTCAGGGGTCGGTATGATCTTGGCACGCGAAGATATCAGATCTTGAAGATCTGTGGAGCTCGGGCCCCCAAAGAGACCTACTCCCGATTAATCGTTCCATCCATCCAAATAATTTTTAGATTTGGATCTCCCAACAAGTGAGCGCTTCTATGAAGAACTCGCTCGCGCTTTATTTGACCTTGGCTCTCTTATCCTTCCTAATCCTCACCTCCATTATCTTCATTGATTGGGGGCGTACTGAGTCTTCAGCACCCACCTCCAGCATGGTAACGGCCCCAAATGGATCAGAGGATTCGAGGGATTCGACAAGTTCCACGACTCCCTCAGCGACCACCCGTGGGGCGTCTGTCGCATCCCCGCCATCATCGCATCCGGGCCCGGATCCCGTCACTGAGTACGCGGAGGAGAGAGGTGCTGGAGAGATCTCAAACCACCTTAGACCTCTTGGAGCGGATGGCCGATTGGATCCAGAAGATAAAAAGCTGGTGGACTTAATAGCGTCCCTTCCATCCGAAGAGCTGGACGATGACCTCATCAGGACGTTGGATGAAGTGGTCTCCGATGGGAGGGTTGATGGGGGTGAGCTCTCCCTGCTGGACGACAGGTACGTCAATCCAGAGCCTCCATCGATCATGAGATTGAGCTTGATCCCGAGTCGGGTCGTCAACGGGAAGATTTATGGGCTGAGGCTCTCCTTCCAGGTTGCGGATTCTGAGACTCCGATAGCCTCTGCAACACTCGAATGGATCCCTTTAAGGTATGGGGGTCTACCGGATAGGGCCTTCCCCAGTGAGGACACTAGGATCCTCCACCTGACGCCCTCCGATGGCGGGTATGGAGATCGGGTGGAGGAGTTCCACGTAGCGATAACCGATTTCAGGGGCGGCAGGGAGTACGAGATCAGGGTGGAGGTCGAGGACAGGGCCGGAAACAGGCAAGTGACCACGATCAAGACCCCCTACATCAGGGAGTACGAGGACGTCGCGGGGCGAGACGGCCAGCTAGTGGGCGCGATTTACTACCCCAAGTACGACCATGGTAGACGACGGAAGAGATGCAACGACGCGCCCCTCCTAGGAGAGTATGACCCGGAAAACGATGTGGTCATCTCCAAACACATAGACTGGGCGTCAGGACATGGTGTGGACTTCTTCTTGGTCAGCTGGCGGGGTCCCGGTAGTTATGAGGACTCGATTCTGAGGGGCCACATAATGAGGAACCCCTTGGCAGGGAGCATGAGGTTCGCCGTGCTCTATGAAGCCGACAGGCTGGGTGATCTGGACCCCGCAGAGGCGGGGCAAGTGTTGAGGAACTACATCGACTACCTGAATGGGACGTATTTCAACGATCCCCACTACCTCAAAATAGAGGGTAAACCCGTACTGGGGATACATGTTGTGGGAGAGCTGCCAGGGAGCGTTCTAGAGGCCTTATCCGAGTGCAAGGGGGAATACGACCTCTACCTCGTAAGGAGCCTCGATCACCTCCGGGATCGATCTGAGGCGGCGCGATTGAGGTATTTCGACGGGGTTGTTCTGGGCAGTACTCCCGACCTCCTGGGAGCGATGGGGGGTTCCAGCCTAGGCTACCGTGAGTGGCATGCATATCTGATGGCCTCTGGAATCGATTTCATCCCTTCAGTCGCGCCCCCTCTGGATGACGGAGCAGCGGATGGGGAGAAGGTTTCCTCGAACATTGAGGTGTTTAAGGAGCGGCTCATAAGGGCCCTTCACCATTCCTGGCCTAGAAAGGTGGTCTTAATATCATCTTTCAACGATTGGGCCAGCTGCAATCCCATAGAGCCCTCTGAGGAGAATGGGATTAGGTACCTAGATGCCGTCCTTGAGGCTGTGGGGGAATACGAAAGGAGGCAGAGGGGGTTGAGGGGGATAGTATACATCCTCCCCTCCGGGGCGTGCACCGATGCTTGGGAGAGGAGGTACGGAGACAGGATCTACTTCTACGTCCACGCCAACTTGTCCGATTACAGGGACATGATCGAGAGGGATTTCTCTCTGATAAGCGAGAATTACGACACGGTCATCGTGATCATTCCGGCTGATGACACTGAGCTCTTCCTACACAACCTCAAAGTCATCAGCGATATTGCCAGCGAGCACTCCCTGCGAGTCCTCTGGGGCATTTTCCCGAAAGAAAAGTACGGGATCGAGGAGAGCTACCTGAGGTCGGGGACCGCCATGAACGAGCTGGTGATAGAGCTAATGGAGTACCTCTCATCCCTCGATTCGACATGGAAGGTGGCCGTGTGGTACGGCTGGGAGGGAAGGCAGGATTATAGGGAAATACTCCACTTCTATCGCAATCTACCCGAAGATCTGAAGGAGGGATTTGCTATCTGGCTAGATGAGGAGTATGCTTCGGTATTAAACGGATTAGCAACCGTCGAGCCCGGTTTCTTCGTGGTAACCGAACTGTACAGTGGAGAGGAGATAGCGAGGTACTCTGGGAGGTTTGAGCGCCAGGTGGTGATCACCGGGCACGAGGCAGGCAGTGCGGGGGATTGGTTGAAGGGGATATGTCCCCTGTTGAGGTCGATCAGAACGTCTTATGTCGGTATATGGATGTTCTACGACAGGGGAGATGGATCAGGAGAGAGTTACGGAGCCTATTTCCCGGGTGAGGGACTGGCAGATCCATGGGACTGTATTAAAGGGGGATAACTGGCACTGGGCCGTGCCCCACCCAAGACGATCAGGCCTCGGAGGTCTCATTTCTGCTTTCAGGTGCCCCTCCCTCTCAAGTCATATCGCTCTTAGAACGTTGAAACCCTCTCCTGTCACCTAGAATCGGGAAAACCCCATGAGGGCCTATGCCTCCGGGGCGTGCAACTTCGTCCCGTCAAAAGCGTGCAATCTCTTGGAATTTCCGGGAAACAGGATTAAATATTGGTCACTCTGGCCCAAAACGGTGGTGTATTGTCCATAGGACTCGTGACCACGGTGGTAGGTTTACTGGTGGATTCGGTAGAGGTCGTGAGGCTCGGGAAGGAGCTGAAGGGCTACCTGTCGAGGAGGAAGAGTTCCGATGAGAGGATAGACATACCAAGCGACCAGGAGGACAGGATGAAATCCCTCATCGGTGGTGTGATCGGATCAAAGCTGGTGGACGCTTTCATATCCTACGTGGAGAGCGGCGACCCAGGTCCGATGATGGAGGTCATAGATGGGGTGGAGAGGAGAAAGGAAGTGAGCGCATCCATCGACGTGATAGGCAGGAACCCTGAAGTCATGTACAGGAGGCAGTTCGGCAGGGATCCCGACTACATCTATAAGTACGTTCCAGATCAGGGTGGTTTGAGCGTAAAGGAATTCCCTCTGGTAGCGTTCAGCTCGGCGAAGTTTCTGGAATTGATAAACAACCTGCATCCTTCCGCCAAGAAGAGGCTCATCCTCTCGGCACCCGTGATCTTGGGATTTCAGATAGGTCAGCTCGTGGGAACCACGGCAAAGTTCTATCCCCTGCACCTAGTGAGGGAATCCGGTTACGCCGAGGTTAGCCCCGTCGTCAGGTACTGAGGCGATGCCATGTCCCACGTCCTAGTCCACGTGGCTGGGGACACCCTGCTGAGGGGATCGAGGAAACTCTACGAGGTTAGGGCGCCTGGACGAAAATCCATTCGGTTGAGGGCTTCATCCACCGCACTGCCCGTCTCCATGGAGGCGCTGGGCAGGGGGAAGGCCGACCCGGGCAAGCTCAAGATGATCGTTCCCCTCCCCCACTCCCTCGTAACCCACGCCGAGAAGTTTTGGAGGCTCCCAAGGATGGGGGAAGGAGTGGAGGAGTGGATCCTAGACGCGACCCGGAGACTAGTGGTCGAATTCCCGAGGCTACTCGTCAAGGACGTGAATGAGGAGTTACCGGGGGACTTCGGAGGCCTGCTTGACGGCTCTCCTCTATCTTGGCTAGGGTGGTCCAAGTCAGGGGCACCTTCACCCTGCCTCTGGAGGACGGGACTGGCGTGAGGCTCAAATTCGAGAGAGGCGGGCCCTCCCACATATTCGCCGAGGTTTACCGATCTCTTAGGGAACTGGGAGATGTGGAGAGGGTGGTCTTCGATCTGAGTCAGGGGTGGAATCACCTGACCGTAATGGCCTACATAGGAGCACTGGCGTACGCTGAGGTGAACTGGGTGAATCTGATCCCCCTGACCTCAATGCCCGTGTTGGTCCCATCGGGTAGACCCCCCACGAGGACACGCCCAAGCCCTGATCCATACCAGGAGGGGTTAGCAGGGGCAGCAGGCCGAGCCGTCGAGCTCCCAGTGGATTTCATGGATGTCGAGGAGGCTCAGGTGATTCACGGACTTGTTGTAACTATATCGAAGTTGCTGGCCCACAGCAGACTTAGCCCCGGCATGATAGCGGATATATGGGAGAATGTAGTGAGGAGGGAGTTCGATCGATACGGAAACCTAGAGAAGGGTAAGGAGCTCCTGAAATCCCTGATCAGGCTCAGGAAGGTCTCTTGCGCGCTCGATACCACCATGCTAACCTACCTGCATCACGCTTTGAGGAGCTTCAGCGAATCCCTCCATTCTATTCGCGAGATGCTCAATTACCTCAAGGAGAGGATGGATAGAGGGGACTACGTGGAGCGCCTGAAGCCGAATCCGGATGCCTTCGCTGAGGGCTTTGATGAGATCGTGATAGAATACGAGCTTGAGCCTCCCCTGTCCTATCCGCTGGCGGATTCAGTGAGCTCCTTCGCCCTCAAGATAGGGATCGATACGTTGAATCATCACTTGAGGAGGGATCACGCGTCCCTGAGGTTCGCTCAGGAGGTCAGGTCCCTCTACCGCTCGTTGGGCATGCACCCGAACGAGGTCTTGATAGCTAGAGAGCTAGCTATGATCGATAGGAGCGGCAACCTCAGAAGCGTAAACTGCATGGTGAGGGAGGCGCCGGGAGGCACAGCCTTGGGCTACATGAGGTCGTACATCGAGGAAATGGCCTGCGAGATGGTTAAAAAGAGGATCAGAGGATCGGTCGCCTCCGTCCGTGATGTTTACCCGTTCGCGATTCTGGGCAGGAGGTGCCCGGATGTCGTGAGGGACGCCTATAGAGAGACCAGTAAGTTCGATAGGAGCTCAACCTTGGTGGATCTCCATGAGGAGAGCCTGAAATGGGAAATCTTCAGGACTAAAGCGGTAGATTTGATGGAAAACTCTTCGTGCAAGGACGATTGGTGGGTCAGGAACTTCCTCTCGGCGGATAAACTGATGAGGGGAAGAGACGCGGTCAGCCCGGAGGAGGTCTCTTCACTCCTCAGGAACCTTGCCGTCCATGTTGGCCTCCAGCACTTCTCCGTGAGGAATCTAGTGCCCGTCCTCGATCGTGGCGGCGTGATCGAGGATGTGGAGATCCACTATTACCATGAGCTCTTCGAGGGGCTGGAAGATCTGGCCAGTGGGAAGTTGAGGGGAAGGTTGGATGGGATGCCCGAGGACCTCATCAGGGAGATCGGGTGTCTATGCGATGTAGGGATCTGAGACGAGATTGGCTCGGGTTGGGCTTTTAGCATCAACCTCACCTACTCGGCTGGTGATGAAACACTCTCGGAGATCATCAAGGGGCCCCAAGCGGTGAAACGAAGGGGGAGAATGAGTGAGATGAGAATACGTCCTCGCGCGACACGCGATGGCTGGGTGGAGGATGGGTAGCCTCCCAGAACGATCGTCTCTGGTTGGATTAAAACTCGTAAACCCCCATAAAGCGGAAATCATTCCGCTAGAAGCTCAGTACCGTCCTAGACCCGAGAGGACCGTCGGTTCAACTACTCGTAAGTCGAATCTGGCTATTCATGCACTAGCGGGAGGCTCCCTAGCACGTCGCTCACTCCACAGCCTCCCTCATGGCCTCTCCTATAGCCCTACCCAGGTCTGTGGGTATGATCCTGCCTCCGGATACCTGTATAAGGCCTGAGAACCTGAGGGCAGCTATGTAGTCTTCCCCAAGATCCTCAAGTTCCGACCTGCTGCCTCCCTCGCTGAGGATCCCCGCCACCCTCCTGACTATCGAATAAGGCAGTGGAAGCATGGGTATCCTCATCACGCTGTAGGTCAAGGGGGGATACATGAGGATCTGCAGCTCCCTATTCTCCCTGTAGTAACTGAGAGGATCGTCCGATGAGGCGAGTTCCTCTATCTTCGGTCTCAGCCTCTCTAGCTCGATGTTAACCACCCTCACATCTGGCACGACCACATGGTAGATACCGGATACCGCAAGCACCTGCCCCAGAAGGGCCACCTCCACCGAGACGCTCTTCCTCCCCCCTGAAATGAGTAGGTAGACTGGCTTCTCCAGTCCAGCTATCTCTGAAGCCGCTATTCTCATGAAATCGAAGGCCACGTTCTCATTAACGATGTCCTCGTAGTCCAGAGTAAGGCTAACCACCTTGGCCTTGGGATACCTGTCCTTCACGGCTGCCTCAACTAGCCTGGCGCCTTCCTGAACGCGTTTGTCCTTTGTAAGGATCAGTTCCACGGTTTTTGGCTTCATGTTGTACTGCCAGTCCAGGTACTGGATCAGCTCTGTAACGATGGGTGGGCTCAGGCCGAGAGGGGCTAGCAGGGAGTAATCACTGAAGTAACGCATGTGTGTTCAACCCGATACGCCAGATAAAGATGATCCATTTGTTACCGGCAGCCGCGCATTAATGTAAAAATGACAGGGCTCTAGTAGTTTCAACTCACAGCTGCCGATGAGGTTAATGTACAGGCACGGGTCCAGTTGCCGATGGGTCGGGGGTGAATCAAATCCTGTCTTAGATTCACTCATGCAGATGTAACTTATCGCAGACAGCGCATGACTGCACTCGAACCCTCCCAAACTTTCACTTCGGAGGGAGAGGAATGAAAGGGCGGGCAACAACCCTTATGGTGGACCTGCAGCGAATCCCCTTATGGCGGAGACTCACGTGATCACATGCGGCATCAGTCTCCTCATGAACACTATCAGGTCGACTGAGGAGGACATTCTCTCCTCGATACCAGAAGAAAAGCTCCGCGAACTCTCCAACCCCAGAAGTCTATCAGAAGCACTAAAGTCCCTCACTGGAGACGAGAGGAGGGCTCTCGAGGAGGCGATGCTCTCCAACCTGAGAAGGGATCCGAGGAGAGCCAGCGCTGAGATGAATGCCTTCCTCGGGTATATAAACGAGTACTCCACGGAGGTTAGGGATCTACACCTCTTAGTCTCCGACACCGACGCCGGGAAGCTAGTAGCGAAGATTCTCGACGAATACCTTACAGAGAGTGGGTACAACGTCTCCAAGCATGTGGTCGCTGGCTTCGGCTCCGAGGACTTCGACGCTGCTCTCAAGGAGCTGAAGGAGGTGGTGGGATCCATAGTGGGGAGATCGGGCGATGTGGTCCTCAACCTCACCGGTGGATTCAAGGCGGAGATAGCCGCATTATCGGTTCTTGCCGCTGAAAGCGGTCTCAGAGCGTACTACATACATGAGGCCGCCAAGAAGATCGTGATCTTGCCGACGGCCAGCCAGCTGAAGGTGAAGGTTACCAAGTGGGAGAAGGCCCTAGCCATCCTCACGGCCATCCTGAGCTTCCCGATCGACTCGTTACTCGGCTTCCCCCTCTTCGTAGTAGCTGAAATTGCAATATTCGTGCCGACCCTCTGGATAATACTGAAGAAGGCCTGAAGAGATAACTGGTGAGCAAGCGCTGCGTGATACTGAGAGTTTGCCGTCACCCTCGGTCAAGAGAGCGTTCCGAAGGTGGAACTGGAGGATGCCTCGCGCGGAATGCGAGAAAATGATACAATTTGTTCCTTTCAACTCCCTTTTCGGGATTCTTGTGCCTTTAAATAACCATTTCTGATAAGGTCTGTTAGAACTTTCAACTCCCTTTTCGGGATTCAGGACGTCCACGTCAAACCTAGCGAACATGTTACTTTCAACTCCCTTTTCGGGATTCTAAAGGTGTAATACCTCCCTTCAATATAAATCTCCCCTCTAATAAGTACAATTTTTAACAGGCTTTCGCTGCACCTCGACCTGTAAGGGGTATATAAAGGGCAGCGAATATATGAACTACAACTCATATGGAATAAGCATCTAGCAAGCGCGAGTCTGCTCTATCCCGTTCAGCGCTGGATGAGGATGCCTCGCCAGAAGAGGTTCTTGATGAAGACACCGCCCTCGACATATCTACAGCTGTGATGCAGAGCGCTCGCTAGCTATCATGTCCCGAAAAAGGCCTCGAATACCCTCCAACAGATCCAATGGGAGTGATCAGGCTTTCAACAGGACGATCAGCAACGATGTCTGGAGGAGGGCATCCTATTGCAGGAGAAGGGAAGCTCAAGAGGGCGTCGAAAGGGAAGGACATTAATGCACCAACTACCGCCTTCTCGTGCCTGAAGAGTCGGATCTTAGGTCCCATCTCCGGCAGGAGCTTCACCACCTCTTGAGTCCCTCGTGTATGTAGCAGGCATTCAAGTCGCTTCCAACAGCGATGGCACCCATGGCTGCCTCCTCCGTTTGAGGCCGTCCGTCAGGTCCAGTTTGAACTCTCCCTTCTCAGGCTTACTATCCTCCTCAGGAGTTTCTTTATCCTGTTTCACCGCTCATTTGTGGTTCTGGGAATCGAATCCAAGGTCCTTCCTAATCTCCACTCCATCTTCGCCCATCAGCCCTGTCCATGTCGACTACGGACCCTCGGGAAAGAATTTATTACCCTCATTCCTATCTTTACTCGATGTCTCTAATAGAGGAACTCTCGAAAGAGCTTGAGGCACATCCCGAACTTGCCAAGAGTATAGCTAAGAAGCTAATCGAGTATATAGAGCCAGAGCTAAGTCTGGCCTATCAGATTTCCAAAATGGTCGATCAGATAACCAAATTCGTCGAAGAGCAGACCAAGATCTGGCAGGAGATCAAGGCGATCAAGGAGGAGATCCAGAAGATATGGGAGGAGATAAAGGAGCTGAAGGAGGAGCAGACGAGGCTGAAGGA
>JALSOH010000008.1 GCA_026986575.1 Thermoproteota archaeon
TCGCCCACCAAGAAGGGGACGGTGATGGAAGGCTCGATCAGGTCTAGGGAGATCACATCATGACCTCGGAGCAGCAACTCCTCCAATACGGACCTTCCTATGAACCCCGAGCCTCCAGTCACGAGGACCTTCATTCACATCTGGCTTTCGGACGAGAGTATCTTAAAAGCAAATAGTAGTGACCAATATCTCCTCCCAATTACGAACGCCAAGAAAGCTCCTCAACACAAAATCCGGTATGTCGTTTATGAGGGGGTTCTCAAGGAATACTGCCCGAGGTCTAACAGCCAAACACGTAGTTTCTACTAGGAATTTTTATATATTAGTAATACTCATTTCTCACTAGATGGGCGAGAGGGAGGTCGTGAAGGTCACTAGGAACTACCAAGTGACTATACCGGCTAGCGTGAGGAAGAAGGCAGGTATTAAAGAGGGAGACCTCGTCGAAGTCTCTTACGATGAGGGGAAGGGGATCATAAAAATTTCCCCTATAAGGCGCAAGCGCCTCACTATTAGGATCGGGAGAAGGGTGAGTGTGGAAGAGATAGAGAGAGCCGTGGAGGAGGCGCTGGATGAAGCCACTTCTCCCTGATACCAACGTATTGGTATACGAGACGGTTGAGGACAGCCCCCATCACGAGGAGGCCTCCGAGATAATGGACTCGGCTAGGGCGATCATCATACCTTCGATAGTCCTCCACGAGTACTTGTGGGTCATGTTGAGACGGTTGAAGGTCCCTTTGGACTTCATGCTGGAGAAGGTCGAAGAATACCTGAGAGATCGCAGAGTCAGATACGTGATTGAACCTCCTGAGATGGTGCTCGACGCCTTGGAGTGGTTGAAAACGAGCTCAACCCGCAACCTCAATGACTTCCTGATATTATCGACAGCCCTACGCTATGACGCGGTGCTGGCCACATACGATGAGGATTTGAGGAGGGCAGCTGGACGTTTGGGTGTGGAATTAGCTCCCTGAGATTGAGAAATTCTCCGGAACGATTTCTCTAATATTGAATAGCTACGGCCGGTACGATGGAACCCTATTAGCGAAGGACTCCGCACCCGCGCGTTTGAGAGCGAACTCTGATGTCGTCTCCAATACTGGCTAACAGTTTGATTGGATAGGGGCTTGTCGAGTGGAATTATTCAGGATCCGTGACCGAGGGACCCCAAACTGCTTATCGAAGTGGCTGGTGTCTTCACGCGCACAAACCCGCCTCCAAATTGGGCAGGAGGAGAGAAGCGCGAGATCATGCCCTTTAACCGGTTATCGGTCACTAAAGCAGAAGATGAAAGCGCCTTTTCGTGCTGTTTATCCTCAAATACTACAGTAATCCAATCAGCTTGAGCATTAATAAGACCCAAATTGCCGAACTCTAGATCTCATCGAGCTGAGGTTCTTTCGCTGATTTCAAGGCAAGTTCGACCAATTCCTCGGGTCTCAAGAGCTGAACTCCCTCCACCCGAGGTCCCTCTCTCGCGACCACTATCTTCCTGCACTCGATGGGCACCTTATCCAAGAACCTCCTCACCTCACCGTCCGTTATCTCCCCCATCATCACTTCAACCGCTGCTATCACCTTACCTTTCCTCAGGAGGAAGCCATCCACCTCGGGATCTAGGCCCCTAGCGACTTGAGCCCTCATGACCTCGGCCAATAGGCTGACGACGAATCGCTCGTAGTGGGTGCCCCTCTTCACCTCAGCCAATCTCGCAAGCTCCTCCGGCTGGATGTCCAGCTCGTGGTAACCCGTCTTACTGTCCAAGTAGTAAAATAAGTCCACTAGGGGGGACTCTATGGCGTAGATGTACCTCCTCCTCCCCAGAATCGGTGTTCTCGTCACTATGCCCATGAACTGCAGGTTGGACAGGTAGCTCTTCACATCCGGTCCCCTCAGATCCCCATCAGTCATTCCCGATATATAGCTGGCCACTTCACCCGGTGTGGAGTTACCGAGACTCAGGGCTCTCAGTATCAGCTCATACCTGTCGGTGAATACTCTATCCTCCTCCCGGAAGCTCTCACCGATTAACGCGGGTACGTTGAACCTGATAATGTCGATGAGGGATTCCATCGAGAATTCCGGCCCCAAGAACCTCAGAATCCAAGGATCCCTCAGGTAGGGAGCCGCCTTCAATAGATCTTCGGGTCTCATGTGAGCTGCGAGGCCCCTCACGACATCAACGGGCCTGATGAGACCTATCCTTACTGGCCTGACCAGACCGAGCAACGGGCTCCTCTTCGACAGGACTCTCCTAGCCACCGAGAGGCTTGAACCTACAAGAATCAGCTTTGTCCTGGATTCGGGGCTGAGGAAGTGAAGGTGGTCCAAGAACTCCGTGGGCAGCCTCTGGAACTCGTCGATAACAACAGTTACAGGTTCCCTCAATAGCCCAGTCAATCTCTCCCTGAAGACTGGATAAGCTAGGAGCTCGCTTTCATGAGCGACGACGCCTCCCTTCATGACGAAGAAGTAATGGTCGTAGTCGAGCATCCTCCTTATCATGAAGGTCTTTCCTGTCTTCCTCCTCCCGAATACCAGGAACCACCCGTCCCCCCTGAGGAGGGCGGCCTCACTTCTAGGAATCGTGATTCCCATAACCATGGTTCCCATAATCGTGGTTCCTTAAATATTTTCGGATCCGCGCAGGTTGAGAGGAAGTCACCGCAAAATCCCCATTTTCACACTAATGATCGATGCCCGTTATCTGAGAGTAGAGCCTCAATATCCTCTCGCCTACCACCCTCACATCGTACCTGCTCCTGACCTCCCTTCTGGCACGCTCGACGAGGTCCTCCGCTCCCGCCACAAGTCTATCTATAGCCCTCCTCAGGGTTCTGGGATCCCCTGGGGTGTAGAAGAGGGCCATATCGCTGAAGAGGAGCCTGTGAACAGGGATATCGGACAGGATCACCGGAGTTCCTAGGGCGGCGGCCTCCAGCACAACGGTCGGGAACCCCTCACTCCTCGAAGGGAGGATCAGGGCATCAGCTCCCTTGAAGTAGGGGACCAGGCTCCTTCTCGGCCTCCTACCGAGGAATTTCACCGAATCGCTGGCCAGCCCCCTGAGCTTTCCCTCCAGTGGACCGCTCCCGATCATCCAGAGGCCGATGTCCAGCTCAGATATCTCTTTCAGGTCTAGGAGGAGCTGATCCAACCCCTTGGCCTCCACTAAACCGCCAACGTAAAGCAGCTGTATTTCGTGCTCCTTCTTAACGGGGTCGACCTCCTCACTCCAACCCTCCAGCTCACTCACATCCACGAAGTTCGGAATGATCTCGATCCTGCTAGAGGGAACGCCCATTGACTCCATGTAACTGGCATCAAGTTCGGTGAGGGCTATGAATCTGCTGGCTCCTCTCAACAGGAGAAAAGAGAGTCTCTCGTGTATCTTGGCCAGGAGCTTTGCTAGGCCGGTGTAGTAGGCTCTGCCATGGAGGGTGATGACCGTCCTGTCCTTGGGCGAGAACGGGTACGAGAGTAGAGTGGTGAAGGTATATGGGGAGTGGAGGTGGACCACATCCACATCCCTAACCAGCTTCCTGAATACCAAGGGGAGTTTAGGGGAGAGGGGGTTCCTCAATGGCTCCGCCAGTACCCTGAACCTGATTACTGTGATACCGTCGGTGCTTACCTCCTCGTTAGGGCTGGGTGATGTGGTGAGTACGGTGACGTGATGGCCCCTGCCAGCTAGGTATTGGGCCAACTTCTGTACGTGATACTCTATGCCCCCCGGATGCGGAGGGAAGCGATGCGACACGTGTATTATCCTCAGTGGGATCCCCGGGCCTCGCCACCCAGCGAGCTAAAAAGGAGTATGCACTCTAGGTCGATAGTCCCAGCGCCATCAATGCAGCCTTATAAATTTGTTTAGAAGATTTACAGGCGATAAGCATGCCTTCCAAGCCGCACGGGGGTAGGTTGATAAATAGGGTGGCCAGCCGATCAAGGGCCGAGAGACTATTAGATGAAGCTAAGGAAATGAGGACGTTCCCCATGAATACGGCTGTAGCGGTCGACATGGAGAACATCGCCAGAGGAATATACAGCCCCTTACAGGGGTTCATGGTTCAAGAGGACTTCGAATCCGTCCTTGACGGCATGAGGCTCGCTAACGACGTTCCTTGGACCATCCCCATAGTCTTGGATGTTAGTGATAAGGATCTACGGGAGGTATTAGAGGGAGATGAGGTGGCCCTCACCTACGATGGCGAGCCGGTGGCAATCATGGAAGTGGAGGAAATATACGCGTACGACAAGAGGGAACTCGCGGAGAAGGTCTACGGCACGCTCAGCGAGGAGCATCCCGGAGTCGTCAAGACCATGAACATGGAGGACAGGCTGGTCGGGGGTAGGATAACCCTCATCGAGCCTTTACCGAACCCCTACGAGAGGTACACCCTCTGGCCCCACGAAACTAGGATACTCTTCAGGGAGAGGGGGTGGAGATATGTGGTGGGCTTTCAGACCAGAAACGCACCTCACATGGGACATGAGGCCATACAGAAGACCGCTCTAGCCATCGCTGACGGCCTCTTCGTCAATCCAGTGATAGGGAGGAAGAAGGTAGGGGATTTCAGGGACGAAGTCATCTTAGAGGCTTACAGGTCCCTGATAGAGAACTACTTCCCCAAGGACACTGTAGCTTTAGTCATCCTCCGCTACGAGATGAGGTACGCTGGCCCTAGGGAAGCGATACACCACGCGATCATGAGGAAGAATTATGGGTGCACCCACTTCATCGTGGGGAGGGATCACGCGGGCGTGGGCAACTTCTATCCCCCGTATGCCGCTCAGGAAATCTTCAAGAAGTTCCCAGACTTGGGAATACAGCCCCTCTTCTTCAGAGAGTTCTTCTACTGCAGGAGGTGCGGGGGGATGGTCAACGAGAAGACGTGCCCCCATCCCGAGGAGGACAGGGTCAGGATAAGCGGAACGACTATCAGGAAGATGTTGAGTGAAGGTAAGATGCCGCCCAAGGAGATGATGAGGCCCGAAGTCGCAAAGGCAATACTGAGGTTCGAGAACCCCTTCGTCTCGTGAGTTAAGGTGAGGGTGATATAGATGGACGCGAAGGAGAGGATGATGGTCATAGGACTGGATTCAGCACCTCCTTCTACCACGTTCGAGCGTTTCCTAGATGTGATGCCAAACCTAACGGAGATACTTGACTCATCCATGTACGGGCCCCTCAGAAGCACCCACCCACCAATAACGGTGCCCGCATGGGCTGTGATGGCTACTGGGCTGACCCCTGGCGAGCTGGGGATGTACGGCTTCAGGCACCGCAAGCCCGGGGACTATACTGACTACTACCTGATAACGTCCAAAAATCTGGATAGGCCGGCTGTGTGGGATTTCCTAGCCGAGAAAGGGCTAAAGTCCCTCCTCGTCGGGTTCCCACCGTCTTACCCACCCATGAAGGTCAGGGGGTGGCTGATAAGCGACTTCCACACCCCCTCCGATGCGAAGAACTACACCTACCCACCGTGGTTCCGGATGGAAGTGGAGAGGATAGCCGGAGGGAGATTCATCCACGACGTGGAGTTCAGAGTCGAAAACAGACGCCCTCTTATGAGGGAGCTCCGGAGGATGACCGAGCAGCACCTCAGGGTGGTGGAGAAGCTGGCTAAAGGTAAGGAATGGTCCCTCCTCTGGTACGTTGAGATAGGCGTGGACAGGCTCCACCACGCCTTCTGGAAGTTCTTCGATGAGAATCACCCGAGGCATGTGAATGATGAGGAGCTGGCTGAGTTCGTTGAGCAGTACTACAGACTGATCGACGATGGAATAGGAAAGCTTAAGAAGGCTGCGCCTGACGCCCATCTGCTCATAGTCTCGGATCACGGGGCCAAGGCCATGGAGGGAGCATTCGTGATAAACGAGTGGCTCGCTGACAACGGCTACCTTGAATTCGAGGAGAGGCCTGAGGAGCAGACCCCCCTCGGCAAGGCTAAAATCAGGTGGGAGAGGACTAAAGCTTGGGGGTGGGGTGGCTACTACGCGAGGATCTTCGTGAACGTGAAGGGGAGGGAGCCCCAAGGGGTGGTGGATCCTGATGACGCCGAATCCTTGATAAGGCAGATAGCTGACGATCTGAATGAGGTGACACTTCCTAGCGGGAGGAAGATGGGTGCACAGGTCTACCTGCCTGAAGAGCTCTACCCGGAGGTGAGGGGGGATTCGCCGGATGCGATAGCCTACTTCGGCGACCTAGCTTGGAGATCAGCTGGGACGGTGGGGCACGGGAGGTGGTTCTTGGAGGAGAATGATACCGGACCAGATGATGCGGTCCACGACTGGGATGGAATTTACGTGCTTTACGATCCCGAGGGGAGGGTGCCTGCGGGACAGGATGGTAGGGAAATATATGATGTAGCTCCAACGATCTTGGAGATCTTCAATTTCGACATTCCTAACAGGCTGAAGAGCGGGAGTATTCTGAGGTGATCCCATGAACTGTGATAAGGGTTTCGTTATCTGGCTCACGGGACTGCCGGCTGCTGGCAAAACTACCCTAGCGAGAGCCTTGAAGGAGGAGCTTCAGAAGGCTGGAAAGAGAGTAGAACTCCTTGATGGGGATGAGGTAAGGAGATGGCTCAGCCCTGAAGCAGGATTCACCAAGGAGGACAGGGAGAGGCACCTGATGAGGGTTGCCTATGTCTCTAGGCTACTGGCTAGGAATGGTGTGGCTGTGATAGCGTCTTTCGTCTCACCCTACAGGGAAGTGAGGAGTAAAGTAAGGAAGATCGTGGAGGAGGACGCGAAGTTCATTGAGGTTTATGTAAGATGCCCCTTGGAGGTAGTTATAGAGAGGGATCCGAAAGGGTTGTATAAGAAGGCTCTAGCTGGCGAAATAAGGAACTTCACGGGGGTAGATGACCCGTATGAGGAACCATTAAATCCGGAAATTGTTGTGGATAGCAGTGAGATGGATATAAGAGACGAAGTCTTTGAGGTAATGAGGTATTTACGAGAGGGTCATCTCATATGACTCACTAACTTTGTCTAAACCTTCGCGCGCATACCACTGGTCCAAGTTTTCCAAAGATTATCAATCGCGAATTGGAGAATATCTTCTCTTTAATTCCTTCACCTTACGTCTCACCTTAAATTTCCAGAGATTAATTTTCTGAATATTCTGCCGTATCTGCGTTTCGAAATCAAAGCACTCAAAGCGTATTCTACCTTCAGCTGTGTTCATGACAGGCAGACCTAGGGCAGCTAGGGCAGTTGGAAGGATATCTTCTATTCCTACCTTGAAATCTGGGCATGACACAACTCCCTTCCCCCACAAGCCAAACACACCTTTGATGTGGTGTATGCCTTTCAGCGCCTTCAAAGCAGGCCTAAGGTGATCAGGGCTCCATGGCATGAAGTGATCGCACGCAAGTCCGTCCTCTAAATGTACTATTAAGTCCGGTCCATCCTTTCCAGGATCCACCAAAACCTCCTTAACGTAGGATTCGGATTTCAGAGCATCTACCACCTCTACGAGATCGCTATCAGAGTATTTCAGGAGATATATTAGGCAGTACCCCGTCAACGGTCCAATTCCGATAGCGATGCTCTCATCCAAATTCACATCATCCCTTGAGAGCAGGAACTTCTTAACGAGCCTAGTTACTGTGCTCTCCCTCCAAGTCATCCCCCCAACAGACTTCGATCCCTCCCTGAGCCCTAGGAGTAACTTTGTGAACATCCGCTTAAATCGGGTTTTTAGAGACCGTTTTAATGATAGGAGCCCCCTCTTCTCTAGGAAGGAGTTTATTAGAAAACTCCCATCGAAGTTCATGAAGCCGTGATCGCTAGCCACCAGTAGCAGGGACTTCCTATCCTTCTTCAGGAGATCCATGGCTTCTCCAAGAATATTATCCGCCTTTTGGTAAGCTATCGTCATAAGATCCTCGTTATCCCACGCGAAATGAGAAATATGATCAATTTCAGAGAGCCACACGATGGACAGCTTGGGTCTATAGGTCTCTCTCAGCCTGAGGAAAAGTTTCCAGCGTTGATACATATCTTCCAACGGTTTCCTCAGGGACTCCTCGGATAACTCGTGGGGAACATTAACTTCGGGGCCCAACTCATATTTCCTCAACTCCTCTAACAGGGAATCAGGATATGCGAATCTACTAGCCTTGGAGAGAGGAAATCCAGCCACTATGAATCCCTTTCTCACCCTGAAGGGCGGGGATATGAAGGGAACATTGAATACACCAATAGAAAACCCCAATTCGTTGGCAAGATCTATAACTGTAGGGATCCCTACTTTATTAGCGAATACAAGCTCTCCTTCCTTAAGCCCGAGCCTATCAAACCTTCTAAAATCGAAAATACCCGTCATCTCTGAGCTGGCTCCTGTGAGAAATGATGCGGCGCATGATACTGTTATAGGTGGAATATTCGATATGAGCTCTCCGAAGAAACCTCTCTCTGCAAGCTTCGAGAAGTTCTCAAGCCTCTCCATATGGTTTCGAATGAAGTAAGGGGACAAACCGTCGAACACAAGAATAATGGCTTCCTCGTAAGGAATCTCTGACATCTTGGTGAAGGTTGGCGCAGCCCTAAAAAAGATTAGCTGTTTTATCATCTCATAGGAAACGCGTTATCGGGAAGTAACCTTTTACAGTGGACCGGAGTCGAAGGGTCTAGTAATAGATTGCGTGACCGCACTCTTCTCAACAATAACTATCTTGGAGGTCTTAGTAGATAAGGTGGAATAGAGCTAGGAATTAGTTAAGTAGGATAGAATCAGCTCATTAAATGTAGCCGAGTCTCCTCAACCTCTCTTTGATCTCCTCTTCCTCCTCGGGAGAGTATACCTCCCCGCTCTCTTCCGAGACGAATTCTCTCAGCAGGAAGGTAACTAGTTCTTCAACTGAGGAGAAGTCCTCATTCTCATTTACCCACTTCTCAGCTCTCTCGTATAGAGCTCTGGGGATGCTAATCGTCACTCTATCCTCCATTTGTCCTCACCTAGCAGCGTCCCTGACCCCCCATCACGAGAATACTTAAAAAGCCTGTGCTGTATCTGGGTCATGTATAATCTCACTCGCAGCGAGGGAGGTCGCCGCTTCATTGAATTCAGGTGATGGTATGCGATTAGACGATTCTCCTACCGAAAATGATTTGCTTAGCATAGACTGGGATATAGCCATAATATTAGATGCAATGAGATATGACTTCTTTAAGGAGCTATACAACCATTTCTTCGAGGGGAAGCTGAAAGGAGTCGAATCTAAAGGATCCTGTACCCCAGAATGGTTCAGGAAGACCTTCACATCGTATTACAGCGATATAATATACATCTCAGCTAATCCTTACATAAATTCTTTACCAATTAGAGCATATAGCTATAAAGCTATTGAGCACTTCCCTGAGGTGATAGATGTCTGGCTCTATGGATGGGACAGCTTGCTGGGTACTGTAGTACCTCAGGAGGTAAACAGGATCGCTAAGAAGATCATAGATCTAGAGGCCAGTGCGAATAAGAGGATCATCGTACATTACCTCCAACCGCACGCCCCATACCTGACCCCCGAAGGATACGCGTTAGGCTTTCCTAATCCGTTGCCTGATAAGCAGATGTTCTTGATGGGAATCGATGCCAGAGAGGGAAAAATTAAGCAAAAGTTGAAGAGATTGCTAGTTATAGCATCCGGCTTACTAGTAAGGACGGGCATACCTAACGGCTACATCTGGAGGTTAGTTGAACTCTTGGGGATGTCCCCTATCTCTCCCTTGGATGCCACGAGGAGGAAGGTGGGAATTGAAGGGTTAAAACGGGCTTACCTTTACAACACATTGATTGTGTTGGAGGCGGTAGCTAAATTAGTTAAAGATCTAGATATGAGAGTGGTGATAACGGCCGATCACGGCGAGTTCCTAGGGGAGAATAACATGTTCAGCCACCCATGTAATCACGGCAACCCCATCCTAAAACATGTTCCACTTTTTCAATTGAAAAGGGTAAAGAAAGCTGATTTAGGGATTTAGCATGTTGGTCTATAGTACGAGGCTCAATGTGATGAAGGGCAGGATGCTTAGACGAGCTACAGGAGCTAGCTTTCAGGGGCAGCCCTAAGAACTTTCGTATTTCTCGGCTCTGTATAAGTGATGTCTGTAATACAGTTAGCTCGTGGTTAATACTCTAGATTCCTACCTCTAGGGTATAAATGAGCCTTCAGCCCTAGGGAACCATGGAAAATCGAGAAACTGTACCCTCAATTCTCCTCTACAGGGAGGCATATCTCCAAGCGGAGCAATGGGTAACTTTATTCCTGATTCATCAGTAAAGAGTCACAATGGTCTTCAAATAGGGATGGTGAAATGAGGATCTACATTGTTATGGATAGTCCACCGTACCCCTACGCCATAGGAGGGGCTGAGATCTTTGCTCACATTCTCTCTAATGCCTTAGTACAGCTAGGACATGAGATCCACTTAGTGAGCGTTAAGTTCGGGGAGAAAACCCATGTGGATGCTAGGGATATAGAGATCCTCTATAATAGAACGATCATCAATGTAAGGGGCCCTTTCTTGGGGAGGACTCTCAATTACCTGACCTTGAAGAAGCGGCTGAAGGACCTACCTCCTGAAGGAGATGTGGTCTTCTCAATGATGGGTCATTCTTCTCTCTTAGGTTATCTAGTGAAGAAATACCTGAGAGCTAGGGCCTTAGCATTGGTATTTGCCGGTCTTGATACTGAAATACTAGCTAGGCGTGTTCACTCACTTAGGGAACTTCTCTATTACCTAGTAATGACGGTTGGATTGAAGCTAGGTCAGAGGGAGAATTGGTACATCGCTCTCACCGAAATAATGAGGAAGAAACTATCCAGATTCCTTGACAACAGCAGGATAAGAGTTATTCCTGTCGGGATAGAGGATAGATTTTTTGAGATAAAAAGAGATGAGGTTAGTGGAAATGACATTTTGTTCGTAGGTAGACTAGAGGAGGTCAAGAATATCCGGATACTGATAAAGGCCTTCGAGCGACTTGTGAGAGAGTTGCCCGAGGCAAGGCTTATCATAGTGGGGGAAGGTTCCCAGAAGAGAAAGCTGAAAAGATACATTGATAATAAACCTGCCTTAAAGAACTCTATTCTTCTCGTTGGGGCGGTTCCTCATGAGCAGATCCACGAGTATTACAAAAAGGCGTCAGTTATTGTCATGCCATCCAAGTATGAGGGTCTATCTCTGGCCGCTCTTCAGGGAATGGCCTCCGGAATGCCTTTGGTAGCAGCTAAGGTGGGCGGCCTTCAAGAAATAGTAAAGCACGGATATAACGGTCTCTTATTCAATCCTGGATCAGTAGACGAGTTGTTTAAAGCGCTAACGTACTTGCTGAGAAATAAAGAGGCTCTGCTTAAAATGGGGATTAATGCTAGGAAATACGCTTACATGTTTAAGATAAAGAATATCGCCAAGCTATACGAGCAGTTCGCTAGGGAGCTAATGACCTTCATTGAAGGTAGATGACTAGCGATGGGAGCGTCCTTATCAAAGTAGGAGCTACACAGCAAATAATTAGTAGGATCACCGCTATTTTGAAATAAAATCTCCTTCTTATCAGGAGATTACTTAGTTTCCTGAGGAAGTAACTGAAGCCTAGGATTCCCAATGGTAACTTTACTGCCCACAGGAGTTTCCATTCATAGAATTCGTAATGGAAATAACTCTTGCTTATTGTTATGGTTTTGGCAGTAATGAAGGACATGAGCGCAAGGAAAATTAGATAATAGCTTCCCCTTGAACCCTTCTCCGTTAACTGTATAAGCGTAAGTAATCCATCTAAACCGAGGACGTAGGGATAAAGTAAAATCCTTATAGAACCATCTTCGAGTACTAATTGTGTGTGACTTCTTATGGAGATCAGTGATAGCACCACTAGTATTATATACACAAGAACCGCGCTGTCCTTTAGTATATTGACAAAATCCTGAGATATAATGAGCTTATCACACAATAACCCGGTTATATTGCTTACCTTTGAAAACATTTTACTAAAAATTTTATGAAAAGAGGGTGCTATAGCGAGGAGGAATGCCAAAGTAGATAGGAATAGAGAGTACATGGTAAAATGGAAGCGGGCCCCGCGGTAGGGATTTAAAAGTACCATACACATCACATTGAGAAACGCTGTACCTATTAGACATAAAACAATGTATCGAATTCCCTTAAGGAATGATGTGGAAAATCCAAGGAAAATTATCTGGAGACATAAAGCAGTTATAATAATAGATTCGAATATATGGGTTAGGTAAAGTGCCGAAATTGTCAGGCCGAGAATGAATAGGTATTTCGCATCCATCTTAACCGGTTCTTTTTGTGTTATTTCTCCACTATTAATTCTCAGCACCATCCAAATGGTGAATGCGTAGAGTATCAACCCGAAAACTCTAAGGTCAGAAAAAATGGCTTCGTATCTTAAGAAAGCGAAATGCGTATTTACTAGAGTGTCATAATATATGGATTCTTTTATTGCATTCAATACGTTAATTATATTATCGGCAGTTATTTGAGTGATCTCGAGACCGTAGAGCAATCTTTCAGCTATGTCTATAGTGAAGTCGATCCCCGCGAAGCCCCAAGAAAAGACAGAGAAGTTTACGATAAAGGTTACGATAATGTCCAAATCATTTTTATTTAAACTTCTTACCGCCTCTTTAATCAAGATATAGAGGGTTGCTGGCCATAGAATTGATGTCCAAAGTACTATGAGTGTTTTCAAGATAGCATCACTCGAAGGCTCCGAAATGGAGATTAGCGCTCCCAAGAAAACTTCATAAAGGGGAGGATATGCATGATAAGGCAATTGAAGCTTCCAGAGAGAGATTCCGGCTTCATAATGTCTGTTTAAGTCGAGGTTACCATACTTTATGATATTTGGATAAATTAGGAGAACAGAAAATGAGTTAAATAATATAAGTCCGATAAGTGTCAGAAGTTCATATTTACTGATTTTAATGTCACTACTTTTTTTGGAAATAAGAGGTTCGTTACTAGAAGATAGAAGTGATCCCATATAAACAATAAATTCGAGAGCGACCGTTAATAATAAAATTAATTTTTTAATAGACAGATCAAGAGGTAATGAAATCACGAGCAATGACAGGAAAGCCGTTACTACATAACTAAGTATAAAGGATGCAACAAGGAGTTCAACAATTGATGAGGAAGGCCACCTAATCATACGTAATAGAATTAAACCGGGAAAGAAGAGGAGGGTTGGGAGGGACAAGATTACTTTAAGTATCCCCCATGCGTTAATGCCAGTTATGTTCATTGCTAAGAGTGTTAAGATAAGTGATATTCCCACCAATGAAGTGAGAATATCTTTCTCTCTTCATACTTTAACCCTCAGGCAGATTAGGATGGAGACAATATTTATCAAACTATTATTGTTACTACTTAACCTAGTCTAGTTAGGCTAGATTAATTATTAAAATCAATGTATTTATCCTAACTCCCATACGCGAGATGGTGACAAATACTACCCACCCTTACTAACGACATCTTAGTTTACAGTATCCAGACCATTCAGGATCAAACGACTATATTTGCGAATCCCACTGGATTAATATCCTAGAGTAGTCTTCTGCGCGGAGGGCCCTATGCGTCAAATCGTGAACCATCGATCTGCTGACCCGATAAGAAAGCTAAATCATATTAAGGTTTGGACAGGCTTCTCAGTTCGATGTAGAATGAAATTAAAAGCACAAAACATTTGGTTCCCACTTACTGTGTTCGTGTTTTCCATTCCTACGGCGTTTCTCACAAACTTAGGTCTCGTAAGCGGGGCACTAGTGTTGCTACCAGTACTGGCGGCATTCTCTATGACTTTACAACACGGAATGAAGTATGATACATCCCTAATATCTAGGATCATGAGCCTTATACCCCTCCCACTCCTCGCCATCTCGCTCTACTTTCCTGATCCTTTGATCAGGTCCCTAACTTCGATTATTTTCCTCATGCTCATGCCCTACGGCTTTGTCTCAATGCTAAATGAACCACTATCTGCTAGGGTCGCTCTGACGTTCGTGATCGGGATCTTTCTGTCAATTCTCATAATTTTAGTCGGGATATTGACGACGACAGATTTGATACTGCCTGCTCTGGCTCTGCTAGCATCTCTATCGGCAATTACAGGAGTTTTAGCTGGAGGTAAAAAGAACTCTGTAGAAGTCCCCCTTAACTACCTCCTCGAGGTGTTATTCCTCTCGATATTCTTCCTTGTTGAATTATCGGTTGCCTATCCCGGAATCCTGAGGATGATAAGTAATGACCTTCTATATCATCAATCCTATGCCAGAAAACTAATTTTGAGCCCCTCTAAGTACAACATGTGGAGCTACCTCGGATATCACTCAATTTTGGCCTCCACATTTAAGATATCATCACCTGATGTGCTCTCCCTAATGATATCAGCATCTATCTTGAATTTTTTCGCATTTTTAATGGTAGCCGCTTCCTTCACCAAACTATCTTACAAAGAGGAAGCTCTGTTCCTGTGGAGTCTGCTGACCGGTTTCGGCTGGCTAGCAGTAGTCAAATACGGCAGTGACGTCAAAGGTCTGGAAGCGGCGAACAACGCCTCCTACAAATCGTTAGTGTGGAGCCAGCCCATATTCTTCTGGGCTCTTCCTCTCACCCTCGCCATAGGGGTACTCTCCCTTCTGATCTACGTGGACTCTTTCACTGAAAGTAAGTGGAAACCCCTGCTGGTCTTCGTGCTGACCTGTACCTCATTCCTCCTACATGTGGCAGAAGCCATTCTGTTCGTGGCATACCTTTTCGTGATGGCCCTCCTGTTTGGAAAGAGGAGGGAAAGCGCCTTCGGAGCCACGGCCGCGGGTGCTCTACTCACCATTCTGTACTTAATACCTGGCATCTACTCAGGAAATGCACCGAGCTCCTCCAAGTACTTGCTAGTCGCTTCTGTGGCTGCACTGATAGTTAGCGAACTTAGGGACAGGCTACTCTCAGGACTCGGAAGGATAATTGAGTTATTGAGTAGGCGAAGGCGGGAGATCTCCGCATTCTTACTCTCCATCCTCACTACGGGACTCATAATTTGGCTGGTTCATATGGATGAGGTGGATGTGAATTCCCTTTACTATTTAGGGCAGGTCCCATGGTTCTTTTATCCGATGATGCTGGGCGTCTCGGCCTTCCTGGCAGTCGTTCAGCTGAGGTCGAGATTCCGCCTAGAATACGCTGTATTCGTTCTCGTTAGTCTCCTCCTAGGAAGGCTCATCACCTATTACAAGCTGATGGGTTTCACCCTTGCCTACTGGGAGTATAGATTTCCTCTGTACGCATCACTGGGAATTGCTGTTCTAGCGGCTCCACTCATAGGCAACCTCAGAAGGAGGACTGGGAGGAAATGGATAGCTGCCCTTCTGCTAGGGCTGATCTTCTTCTCGGGATATGCGACGACTACTGCCAGCGTACAGATATGGTATAATGTAAACGAGTACGGTGAGGATCTCATCCTACCTTCGGACTTTAAGTTCGCAATTAGGTCTAGGTTCTTCGAGACCCACCACATGCCAGCCCTCGTGCTCACCTCTTACTCGTCAGCCATGATACCACTGATGAATCCTCCATCGACCGTAAAGCAGATGGTACCGTGGCTATCTTCCGGTCCGGAGATCCCACTCTATTTGCTCAACAGTGTCACTTCTAAGGAGAAGGTGGCTGCTCTCTTCACGATCTCTGATCTGGGGTTCTTGGAGAAGAGTAATGCGTCCTTCAGCTACCTTAGAAGGTTCATGGGACCTCTCCTCTCATATCCCTCCCTGACCCCTATAAACCTAAAGCCTCCCGTCTCCCCCGAGTCGAATCTCGCTATAATCCTTCCAGCCGATATTTATCTGAGGAGGAGGGCCCTTGTTGCATACGAGCTGATCAGGGGACAGCTTTCTCCTCACACGATCTACCTGAGCGATGATCCGGCAGCTCCCGACGGTGTGTTCATAGGAGCTAAATCCGATGAGGTCACGATAGACGAGGATCTGCCCGCTGACCCCTTCGATCTCAGATGGATATACATCTGGGGCAATTTCTCTCGGGGATTAAAGGTATCCGGAAAGAGGAACGTTGCTATATCCTCATATCAATTGGAGAACGGCACGTATGAGATCAGCGCATGTGGCATCATGACAGGATACGTGGGAGCGATCTATTCCTTTAGGAACTTCGCCAATTACAGAATACTCCAAATCTTCTTGGAGAATGGGATAGCAGTCGAAAGGTTGGTTGAGGGAGGCGAGGTAAAGTCCGGAAAGCCCATCCCAGTGCCTATCAGGGTGTCTGACAACTGCTTGAATTTGACGCTCACATCCAACGGAACAATCTCTGCAATCGTGAATGGGAAGATCATCAAGCTCTCAGGTGGTGAACTTGGAGTCGTTGGGCTGGAGACCTCGGATTTCAGTGGGATAATTCACGGCCATGTGAGAGGAGTTCATAGGATTCAGAAGATGAACGCTTCAATCGTCCTAGACGTCGTCGAAGGAGAGCTGGCTGAGTGGGTGGATCGAGCACTTAGAAACATTTCAAAGACGAGAACGGAGTTCGATCTCAAGATACATGTACCAAGGGGAGAGATCAAACGCATCAAACCAGTTGCCGCCTCTATAGACTTGGAGGCATCGGGTGACGTGGTGATAACTGGAAGACCGGTCTGGAAGTACACGGATGGAGATAAGACCTACCTGAACGAGGGCGTTGTCACACTGAGGGCCTCAAAGATAAGCTTCAAAGGAGGCGAGGGGTTCTATGTAGATATAAGCATAGAAGGGGCCGAGTCCAAGTGGAATGATGGTGGGAAAGCTCTGATTAGATTCAGAACTCCTCTAGAGATACGCGCGCAGGGGAATATCACCCTTCACAGATTCCACTACATCAAGGGGTATGTGGGTAAGGCTGCCACTTTGAATGTCAGTGCGGCCAATTTAACCGTGATCGCTGCGGACAACTCTCTCGTCTTCAGCAAGGTTGAAATACCGGAGAAGAACCTTGTCAAGAGGGCTATGTGGAGGGCCTTTGACGAGACCCGTTATCTTGGCGAGTCGCTCTTGGCAGTAATCGTGCTGACATCTGTCTTCCTCTACATCGACAGGAGGTACCGGTGGGAGCCACCGATGGCGAGGACTCCGGCCAAGAGGAGGAGAAAGGGGAAGGAGAGGAAAGGGAAGGGAAAGGGAGGTAAGAGCTAAGAGGAGTTAGCTAAGGTGGCTGGACGCTTAGCGGACCGGCCGGATCCCCCGAAAGGGTTATCTTTTCCTCACTCCCCTCATCACGGTGTGACCGACTTAGAGGCGAGAAGTGACCCATATTGATAGAGCCGAGGAGGGAGATCAAGCGAAAGGAGGAGAGGGTAAAGCTCTTCAGGGTGGCCAAGAGATACGGGAAACTGGAGATATTGTCGATGATAGCCGGCGCCATCTCAGGACTGGCAGCGGTCTCCTTGGACTTCGCGATAGAGGTTTTCAGGGACTTCCTCGAGTACTTGGAGAGCGCCTACATGCTGGGTCCCCTGGATATAGGTCTAATCCTGGCTCCCACGCTGGGAGGCCTGGTCTCCGGCATAATAACTTGGAGGATAGCTCCCGAGGTGAGGGGGCACGGCATCCCCAACGTTCTCGAATCCTTCCTCCACAGGCAGGGTATCATAAGGCCCAGGGTGCCCATAGCCAGGATCCTCTCCTCCGGCGCCCTCATCGGACTGGGGGGGAGCGCAGGAAGGGAGGGACCGGTCGGACAGGTAGGGGCGGGCCTCGGCTCCTTCCTGGCTCAGGTCTTCAGGCTGCCCGTTCGACCCAGGCGAATCCTGCTGATCTCCGGTCTCTCGGCCGGCATAGCCGCGGCCTTCGACGCTCCCCTCGGCGGCGTCCTCTTCGGAGTGGAGGTCCTGACCGGTTCCGTTCACCCTGTGGAGTTGATCCCAGCCTTTCTGGCCTCGATCTCGGCCGTGTCCGTTTCGTGGACCTTGAGGGGGGCCAAGCCCATAATATCGATACCATCGCTCCCGCTCCCCAATCCCATCGAGCTCATCCTGCTCTTGGGCCTGGGTGCAACGGTCGCCTTGGTATCCAGATTGTGGGTTGACGCCCTTTACGGGGCCGAGGACAGGTTCCGGGAGCTCAAGCTTCCTGAATGGTTGAAACCATCGCTGGGCGGGCTCGGAACCGGCCTGATAGCCTACTGGTCCTTGGGCTGGGGGATAATGGGGCCCGGGTTCGACGGGCTCAACAGGATCCTCTCGGGGCAGGGATGGCTCGAGTTCCTCCTGCTCCTCGCGTTCCTCAAGCTGATGGCCACATCCCTGTCGATAGGGTCAGGAGGCTCGGGAGGGATATTCACCCCCACGCTCTTCATAGGAGCCGCGGTGGGCGCTGCCTACGGGCACGTCCTCCACTCCCTTAACCCCACCCTCTTCCCCCACCCCGAGCTGTTCGCCGTCGCTGGCATGGCCGCCCACTTCACCGCAGCTGCGAGGGCCCCACTCACGGCCGTCGTCCTAGTCACGGAGCTGGCTAGGAGCTACGCACTGATCCCTGCTCTGATAGCTTCGTGCGCCACCTCTTACTTCCTCTCCCTCTTCCTGCTCAGGAGCACCATGTACACTAGGGAGCTGGAGGAGAAAGGTGAGAGGGTATTCCAGGTCGGGATGGAGACGCTGGACAGGGTGAGGGTGGATGACGTGATGGTCAAAAGCGTTGTCACGGTCACTCCGGACAGGAGCTTGGAGGAGGTTCACGATATGATGCTCCACACCCACCACATGGGCTTCCCGGTAGTGGACTCTGAGGGGAACCTGAAGGGCATGGTGACCTTCGAGGACCTCATGAGGGTTCACAGGAGGCTCTGGCCGAAGGTCAAGGTTGAGGCGGTTATGAGAGGGAGGATACTGAGCGTTAGGCCTGACGACACGGTCCACACCGCCGTGGAGAAGATGCTGAGGTGCGGGGTGGGCAGGCTGCCGGTCATCAACGACGGCAAGCTGGTGGGACTCATAACCAAGACAGATGTACTGAAGGCCTACGGGAAGGCCGTGTCCATGAAGGACCTGGATGAGGCCGCATCGATCTGATCCACCGCGAAACCTTAAATGGAGGTATAATCATATGTTCGGGGTTGCCCATGGGAAGGTGCGCCCTCTGCGGCAGGGAGAACGTCAGCCTCCTCTGGGCGGTTCACAAGAAGAAGGGCGGTATTTGGGTCTGTGCCGAGTGCTGGAAGTACCTGTTCGAGGAGAACCTGCTCGTCTCTGGTTCCGGGGAGTCGGGATGCGGTTGCTGATAGCGGGATGGCAATTTCCTAGCGGGTCCAAACAGGTAAGTGAGCTCAGGTCCTTCTCCCCTCCTTGCATTCATCAATCATCCGCTCCGCCCACGCGATCGCCACCCACCAGTGAGAATATGACCTCCCTCAATTCCCCAGCCATTTCCACGTACGAAGAGGCGAGTTCCCTGTTGAACGAGAAGGCCCTATGATCCGCGAGCTTCCTGGCTGCGTAGAGGCCCATGTACCTGTTCCTCACCTCCTTGGCCCTCTTCTCACCTAGCTTCTTGGAGAGGACCCTCTCTAGTGCATTAGCTATTTTATCGTCCTTACTAGTCTTGAGGCCCTTAAGCACGGATTCCGCGGCCAATCTAACGGAGAAATAGGATGCGCTGACTGCCTTGTTGTAGCACCCCACTTCCAAGTCCTTGAGGGCCTCATCCCAGAGCACGTCGGACTTTCCCCTTAGATCCAAGTCTCTTTCCCCCTAGGAGCAGGAACGCCTCCACAGCACCCTCGTCCTCCTCAGGGACCACCAGGGGATTCACCCCTTCCGGCGCCACCGATGCCACCCTCTCCAGGTCCCCCTCCCTGATCTCATCAAGCACGACCAGCACGTTGGAGTCGTACAGGAGCTCCTCCTCCGAGGGCAGGGCTATCACCGAGACCAGCCTGCCCCCCATGATCGACTCCAGCTTGGACACGAAGAGCTGAACCCTCTCCCTCCAGTCCTTGGGAGATCTCAGGTTGATGGCTACCGAGTACATCCTCCCATGGAGACCTGAGGGCATCCATTAATAACGTAACTCGAGGATCTGGGACGGGGTATCTCGGACAGCAGCCACTCCTATTGGCCGGAAATCGTACCTTAAAGTTAAAATCTAGTCCTCTCTAGAGGGTAGAGGTAGGGAAATGCCGGAGTGCAAGGTCTCGATCTTGGTGGCCCTGCCTACGGTGATGCTCGTCTTCCTAATCGTCGGTGGGGTTCACCTCCTGACCATGGACCAGCTACACAAGGACGTCAAGAAACTGGAGGTCATAGACAGGGAGATATTCTACTTGGATACCAAGATAGAGCAGCTGAGGCAGATGATAGCTCCCGTGGTGCTCAGGGGCTTCTGGATCAGGAACACCACAGAGGGCGTGGAGGTGCTTTACAGGGACAGGGTGGTCTGGAAGGGCGATCCTAGGACGATAAACACCACTTACACGGTAAAGTACTTCGGGAAGGTCGTCCTAACCAACAGGGACGGGAGGGTGTTGGTCACCACCACGGACGGGGTGTTCAAGTACTACCCCAAGGGGGAGTGAGATGAGGGATCGGCCTACTTCGTCGACTACGTCATGAAGAAGCTGAAACCTCTGATCGAAGCCTCCAACGATAAGAAGGCCGAAAGGCATGAACTTCAGGAGAAGATATCGAGGACGAGGCAGGACCCCTACGTCCTCGTGTTCTTGGCTATGCCGCTGGTCTCGATACTGGCGATGTACACGATCCTCTCCAAGGTCGGCCTAGGCAAGGACTACGCCGAGCTCTTCAAGAGCCCCTACATGACCCTCCCGACCGCCATGGTCTACCTGATCCTCATCTACCTGACCTACCTCTACCACACCGGGACGCTCCTACCGGTCCACATCTTCTTGGTACTGTACGCCCTCCTGTCTATACCCTCGATAGCGGCCCTGCTCCTCTACTACCACGAGGCCTGCGCCGAGTGAGCTGTCCCTCCTCCGCAATCCCCACCCTTATTAGATTCAGAATTCCCGCTACGTTATGGACAAGCCATTCCTCCACCAGCTGAGCTACGAGGAGGCTCGAGATTATTTTTCTAGGAGGGACCTCGTCATCCTTCCAGTGGGATCGGTCGAGCAGCACGGGCCGGCCAATCCCCTCGGCACGGACATGCTGATAGCCCAGGACTTGGCTAGGGAGGTAGCATCCAGATCGGGGATCATCTCCCTGCCGGTCATACCCTTCGGGATATCCTTCCACCACATGGGCTTCCCCGGGACGATCACGGTCAGCGAGGAGTCCCTTGCCAGTTACGTGCTCGATGTGTTGAGATCCCTCTCCAGGTGGGGGGTGAAGAAGGTGCTGGTGGTCAACGGCCACGGCGGGAACCTCCCCACCTTGCAGATAGTGGCGAGGAAGGCCATGGATGAACTGGGGATCAGGGTCTACATCTACCAGTGGTGGACCTCTGGCTCCAAGATGCTTGCGGAGCTCTTCAGCGAGGACGAGAGGGGTCACGCATCGGGAGCGGAGACATCTCTGAACATGCACCTCCACCCGGAGCTGGTCAGGACCGAGAGGCTCGTCGATGAGGAGCCAAAGGGATCGTTTGAGGCCCGGGTCTATCGATTCGCCTACACGCATGAGATGTCCAGCTCTGGCGTCTTCGGCAGGCAGAGCTCGGCGACCCGAGAGAGGGGTGCCGCTCTCTTCGAGAAGCTAGTACAGGATCTCTTGGACATAGTGACGGAGTTAGAGGGGGCTTGAGTGAGATGGGTGAGGGGAGGTGGGATGGGATGGAATGAGAAGGGAAGTGAGGGAGTCACTCCTCTCCAAGTCCGAGGGATTGGAGCCATCCTTTACCTTTCTTCCCTCTCAGGAGGCCCACTATTCCCCGAGGGAGATACAGTATGGAGACTATCAGCGCTAAGCCGTAGATGAGGGTATAGCCGAAGGGAAGCCAGCCCCTGAGAACCTCTTCAGCGAGGTAGATAACCACAGCTCCCAGTATGGGTCCCTCTACAGTGTAGAGCCCTCCGAATATCGGCATTATCATCGCGGCGACTGATATAGCTACGGAGAAGGCCTCATATGGGTAGACGTATGTGGTGTAGCCAGCATCGAACCCCCCTGCAGCACCGGCTAGTAGGGCGCTCAAGGCAAAGGCCATAACCTTGTACTTGGTGGGATTTACTCCCAGAACGGATGCCGCGTCCTCGTTCTCCCTTATCGCGGAGAATGCGTAGTTGATCCCGGTCCTCTCCAGCAGGATGACGAGGAGCACGCTAGTTACCACGAGGCCTAGGATGACGTAGTAGTCAGCTATCACATCGCCCCCGAAAATTGGGGGTACCCCGACTCCCATGGCCCCGAAGGTGATGTCCCTAGCATATAGGAAAAGTACCCTCATGGCCTCAGCGAAGGCCAGGGTCGCTATGGAGAAGTAGGCCCCTCTCATCCTGAGGGTCAGGAAGCCGAGGGCCACAGCCAGAGGGAGGACTGATAGCCCACCTACTAGTGGACCCGCTTCCATCGGAATGCCTAGATAGACGTTAGAGAGGGCAGCCGCATAGGCCCCTATGCCGAAGAGCGCTGCATGGCCCACACTAAGGTTCCCCGTCCTAGCCAAGATGTCGAAGCTTATGGCCAGCACTACATACTTCAGGGCACCTATGGCCACCCTAGTGGTGTACTCTCCGCTTAGCAAGGGAAAGACGGCCGCTGCTAGTAGGACAGCGTACGCTAGAGCCCTGCTCTCCTTCCTCTCCATCTCCATTCCATCACCTCCCGAACAGCCCCTTAGGTCTCAGGGCAAGCACGGCCACTATCACAGCGAACGCTATTCCCGGAGCGAGGCTCCCACCTTGAGGCACGAAGGCCCCCACGAAGGCCTCAGCTAGGCCGAGAACCATGCTGGCTACTATCATGCCCAAGTAGCTCCCCATTCCCCCCAGTATCACGACTCCAAAGGCCTTCAGCGTCAGCTCACCTCCTATGAAGGGATTTATGTAGAGGTTTAGGGTCACCAGAGACCCCGCTACTCCCGCTAGCAGGCTTGCGATGCCGGAGGTGAGCAGGTAGATCCTATCAACATCTATGCCCATGAGCGAAGCCGCCATGGGGTCCTGACTCACGGACCTCATCGCCCCGCCGAGCTTGGTCCTGCCTAGGAAGACGAGGAACCCCAAGGTGAAGCCAGTAGCTATCACGAAGGCTATCAGTTTCCCCAGCCCTACGCTCACCGGACCGAGCTGCAGGACCCTCGAGGCGTAGGGGACCTCTATCTGCCTCATGTCGCTGGTCCAGAGTATGAGCGCTAGGCTCTGGAGAAATATGGAGAATCCGAAGGTCAGGGCGATCTGATTGTAGGCTGGAGCTCTCAATATCGGTTTCAGGGCAGCTCTGTAGAAGGCTAGCCCGACTAGGAACATCAGAGCGGCGTTGACGGGAATAAAGGTCACGGGATCGATGCCAAAGAGCTCCGCCGCCCAGTAGGAGAAGTAGGCAGCAAGCATTATCAGATCCCCGTGGGCGAAGTTCGTCACATCCATGACCCCGAATATCAGGTTCAGCCCCAAGGTGACTAGCGCGTAGAACCCACCCAGTAAGATGCCGTTCACCACGACCTGCAGCACCAGCTCTGACTGCATCGCTCGATTCCCTCTCCCTTACCTGAAAAAGGTGAGGTGGAGGGTCAGCCCCTCTCGGACCACCTGGGGACGGGGTAGATCAGCTCCCCCGTCTTGTACTCTTCGGGATAGAGGATTGCCACCTTGCCGCCTTGCCACTGCACAACAAACAGCTTGTCCACGACCTGATGGAGCGTCCTCCCCGTCTGCTTGAACTTCACGGTCCCCAGCGGGGACTTGATCTCCACCTTCTCCAGCGCGCTGATCAGCTTCTCCTTGTCAAGGCTCTTGGCGTCCTCTATGGCCTTCACCACCATCTTTATGGCCGTGTAACCGAAGGGAGCCCAGTATTCAGGTGCCCTTCCGAACTTGGACTCGAACTTCTTGACGAAGGCCTTGGCCTCCGGTGTGTTCAGGTAGGGGGACCACACATCCACGCCAGCCACGTAGTCGCCTATGTCCTTCGGGTAGTTCGGGAACTCGGGGGCGACTATGAAGATGAGCTTCGGGTTGAAGT
The DNA here is from genome assembly GCA_026986575.1 of Thermoproteota archaeon. Classification (GTDB taxonomy): domain Archaea; phylum Korarchaeota; class Korarchaeia; order Korarchaeales; family Korarchaeaceae; genus Korarchaeum. The sequence goes on from JALSOH010000008.1 coordinate 24,182, forward strand.
CGTTCTCCTTGGCGTTCCTGAAGAACACTGGGTAGTCACCCGGATACCCGACTATGTAGAAGACGTCGGGATTCTCCTGCTTGGCCTTGAGGATGACGGAGGAGAAGTCGGAGCTCCCGGTCTTGAAGGCCTCTCCCACCACCTTCCACGGAGCGTTCTTCTCCCTGCTCAGGTTCACGAAGTACTCGTAGCTGGTGGTGCCGTACACGCCGTCCTCATAGGCGACGAAGATCTTCTTCGGGACCTCCTTCATGTGGCTCAGGAAGTAATCGATGACCGTGCCCTGCCTGTGGTAGTCCCACGGGTGCATGTGGAAGAACCACCTCTCCATGCCTACCAGCTGCTCCACCTTCACCGAGGACGCTCCCAGCACGAACACCAGCGGCTTGTAGTTCTTTATGGCGTTCATGGAGGCGTAAGTGACCGTGGAGGAGTAGAAACCTATGATTATCGGGACCTTTTCCTTGGTGATCAGGTCGGTCGCTCCAGTTATCGCGGTATTGGGGTCGCCCTTTGTGTCCCTTATCACCAGCTCCACCGGCTTGCCCAGAACACCACCGTTAGCATTTATCTCCTCCACCGCCATCTTCATGCCCCTCAGGGCTTCCTGACCTGCTGACGCGTACGAAGCGGTGCTCAACGGTAGTATCACACCCAACCGGATCTTATCCGGCAGGCCCCCTCCAGCACCGGGGGCCTGTCCAGACATGAGCACGTAGGCCCCCGCGACCACCACGATCAAAATGACGATTGCAGCAGCTGCAACTTTCATGTCCATAAAATCACCACCCTTCAGAGCGGGCAGACCTTAAGGAGTCGGGAAAAACTTAAAGGCTTCGGCATCTTCCTTAAGGTCTGGAGTGGTATTTAGCCTATCAGCGATACTAGCGATGCGCTGAGTGTATAGGGGGTCGTCAAAATGACGGGAGGCATAGTGGCGCTGAGGGACCTGAATGTAGATCCGGACTCTCTGGACAGCGTCATAGAGGTGGTGGACATCCACAAGTACTTCGGAGGGTTGAAGGCCCTCAAGGGCGTCTCCTTCCATGTAAAGCCTAGGGAGGTGCTGGGGATAATTGGGCCGAACGGCGCCGGCAAGACGACGCTTTTCAACGTCATCACCGGCTTCCTCAGGCCCGACAGGGGTAGGGTCATCTACTTGGGCCACGACATCACGGGTAGGAGGCCCCATTACCTGAGCAAGCTAGGTATAGCTAGGACCTTTCAGATAGCCAAGCCATTCGAAGGGATGAGCACGCTGGAGAACGTCCTTATAGGACTTCTTTTCGCGAAGAGGGGAAGGAACGGATTTAGAGTCGGTATGAGCGATCTGGTTCAAGAGGCTAGGAGGATCTTGGAGGCAGTGGGGCTGGAGCACAAGGCCGATTCCCCGGCCGGTCACCTAACGGTGGTCGAGAGGAAGAGGCTGGAGTTGGCGAGGGTTCTAGCAATAGAGCCGACGGTCCTCTTGTTAGACGAGGTAATGGCCGGGCTGAGCAGTCAGGAGGTGGAGTGGGAGGTGGACCTCCTCAAGAGGATAAAGGAGGAGAAGGACCTGACGGTGGTGATGATAGAGCACGTGATGAAGGCCATAATGAGCTTCAGCGATCGCTTGGTGGTGCTACACCACGGCGAGAAGATAGCTGAGGGAAGACCGGAGGAGGTGGCCAGGGATCCGAAGGTGGTCGAGGCCTACTTGGGTGAGGACTAGGATGCTGGAGATAAGGGGCCTGAATGCCGGTTACGGGGAAGTCCAGGTGCTCTGGGACGTCAGCCTGAGAGTGGAGAAGGGGGAGATAGTCTCCCTCATAGGCGCCAACGGGGCGGGCAAGACAACCACCCTCAGGAGCGTTATGGGTATAGTGAAGCCGTTCAGGGGGGAGATAGTGTTCAACGGCCGGGATATAACTGGCCTGCCCACCCACCGGATAGTGAGGATGGGTCTCTCCTTGGTGCCAGAGGGCAGGCACCTCTTCCCCAAGATGACAGTCATGGATAACCTGAGGATGGGCGCCTACGCGGTGGATGGCTCCAAGTACCGGGACCTCTTGGAGAGGGTTTTCCAGATATTTCCTGTCCTCAAGGAGAGGAAGGATCAGCTTGCCTCGACCCTGAGCGGAGGGGAACAGCAGATGCTGGCCATAGCTAGGGGACTGATGAGCGATCCACAGGTACTCATGCTGGACGAGCCCTCCTTGGGCCTGGCGCCCAAGATAGTGAAGAGAGTGATGAAGGTAGTCTCGGAGATAAGGGAGGAGGGCGTGACCATCCTGCTGGTGGAACAGAACGCCAAGATCTCATTGGAGATATCCGACAGGGGGTATGTGCTCGAGACTGGTAGGGTGGTCTTGGAGGGGGGCAGTGAGGAACTGCTGAGGAACGAGCATGTCAGAAGGGCTTATCTAGGACTTATGTGAGATCCTCATCTTAGGGATCGACTTGGAGCCGCTCCACTGGCGTGAGGTCCTGAGACGAGATGCACCGCTCCTCATATACTATCCCGCCTGCGGTGGTGGAGAGGAGTGTATCACGGCCTGTCCCTTCTCTAACGAGGTTTGGAAGCTCGAGACAATTAAAGTCACGTTGTTCGGGGTGAGCGAGAAGCCGAGGAGGAGGCCTGTAATGGTGAACCCCGAGGCATGTCGCCGATGCTACGTGTGCGTGCAGGCGTGCCCCACCGGGGCCCTCAGGGTCAACGACGGTAGGGTGTTCCATGGTAGGTGCAGGGAGGCGCTCGTCCTGATCTATAACGTCTTTAAACTTCCATTCAAGAGGAAGTACGGTGTCAGATTCGTCTTCAAGCGGGCACACATTCGAAGGTTCCTCAGGAACAACTTCGGAGTTACTAGCTAGCTAACCGATCGGATCCCACGGCTCCTCTCGGCAGTATTTTCCACGTGATAGCGGTCAGTGGAATCAGGCCCATGGCTGCGATCCCGAAGGGAAGTGGTGGATAAAGGCTGTAAGCTATCCCCCCAACCCCTGACATCATGCCGGACAGGTTACCCTCGAGCAACCCGCTTATCGCACTGACCTTCCCCCTTACCTCCCTGTCGGTGAGATCCGCCATGAGGGCGAACGCTGCTGGCCGTGACGCGAAGGCCACGGCGATGAGCATCGAGACGAGCACGTACAGGGGCTGATCCTTGGGGGCGAGGGCCAACATCCCCAAGCCGGTTGCTCCGGAGGCGTATCCCAGCGCCATGACCGCGCTCCTGCCTATCCTGTCAGCCAGATATCCAGAGATGAGAGTCGTGAACGTTGACTCTAAGCTCATTGCCGTGGAGATGAGACCCCAGAACTCCTCACTCACCCCCAGCGTCTTTACCGCGTATATCTGGGCGAAGGGGAAGGACATCCTGTAGAGGGCCCTCACCGACGAGGTTACCATTAGAAGCCTGCCCAGATCTCCCCTCAGCAGCTTGAGGGCACTCAGATATTCCCCCAGCGCCTGCCTGAATCCCAGCTTGACCTTCCTTCTGTGGGTCTCGATGAGGAGGGTCCTAAACAGGCCTGCCGACATAACCGCAAGTGCTGTGACCGAGTAGAGGAGCCTCATCGCCTCCTCCAGTCCCATGGCCGAGACGAGGACGGTGGCCAGAGGCGGGCCCGCCAGTGCGGTGAGTTGGGAGGGAGTCTGCGAGGCGGTCAGCCCCTTCCCCCTCGACTCTGGGGGTAGGGTGTCGGCAACTATGGCCTGGACCGCCGGCTGGTACATTAGGGAGACGCTCCCCACCACCGTGCCCCACAGAACCCACGTCCAGTCGGGTGCGAGGGCATAGAGGAAGTAGGAGGCCCCGTACAGGGTCGTCATCGGAACCAAGATACGTTTCCTCCCAACTGTGTCGGCCAGATAGCCGCCTATGAGCCTAGAAAAGGCCAGAACAATAGTTCCGACCATCACGATCAGGCCGACCTCTATGGGGCTTCCCCCAAGCTCTAGGACGTATAAGGAGGAGTAAACGCCAGTGGCAGAGGTGAAGGGGCTCATGATCGCCCAGGTGGCGGCCATCACCCCTAAGTTCCTCCTGATGACGCGCCTCTCCATCCCGGACACCCATGGGGAGTGATTTGACCGGAAGGCCTACGTCTCCAGCCACCTGAGGTACTCCTCTAGATTGACCCTCTCCGCCCCGATCGTCGTGGGTTCCCCGTGTCCTGGCAGGACCGCCGTCGACGGGGGGAGTTCCATCAGCTTGAGGAGACTCCCCCTCATTCTCATAGGATCACCATGTTTGAAGTCAGTCCTCCCAATATTCCCCTTGAAAAGCGTATCTCCAGTGAACACGGCCCCTAGCCTCCTGATGTGATAGCAGACGCTGCCGGGCGTGTGGCCGGGTGTATGAAGGGGCTCTATCGAGAGGGAACCGACCTTCACATTCCCCTCAAGAGGCTCCAGATCGGGAGGGGGTCCCATGTTGAGCGGCCAGAAATCGGTGAGGACGGAGATGTCCTCCTCATGTGCGAAGGCCCTCACGTCCAGATGATCCGCAAGCTCCGGGAGCCCTGCAATGTGATCGAAGTGGGTGTGGGTCAGTAGTACGAGCTCCAGTGAAGCCCCCTCTCTTCCCAGGACATTCAGGATCTCCACGGCTGGGAGACCAGCATCGATCAGAATAGAGTTTCCATTCTCCTCATCCACGATCAAGTAAGCGAGGCTCTCGTACGGTCCGCAGCAGATCCTGACCACCTTGGCGTTCATCCGGATCCCTCTGACGGATTCAGGGCCGACGAGTTCGGCCTCTCATGCATCCATCTCTCGATTGCCTTTGAGATCGATCCATTCTAATCAGGCGCGGGCAATGACCTCCTTTAATTTAAATCTGGGTAGAACGAGCTTCGCTAGGAGGAAACTTCGATCAAACCCCCTCACCCATCCTATATCACGGAGACTAGCGAGGCCTCTTTAATAGATAGATTGATTTTACCCTCCATCAGCCTAACCCTCACCCGCTCACTCGTCTTCTCCTCCATGAGGACGGTGCTCCCTATCACAATTCCCCTCTCAGCTAACCTCAGCCTCTTGCCCGGATCCGCTCGGACGGCCACGACCTTTCCGGCTTCACCCGGTTCTAGATCCGAGAGCCTCTTCATTGGAAGTATCACGGCCTCCTCGTCCGCTCTCAGAACAGGTCTCCTCCCCCACTTCAGGTAGAAGTGAAAGCCTTCAAGCCACCTCGGCAGCCCGTGCGGGCAGCCTTCCATGAACTCTATGAATTTTAGGAGACGGTCGTAGGTCTCCTCGCTTAGGTGGTGTTCCATCCCACAAGCGTCCTTCTCGGCCACCTTAGGGTCCACTCCGAGGTACTTGGTGAGGAACTCGAAGAGGAGGTTGTGCTTGGTCTGTATCTCCTCAGCTATGCGTCTACCCTCCTCAGTCAGCTCGATCTCACCATGTTTCTCGTACTTCACGAGGCCCTGACTTGCCAAGAACCTCACCATTTGCAGGGCCGTGGGCATCCTGACTCCAAGGGCTTCGGAGAGTGTGACTAGCCTCACTTTACTTCCCTTGGACGATAGCTGGTATATGGTGCGCAGGTAGTCTTGGGCTCTCGAGGTAAGTTCGACCATCCAGCTTACCCACCAGAAACCTATAACAAATTTTCGAGTTAGGAGGGACCGGGCCCTAGGACTTGCCCAACTGGACTCTGGATCCCACGGCCTCATCACCACATCGAGGCCCCTCTAATCACTCAGTCCCTTTGGTCCTTCTATGTTTCTCTGGGACCACCTCTCCTACCCCTAATCACTAGAAAATCGCTACCATTAGAACCCCGACAGCAGCGGCCAGCTCGAGTTACACTAGACTTGCAAGTTTAAGGGCTCTTCCCACCTATTGGGGAGTGCCGTCACTGGATATCGTGATAGTGCTGGCTAGTGGAGAGGTCATCCCCCGTAGATTCTCCTACGAGAGACTCGTTCTGGCGGGCTGGTCAGGAAGGGACAGGGATGAGGTAATGGCTCACGTGAAGGAGCTGAAGAGGATAGGCGTACCGCCGCCTAGCGAGGTTCCCCAGTTCTTCAGAGTTGGACCCAATCTTCTCACGACCTCCCGTAGGATCGGAGTACTGGAGGGCAGGAACAACGGAGAGGTGGAGTACGTGATCCTACTCGAGGACGGAAGACCGAGATACGTCACGGTGGGGAGCGATCACACTGACAGGGACGTGGAGAGGATGAGCGTACCGTTATCGAAGCAGCTCTACCCGAAGGTCATCCCGCCCATTGTGTGGCCTTACGAGGAGGTGGTGGACCACTGGGACGAGCTAGTTCTTGAGCTCAGGGTGGACGGAACCATCGCCCAGAGATCCAAGGCCGAAGGATTGCTGAGGGCTGATGAGCTGATCGATAGGGCGGGGCTCGAGGGAAATGCCGTCCTCTTCTCCGGGTCGATCCCTTGGATCAACGGTGAGATGAAGTTTGGAAGGGAATACAGGATGGAGATCAGGGATCCCGTGCTGAGAAGGGAGATAGCCTACAGCTACTTGACCCACAAAGCTTGACATCCGGTTTATTACCCATCACATCCCCTATCTAGCGTCAACCTATGGAACAGGCTCACGAGAACATCGTTTATAGCGAAACCGGAGACCAGAATAAAAATTATAACCTGTATCCCCGGTAAAAAATCAGGGATACCTCCGGTCCCTTGGGACCGGTTGGGTGAACACGGGACCACCCCTTCGAGTAAGGAGCGGGAAGCTGTGGAATTCCCACAATATTTAAAAGTTTTCATTGATAAAAAATATTAGAGAGCAGGGAGGTGAAAGATTTTGAGAAGAAAAGGGGCCTCGAAGCCCGTTACTGTTCTGGTCGCCCTCATCGTCGGCGTCCTGATTGGTGCAGTTATAGGTTACGCCCTATCACCGAAGGCCCCCGTAACCACCACAGTGACTGCTCCTTCTGGTGATCTGGAGAAGTTGAAGGCTGAGAATGAGCAGTTGAAGGCTAAGGTGGAGGAACTCACGAAGAAGCTGGCCTCGGCCGGCGAGGGAGAGATCACGATAAAGATCTGGACCATAGGCCCGGATCCACCCAGTGAGTACAGGCTGAAGAACTTCCAGATAGCGGCTGAGATGCTTAACAAGTGGTTAGCCGCTTTGGGATCCAAGGTCAGGATCAAGATAGACGGTCAGTTCTTCGTCAGGCCCGTGGAGTGGGGCGAGTACAAGAACAAGTTTTACCTGGCCTACAAGTCAGGGAAGGCGCCCGACATCTACCTGACCGGCCATGAGGACGTTGGATTCCTGGCCGCGAATGGCTACATAATCCCTCTCGACGACTACATAAAGGAGTACTGGGATGTGGTCTACTACGACGTGATCCCCACCCTCTGGGAGGCGGTGAAGTATCAGGGCAAGATATGGGCGGTTCCTCAGGACACCGAGGCTAGGCCCATCTACTTCAGGAAGGACGTATTGAAGAAGCTCGGATGGAGCGATGAGGAAATAGCTCAGCTGCCGGAGAAGGTGAAGAGGGGAGAGTTCACCCTGAAGGACCTGCTGGAGGTCGCGAAGGAGGCCGTGGATAAAGGGCTGGTTGAGAGGGGCATACTCCACAGGGTCAAGGAGGGATACGATTACTTCCAGTTCTACCTCGCGTATGGAGGCAGGCTGTGGGACGCCGAGAGCGGAAAGATGGTCTTCACCAAGAGCGCCTGGAGGAAGACGCTCCAGTGGTTCCACGACGCCGTCTGGAAGTACAAGGTTATAAGCCCGACTCAGTTCTCGGGCGACTGGGACAAGGACTTCCATGGCCCGTTCACTCAGGGCAAGGCCCTGTTCCTGTCAGGAGGTACTTGGCACAAGGGAGAGTGGGTGAGCAAGGGACTGCTGACCAACGAGGAGTTCAATGAGAACATAGGTTACATGCTCCATCCGGCCGGTGAGCCCGGAAAGAAGCCTGTGACGTTGAGTCACCCGCTCATCTACACGATAACCAAGCAGGCCCAAGAGAGAGGGGTTGCAGACGTGGCGTTCCTCCTGATAACCTTGGTGACCGATCCTCACCTGAACGCCAACCATGCGGTCCAGAGCAGCCACCTGGCCATCCTGTACAGTGAGATAAGCGACAGCAGGTACAAGAAAGAGCCCTTCTTGGCCGATGTGGCCTACATGCTCGATTACACAACGTTCATACCGAATCATCCCAAGTGGGGAGACTACAGCAGGATAGTGTTTAATGTCCTCAGGGGTGTGGAGAGCGGTGATCTGACCCCCGATCAGGCCTTCAACGAGCTTCTGAACGGAATAAAGGGACTCGGCTCTGACGCCGTCATAATAGAGGACTGATCTTCCCATTCTTTTTTGGGGAGGTGTCCGTCTGGGAGCTCGGTTCCGGTTCAGAAGGAAGTACCTAGCCGTCTTCCTCCTGCCCAGCTTCGCCCTCATAGTTGTCTTCTACCTGCTTCCCGTCCTGCTCACGCTCCTCATAAGCTTCACCGACATGGACTACAGCTTCCAATGGAACTGGGTGGGGCTTCAGAACTACGCGCAGATGCTGAGCGATCCCATAGCTGGGAAGGTCTTCAACAACACCCTCCTCTACGTGTTCTCCACCCTAACCTTCTTCAATGTGGGAGCTGCCTTGGTGATCTCCCTCATCACCGTCCACATACCTGAGAGGGTGGGTCAGGGCTACAGGGCACTGTGGCTCCTCCCCAGGATAACCCCCTCCACCGTATACGCTCTGCTCTGGCTTTGGGCGGTGAGGCAGGATCCCACCGCACTCTTCAACTGGATCTTAGGTTTCTTCGGCATGGAACCAGTAAACTGGCTCCACAAGCACCCCTGGCCCATCGTAATCTTAGTTAACGGGTTTGTCGGAGCCTCGTTCGGCATGATAATCTTCACAGCAGCCTTGAAAAGCATTCCAGCCGACTACATAAGGGCGGCTAGGGTTGATGGGGCCTCCACCTTCCAGATAATAAGGCATATAGAGCTACCCCTGATAAAGTGGCCCCTGATGTTCGTCACCGCTTACCAAACACTCTCGCTGCTCACCTCCTACGAATACATCCTCCTTGTGACTAATGGAGGACCGGGCTACTACACCACCGAGGTATGGGCCCTGTACAGCTATCACCTGGCCTTCGCCCAGTACGGAGGGATAGTGAAGTTCGGCTACGGCGCAGCGCTAGCAACGGTGCTCGTTATCCTAGGCCTAGTACTCTCCATCGTCTACTGGAGGGTCTTCAGGCTGAAGGAGCTGATGATCGAGCCCAAGATAGAGGTGTGATCATGGTATCGAGGAAACACCTACCGTGGATCGTCTTCATGGCCCTCTTGACCCTCCCCATAGTCCTTCTCTACGCGCTTCTCTTCGCTCAGAGCGTTTCAGAGGAGGTGGTGGGGATATTACCCGTCAACTTGACCCTCTCAAACTGGGAGTTCCTGAAGGACGGGAACATAAGAGTTCCCGGCACGACCACCCAGTACTATCCCAATGTGTACTCGGTCACCCTTAACACCCTCGCCCTAGCTTTGACGGTCGCGTTCCTCGAGCTGGTCTTCAGCTCCCTGGCTGGCTACGCCATCTCACGCTACAAGTTCAGGGGAAGGAGCGCCTTCCTCGCTCTCGCGCTTGTGCTCCACTCTTTCCCCGGGATAACCCTCCTCATTGCCCTTTTCTACATCCTGAATGTCATGGGCCTCTACGACACCTTGTTGGGGGTGATAATAATCAAGGTCGCATTGGACATGCCTTTGGACATCTGGATAATGAAGGGGTTCTTCGACGGCGTTAGCTGGGACATGGAGATGTCTGCTCTGGTCGATGGGTGCAGCAGGCTACAGGCTTGGTGGAAGGTAGTGATGCCCAACGTGAGGAACGGATTGATGACTGTCCTGATCTTCGGCTTCCTCTCAGGTTGGAGCGAGTTCATATACATCCTCACGTTCATCTCCAGCCAGGACTACTGGACCTTCTCCATGCTCGTCTACGCTCTCACCACCGGGGAATATTCCTACATTAATCCAGGCGTGACCTCGGCCGTCGCCATAATTTACATGATTCCCGTAATTCTGTTCTTCCTGTTCGCTCAGCAGTATCTCCTGAGGATCCAGATAGCTGGAAAGGGGGTCACGTAGAATCCCCCTCCTTTCTTTGTGATGATGCGGCTGCCTCTGTTGGTAGGAGCCAATCCTTATTACGGTATGGTAATACTATACGGTAGGAAGGTGAAGGTAGGAATGAGCGTGACGGTCTCGGCCAAGGTCAAGAGGGAGCTCTGGGAGAAAGCGAAGGAGCTGGGAATTAACGTCAGCGAGGTCATAAGAGAGGCTCTGGAGAAGAAAGTGAGAGAGGAGGAGATCAGGTGGGCTATAAAGACCATGGAGGAGATATCCAGAAAGATCTCCTTGGATGAGGAGTCCTCCAAGATAATTAGGAGGGAGAGGGACAGCAGGTGATAGTCGTACTGGACGCAAGCGCTGTGGCTAAGTGGTTCCTGAGGGAAGAAGAATCAGAGGAAATGAGGTCACTCAGGGAGAAGTTGGCGAGCGGGGAGACTGAGGGTTATGCCCCATCTCTCATCCTAGTGGAGGTGGCTAACTTGCTCAGGTATGCCAAGAATGTGACTTCGGATGATGTGAAGAAGGCTTTAAGATCCTTGGAGATCCTTTTACGCTTGGTAGATGACGGAGAGCTGCTCTTTGGTGCAGTAGATCTGGCATTTCAAAGGACTACGACAATATACGATTCCCTATACGTGGAGCTGGCAAGGAGGCTCGACGCTTATCTGGTGACCTACGATGAGGAGCTGCTCGAGAAATTCGAGGAGATCGCGGTAAAAGCCAGCAATTTGCTCAGAGGATGATATACCTACCTAGAATATTCTTCGATCAGTGAGATCAGATTCGATCAGACCATACCTCGATCAGATCAGGCTCCTTCCCGTCGCCTTGTCGAACAGGTACACCTTCTCGGGGGGGATCCTAAACTTCACTCTCTGGCCCATCCTCAGGTTAGAGTCAGTACCAGTGACCGCCTTGATGTGCAGCCCATCCAATGAGATCGTCACCAGCAGCTCCCTGCCCAGCGGCTCTATCACATAGATCTCCCCCTCTAACTCCCCTTCCTCGGTAAGCTCCACATCTTCAGGCCTGATGCCCAAGACAACCTCCAAGGGTGTGTCGTCAAAACTCAAATCTCCAAGCTCAATCACCCTGCCATCGAACTCAAACCTGAGCGGCTTGCTGCCGGTGATGGTGCCCTCTATGAAGTTGGTCGGGGTCGTCCCTATGAAACCAGCCACAAACATGTTGGCTGGCCTCCTGTAGAGTTCCTCGGGCGGACCGTACTGCTGGAGCCTGCCGTGGTTCAGGACCGCGATGCGATCGGCCATGGTCATGGCCTCTAGCTGATCGTGGGTCACATAGATGGTGGTGATGCCCAGATCCTTCTGGAGCCTCTTCAGCTCTCCCCTCATCTCCACCCTGAGCTTCGCATCTAGGTTGCTTAGGGGCTCGTCCATCAGGAATAGATCGGGCTCCTTTACCAGCGCCCTAGCTAGAGCTACCCTCTGCTGCTGACCTCCTGAGAGCTGGCCCGGCTTCCTGTCCAGCAGGTCCTCTATGTGCAGCAGTTCGGCAACTTCCCTGACCTTCCTCTCCATCTCCTCCTTGGGTACCTTCTTCAGCTTAAGCGGGAAAGCTATGTTGTCGAACACCTTCATGTGGGGGTAGAGGGCGTAGGTCTGGAAGACCATCCCGACGTTCCTGTCCTTCGGCTCCAGATCGTTGACCACACGATCATCGAAGTATATGTATCCCTCCGTTGGCCTGTAGATCCCAGCTATCATGAGGAGGGTCGTGGTCTTACCACATCCGGAGGGCCCGAGGAGGGCCACGAACTCCCCGTGACCAATCTCCAAGTTCAGATGATCAACGGCTACTACCCTCCCAAAACGTTTGGTCAGGTTAACGAGCCTTACTGAGACCATCCTCCACCTCGAAGGCATACTGGGATCTATAATAACCTTTATGAGGTTCCCTAGGGAGTTTCGAGGATCCTTCAACTTTACGAGGGCTGGAGGATTTATAATCCGATTCGGTAGTGGTCGAGCTAGAGCGTAAGTCAGCCGCTTAAGTCAACCTTTTTAGGTCACGTCTCATTCCATAAGTGAGTGAAACCCGAGGATTGGCTGAGTAGGGCTGAAATGTTCCTCAGAGCTGCTAGGAGGAACTTGGAGGCCGGAGACTATGCAATATCTTGCTTCGACTCTCAACAGGCCGCGGAGCTTGCATTGAAAGCCCTGCATATATGCAGGTTCGGCTCGAAACCCTACACACATAACTTGGTGGCCTTGGCCGAGCCATTCGGGCTCCAACACGATTTTCTGCTCACCCTATCCCTGTTCTACACCCTATCAAGGTATCCTGAGAGCGAATCCATCTCCTTCTCTAGGGAGATGGCCCTGAGGTGCGTCGAAACGGCGAGCGAGGTGGTGGAGTTTGTCAGGAAGGAGATGGAGGGAGGCTGTTGAGGAGTTCGCGGGGTGGGTGAGGGAGCGCTACGGTGGGGGTGTGGTGATAGTCTTCGGAAGCAGGGCCAGGGACGAGAGCTATGCCGCAAGCGATACTGATCTCTTGGTGATACTGGACCGGTCTGGCTTGGACACGCTCTTGGAGCTGCTCAGGAAGGCCCACCTAGTGGGGGTCCCCAACCCAGAGGTACATCTGTTCTCCGTGGACGAGGCCTTCAAGGAGGCTCGGGGAAACACTGTGATCATGGACGCGTTGCTTGAGGGGATCACGTTCTTGGACACCTTCGGGATAGTGGAGGAACTGAGGAGGATTGTCTTGGTGTTCGTGAGGGAGAGGGGGCTAGAGAGGAGGGAGGATGGATGGTGGCCTTCCCTATCCCATTCCACCACTTAGCTCTGTGGGTGGGCCTTGCGAGAGGGGAAAGCGATCCAGCTTCGAATCCCCATGCTGTCGTGAAGCGAGGGCTTGACTCGCGCTATGTGGAGAGGACTCAGCTTGATCCCCCAGACTATCGGTCAGCTCGGGCCCTGAGTTACCTCAGTAGCTCGTGGAGGAGGCGGTAAGTGCTAGCGGAGAGTCCCCCATCTACATCGTAAACGGCTCCTGTTATGTAACTAGAGTCATCCGAAGCTAGGAAGACGGCAAGCCTCGCTACATCTTCCGGCCTCCCCAACCTCCCTGCGGGAGTGAGCCTTTCCCTCTTCCTAAGCTCCTCCTCCGTGTACTCGCTCCTCAGCATGTCAGTGAGAACGGGACCGGGGCATATGGCGTTTACTCTAATCCCCTTTGGGCCCCACTCCACAGCCACCTGCCTCGTTAGGATGATCACTCCAGCCTTGGAGGCGCTGTAGGCACCGCCGCCCTCAAGCGGCGTGTGCCCAGCCACGGATGCCACATTAATTATGCTCCCCCCACCCTGACGGATCATCCTGATCCCGAAGCTCCTCATCGCGTAGAATACTCCATTCAGATTCACGGAAATTACCCTGTCCCATTCCTCCGGGGATACCTCCTCAAGCGGGGCCCTCGAAATGATGCCCGCATTGTTCACGAGGACATCTACCCTCCCGAACTCCTCGAAAGCTGCAGACGCCATCTCCTCCACTTGGCTAGGGTCGGAGACGTCAGCTCTCACCGCTACGGCCCTCCTACCCATCTTCCTTATCCTCTCCACGACCTCTTCAGCCTCCACAGATCTCGTCCTGTAGTTCACCACAACGTCCGCTCCCTCCTTTGCGAACTCCATGGCTATGACCCTTCCTATTCCCCTGCTCGCTCCCGTGATCACCGCGACCTTCCCCTCCAGCATGCAATCCCCCTTCCTTGATCGACCACTAACATAAATCGGTGATGCCGTTCGCAGTGGAGCGGCCGTCCCTGAGGCCTTCAATGAGGTTTCAATGTCCCCGCGCCACCGACGAGACCCTCGTCGACGTACCCTTGCCTGCCTACCTCCTCCACGGATCCGCCACGTTGCTGGTGTGGCCTTGGATCGGGAGAGTTCGGTAAGTTCATTTGATCCACGCGACTCATTCCCATCTGACCCCTTTCCAGCAGCCTCGGCACCTCATCCATCGACTGAGCCGCATCGAATGCTGATAGAAGCTGTATCGCGCGAGCTGGTGCTGGTTAGTAAATTCTACCCAAGCGATCTGGGTTTGGCTCTAGAATCATCATACAGGCTCATATTCAGCGTCTACCGGCCAAATTTAGTCAGGAGTCGCCTTCGGGGATCTCAGGCGATTCCCTATTAAAGGTGCTACCCATCTGGAACGGAGGGAGTGCGATGGTCACCATCAGAAGGATGAGGGAAGAGGATGTTGAGGAAGTCGGGAGGATGTACGCCGACTTCTACTCCTACCACAGGAGGATAATGGGGAGCGATGTCGCCTATCCCCCGGAGTGGGGAATCGAGGAGCTGAGGGCCGTTGAGGGCACGGTTCTCGTGGCTGTGGATGGTTCCGAGATCGTTGGTTTCGCTGGGGTCAGGGAGGAAGAGGGCGCTTACTTTCTGAAGGAGATATACGTGAAGCCGGAGCGCAGGGGGAGGGGAGTGGGAAAGTCCCTGCTCAAGGCGTGCGAGGAGGAGGCCCAGGGAAGACTCTACGCTAGCGTCATTCCAGCTAACTTAGCGGCCCTCGATTTCTTCCTGAGGGAGGGCTACTCCTTCCTCAACTCCCTGGAGCTGACTAGGGCTGATGGAGAGGTGGAGACCGTCGTCTTGGG
>JALSOH010000009.1 GCA_026986575.1 Thermoproteota archaeon
CTCCCGATCAGCCTCTCTATCTCCTTCAGGATCCTCGGATCCTCCAGATCCTTTATCTCCCTATCTATCAGGTTCAGGTGGGGGCGAGTGTTCACTTCTATCCGCGTCTCCCCCTCCACATGGAATATCTCCAAGAGCCCCAGCTTCTTCATCGTGAGTACGTTTGAGTAGAGGGTCGAGAAGCTTAGCGTCGGGAATTCCGACCTCACTTCCTCGAATATCTTCTTAAGGGAGGGATGAGATGGACCCAGCTTCTCTATAACCTCCAGAAGGCGCATTCTCTGTGGTGTGAGCCTGAGACCCGCTTCCTTCAGCTTGCTTACCGCCAGCTCCTTCCAGCTCACGGGGTTACACCTCCTCCTCGAGTATAAAAACTAACACTACTTAATAGTAACTTCTAATTAGAAATATTTATTAATTAGCAATGTCTTCTGTCTCGGTGATGGCATGCCCGAGAGGAACAGGAAACTGATCGAGGCGGCGGGAATAGACATCCAGAAGCTTCTTGATCTACTGGTGAGGGCTGCGGCCGCGGAGTTCACCACCTATTATTACTACACGATTCTGAGAAACCATGCAACTGGTGTAGAGGGAGAATCGATAAAGGAGATAGTGGAGGACGCTAGAATAGAGGACAGGAACCACTTCGAGGCCCTCGTGCCCAGAATTTACGAGCTGGGTGGAGATCTCCCCAAGGACATAAGAGAGCTCGCGGACAAGGCGGCCTGCATGGACGCCTACCTGCCGGGGGAACCCACAGTAGAGAACATACTCAAGGTCCTGCTGGAGGCGGAGAGATGCGCCGTGTCGATCTACACCCAGATATGTGAGTACACCCATGGCAAGGATCCGAGGACCTACGACCTCGCTCTAGCGATCCTACACGAGGAGATAGAGCACGAGGCGTGGTTCGAGGAGCTGTTAACCCGCAAACCAAGCGGCCACTTCAGGAGGAACAGGCCTGGGGAAAGCCCTTACGTATCAAAGTTCCTGAGGTGAAGTGAGTGACCTCTCTTTCATCTTACCCCCCTACCTTACCCTTTTTGAATCGCTGCGATCCGGTCATATCTCTCACTTCCCTCGGATGACTCGCGGGTAGGACCATCTTGCTCGATTAGTGGGAAATCTTAAATTCCCATCAACCCTAGATGGGACGATGAATTTCGTGATCGAGGTGGATGAGAGGGGGAGGATCACGATCCCCAAGAGGGTGAGGAACTCCCTCAGGATAGGTCGGAAGGTCAGGATGAGGGTTGAGGGCGACAGAATAATAATAGAGCCAATCGAGGATCCTCTAGATGAGTTATCCGACCTCGTGAAGGGATCTAAGCTCAGCTCCAACAGGGCAGAGGAGATAGGGAGAGTAGCCTCGGGACAACTTCTCGAGGAGGCTCGACGATGAAATGGATGGTGGAAACCGATATAATCTTCTCAGCGATATACAGAGAGGATCCCAACCACAATCTCTCTAGGGAGGTCCTCAAGGGACTTAGGAGGGTAGCCTTATCCCCGTACTCCCTTATGGAACTGGATCTCCTCATAAGATCAGGTAATCTGGAAGTGGAGAGTTACGAAGAGTTCTGGAGTTCCTTCGGTGAGTTCCTGAGTCAGTACGGAGTTAAGCTGATACCCTCCAAGCCATCGCACTTCTTGGAGGCTGAAGTGGTGAGGAAGACTCATGGCCTGTCCTATTTAGACAGCCTCCATGCAGCTGCAGCGATCCACGAGGGTGCGACGCTGATCAGCTACGATGAGTCTTACTCCAGAGTCGGCGGGCTCAGGCACATCCATCCAAAGGAACTGTAGGGCTATCATCGGAGGACACTTGGTAGCTTTCCCATTTGGAGTTGATGCCGGACCGGATCGAGATTTCACCGTCCGGATTGAGAGTCCGCGGTGTCCATTCACCCTTCCCCCTCCTCCATCTCCTGTGTGCATCTTTCGACCATCCAAGGCCCGCCTGAACGTGTCCCTTTTCCTTAGGATACCAGAAAGGGAAAGCCGCTATTATCACCGCCAGTATGATCACTAGGAGGAACCTTATCGCCTCCCACCTCTTACTCTTCATGCGATCCCCGGGGGCGCGATTCGGTTCCACATTAATGTTCTTACGGACGTTTTGTCCATGACTGTACCCTAAAAAAGGAAGATATGGAAGTGTGGGCAATCACTCCTTCTCTGGCAGGAAGAGACCCAACACATTCCTCAGACCGAACGTCTTTATCACATTCAGAAGGAAGGCTAGGAAACCAAGGGCCATCAGGGCGCCGAAGAACCACGCCCCGGCCATGTAGGGCAAGTACCTGTCGGTGAAGTAGAGGGTCCTCCTGAGCATTCCCTCCCTCCAAGCTAGCCCCATGGAGAGGGACATCCCAATACCGCCGATGACCCACAGCCAGAAGTGAATATTCCCCAGCTTCTCGTCCAGCTCCACGTTTGCCAGCATAGGGGTGAGCGCGTAAATGGCAGCGAACAGAATGCTGCTCAGCCCTGTCAGAAGGGTCTCGTGGAAGTGGAAGCCAGGGACCCACTGGGTGTTATGTATTATCACATTAAGCCCGTAGTTGGCCTGTATGAGGCCGGCCATTCCTCCTAACAGGAAGCCCACGATCCCTCCAAGCATGAACTTAATCGGCAGCGTTAACTTGAGGGGTCTGGCAAGCCAGAGGGTCATGAGCGCAGTGAAGAAGGTAAGGCCCATGGTGAAACCCTCTCCCCAAGTTATGAACTGGCCACTGAAGAGCCTCAGGAACCAGGGTTGAGGCCTGTCTGAGAGCAGGTGGTGGCTCCATACACCCATCGAGACTATCAGGTCGGCCAGTATGATGTACCTGACGACCTCCTCCGCGTAAAGCTTCCTGTTGGCCAGCAGGGGAGCGAGGAGATAGAGGGTTCCCGCGGTCCAGATGAGCACATCTCCATCGGCTATCATGTCGAGGCCCCACCAGTAGATGTTCTTGTAGATCAGCGGGTCTATCACGAGGGGGTTGATGGGACCCACGAGCATCCTGTAGAGCATGAAGCCCGCTATTAACGCTCCCGCCCCCGCCAGCACCACGGCATTTATCACGGCATCTATTGAGCCTCTGAAGACGGCGACCACGAAGACGGGCAGCTTTTCGGGCTCTCCCTTACCGTCGGTTAGCATAGGCCTCCCTATCCCCAGTCCGAGCTTCACTCTATTCACGAATCCGGTGATCAGCTTTAGAAAGCCGCCCAGACCGAAGGAAGCGAGCAGCATGGCAGCGACAGCCGATCTCGTGCTGAGGCCGGGCTTGGATACCCTGAGAATGGTGGCGAATATGTTGAAGAGGAAGAGGAGTACCGAGATCTCCGTCAAGATCAATCCTAGAGAGAAGGTTAGGGCACCTGGTTCCGGGAAGTGCACGGGCAGGGGCCAGTATATGGTGTACAGGGAGCCGTAGTAGAACAGGAATCCTGAGAACCAAATAATGAGGACGCCAGCTGCTTGCAACCAGAGGTTGATGGATGCCAGCCTGATGCTGAAGAGCTCTCTCTTGAGGAGAGTTGGTACTAGGAAGAAGAATGCACCCATCACCGCCATGTAGGCCCATCCGTAGGTGCCCACCAAAGGATGAACGGTCATCACCGCGTAGTAGTGATGCTCGTCGATGAAAGGTATGTTCAGTAGCCTAGTACGCATCATCATACCCTCTATACCCGCGAGAGCGAGGAAGAGGGAAGCTACCACCACGTACCTGAGTGTCAGCTTCTCTAAGGTGAGCTTACTCATGCTAACCCCCTCTCGAGACCTGAATGGCCCCCTCAACGAACATGTAGGGATGCTGCGGGCCAGAGTACTCGGTGGACCTCACGGTGTAGTAGCCGGGCTTATCGAAGATCCATATAATGGAGTTCTCGTACTTCGGGACCACTTGCATCTGGAATACCATCCTGCCCTCGGGATCGAAGACCCCGAAGCCGTAGGTGAGGTCCTCGCTCGTCGCCACGAACTTCACCGGCACTCCTGCCTCTATTGAGATGGTCCCGGCCTTGAGCGGCTTCAACCCATTTCCCTCCACCAGGAAGAACTTGTGGCCTTTTATGTGGACTCTGACGATTTGCTTGGGCTGCGGGGGATTGAACAGGTCCCAGTGGACCCACGGGACGAGAGGCGAGAGGGTCACGACATTGAAAACTATGGCCACTAGCGCTATTATGCCCAGCCATATCTTCTCCTCCCTCTCCATCTTGACCACTTCAATCACCTCTTAGGTTTGGTCAGCTTTCTGGCATACCACGCCATGAACAGCATGACACCGGCGGCGTAGATCAGGTAAAACAGGTCGATGGCGTCCACAACGCTGAGCTGCAGCATAGCGACACCTGATAACTATTGTCTTTACGTGTCAAATTAATATAGTGCGAACATGTTCGGTAAAAAATTTTGAAAAACGCTAGGGTTATATTGTATCTGGAAGATTATGACATGAGTCATAATGATGGTATGCTCCTCAGACCTTCCTGAGGGCTGCTGGCTCGGGGACCTAACTAGGGAACATCCCAAGGTGAGGGCTAAGGTGCTCTCCCTCTTCACGCGGCCTGGCGCTTGCACCTTCTCGCTGGTGCTGCTGACTCCTAGGGATGAGGAGGTCCTCTCCTACGTCAAGTCCCATAGAGCGGTTAAGGAGGTGAGGGACGAGGGCTCTTCAGTCATGAGGGTGAAGCATTACTGTCCTCTAGCTGAGATATTCGAGGCGACCGAACCGCCTCATCTCCCCTTCTCGGTGAGGATGGGAAGGGCCGAGTGGCATCACGCTCGAGAGTTCAAAGACCTCTGGGAGGCACTGAGGAGGAAAGGCCTCAAGGTTTCGGTCAGGAGGGAGAGGGGAAGGAAGCTGACCAAGAGGCAGAGGGAGATCCTGCTGAGGGCAATAGAGGAAGGATACTACGACTTCCCGAGGAGGGTGACCCTCTCGGAACTGGCGGAGAGGCTGGGCATCTCGAAGTCGTACCTTTCTGAGACGCTGATGAAGGTGGAGAGCAAGCTTCTACCCGAAGCCTTGCTGCATCACACCTGAACGGCTAATCTCCCGTTTTGGATCTCAGATATTCCCTGACGTACCCCGAAAATAGTTCTAAATCATCCAATTTCGTTTTTAAGAACTCCAAAAGTTTGTTCAAGTCGAGCTCACTGTACTGACGGGCTAGGATGTTCCTGAAACCAGGTATCTGAGCCAATCGGGTGGAGAAGTCTCTAGGAACTACTCCCATTTCACCCAACCTTAAGAAGGCCTCTCTGTAGGTTTCAGGCATTTCAACTCCTTCCTCAGAGATTGTCATCTCGCTTATGTCTATCGCAGCCTCTATAGCTATCTGGAAGTTTCTCTCGATGGCGCTTCTTAGCTCATAGTTACTCTGGAGGTCCTCTAAGGTGATGTTCCGCCTGCTCCTCAAGTAATTCAGTGAGATCTCGAGATATCTTAGCTTCTCAGACACCTTCTCCCTGAAGAACATGTCTCTCACCTAGAGAGGATAAATTCGGCCCTCCTACTGTCGTAATACCCCCTGTCCAAGTAGGTCCTCAGGGTGCGATAGATGAACTCCTTCCTCACCCTCTCGTCCCTAGAGAAGAGGAGCCTGCCCTTCAGCACCTCAAATGCCAGTCTGTAACCGGCGGTATTGAGCAGAACGACATCCACTTTGACATCCCTGAAGCTCAGGCGGCTGGCTATGTCCAAGAAGGTGTCCCACATGGCGTCTTGGGGTAGGGATGGATCGAGGTAGACAGCAACATCGACGTCACTCAGCTTCCCCGCCTCACCCCTAGCGTGGGACCCAAACAGGTAGGCGAAGATCACCTCGTCGCAATCCTTTAAGACCTTGACTATTTTCTCTACGAGCATCCTCCCTCGGTCTATTTTTCAGACGCAAGTAAAAACGTATCTCTTTGACGTGAGCTTTGCGTCTCCAAGTCTGCTGCGTGCCAGTATCTACCCACCCAAAAAAGTAATGGGAAAGGGACCAAGGTATCGGTACCACCGGCTAGCGGTCCTAAGGAGCTATCCCCTCCAGTATTCCCAGTCTGACGCCCTCCTCCCTGCATATCGCTATGGCCGTCGAGTAAAGCCTATCCTGATACTCCTTAGAGGGGTAGCTCCCTCTAAATATCCTCCGATATCGATAAACGGAGTCCGGAAACCTAGATCTCACTACCCCGAGGAAGGTCCTTTTCAGGCTTCCCGGCAGGGTGAGAGCGCCCACGAAAACGTAGCTCGCTCTTCTCTTCCTAGCCTCCCTAATGGCCCGTCTTAACTCGTCCTCTCCATCGCTCAGGGAAGGTATCACCGGAATGAAAGCGACACCCGCCCCTATCCCCTCATCCCTCAGCCTCTCCAGAGCCTCAAACCTCTCGGAGGGGGAGGGGGCTCCGGGCTCTAGGAACTTGGCCAGTTCATCGTCAATGGTTGACATGGATATGGTGACCAGGGCACCGCTCACCCTGCCTTCTAGGTCGGGTGGGAGAACGGCCTTGCCAGCTATCTCCGCTAGCAGGTCCGAGTCCCTAGTGACTAGGGTGGACTTAGTGAGGACGTGCACGGGGAACCTGTAATGGGAGATGACGCTGAGCACCTTCCTCGTTATCTCCAGCTTCCTCTCTACCTCCATGTAGGGTTCCGTTGACGTGCCCAACGCTATGAACCCGTACTCCTTTCTAGAAGCCCTCCTCCTCAGCTGTCTGTCCAGCACCTCCGGCGCGTTCACCTTCGCGGCCAGCCTGTGTGGCTCCCTCCCGTAACTCCCTCCCCTAGTGTAGCAGTAGATGCACGCGAATTGGCAACCGTAGTAGGGGTTCACCGAGTAATCGTCGAGGAACCAGCTGTCCCACCTCTTATGCTTGTTCAGGACGCTCTTCACCCTGACCTTGGGGATCAAGCAGGATCACTCCCTCGGTTCGAATGCCTTCTTGGGACACTGGTCGGCTGGCATATCAGCGGGAACCACGTGACCGAAGCAGTCTCCCTTACTCTCATCAATCGGCTTGTACCACTTGCAATCCTTGCACGTGTACATCCCATCACCTCCCTTCCCTCATCTTATCCTTAACCTTGAGGAAGAACTCTTCATCCTCGAGGAGCATACTCATGAGCTCGTCCATCTTGTCCAGCTTTATGAGCACTATACCTGCGCCGTCCATCCTCCTGAGGACTAGAAGCTGATCTCCTTCTTTTATGTTTAGATCTGCTCTCAGATCGGCGGGAATGGATATCTGACCCTTGGATGTGACAGTCACCACTCCGTAGACGATCCTCTTCTTTCCCTCGGTGCACACACCCTTACTCGAATTTTCCTTACTCATGAGTATACTCCTTACTTATCTTACTTTTCTTACTTAAAAGCACTGCGATCAGTTCAGGAAAACGATACTTGACGGGGGACCCCGTCTCAGGTGACACTGTGGCGCATTCTTTCGCGTTATCGTAACTCATTTATAGTGAAGCTGTGAGGTTCTCTAGAGTAAGTGCTCTCGGGGATTAATTTGGTATCCCGTTTCGGGGACTGGATGAGACAGGCGGAAAGAAACTTGAAATCGGCTACTGCAAATTATGACGCGGAACTTTACGAGGAGGCGTGCTATGAGGCCCATCAAGCAGCGGAAAAGGCCATGAAGGGACTTCTCAACCTTCTGAATCGGGAAAGGAGGGGCCACTCAATCTCATTCCTTGCACTGGAGAGCGGGCTAAAGGTCCCTGAAGAAGTCCTCAAGTGCTTGAAGTACCTAGACAAGCACTATATCCCCACTAGATATCCTGATGTCTACGATGAGGGAGCGCCATGCGATTATTATACGAGAGAGGACGCGGATAAATGTCTAGAATGCGCAAAGAAAGTGATGGAGTGGGTAATTGAGAATGCCCAAAGAATTAGGGGATCTCCTAGCTCGTTATCGTAGGTTCAAGCCCAAGCTAGTTGTATTGTTTGGATCTAGGGCTAGAGGAGACTATACCGATAGCAGCGATTACGACATCTTGGTCGTTTCTGATGACCTTCCGAGGGATCCTAGAGAAGCTTTTGACTTACTCTATGACTTGGATTATCCAGATGTCTCTCCGATAGGTATGAACACAGCTTCCTTCCTCAGGAAGCTTGAGGAGGGCAGCACATTCATTCTAGAGATACTGGAAGATGGCAAAGTCCTTTTAGCCGATGAAGATTTTCTGAGAGAGGTGATGACAAAGTTCAAAGAGATCAGAGGGAGGTTTAAGCGAGAGGGGAAAACTTGGATCCTTGTTAGATGAATGAGTCAGAATGCTTTAGGACCCACGATGCAAAAGCTCCTCCCATCCGCTTAATTTGCTGATCGCACATCTCTCACGAGTTGTCTCTCCATCTCTCTTCCCGGTGAGATGATCGGCGAGTACCCCAGTATCTGCCACTATAACGAGGGAAGTGATTTCCAAATATCAGAAGCGTTTTCTCGCTGCTCGCTAGAGGCAGGTCTTCTTGACCCTTGGGCTATGTGCAAACGCATCTAATAGTCTTTCAGAACCTCCTTGCTTTACGAAGAGACCGGATAGCGCGTGGTCCAAGTTTTAATCTTATGACACTTCCTCCTACGAGATGAAAATCAGTGACTTGGTGGAGGGTCTCCCGCCAACCGAGAAGCTGTACTTGGTGGACTCTTACTTAAGAAAAGCACCTACAAAACTGATAAGGGTGGTCAAGGAGAAGGGAAGCAGGTACTACGTGGTCCCAGCCCACTCTATATTTCATCCATTGGGAGGGGGGCAGCCTAGCGATAGGGGGTGGCTGACTGGCGACGTGAGGTTCGAGGTGAAGAAAGCGCTGGAAAGCGGAGGAGTAATCGTCCTCTATGGAAAGCTGGTGGAGGGCGAGCTCGTCGAGGGCATGGAGGTCACTCAAGAGCTGGACTGGGAGAGGAGGTACTACATAATGAGGCTTCACACCGCCGGCCATGTAATAGACAGGGCCGTTTCCGACGTGGTGGGTCGACGAGTTAACACTCTGGGTGCCCTTCACGGCCCGCCCAAGGCATACGTGGAGTATGGCGCCAGGATGGATGACCTCCTCCTCGGCGAGATAGAGGAGAGGGCGAATGAACTCTTGGATGAGAGACGGGTCCTCATTCTGGAGGTCAGCAGGGATGAGCTCCCCAGCAAGATTTACGGCGCGCCCAATCTAGGAAGGCTTCCCGAAATGGACAGGTACAGGGTCGTTGAGATAGAAGGAGTGAACGCCATTCCCTGCTCCGGGACCCACGTGAAAAACACCTCCGAGATAGGTAGCATCAGACTGCTGGGGCTAGAGGAGATAGAGGGCGGAGTACGTCTCTTTTACGACGTTAAGTAGAATCTTATCCCGGCTCCCTCAATTGACTAGGACCGTCCTCACGCTCCGAACGGGTTCGGCTCCTTTCGTTGAAGGGTCCTCCAAGCGAGGAAACGGATGCGCCTGTCGATGGGATCTTTTTATACTATCACAGCATTAATCCGCAGGTGCAGAGCATGAGCGAATCGATTCCCGTGATGCAGGTTAAAAGTTTTATCAAGAGGACCGAGCCCGTCACCATACTCCCAGATGCCTCCCTGAGAGAGGCTGCTAGGAAGATGGCGGATGAGAAGGTTGGTTTCCTCGTTGTGGTTGATCCGAGCGATCCCATGAGGGTTTTAGGCGTGCTCTCAGAGAGAGACATAATAAATGCCTTCGGCTACGGGAAGGATGACTCGAAGGTCAGGGACGTGATGAAGACCGATGTAATCTCGGTCAGGTACGACGACACCGTCTACAAGGCAGCTAGACTTCTCAGCGAGAATAACATAAGGCACCTCGTGGTGTTGGACGAGGAGGGGAAGCTGAAGGGGGTCCTTTCCATAAAGGACCTCGCCTACGGTGAGGGGGCCTTGTTCTCCATAATCTTCTGATCCCATCCCTTCCCGCCGAGGGAATTTTTTAATCAATAATTTTTTATTTCCTATAGGTTAAATAAATTGTGAATTCGCGGAATTCTCTCTTCTTAGTGATTATGATAGTATTTATGCTCCTCTTTCCCTCCCAGATCCCTACCAGACAGGAGATAATCTTAGAGAGTAACTCAGAACTAGTCATCTTGAGTAACTCGATCGACATAGGTTTGGCTGGAGACTTTCTTGAGGAGATGAGACAGCTTGGATTCGATGTTGTGAGCCTCCATCCCTCCCAATTCTCCACCCAGAGGATGGCCGACCTGATAATCATTCTGGGCGGACCAGATGCCTACGAGGGAACTGGGGGAATAGTGGGATCACTCCTCAACTCCTCCATGATGTCAACGGTCAGGAAACGGGATGCGAGTTTCCTTCTAGAGTTGCACGATGTCTGGAAGGAGGGACAGATGGTCCTAATCGCTATGGGCTGCAATAGAAACGGCACTAGGAGGGCCTATCAAGAGGGGTACGATAGGATCCTCTCTACAATTGCCCCGCGCCTCCAGCTCGGAGGTGAGGTCAGGATCAAGGGGAAGGTAATCACCTCGTCCCTGAAGCTGGGTCCGGATACGACGGTTCACCTAGATGGAGACACGATGATCGTCTCCTTGGGCCCCTTGGAAATGACTGGAAGGGTTGTGGGGGAGTGCGCAGCTCTAGCTCTGATCTCCTCGTCTAACATCACCCTACAAGGTGAGGTGAATAACTCATGCCCATCCCACCCTCCTGAAGCGATACCTCCGAATCAAAGCACGGAAAACGTTATCCTGCCCGGCGTACTCGTGTGGGGAGCTGGGAACGTCACGATAAAGGCAAACATCACCACCAGTGGGGAGATAATGGTTTCCGGAGGCCCGAACCCTTTAGAGGTCGGTAAGAGGCTAGAGAGCGGTCAGAATCTCAGTGGAGCATCTCATGTGCCTCCTAGTCAGGGAAACAAGCCGAAATGGCTCCCTTGGGTGCCGCCCAATCCTGTAAAACAGCAACAGCCGTTCAAGAACTTCGTAGTAGTGAAGAACTCGAAGTTCGTCCAGAGGGGGCAGAGGCGGCTGCGTGTGGCAGCGGCTCTTTAGACCCAAGAAGAGCTGGGTGCTCACGGCTTGGGGAGGTATCTACCTCAAGAACAGCTATTTCAAGTCGAGGGACGGTAGGAGCGGGTGTAACAGGACTGCTGATGGTAAGGCCGTTGCGGGTAGCGGGGAGCACGGAGTGGGCCTCTCGATGTTCGTTGAGGGCTTTAAACTCGGCCTAGGACCGAGAGGGAACTTGGTAGTGGAGGATACGACCTTCAGGACCGGTAACGGCGGGAAGGGTGGAACCGCGATCGCCTTCCTTGGGAGGGATGGGAACGCCGAGGCGAAAGGTGGACCTGGCGGCTGGGGAGGCGAGTCCCTGATCGATGTGGATGGCTACTTGGAATTCAAGGGGACGGGCAAGGTAATCCTAGGTGGAGGAGGCAGGGGAGGAGATGCGATGGCCTCAGGAGCCAAGGGAGAGGGTGGCTGTCCTGGACGTAACGGCGGGGATGCGACGGCGGAGGCGGGAGATGGCGGAGGTGGATCCTACCGAGTGGTATCAGGTAGCTTCAGAGGTCCCGTTCCCTCGATAAGCGGAGGAATGGCCGGAAACGGAGGTGACGCTGGGACCATACCGGGTGATGGGGGTGACGGGAACGCCACTTCCTGCGACGGAGGTATGGGAGGTAAGGCTAAGGCGATAGCGGTAAAGGCGGTAATGCCGTACTTACTGCGCCCAGCGGAATCATCCCAGCATCGGGCTTCGAGGGAGGAAATGGAGGAAAAGCCTTTATATCTGGAGGAAACGGTGGGGGCGGAGCAACCGGGTGTATCTACGGGAGCGAGATCTTCAAGGAAGGTGGCAAGGGAGGTAAAGGAGGTAACGTGACTGCTAAATCGGGAAACCACGGTATTGGAACACTGGGGAACGGGAAGGACGGGACTGTCGAAGTGAAATCAGCCTCCAACGGCGGGAATGGTGGGGATGGAAATCCACCCGGCATTGGAGGGCTACCGGGCTCCGAGAACATAACTGACCCGAGCGGAAAGACGTCCATCAAGGATTCATTCATTAGAGGACAGGCGGGAAATCCGTGTCTCGGGTCTATCTATCCCGGTCGTGCCATCAGGCTGGAAATTGGTATTCCATGTGTTGATATGGGGGTCAGAACCCCCGACCCCCCTCAGGCTAGACTACCCTCCTCAGGTCCCTCAGCTTGACGCTGCCTAGGATGCTCCCGAGTATATCCGGCGGATAGTCTCCGAGGCCCACGATGACAGCCTTGCTCCTAGGCCAGACCACATCGGCCTCCAATGATATCTCGTAGTGTATCGCGAATTCGCTAGCGGGGACCTTGGCACGCACCTCCTCCCCAGGGAAGAGCACCTTGTTTACCTTGACCTCCTGATCGCCGCTCACAAGCTTTTCCACCTTGATTGGTCTCTCCCATATATTCTTCATCATCGCCTCCTCGCCCTTCACCTCCACACCCAAATGATCTCCCAGCTGCAGGTACCTGCCGAACACCTTCACTAAGGGGACACTCCTGACGGTTCCCGAGAAGGTGGCTATCATCTGGAGCCTGTAGTCCACATCCAACACGTACAGGTACTTATCAGAGTACTCGGCCAGCACTCCTTGGTAAAGCTTCCTCTCACCCTCCACATCGTCAACCCTCACCGTGACTAGCCTACCTATACTGTTCTCTAACAGAGGATCGTAGGTCTGGGCGATCAGGGAGGTCACAGCTTTCTTTTCTGCCTCTTCCAAGTGGGCCCTCAGATCCTTGGGGACCGCAGGAGTCACCACGCTGACCGTGGATGTGAGGGACGAGGCCACCTTGTCCTTGACGTAGCTCAGGGCGTTGTAAACCTTCCTCTTGAACCTCTTGAGGAAGGGCCTACTGTAGAGCGAGGTGAACTCCTTCCACCTCCTCTTCCTCTCCTCTTCGCTCATGAAGTCCACGAAGCTCGCTATCATCCACAGATCTCCCAGCTCGTTGGAGTAGACCTTCCTAGAGACGAGGCTGGGAGGGGCCCAGGGATCTATCTTCACGTCCTCTATCTCGACATCCTGCTCCAACACACCCTTTTCCTTTAAGTAGTCGAGGATTAGCTTAGCCTTCTCAAGGAACCTCTCGTTCCCAGTCTCGTGGTAGTTCTCCACGAGGAACGCGACGAGGGACAGGGGATTCTCAACGGCAGCATCCTCGTAGAACACCTCGAACCCACCCTTACTCCTAGGTGGGATGTGAAGCCTGCCATAGTGCGCCTCCTTGCCTAGGAAGACGAAGGCCCTCCTCCCTCTAACCAGCTTCAGGACCCTGTCGATAGAGAACATCTCCACTAGGGAGAAGAGTACCGAGAGCACAACACCCAAGCCTAGTAGGTAGAGGAAGGGGGTGAGCTGATCGATAAGGGAGAGGGTCAGGGCCTCCAAACCATCACCTCCCCGCTAGGTGATCATCCAGCCACCTGACTATTCTCTCCAACCTCTCGACCCTGTGCTTCGGCTTCCCTTTTCTGCTGAGGTCGTGATCCTCCTCCGGGAAGAGGACCAGCTCCACCTCGACCCCTAATACCTTTAGGGCGGTGAAGAACTGGAGGGCCTGATCCAACCAGCACCTGTAGTCGTTCAAGCTGTGTATTACGAGGGTAGGCGTCCTCACTTTGGCCACATAAGCTAGGGGACTCTTCTCCCAGTAAGTCTCGAAGTTCTCCCAAGGGTGGCCCCCTATCTGATCGGGGTTGAAGAAGAACCCTATGTCCGTGGTCCCATACTCGCTTATCCAGTTGCTTATCCCCCTCATCGTCACCGCAGCCCTGAACCTGTGGGTATGTCCTATGATCCAGTTCGTCATGAAGCCACCGTAGCTGCCTCCCATCACTGCCAAGCTCTCCGGATCCGCTAGGCCACGGGATACCGCTTCGTCCACAGCTTCCATCAGGTCTTGGTAGTCCCTCTCCCCGTACCTCTCCCTTATATCCCTGAAGTCCTCACCATACCCCTCGCTTCCCCTTGGATTGACTGCCAGGACCGCGTAGCCCTTTTCCCTGAGAAGGTGGAGTTCATGCATGAAAGCGTGTCCGAAAGCAGTTGCCGGACCTCCATGCACGTATAAAACGGTGGGATACGGCGGGTCACCTTCGGGCCTGTAGAAGAAGCCCTCAACCTCCATTCCATCGCTGGCCTTGAATCTGAACTCCTCCGGCTTCTTTAACCCGACTCTACTCAAGAATCCCTCATTAAAATGCGTCAACTTCCTGAGGGAGCCCATTCCCGCTGCTAGAGAGGCTTCGTACAATTCAGCGGGCTCGTCTATCCGCATCGCGGTCAAGAAGACCCTCCCACTCCTTATGTCGAAGCCCTCTATGGAGATCGGCCCCGATATGACCGATCTTGGATTGCCGTCGCTCTCGTAGAGGTGAACGGCCGTCCCCTCATGCACCAAGAAGTACCACCTGCCGTCCGCCCACCTGGGCCTCGTGTCCATGCCTCCCCTCACGTCGCTGTTCAGGCTGTTCCCCAAGCTCCCGTCCATGGGAGAGAGGTCAACAGGATCCCATTCATCCACTGAAGTTTCGTACAAGTGCTTGTTGGTAACGAGACCTCTCCTCTTGTCGTGTCCCACCACGGCAAGGGCCCTTCCGTCGCCTCGCCAGCTAACTTGGGTGAGGTACCAATTACCGGGCCCGATCTCCCTCACATCCTCCCCGTAAATATCTGAGACGAATAGGCTTACATCCAACTGCTTGGATCTGTCCTTAAGAACGAGGAACGCTACCTCTCTTCCGTCGGGAGAGGGCACGAAGTCCTTCACGTGCAGCTCGGGAGGAGAGATGGGCCACGTCTCGCCTGTGTTCAGGTCCACCCCCCTCAACCTGTTCACCGACCAGTAGGTCCACCCCTTCCCGTTCCACCAGAATGGGATCTCCCTAATAGTCTTCACATCCTCTTCCTTCTTTCCCTCAACGAACAGGGCTACCCCGATATCCTTGAACGCCCACTCCGCCCCCTCTATGCTGTTCTCATGCTTCAACACCTTGTACTCGGGGTATTCGCCGGTCCACACGTAGAGCTCGTTCCCATCATCAGTACCCCTGATGAAGAGGAATCTACTTCCACCAGGCTCCCACGACGGATTTCCGTCCTTAGGACCTTCAGTCAACGGGAAGATCCTTCCTGAAACGGTATCGTACCCCCATATCCTGTAATCGTACTCGTTATCCTCTAGAAGAGCTCTTCCCACGCGGAACGCAACGAACTTCCCGTCCTGCCTCGCCCTCGGCGGTCCCATCAGGACTAGCTTGGAGAAGTCATCTAGTAGCAGCGACCGCGGCATATGGGACGGTACCGGGTGAATGATTTAACTATCAGATCCGAGTCGGTAGATGCTCCAAGTGTCCGAAAGCTTAAGCTTCCACAGGCATTCAAACACGACGATCAGGCCTCCGACGCAGTATCACTTGTCCCATGTCCAAAATAACTCATCAACACCTTCACTATGCCTCTCGCCCTTTCAAGGGAGATCTCAGCTTCTTCCCGACTGGCAAACTTTCCCAAATAGTCTGCTCTCTTCCTAACGTTATAAAACTTCCTGAAATCGCTAGAAAGCTCCTTAAAGCTTTGATTCTCGAATAGATTAGCCAGCTTACTTCTCTCCTGGGAATTGAAGGCTTTCTAGACCTGAGAGATAAAACCTACCACATCTTAGCGGCGAAGTAGCTTGCTGAGGCACTCTTATTGTAACTTATTGTAATTTCCAACTTTCAAGTCTATTCTATCTTCTTCTAGCAGTCTAGCGGCCTTCTCTACGCTCAAACCCCCTCCCCAGACCTGCCTTCTCTATGAAGGCCTCCACTGCAGGATCGTCGGGCGTGGTTATCAGCGGACTTATGGTGTTCTTCTCACTGGACTTCCTCTCCACCTCCCTCTTCCAGCACCTCCGAGACCATGCACTCATCCCTTCCCTCATGACCACCAGTACGTCGCTCTCGTAGAACAGGGGCTCCTCCTCATCGAGGGCCGCCGACATGACGAGCCGATCACCAGCTTTGGAGGAGAGTTTTTCAGCGAAGATCAGAACGGATCTTCCCCAGAGATCCCCGTCCTCCTAACTAGGAGGCTCAGGAGATGCATCTAGACAATCTGGGAGGGTGGACCTGAAACCTAATTGCATACCTCTATGCGAGAATCTCCTTAACAGAAAAGGTCCGAGCCATTCACTCAACACTACTCAGACTCGAAGCAGATTTCTCAGCGTCCGGCATCTTCCAAGACAATTAGCCGCCCATCAAATCTTAAGGAACTCATTGATTGTTGAGAGGACTCCATCATCGCCAGCGGCGATTCTCCTGACTGGAGCACTATGACCTCCCCTCAAGAACGGTGTCCTCATGTGTACACCTCTGGACCTCAGCAGGGAGGCAAAGCACCTGGCTTGGTGGTTGACCCATCAGTCACTCATTCTCACGACGGATCACTCAGGGTGGATGTGATTAGGATGAATAAAAGGGAGCGTTCCGGTACAAGTAGAACACCCAACTGGAGGCATCTGAATCCCCCAAATTACAATTTCGATCCTAGGTAGGCTTGACTCGCCCGTTAGATAGCTTTGGAGAGCTCCGCATGACCCTAATGTCCCCTAACTATGGAACGGAATCTCGTGCATGGCGCGATCGCGCAAGTAAAAAATGAGAATTTTTAATTCTCAAGCTTTTTATATGGTTGAGAGAAGGTAACTCTCAATGGAGGAGCTGATCGAGTCCCTCAATCCATGGTGGATGGGCGAGGAAGACCCCGCTCTAGCGAGATGGAGGGCTCTCCGTTTCAAGGTTGTTCCTAATTGGATACGTAAGCTGTCACTCGACCCCTTCTCACTAAACTTCGTGGTGGGTCCCAGGCAGGTCGGTAAGACTACAGGGATCAAGCTCCTGATAAGGGAACTCCTGAATCCGAATTCCATAAACCCAGCATCAATCCTGTACTTGAACTGTGAGATATTCCCCTCCTTCAGGGATCTGCTGGATATCCTGAGATGGTACTTAGAATTCAGGAGGAGGAAGGGAGCAGGTCACTCCTACATATTCTTGGACGAGGTCACCTCTCTGGAGGGGTGGTGGAGGCCGATCAAGGTCCTAGTAGACTCAGGAGATCTTCTAGGGGATGTCATAGTTGCAACCGGCTCCTCGTCGATTAAAGTTAGGAGGGACGCCGATTTCTTCCCAGGAAGGAGAGGAGCGGGAAGGACGGTGGAGGTGATCCCCCTATCATTCAGGGAGTACGCGAGGATGATGGGAGCAGATACAGATAGCCAGGTGAGGAGGGCCTTCCAGGAGTACTTGGAGGTGGGCGGTTTCCTGTCCAAGATGAACGGCATGCCCGATGCGGAGTTGATAAGTGGATACCTGAACGAGATGGTGAGATTCGGGAAGAGCCTAGAGATAGTGAAGGAGATCGTGGCATCCCTTTTCAGAAAGGCCCCATCAGCTGTGAGCTACCGCTCCCTCGCTGCCGATACATCGGGTTACTCATACAAGGTAGTCCAAACGTATCTGGAATTTCTGAAGGACCTCTATCTGGTAGGAATAGCTTATCTAAAGGATGATGGAGTGAAGTACAGAAAGGAGAGGAAGTTCTTCTTCAGGGATCCTGCACTAGCTAGGGTGTTCAGTCAGTGGGCAGATCAGAAATTTTTGGAGTCCGCTCTCTACGAATGGGTGGTCCAGGAACACGTCTACAGGGAGTACGGAAGGGTATTCTACTACAGGAATGGCTACGAAATAGATGTGGTGGCAGATGGCCTCAAGGTAGAAGTGAAGGCGGGAAAGCCGCACAGGAGATACCCCAAGGGGGTGATCCTGCTGGACGAGTCCAACATATGGAAATTCCTGCTGGACTTGGGTGGTGATCTCTGGATAGGCGGAGGTGAGGAACCCGGTCCCATCGATTTCGATGGGCTTTTGTAGGAGGACCCAGCTGTTTAGATGGTGGTC
The DNA here is from genome assembly GCA_026986575.1 of Thermoproteota archaeon. Classification (GTDB taxonomy): domain Archaea; phylum Korarchaeota; class Korarchaeia; order Korarchaeales; family Korarchaeaceae; genus Korarchaeum. The sequence continues at coordinate 17,960 of JALSOH010000009.1, forward strand.
CCCCAAAGAGCACTGAAACTCAGGAACATGGAGCTGATACCTGTCTGGGCTGATTCACTGGGAGCCAAGTCCTTCTGCACCCTCGTCAGAACTCCCGACACCTCCATCGTGGTGGATCCGGGGATAGCGATAATGCATCCCTCCTTCCCCGCGTCGTGGGAGATGAAGGAGAGGTGGCTGATTGAGGGTTATGAGGCTATTTCCGAGGCAGTGAAGGATGCGGACGTGATAGTCATAACTCACTACCATTACGACCACTACACGGACTTCGAAGAGCTCTTCTACAGGGGAAGACTGATCCTAGCCAAGTCCCCGAACGAGTACATAAATGATTCTCAGAGGGAGAGGGCCCTGCACTTCTTCACCAATCTGTTCTCCATGGAGGGGATCGAGCTCGATGAGGTTATGGAGGAGCCCTCTGAGCTGGAGATCGGAGATCCGTTGGAGCAGATTCCTCACGCCATGAGTTTGGACTACGCCGACTACTCGGAGAGGAAGAGAGAACTGCTGGATAAGGGGATGAAGTGGTTCTCAAAGAGGGTCGAGAGGTGGAGGAGGTATGATAGGATACCGGAGCACGATGGCGGGGTCTTCAGGTTGAGGTTCGCCGATGGGAGGGAGTTCACCTTCGGCGAGACCAAGTTGAGGTTCACTCGGCCCATGTTCCACGGAATTGAGTTCAGCAGGGTCGGCTGGGTTATCGGCTTGACAGTGGAGAGGGCCGGCGAGAAGGTCCTGTACACTTCGGATGTGAACGGGCCCATAATAGAGGACTACGCTGACTGGGTGATAGAGGAAGGACCAAAGGTGGCGCTGATAGACGGGCCGGCCACCTACACCTTGGGTTACATGCTGAACCGGATAAACCTGGGGAGGGCCGTCGAGAACCTGAAGAGGATAGTCAGGGAGGCCGGATGCGATCTGATCCTGCTGGATCACCACCTCCCTAGGGAGCCTAGGTTCAGGGAGAGGCTCAGGGAAGTATACGAGCTGGCTGAAAGAGAAGGGGTTCGCGTTGTCACGGTGGCAGAGCACCATGGAAAGGTGCCTGTGGTCCTCTCATCTGGCTAGGCCCTTTCAGATTCCCGTGATCTCCATCCAACCAAGCGCGCCGCTCGATCTTTGTCCACACTTGAACTTTAGCTGATTAACGAATCTCTCATGACAGATGACTTAGAGATCTTAGAGAGGAGATAGTAGACCTCTGGAGCGGTGAAGTTTAATAGAAAGGCGGCCACAATTGCCTGCTAACTTACAGATTTCATCCTCTATTAGCTGCGTAGACTATTGAAGTGAGATGCTCACCAGATCGAGGTTAGAGATATTCCGAAGTGGTGATGGGGAGCCTTCACAGAGTGAAAACCCCTGCCAGCGAGGAGGGGGGTACACCCTGCCGGAGAGGGCGCTCACGATACAGGATGTCTACGACCACGCCTGCCTCTTGACCGAGGATCAGAGGGAGGAACTGTGCAGGGAGTTCTACAAGGTGAATAAGGGGACCTCTGGGGGGACGAGGGTGACGGGACGGAAACTTAGCACATCTCCTCATAATGAGGTCCTCCCTCTCCAGCTAACCTGATGGTGCATGCGTAGTGCTCTCGAAGACAGCGACAACACTAGCAAAAACTTGGAGTTCACTGTGGCCACCCTCTACAAGTATTATAAACTCCAATTTCCATATATACAGGTAGAAATGAACAGAGAGGAGCTCAAAGTCAGGATAAGGAGGATCTTAGGCTCGCTGATAAAGCTCACCATTGCAATGATCGCCTTAGCCGCCCTAGATGCCATGTTCGGGGGAATGAAGTTCGAGGCCTTCGGCCTCCTTCTGGACACTAGCGAGATCCTAGGAGGAGTTAGGCTCCTAGCGATCATATACTACGGGTACTGGGTCCTGAGGGACTCGCTCTTCTTCTTAGACGTGTTGAGTGACATCCTCGCGAGGAGGTTCGGTCTGGGGGAGAAGGGGAATTTGAGGAGGGCAGGCTTGGACTTCCTCTACTTGCTATCCACGGCCCTAGCGTGGTTCGGCCTCTCACCCTTCTTCAGACTACTGCCGGACACGGTGATCAGGATTATCTCCGTCCTATTCATCCTGATCTCACTACTCTTCGTCTACGATCTGGTGAAGACCGTGTACTCGATGCTCAAGATAAGCTTCGAATCCTTGGTGGAGACCCTTTCCGACCTGTTGGGGAGGGAGCTGGTGGGGAGATCAGGGGAAGAGGAGGAGAAAGTAAATCTCGCTCACGACAAGGTGAAGGAAGGTTAGTGGAGCTCCGTACTTGGTGAATTCCATCGGGTTGAGTCCTTCCTCCTTCTGGAGGACTCCAACAGCCACGAGGGAGGGGGGCGAGGCGAAGTAGGTCAGGTTACCTCCTATATTAGCTCCCACCGCCACCGCGTAAGGGAGGACCTTGGTGAGGGAGGGCATCGCCTTCAGTATCGAGGTGAAGGTGAGGGCCACGGGTATGTTATCCACGAACCCGCTCAACAGCCCAGAGGACCACAATGTCAGAGTCAGGAAGGTGAGGGGAGTCTCCCTCAACCCACCCATGTAAGAGGAGATATAGTTTAAGAGGTCAGCCTTCTCCACGCCTCCCACCACCACGTAGAAGGAGGCTAGGAAGAAGACGGTGGACCAGTCCACGTTGGAGAATATCTCGTCCGGATCGGCCCCACCCATCCAGAGCATGAGAGTAGCCATGAGGAACGCGACGAGGTCCATGGGGAATTGAGGTAAGTTGGCCACGATCAGGGCGAGGAAGGCGGAGAAGATCAGGAAGGACCTGACGAGCTTCCCCCTCGCGAAGGAGCTCCTAGTGGCGGTGAGCTCACCTCCTCCCTCTCGGTAGAGGCCACCAGTCGCCACCCCCACCAACGCAGTTACGGTCGTGAGTAGGAGGGATAGGGGCAGGGCCACCCTCAGGAACTCGTTGAAGCTTATCCCGAAGTTGAGCGCGACGATCAGGTTGGGTATGCTACTTATCATCAGGCCCATGGCCCCGCTGTTTGCGATCACGGCTTCGTAGATGATCCACTTCTTCAGGTTGATGCCTAGTCGATCCCTGAGGCTGGTGGTAATTGCAGCCATGACCAGCATGGCTGGGAAGTTCGCTAGGAAGAGGGTGACCGCCAAGGTTAGGTACATGAAGGACACGAAGAGAAGGTTCCTCCTCCTAGCGAGGGCTCTCGCTACGAGAAGGCCCATCGCTTGGAAGAGTCCCGACTCGGAGAGCCCCTCCACTAGGATGAGGACTCCCACAATAAAGAGGAGGGTGTGCCAGTCAATGAAGTTGAAAACCTCCTCGGGCGAGAAGAGCCCGTAGACATAGGCGCCGAAGTACACCATGATGGCGGCGCTGATCATGGCTGAGGTGGCCCTGTGGTACTTCTCGGTGACTAGGAGGAGTATCGATAGTAGGAAGACTCCCAAAATCGCGAGCTGAGGATCAGTCAGCTGGATCATTCCGTTCCCCAGCCGATCTAGCCAGCTCCTCCACCTTACTCAGGAAGTTCTCGTCCTGTTCAAGCCCCCTCGCATCCTCAACTGGTATATCGAGGGGAATTATGAGGAAAGAAGCACCTTTCTTCTCTAAGAAGAGGTGTGTCAGCCTCTCCACCCTCTCTAAGTAATACTTGTTCTTAAGGAGGTTTTCCAACCTCTCCTGATCCACTTCTCCCTTAAGATATATTTTCACCCTGACGAAAGGCCTTATAGCTCTCTCCACCTCATCTCGGAGATCCTCATACTTGTTGAGTTTGCTCATCGAGTCGTCTTCATCAGATAAAGCTAAAAAGTTGCTTTTCCAGCCGCTAACTGACACTTCCGTCAAGGACGAGTTATTTTGTCTCCCTACCCATCTGAAGTATGTTACTGAGTACGGATGTTGGAGCCCTTGATAGAGTATCGGCACTGATATCAGGCCTAGGCCTCTCGCGAGATAAGTACGAGGATCCTCTTTTCTTCCCACCTAAGGATGATTCGGTGGAGAGGCAGCTCGGCTTCTTTCTATCAATGGTTGCCATAGATCATCGTACCCGCACAGAGCTCACCGACTTCTCCGCTGAGATAGAGGGCAGGGAGCTGGTAGGAGCTGATCTCCTTTACTACCTCGGGATGGGCGTATATGAGGACAGGAGATCATTCACACCGGAATGGCTCGCTCACCTGACCCCGGAGGAGGCCAAGCGATTACTTTGCTTCGAGGAGAATTGCGTCTGGGATTTCTACACGAGGATATTCCTGCTCAGGGATCTGGGTAGGAAGGTGAGAGAGAGCTTCGCTGACCTGCTGCTCGTCGATGGCTTGGAGGAGCTGATATCTAACCTGTCGAGCTTCAGGGCCTTTGAGGATCCGGTGAGGAAGAAGGCGTTCCTTCTCGCTAAGTTCCTTGATGGCAGGGATTTGGTCAGGCTCGAGGGTGAGAGGCAAGTCCCCGTGGACAATCACCTGATCAGGATAGCGATGAGGCTGGGCATGGCCGATCCATCCGAGGATCTGCTTGAGAGAATGCGTAGAGATATAGAGCTCACGAGAGAGGAAGATGTGGAAGTCAGGATGACTGTCAGGGAGATTTGGAAGGAGGTATCAAATAGGAGCGGGGTAGAACCTTTCACACTTGACGATTTCTTATGGCCTTTCGGTAGATCCACATGTAAGGAAAAACCTAACTGCAGAAAGTGCCCTCTATCAGAGGTGTGCAGGGCTAATTCCACGGGAAGATACTGGAAGGAGCCGAAGCACACCCTCACTTGGTACTACTAGGCGCGAACACCAGCCAGGATGGGTATCTCCAGCATGTCAGGCAGTTAGAGGTATCGGTTCGCTGATAGATAGGCCAATTTTGCCCTGCCTCCTTTCTTAAAACCCTTTGACACGCCCAACAGCCGGTCCCATGATTCTGTCATTTTTAACCTGCAACTGATGCCAGAAGGTCCGCGAAAACATTTGGAGGATTTAATTTCCGAGAACTTCACTGCTGTTCAATAGACAGTGGCGCTGCTGACGACTGAGAGACAGTGATCTAAGGTGTTCGATATGCCCTGATTAACGTACGTACCCGATTCTCAGGCATCCATCACTCTGCCTAAACTCTAATTTCATGTAACTACCTCTCATAAATCGGAGCATCCAAGAATCTCCCATACAGCCTCAGGATTTCCTCCTCGCCCTCGCTCTCGTCACCGTAGATGAGGACCCCCTCGTCAACTATGGTCTTAGCTAGGGCTAGGTCCACCTCTAAGTTTAGCACAACCAGATCGACCCGAGCCTTAAGTAGGTCCTCAAGCTCCACTTGGAGTCTCCCTACGTCTAGCATGCTTCTGGGTTTCTCTTCCAGCTTAACGGCCAGATCCACGTCATTACCGCATCCCTCCCTAGCTAGTGAGCCGAAGACGAACGCTAGCCTTATGCCCAGCTCCCTAGCTCTCTCCCTTATCCTCTCTCTAACACTGTCCAAGCATGGATCTTCAGCTAACCTGCTCAGACGCTCTATCAACTCCGGGACCTTCTCAGCGAGTTCCTCAAAGGCCCTCGTCTCCATCTCCCTGTCTATGTCACCGTACATGTGAACTAGGATATTTCTGAACCCCGCTACTCCCTCTAGGAACTCCCTTAAGCTAGGATCTACGACATCCGACAGCCATCTTGCGAGGTCCTTGTACGTATCCGGTTTTCTCCCCTGCCTCTTTGAAGCGAGGACTGCTGCGAAGTCCAAAATTACTTGGGATATCAGCTGAGCGAGCCGCTCGACCGCATAAACACTCTCTGTTCCCGACCGGTAATTGCTCAGAGCCTCTACGAACTCTCTATAGTAATACTCCAACTTCTCCAACAATTTCTTGAGCTTCATTATGATATCTCAAGGGGCTGATCTAAAAGACCTTACCGTGTACAGGGATGCAATTCACCTTCTAGGGTTCGCATCCCAATTCCTCAGGGCCTATTCGTACAGAGATCTATTAAAGGACTCCCACTCGACAGTAATCACGCAAACTCACCCCCTTTCACGCTTTACTATGTTCTTTATAACCTCATCTAGGTCATAGTACTCCAGATCGTTCACGAGAGCCGTAGCTGCGTGAATTGAATCGAAGAAGGAGAGTTGGGAGTACTTAACCCTCAGCTCAGCAGCACCCGATATTATCTCGAATGTCAGTTCAGGGAAGGAGGGCCTTGTATACCTCCTTATTAAGGATTCCATGGCAGCGAGAGCCCGACTAATTCCCTCCTCAGGCAATCCCTTAGACTTAAGTATCAAGGAAAGCTCAACGAGCGAGGCAGGAGAGATAAAGATCTTCACTTCACCTTCCCTCGCCTGCTTCAGCAGATCGACGGCCCACCCACGATTCCTGTCCCTCGGATTCAAAGAGACCAAGAACCCCGTTTCTAGTAGGACTTTTGTCAAGCGGACACCTCTTCCAAGGCCTGCTGCTCAGCTACCCTCCTGAGCTCCCTAGAGAACGTGAGATCACCCAACAGCTCCTCTAATACCTTCTCCGGATCTTCCAGCTTTTTTATGAGGATTCCACTCTTCTCTAATGTTATAACTACCTTGTCACCTTCCCTCAAGCCAAGCTTTTCCCTCACCTTCTTCGGGAGCACTATCCTCCCCTTACTGTCTACCACCGCTTGCATCGTATTCATTAGTGGGTCCCACCTATAAATAATTTCCCACCTCACCTCAGGTGTTCAGCACAGATGTCCTAGAATGTCGAAAGAAACACCGAAAGAATCACCCTTTAACCGCTGAGTATTCTTCCACATGAGCTTGACCCTCCCGTAGTAGATCCTGATAAAACTTCCCAAGAAAAAGTAAAATGGAACTCTACTATCCTCAGTAAGGAATAGAATTAGCTGGTGGTGAGGAACTCTCGGCTCCCATAGAGGAATTCATTGAGGTCGTCGATTCCTTTACCTAAGCTGGATCTCAACTGAGTCGATATTTACGGAAGAATGCCTTCTATTGCTTCTACGGGATCATCCTCGAGTTCAGGTATCTTCATCGGAGACAGCTGAGATCCAGAGCGAGATCGTCTCCCCACCTCCCGCTTAGTGATCCTCCGGTGTGACCGAACCTCTTCATGATCGACTCTTTGAACCATCTTCTCTGGTCTGGCTGTCCATGCTCACTCAGATCGTTGCTGGAATTAGGCTCCCGTTATTTTTCACTTATCGCCACTTAGCCATACGCAGCAATAATTCCCGGATATCGACCTTCTCCAACCCAGAGTCGGGCGACCCGAAACATTGGGACCCGACCTATAGAGAGGAACGATCTTCAGATCCAAGCCTCCCCTTTAATCCACTTAGCTTCCGGCCTCATGGAAAGGTGAGAAACAGGCCCTGCTCTCTTCCAGCCTGTTATAATTGCGAGAGGGATCCTCAGTGCAGGGGAAACCACCTCCTCACCTCTATCTCGAACTCCCTCCCGGGTACTCTGGGGAGCCACACCTCCATCTCCTCACGCGAGAACTCGGATCTGACCTTCACCCTATATCCGGAGCGCCACCTCGAGATGGCCTCGACCTCGACGGGCAGGCCCTCGCCCAGCCCCACGTCCTCCGGATAGAATCCGATCCTCAGCTTCCCCAGCCCCACCTCGTACCTGACGGTGAGCCTACCGGCGCCGTAAACCCCCGGGGAGACCTCCACCAGCTCCACAACGTTGGCACCTAAAAAGGAGGCGACGAAGACCGTTCGAGGATCGCTCACCACCTCCTCCACGCCCCCCTCCCTCACGATCCTGCCCTCATTCATAACGGCCAGCCTGTCTGCTATGGCCATGGCTTCGGACTGATCGTGCGTCACGTGTATTGCAGTGAACCCGTTCTCCTCCCTCAGCCTCCTGACCTCCCACAGGAGCTCCTCCCTGAGCTTGGCGTCGAGCGAGCCGAAGGGCTCGTCCAGCAGGAGGATGCGCGGGTCCGGAGCTAATGCCCTAGCGATGGCGACCCTCTGCTGCTGTCCACCCGAGAGCTGGTGTGGATACCTGTCCTCCAGCCCCTCCAACCTGAGCATCTCCAACACCTCCCTCGCTCTCTCCTTTGCCTCTCCTCTAGGCATTCCCCTGGCCTCGAGCCCGAATGACACATTCTCGAGGACGGTCATGTGGGGGAAGAGCGCGAGATCTTGGAAGACCATTCCAACACCCCTTTCCGAGGCCGGCGCGTCAGTGACGTCCACCCCGTCGAAGTACACCCTACCTTCATCCGGCGTCTCCAGCCCGGCTATCACCCTGAGCAGGGTCGTCTTTCCCGAGCCGCTCGGGCCGAGTACGGCGGTTATCATCCCATCCGGAGCCGTCAGATCGACCCCGTCCAGTGCCTTGGTACCTTGGAACCTTTTCCTCACATCAACTACCCTGATCTCCGCCACGCACCTCACCCGTCCTCTCACGCGCACCTCCTTCGGAGATCGCAGTCAAGGCGTCCCACTTAATCACTATGTCTTCCCGTGTGCCGAACTTTACCATTACCATCAGCCCTCAAGTCGCACACAGACTCCCCAGTCACTCCCTCACCCACCTCAGCCTAGACTCCACCCTGCCCTTCACCCAGAGGAAGAGCCAAGTCAGCCCCATGACGAGTACGGAGGCCGCTGATGCCAGTTGGAACCTTCTAGCACCGGAGTACCTCAAAGCTGCGACGGTGAGGGTCATGGTCTCGGGAGTGGCTAGAAGGGTGGACGCAGAGGTCTCGGAGAGAGATATGGCCAGGGAGTAGAAGGCCGAGGAGAGGACGGTCGGCATCGCTGCCGGGAGGACGACCTTGAAGATCGTGTCGAGCCTGCTCAGACCTAACGTCTCGGCAGCATCCATGAGGTGGGGCGACAGTCCCGCTACTCCGGATTCCAGCACCTTCAGGGAGAACGGGAAGGCGATGAGGAAGTGACTTAGAACTATCGCGACCCAGCCGGGGATCCCCACCCTGTAGCTGAGCAGCAACAGCCCCAAGGCTAGGGTGATGGGCGAGGTTCCGAGTGGTAGGATGGAAAGAGAGCTGGCCAGCCTCATTGCCCTCCTCGAGAGGAGAAGGACGGAGGAAATGGTCAGCACGATGAGGGAGGTCATCACCGCGTAGTAAATACTGTTCAGGAGTGGCCTCAAGGGAGAGACGCCGATGGCGGGATCGTAGGAAGGGCTCAGCAGCCTCAGGTACACCCAGGGGTTGAACTCGCCGGTAAAGGGGTTGTAGAGGGACCTGATAACCAAGTAGGCCATGGGATAGGAAGAGATGAGGGTCAGCGCGTAGGGGAGGAGGGCAACGCCAGCCCTAGCAGAACGGCGCCTCCTCACCTCCAGCGACCTAGCCTCCACCCCCCTCATGGTGAGCAGGAAGGTCAGGGCCATGGTCACGATCAGTTGGAGGATCGCGGCCGAAGAAGCCCTCTCCTCATCTAGGAAGACCTTGTAAAGTGAGTAGATCTCCACCTCCAGCGTCCTGGAACCGGGACCGCCCAGCAGCAGGGGTACGGCGAAGCTGGTGAAGCTGAGGGTGAATGTCAGGGCGAACCCATAGGAGACACCCCTGAAGGCAAGAGGGATTATCACCCTCTTCCATACCATCCACCTGCTCGCTCCCATGACCTCAGCAGCCTCCTCTAGACGCTTGCCCACCGATAGCAGGGAGGAGGAGACAAGTGAGGCGCAGAAACCGAAGTTGAAGTAAGCGTTAGCCAAGGAGATGGCCAGAAGGCCGGGAGGGAGCAAGCCGGATCTGACTATGAGGAGGAAGGCCAGGGCCACCGACACTGTGGGCATGGTGAAGGGAGCTAGGGTAATCACCTCAACGAGCCTCCTGCCGGGATAGTCGAAGGAGGCATTGACGTATCCCAGAGGTATCCCGACGCCGACGGCGATTATTGATGCGAGGAGGGCCTGCTCGAAGGAGAAGAGAAGCGCAGACATTATGGCGGGATCCGTAAACACTTCGGGAATGTGGGTAACGCCCGAGACCATGAGCGGGAGGAAAGCGATGGCCCACAAGAGGGGAGCTAGTGAAGCGGATGCCAGCGCTGCCAGATGCTCCCCCCTCCCACCCATGTCACGAGGCACCGTCCGGTAAGAGAGAGGAAAAAGATAAGCTTGCTACTCCTCGAGGAACCTTCCACATCCTCTTCACGGCATACGAGATGTAGTAGAGGATTCTGGTCTTTCGCTGGAACCTCCTCAACTCCGAGAGGACCCCTTGACCTCTAAGGAGAGGGAGTAGCGCTTCTCCCAAGTCGATCAGTGATGGCTCCTCACCGACCGAGTAGTAGGGAGGAATGGGTTTAGTTAGGTCTGCCTTAATTTTGATCACTGGGGAGCTTACGATTTAAGGTTCAGCAGCTGGCTTAACCCAAAAGAGATGAGGAGGGAGATCAGGAACCCACTGCCCTCCTCCACTCATCTAACCACGTCTTTAGGTTTTTCCCCACCTCCTCAGTAGGTAAGACTTCGTTCAGCAGCTTTATCTTGGTTGGATCGAGCGCGTACTTCACGTACTCCTCGGGCAGCTCTACGTTCTTGTTAGCAGGATACATCCAGTTGTTGAGGGGTATGTGCCTCTGCACCTCCTCGCTGATGAAGTACTCCACGAACCTCTCGGCCAGCTCCCTGTGGGGCGCGTTCTTCACCACCCCAAGCCCCTCTATCTGCAGCCATCCCCACTCCTCGCCGTTGAGCGTGATCAGCGCAGCCTTGTATCTGGTCTCATTGTAGAAGTGGTAGGAGTAGGCCCCGTCAGTTCCGTAGCTGACTACTATGGGTCTGCCCTGCTTTTCGTCGAGGAAGACGTCGTAGGCGTCGCCCCAGCTCCCGGTGACGAGCAGCCCGTTGGCCTTCGCTTCCTTCCACCACTCAGTCCAGTCACCGCCTTTCACCTTGTAGTAGGCGATCTGCCAGAGGAGGAAGTTTAGGCCGGTGCTGCTCACCGTCGGGTCCTCAGCCACTAGCTTTGAGGCGTACCCCTTACTCGCCAGTTTCTCGAAGGTGAGACCCTCCATCTTATCCTCGGGCATCCTCTTGCTGTCGTAGACTAGGGCTATCAGCCCGTAGTCGTAGGGCACTACATGGTAGGAGGGATCCAGCGACTTCACGAGCCACTCATGGATCTCTCCCACGTTCTTGGGCTTGAACTTCTCCAGCACTCCCTCCTTCAACGCCTCGTGGATCAGCACGTTATCGATCCCTATTATGACATCCGCCCTCGGCCTGTCCCTCTCCTGTATGACCGTCAGCAGAGCCGTCCTCGCATCGTCGAACTCCCTTATCTCCACCTTGCAGTTGTACCTGCGCTCGAACTCGCCGAACACAGCCTGCCTCGTCGCGTTGGGGTCGTCCCCCCACTTGAGAAGGCTCTCGTATGTGTAAATAACGAGCTTCCTCTCGCCGCTGGGCTGGGAGGTCAGGTACCAGTAAGAAATACCCAAAACGACTATGACTACTATGGCTAGGGCCAATATGACCTTCCCACTCCACCTCATCACCGCTGCCCTCCAGCGGGCACTGGAGGGGCCGCCAGCATAAGGAGCTGCCGCGGGCACGCTCCCTACGCCGGCATTACCCGGATCAGGTTCGAGGGGTCGGCGGCAGACTAGCCGCCCTCTCAGCCGGGTTCTCCCCAGCTCCCCCGGTGCCCGCCAGACCTTAAAGTCGGTAAACCTTGAAATATTTTACGCTCCACGCGGGCGCCATCCTGCTCCCGTCGGAGTATACAGCAAGGCCAGATTCCCACGATAACTTGCACGACCGAGAATATCTTGGACCCCACATGCGGAGAAAACCCTTGTGAACCTTCCCCATGCGTGTTAAAGTCAATCTCCATACTCCCTAATGTGCTTAAGGGAGGGTTCCTTCCCTACCAGTTGCCGAACGACCCTCTCATCCGCTGTATATAGGATGGCCCCAAGCTTGCGGGCCAGCACCATGTAGTAGGCGTCGTACACAGTAAGACCCCTCTCTAAGGAATAATCCAGCGCCTTTCTCACGAGTTCCTCGTTCTCCTCTATCATCACCGGGGCGGACTCCACGAGGAGATCGAACACCTCCCTCATCTCCCTTTCTCCAATGATCCCCCTGACTCGGTACTTCCTCAACACATTCGCGAATTCAAGAACGGCGTATCGGGGTATGACTACCTCAACCCTCCCGTATAGATGGTCCTCCAGAAGGGCCTTTGCCTCCTCGTGGTAATCCTCCGGAATGAACCATTTCACCAAGATGTTGGAGTCGACAACGATTCTCTTTCCCTTCATCTGTCCTCCCTATCTTCTCTCACGAGTTCAACGGATAGATTACCCTCTACCCTCCCGATGGACCTCTCCAATTCCCTTAATCTCCTCATTATTCTCTCTGCCCTCTTTCTCCTGACTAAATCCTCTAGAAATTTCCTTATTTCCTCTGAATAGTTGATCTCCAACTTTTCCAGCTCCTCCTTAAGCTTCTTCGGGACCCTTACTCCTATCACTGCGCTCGTGTTCACACCGGTTGTTAACTGTAAGTGTTAACATTTATTGTTTACTAGTAGACTTGAACCAAGGGGAACGGTCGGCGATCTATTCAGCTCATTAGACCTGGAGACGGAGATCTCCGTTGCTCGCGTGGAGGGCGAATGTGTCGATTCACCAAATCCCCTCAATTCATTAGGAGGAGAACCACCAATCCGAGCGCGAAGCAGTAGTAAGCGAAGAGGTGAAACTCCCTCCTCCTGATCACCGCGAGCAGGGCCTTGATGGCGATCACCCCGACAGCGAACGAGCTGACGAATCCCACGAGGTTTGCGGGCGCCATCACCTCTCTAAGTGGAGATCTTATAACCTCTAGAGTCAACGCTCCGGCTATAGCCGGGACGGACAACAGGAAGGAGAATGTGACGGCCTCATCCCTCTTCAGGCCACTGATCATGCCGGCGGAAATCGTGCTACCGGACCTCGAGATCCCCGGGACTATCGCCGCGACTTGGGCGAGCCCCACGATCAGGGAGGTCCTCAGATCTAAGGATTTACCCTCCTTGGAGCGCTTGGTGGCGAGCAGGAGGAACCCCGTGATGAACAAGCCTATCCCCGCGATTTCGGGGTTGGAGAACATCGCCTCGACCGCATCGGCAAGCAGGAGACCAGCTAAAACGATCGGTACGGTGCCCACCAATGTGTACCAAGCGAGCCTCTCCTCAGGGGTAAGGGATCTGTGAGTGATAGTTGCTAGGGGTAAGGAGAGGAGACCCCTCACGAGTCCCAGCACCTCCGTCCTGAAGACCACTATAACTGCTAGGAGGGTTCCCCCGTGCACCATGGCGTCGAAGAGCACGGACTCGTAGGATATCACCCTCTGAACTATGACTAGGTGTCCAGAGCTGCTCACTGGCAGCCACTCAGTCACTCCCTGCAGGGCACCGAGCAGCGCGGCCCATATTAGGTCCAGATGGATCCCCCGTCCGTCTGGAGATCTCAACTTAAAACCCCGCCCGCTCTCGAACGTCGGTCAGCTAGGTCGTTCCTCGGGCTCACACATAAGTGGTCCTTTTGATTAACTGAAACATCATATATTAGCAAAGATTTTTAAGATAAAACTGATCAACTTATCCGATGAGGGGAAGAATATACGCTTACTCCCTCCTTTCCTTGACGTTCATGACGCTGATCCCACCCATTCCCGCCAACGCTGGATCGAGCACCCTTAAGATCACGGGAAGGGTGATCAGCGCCGCTATATCCTCCTCTAGGTACTTGGCCTACACAGACTTCTTGGGGTACGCTCACCTGCTATCTCCAGACGGAAGGGAACTCTGGAGGGTCAAAGTGACTAACGCGACGAAGTACGCCTATGTGGATATATCCGAGGACAGTAAGGTGGCCGTGCTCTCGGAGGAGAGGATTTCAGTCCTCTCTCCGGAGGGAAAGGTGATCTGGAGCAGGGAAAATCCCCACAAGGTGCACTGCTGGATGACCTATCCCATCAAGATATCCCCCGATGGTCGCATCGTTGTCGTCGCTTGGGAGGGAGACAGGTACATAGCAGGCTTCTCCGGGAGTGACGGGAAGATCCTCTGGCAGAAGATCCTGAAAAGCGTGGACGGAGCTTATCACTCCTCCAAGGGCAAGTACCTAGCTGTGCTGGAGGATTACGTTCTGACGGTGTTCAACACCACCACAGGTGAGAGGGACCCTCACTTCAAGGAGGTTTTCACCATGGAGCCCCTAGTGGACGACGAGGGATACTACGCGATCATAGAAATGAACACGGTGACCCTTTACTCCCCCTCAGGAGACGAGATCTGGTCCCAGAGCTTCCACGGCATAATATTCGGGGGAACCTTCCTCCCTGATCACAGGAGAATGGCCATCACGATACCCATGGGGAACGGTACTCAGGTTCTGATACTGAATGAAACTGGAAACACGGTTGAGGAGTTCAGAAAGCCGTTTTTCGTCAGGGGAATAAAGACATCGCCGGACGGGAGCCACATGATCCTATGGGGAGATTCCAGGGCCATGTACATTCTCGACAAGACGGTCAGGATGCTTGGAGACGAGGGAATGCTGATGGACCCTGGGACTCAGGTCGATGATCTCCCCCACGACGAGGGGATCACGGTAGCTGTTGGCTCCGTTGGGAGAATTTCCGTCTACGACACCAGTGGGAGAAAGTGGTCCGTCCTCTTGCCCTACGGGCTCTTCGACTTTCCCGGATCGATTCGATTCTCATATTTGGGCGAGGTGGTGACGGCTTCCCTTATCAACGGTACCGTTCTGGTCCTTAACTCGACGGATGGATCAGTCGTCTGGAGGGTAGATAGGGAGGTCGCGTTCCCCGAGCGCGCATTCTCATCGGACGATGCTAGGTACCTCCTAGCCGTCTTCGACGATGACACGATTTTTGTCTACGAGAACTCGAACGGGAGCGCTGAAGCCCTCTTCGCTAAGTCATGCGACGAACCCTTGGCCCTTCCCTCACCCGACTGGCGGACGATAATCTTCACCTCCGGGAAGGAGGTATTTCTAACATCCCTGAGGGGCGAGATTAAGTGGAGGCTCGATCTGGACTCCTATCCGAACATATTGGTCACCTTGCGCGATCGATACCTCCTGTCAACCGGTGAGAGGACAGCTTACCTGCTCTCCACAGGCGGCACCATTGTGAGGTCGCTCCGGATCGATGGGAACCTCTCAAACTTCATCCCCATTGGGGAGAACGACGCACTACTACACATTTACAGGAGCGGTGGAACTGCCTTCGAGTTGATGCGAATGAACTTGTCGACGGGGGAGATCACTTGGTCCAAGAATTTCGATCTAAATCAGTACCCGGTTTGGTGGCGTGGACTGTGCGCGGGCAGGGAGGGAATATTGTTGGGAGACATCACGGGCAGGGTGTACATGCTCGCTGATGACGGCTCCCTGAAGCAGGTCAGGGAGCTGGAAGGAGGCGTAGATGGCCTGTTCTGTGGACCGAAGGGACCCGCTCTGGTCCTCCTGACGGTAGGGGAGATCGAGGTACGAGGAACAGGAGTGAAAGCTGAAGAGAGGGGAGTGTCCGGAGCAGTACCTCCAGGTTCAGGCACCGCGGTGCGGTCCACGCGGGTATCTGCGTCGGTGTCGGGGGAGCGGATATCTGCCGCTTTTGGGATCGTGGGTATCGTGCTACTGGTTTTCCTGCTGGGTACATGGCTGCGTCTGAGGTCAGCCTCCAAGTGGGGAGAGTTCCTGAGAGGAGTATCAGAGGCGGGTGGAAGGGCTGGCGATAGTAGAAGGGGGGTCAGTAGGAGGGGAACTCCACCCCCTTCTCCCTCAAGACCGCGTGAGCAGCGGCAAGCCTGGCCACGGGCACCCTGAAGGGGGAGGCGCTCACGTAGTCGAGGCCTATGCGGTGGCAGAACTCTATGCTCCTAGGATCTCCACCGTGCTCCCCGCATATGCCTATCTCCAAGTCGGGGTTGGCGGTCCTACCCTTCCCAACGGCAATCCTCATAAGCTCGCCCACCCCGTCGAAATCGAGGGACTGGAAGACGTCGAAGTCCAGTATTCCCTTCTCCAAGTAGTCGTGCATGAACTTGTTCTCCACGTCGTCCCTGCTGAAGGTGAAGGTGCCTTGGGTCAGATCGTTGGTCCCGAAGCTGAAGAACTCGGCCTCCCTCGCTATCTTGTCAGCGGTGAGGCACGCCCTGACAACCTCTATCATGGTGCCTATCGCGGCCTTAACACCCAACTCCTCCAGCACGGGCTCGATAGCGTGCTCCTTGACGTACCCTATCTCCCTGTAGTCACACACCTGAGGTATCATTATCTGAAGATGGAGGTCCTTGCCCTCCCTCCTCAGCTCTAGGTAAGCCTCAGCTATGGCTCTGGTCTGAGCCTCGTATATCTCGGGATTGGTTACGCCGAGCCTCACGCCCCTGTGTCCCATCATGGGGTTGGCCTCCTTCAGCTCCCTGACCCGCTTAAGCACGGCCTCCAGCCTCTCCACCTCGGCCTCATTCCCTCTGAGTTTAGCATCGCATATCCTCTCGAGGAGCTCCTCCGGGCTGGGAAGGAACTCGTGCAGTGGTGGGTCGAAGAGCCTCACAGTTACTTTCAACCCCTCCATCACCCTGAATATCTCTAGAAAGTCCCTCTTCAGGTGAGGGATGAGCTCTCTCAGGGCTTCCCTCCTCTCCCCCTCGTCCCTAGCCATTATCACGCGCTGGAATATCTCAAGTCTCTCCGGCTGTCTGAACATCCTCTCCGTCCTCAGCAGTCCAATGCCCTCGGCCCCGAACTCCCTAGCTATTTTCGCGTCCTCGGGCGTGTCGGCATTTGCCCTCACGCCCAGCCTCCTCACCTCATCAGCCCATCTGAGCAGCTCGAAGAACTCCTCGGGCAATTCACTCTTTGCAGTGGGTATCTCGCCCAAGTAGACGTTCCCAGTGAAGCCATCTATGGTTATGACATCCCCCTCCCTGACCACTAGATCGCCGACGCGGAACTCCCTCCTCTCCAGATCTATCTTTATGTCCTCAGCGCCCACCACAGCTGGCTTCCCTATCGCCCTAGCAACGACTGAGGCGTGACTGGTCATGCCTCCCCTGCTGGTGAGTATGCCCTGAGCCGCGTAGAAGCCGTGCACATCATCGGGCTTGGTCTCCTCCCTGACCAGTATCACCTTTTCGCCCCTCTCCGCCCATTCCACGGCCGTGTCGGCGTCAAAGACAACCCTTCCAGTGGCCGCTCCGGGCGAGGCGTTCAATCCCCTGGCTATTGGCTCGATACCCCTCTCCCTCACGTACTTCTCATCTATTCTCGGGTATAGGAGTCCCATGATGTGTTCCGGTTTTACCCTAGCCAATGCCTCCTCCTTGGTGAGCAGGCCCTCCCTGACCATAGCTACTGCGGTCCTCACCCTAGCGAGGGGCGTCATCTTGCCGTTCCTCGTCTGCAACAGGTACACCTTCCCCCTCTCGATGGTGAACTCTATGTCTTGGACCTCCTTCTTCACCCTCTCGAGCTTCTTCGCCATCTCGTACAGCTGCTGGTAGAGGTCCGGCCTTTCCCTCTTCAAGTCATCTATGCTCTTGGGGGTCCTAATGCCAGCGACGACGTCCTCGCCCTGGGCGTTGGGCAGGAACTCTCCGTACAGCACATCCTCACCGGTGGCCGGATCCCTGGTGAAGAGCACCCCCGTTCCTGAGTCCCAGCCCATGTTCCCGTACACCATGGCCACCACGTTCACGGCCGTTCCATCGGCTATATCCGGGGTGATCTTGTTGGCTTTCCTGTAGTAAACAGCCCTAGGGGAGTTCCATGACCTGAATACCGCCTCTATGGCCAGTTCGAGCTGCTTCCACGGGTCTTGGGGGAACCTATCGCCCAGCACTTCCTTGTATCTCCTCACCACCTCCTTCAGGTCCTCCGCCGTGAGTTCGGCATCTGTCTTTGCCCCTCTGAGGGCCTTCACCTCCTCCAAAATGTCGTCGAATACCTTGCGATCTATGCCGAGGACGGTCGTGCCGAACATCTGAAGGAAGCGCCTATACACGTCGTAGGCAAACCTCACATCCCCAGTCATCCTAGCCAAGGACTCCACTATCTCGTCATTGATTCCCAGGTTGAGTATGGTGTCCATCATCCCCGGCATCGACACGGGAGCGCCGCTCCTCACCGACACTAGGAGAGGGTTCGAGGGGTCGCCGAACCTCTTTCCCGTCTTGGACTCCAGCCACCTCATGGCCTCCCTTACCTGATCCATCAGGCCCTCCGGAAGCCTCTCGCCCCTTCTGTAGAACTCCCTGCATGCCTCCGTTGTTATTGTGAATCCCGGAGGCACGGGGAGCCCTTGCTTGTACATGAGAACTAGTCCGGCGCCCTTACCACCCAGCAGCTTCCGGTTCTTGGGATCCGCCTCATCATACGTGTATACCAGCTTCTTCACAACATCCACCGGTAAATGGAGGGAAGAAGGAACTTTTATTCGTTCATGATGGGGGTCAGAACTTCTCTATCTTTGAGTAGAGCTCATCACCCTCGAGCGAGAGTGTCACGTAGTTCTTGGCACCCTTTACTATCTCCACGGGAACCCTCCCCTTGGCCCTAAACCCAAACTTGGAGCCGAGTTTCTTGGCGACGCTCCTCTCAAGACTGACTATCAGCCACCCGACCCTCCAATCATCGTCCAGCTCCAAGTCCTCTACCTCACCTATGAACTCGCCGTCTAGGGCCACGACCTTCTCTCCTATTATCTCCTTGGCCCTCATCTCCTTCACCCGGTTCTGATCCCCTTAGAGGATATAAATCATCCTTCTAGGAGACTGGGAGGTTTCAGGTCCTCCACTTTCCAGGCGTCTCGGGGCCTCATCCCCATTATTATTCCAGCGCTCTGATCCGATAGGATGGGGAAGTACTCCACATCCTCGAAGAAGGCCCAGACCAAGGCGGACATGAGCGAGAGGTTCCACTGGTATACCCCGTACTCCACTGCCTCGCCCGTCTTGGGGGAGACCATGACCCTCCTCATGGATCCTCCCCTCGTGTCGTATCCCCTAAAGAGGCTCAGGGTGAGGTCACCGTCGAAGAAGAAAGGATATACTTCCCCGGAGGGATGCAGGTAGCCCTCCCAATACACCTGATCCAAGTGGTGTATCAGGATCGCCCCCTCCGGTTTCGTGATCTCCCTGATCGAGTTAAGGAGGAGGATCGTTCTCCAAGGATCGAAGTGAGGCATCGTCAACCCATAGACTAGGACCACATCCGCTCGCTCCACCAGCTCGTGGGCGAGGAAGGCATCCCCCTCTATCAGCTCCGGGATCTGCCCCAGCTCTTCCAGAACGAAATCCTTGGCCTTAGAGAGAGCATCCTCCCTCAAATCCAGTATAACAAGTTCAATCCCCTTTCCAGCCTCTTTAAGCACTTTACAAAGTGCCACCCCGCCTATCCCGACCCCTCCCATCAGATCTAGCACTTTGAATGAATCCCCTGAGAAGTAGGGATGCTTCACGACCTCCCTGAAGTACCCTATCGCCCTCTCGTATCTCTCCCTTCCAGGTCCCTCCGGATCTTCGGGCCATGGGAAGAGCGAGTAGAACCTCTTCATGTCCCCCAAGGTATCACCTCAGCATTGATGGGAGCTCCAAGTCCTCGGGTCTGAGCTTCCTCCTCGGTCGCCTCGCCAGCAGGATGAACCTCCTATAATCTAGGGAATGTAAGTCCACCTCCTTGAAGAAGAGCCACATCAGGGACAGGAAGTCCGCGACTCCCCAGAAGTAGACCTCGAGCTCGGCAATCTCTCCTCTAAGTAGAGAGAAGTGAGCCCGCCTGAATGTCCCCCTCTTGAAGTCGTATCCCTTGTGCATGCTCAGGATGGGCTCATCTCCCTTGAACTCAGCCATTACATCCTTGTATCCGGTCATGTAGAACACCCAGTACCTCCTGTCCGCCTCCTCGACCAACAGGACCCCATCGTCCTTCAGTGACTCGCTTATGGAAGCTAGGAGGAGACTCGCCCTCCAGGGATCGAAATGTGGGGTAGAGAGCCCGTACATCAGGACCAGATCAAGGTCCTTCAACACCTCGTGGACTCTCGTGGCGTCGTGGACTAGGATCTCGCCCTCCTCGCCCAGCTCCTCCCTTGAGAACCGTCTAGCTACCTCCAGCGCCTTCTCCCTCAGGTCCAATAGGTACAGCCTCACCCTCCTATCCAGAGACTTGGAAAGGGCCACCCCTCCTATCCCCTCACCGCTCAGTATGTCCAGTATGCGGGGCTCTTCAGGTAGCTCGCTCAGGAATGGATGATTCTTGAGCTCTGAGAACTCTTTCAAAGCCCTCTCGTACCTCTCCCTCCCCTCAGGCGTATACGGATCCCCGTGCCATGGTAGGAGGGAATATACACCGTCAAGTTCCGATCCCTTCAGGAGATCACCCTTACAACCCGACCGTCACAGACTAAAACTTTCTTCATGGAGGGTGGACGCAGGCACAGAAAAATAGGGAGATGAGCTCAACCCTTTAACATCTTGATGAACTCTCTCATCCAAGCAGGCAGGTCCGGCCACGCTCTGGCGGTTACGAGGTTCTCGTGGACGACCACCTCCTGATCGACGTACTCAGCCCCATGGGCCTTGACGTCGGGGCTCACGGCCACATATGATGTCATCTTCATACCCGGACTTATCAACTTGTATCCAGTTAGGAGGAGTGGGCCGTGGCATATCGCAGCGATAGGCTTCTTGGCCTCCATGAAGTGCCTGACGATCCTCTCCAAGTCAGGATTCAGCCTGATGTACTCAGGCGCCCTGCCTCCAGGTATGACAAGCCCGTCGTACTCCTCTGGGTTCACCTCCTTGAACTCCTTGTCCACCCATCCGAACCTGTATCCGGGCTTCTCGGTGTAGGTCTCCCAGCCGGGCTCGAAGTCATGAACGACGGTCATCAGGGTTTTCTTGGTTGGGGCCGCAACGTGGACCTCGAATCCCTCCTCCTTGAGGCGCCAGTATGGGTAAAAAAGCTCTTGGGCCTCCACAGCATCCCCGGCTACAATAAGGACCTTCTTGGTCATGTGGTCACCTAATTATCAAGGAATCGAGGGAGAGATAACGATTTCCCCACTATAGTAAAAATTTTGAGGGAAAGCTCTGAAATACTGCGACTACTAAGTTCCCTCATTTCCCCTCTTGGATGTGAGGAAAGCCCAAGCGAGTATGACCAGTATCAGCACTAGGGACAGTCCAGTAGGCAGGTGAATACCGAAGGCAGTGAGCAGGAAGGCCACTCCTAGATAGAGCAAGTATACGGCTAGCCCCTTGCCCAAATTCTCTAGGCGCTTGACTCCATGTTCCAAAACGAAGTAGAGGGATCTTAGACCCAGAACCGCGAGTATGTTGGACGTGTAGGCCGTGAAGAACTCCCTAGTTATCGCGAGAACTGCGGGCACGGAATCGAAGGCGAACATTATATCGGTAGTCTCTATAGCTAGGAGCACGAGCACCAAGGGGGTGAACACCCTCCTGCCGCTCCTGACTACGATGAACCGGTCTCCCTCATACTCGTGGGTCAGGGGGAGGAACCTCTTAGCCAGCTGAACGACCTTATTCTTACCCGGATCTACGCTCTCTGCGCCGCTCTTAGCCATCTTGTATCCGGAGTATATCAGTATGGCGCCGAACACGTACACCATCCAGTGGTACCTCTCCAGAAGCGCAACGCCTACGATTATGAATAACCCCCTGAAGAGGGCGGCGAATATTATACCTAACAGGAGGACGAAGGGCCTTGAGTGATACGGCACGGAGAAGTAGGTGAATATTGCTAGGAAGACGAACACGTTGTCCATTGACAGCGTGTACTCGGTTACATAGGCTGTTATGTACTTGATGAACTCCTCCAGACCGTAAATGTCCAGAATAAAAACGGAAAAAGCTAGTCCGATTGATATCCAGATAGCCACCCATTTTAAACTATCCTTCAACGTGACCTCTGTCTTCTTGTAGTGTCTGAGGTCCAAGTAGAGGAAGACCACGATCATCGCGTGGAATGCTATCCAGAAGGTGGGAGAGGTCACCTCCATTTCAATCCATTAGCCCGAATGAGGCTCTATTAAAAAGTTAATTGGGGAAAGGGGAGAATGAGCCGCGGAAATTGGTTGAGACGTTGAGAGGGGCTGTCCAGTCGCTTCGGAAAGGCTTTCACTTCTAATATGAAAATTTATTCATCCATAATTAGCTCGAAGGAAAAAATAGGGAGGGTATGTCTCAGCCACCTAGGAACTGGACGTTGAGGTAGAGAGCGAAGGCGTAGGTAAACATTATGGCGCTTATGAGCATGAAGATGAATGGTATCCACGAGGGCCTGACCACCTTGCCGGCCGGGTGTATCTTAGGCAGCATGTACCAGTTCTGGTAGAGGAAGAGCCAAGTGTAGATCACCATTATGAACATGTTGGTGACACCGGTGAGTATTATCAGGAAGCCCGGCCTCTGGAGCAGCACAGTTATCGCTCCTATCACCGTATATATGGTTATCAGGTAGTAGTAGATCTTCCTGTACTCTATCTTCTCGGGCACGCCCGGTAAGGTGTAGGCGTTGCTGGCGAATATCCTACCGACTCCGTCCAAAGCGGTTATGTAGGCATCGACCAAGAAGAAGAACCCTATCAGGTAGAGAGCAGCCCTTCCTGCATCTCCCCAGAGGTGACCGAACCACTCGGCCTGCACGACCACCAATTTAAAGCCCTTAGGCAGCGCTTCAGCTCCCTTCTGGAGGTATTCTGGTCTGAGGACGGCATAGGTCAGCAGGGTCGTGAGCACTATCGTGAGGGTGTTCAACGCGACTCCGAATAGGTTGTCAACCCAGAGCCAAGTCATCCAATCCTTCCATCTCTTCCTGTTCTCTGGCGTGTCAGGGAAAGCTACTCCGACTCCGGGTATGGGCTCTGGCTCACCAGTTATGGGGCTGGTCACCCTGCCTATGTGGGCAGACATACCGGCGTTCTTGTCTCTAACCCAGAAGCTGTACAGGAGGTTCCATATACCTCCAGCTCCCGTGTAGGCTATCAGCGTTATGAAGATGCCCATGTCAGCCTTGTCGAAGTTGGAAGGAAGTAGGTTGAATCCTTGGCTGAAGGGTATCAGGGCGGGGAAGTACTCGCCAACGACCTTACCTACGGCAGGCGAGAAGAGCACGACGAGAAGCATGCCGCCGAATGACACTATAGCAGCTAAGCTCTCTATGTACTCCACTATCTTGTAGGCCACGGGACCTATCATGAACATGACCCAAATGAGGAAGATCGCCACTTCGGACCAGAACCTGGTCTGGCCTGCAGCATCCCATCCCGGTGGGAACTTTGTGAGCGCAGCTAATGCGGTCGCACCGCCTGATACATAGCCTCCTACCCACAGATAGACCACGAGAGCCACGAAGAAGGCGAACCATCCGTAGAGCCTATTAACCCTGTGGAATCCCTCGAATATGGACTCACCAGTGGCCATGGTATACCTAGCAATCTCTAGGTTGACCCAGTACTGGAGGGAGGCGTAGAAGAGGAGCCATCCGAGGAAGAAGAGGCCGTACTTGGCCACCATGTAGGGCCACCATATGAGCTCTCCGCTTCCTTGGGAGAGCCCTGCCCACACCAAGCCCGGTCCGAACATCGCAGCCCATCCTGGGAAGTCTGGGAGATCCTTCACGTCAAAGGGCTTAGTGAATCTCCCAAAAATGAGGCTTCCACCTTCCTCCTTAGCCATAGATAGCACCCTGTCTGTTGTCTAACATTCCTTAGGCAATTAATATAAAGATGGCTCTCCGGTCCCCGCTGAGCCCAAGGCCAAGCTTCAGGAACCGTTGCTCGAAATGGCCATCTTTTTAACGTTAAGTTTCAGCATTAACTCCTCCTAAATCTTATCAATATATGTTGTAATATCTGGGGTATGATGATTATTAAAATGAAAAGACGCCCTAATAGAAACATATATGTTTCATGGAGTATCCGAGCAAAGATTAATATCGTTTCCGGCCCTTATCCGCGGTGATGATATGTATAAGATGGTTAGGAGGGTCGAGGCCAAGCCATATGAGACCT
Source organism: Thermoproteota archaeon (assembly GCA_026986575.1). Classification (GTDB taxonomy): domain Archaea; phylum Korarchaeota; class Korarchaeia; order Korarchaeales; family Korarchaeaceae; genus Korarchaeum. Next base: position 41,989 of record JALSOH010000009.1, read on the forward strand.
GGCCGGGCGTCACTCGGAGAGCCCTCGCGCTGGGTGAGAAAATACTCCTCTTGGAGATTTCACTGGGGAAAGGGGCAGTAGCGCCTGCTCACTCCCATCCTAACGAGCAGTCAGGTTACATCGTGAGAGGAAGGCTCAGGATAAGGATAGGAAGCGAGACGCATGAGCTTAATCCAGGTGATGCCTACATAATCCCCCCTTATGTTGAGCACGAGGCGGAGGCTATGGAGGACACGGTAGTGGTTGAGGTGTTCTCTCCCCCTCACGAGCTCCTGAAGAAAGATCTAACGGGTGAGGTGTGATTATGCCTAAGTATGTGGTTAGCCCTGAGGAGATTACTGGTGGCGCTCCCATGGAGAAGGGGGCTGGTGAGAGGAAACCCGTGAGGGACCTGAAGATAATATATCCGGAGAACGTGGATCCGGATCCCAAGACCCTCATTCTGGGAGTGGTGGAGGTAGATCCGGGCCATCACACCCCCTTGCACAGGCATAGGTGCGAGGAGGTTTACTACATCCTGCAAGGGGAGGGAGAAGTGGAAATAGAAGGCCAGAAGTATCCGGTGAAGGCCGGTTACGGAGTTTTCCTGCCTGAGGGTGTGAGGCACAGGATTCACAACACCGGGAAGGAGGTGCTCAGGTATGTGGCAGTTGGCGGTATAATGATGGTCCCCTTAGTACCTAAATGGCCTACAGAGTCTCCCTACGAGATACTGGAGTGATTAGTCACCATCTACCTTTTTATGTGTGGTGGGGAGGTCCGCTGGATGTACAAGGCTCCCCCGAAATTCATCTACGTAAGGTGGATAGGTCTGCTCTGTACCCTAGTACCGATGATCGCCTTTCTCGTGGTTACTGTACTATCGAGCGGATACCACGGGGTTCCCTATACCTTGGCTAGCTTCCTACCCCTGCTCGTCCTCTCATACTACCTCGATAGGATAGTAGGGGCTCTTCCCCTTCCGGAGAGGCTCAGGCACCCCTATTTATTGATTGCACTAGCTTGGCTCTTGGCTTATCCCTTGGCTAGGCTAATGATCACTGAGCCCATGCTGATAGTCCTAGGATATCCCACCTTGGCCTTCAACGGATTGATGGGCGCCCTACTGATACTTCTGGGATTGGCTTTCTTAGGGTTCGCGTACGGGACCTTCTTCTACACAGCATACATAACAATCTTCAGGATCTATCTCAAGAGGAAGCTGAAAAAAGGAGAGGTACCTAAGGAGCTCACCGAGTGATGCTCAGATCAGGTCTCATCACGGCCCCGACATCAGCTGAGGCTGCCAGCATGGAGTAAATTGCTAGGAACCCACTCTCTTTTTGAGGAGGTGGCGTCCACCTCTTTCTCCTCTCCTCCAGCTCGTCTTCGTCCACCAAGAGGTCGAGCCTCCTGTTCGGTACATCTATGAGGATTTCGTCACCCTCCTCTACTAAAGCTATTGGCCCACCCTCAGCAGCTTCTGGTGAGACATGTCCTATAGCTGGACCCCTCGTGGCCCCCGAGAACCTCCCATCTGTTATGAGGGCAACCCTCTTGAGTCCCATGCCCATTATAGTTGCGGTAGCCGTGAGCATCTCCCTCATCCCGGGACCCCCCTTCGGTCCCTCGTACCTTATCACCACCACATCGCCCTCTGCTATCCTCCCGTCGAATATTGCCTGAACAGCATCCTCTTCCGAGTCAAAGGGCTTGGCTCTTCCCCTGAAGACTAGCATCTCCGGGTCGACGGCGGTCTGCTTTATCACAGCTCCTCTCGGGGCCAATGATCCCCAGAGGATCGCTAGACCACCCTGCTCATGGTAAGGATCGCTCTTAGGCCTTATCACGTTCCTATTTCTTATCTCGGCCCTCTTCACTATTTCCGACCAAGTCTCCCCTGCGACAGTGAGCTGATCGAGGTGCATCAGCTCGGCCAGCTCCTTGAAGACAGCTGGCACACCGCCAGCGTAGTGGAGGTCCCGGACGTAGTGCGGGCCTGCAGGATTGAGGTTGGTGATGTGGGGCGTCTCTCTACTTATCTCGTCGAAGAGCTCTAAGGGGAGATCTACTCCTGCCTCCTTGGCTATCGCCATCAGGTGGAGCACCGCGTTAGTGGATCCACCTAGGGCCACATCGACCCTTATGGCATTCTCGAAGGCCTTCCTCGTCATCAGATCCCTTGGCTTTATGCTCCTCCTCAACAGATCCATCACGGCCCTTCCAGCTGCTCTCCCAGCCCTGATCCTCTCCGCCGAGACGGCTGGTATGGTGGATGTCCACGGAAGAGCCATACCCAGAGCCTCGGCTGCTATGGCCATGGTGTTGGCCGTGTAAAGGCCCGCACAGGATCCGGGGCCAGGGACGGCCATGGATTCAATCCTCCTCAGTTCTTCCTCACTTATCTTCCCAGCTTTGTACTGACCAACGGCCTCGAACACGTGGCTGACCGCCATTTCCCTCCCATCCACCACTCCAGGCAACATGCACCCGCCATTGACTAGGACAGCAGGGATGTTGAGCCTAGCTGCCGCCATGAGCATTCCCGGGGTTATCTTGTCACACGAGGTTACCAGCACTAGGGCGTCGAAAGCGTGAGCCTTTGCCATCAGCTCAACACTACCGGCTATCAACTCGCGGCTGGGAAGTGGAGCCTTCATGCCCTCGTGTCCCATAGCTATACCGTCGCATATCGCAATGGTGTTGAACTCCAGAGGAGTCCCACCAGCTTCCCTCACACCCTGCTTCACGGCCTCAGCCACTCTATCTAAATGAACGTGGCCAGGAACTATCTCATTCCACGAGTTAGCTATACCTATGAGGGGCTTACTGAGGTCCTCATCATCAAGACCTGCAGCCTTAAACAAGGATCTCTGGGGGGCCCTCTCTGGCCCCTCCGTTACCATCCGGCTTCTCCACTTGAGATCCAGGGAAACACCCTAGGAGAGAGACCGGAGTTAGATATAGCTTTTTTGTGCGGGCTAGAAGCTACTTTTCAGCGAACTGATCTCTCAGAGGTCGAGCAAATATATGACAGCTACAGTGGCTAATCGGCGTAATACTCTCATCGATTTTTAATTGGTATGTAACATTAATCCCGAACTGTCGAGCGGATATTTCAATCTATGTTTGTGAAAAAGCGTGATTTTCACGCCGGTTTTATATTTAACTGCCTTGGATGAGCAAATTATTTATTTAGCTTGTCTCGATAATTTTTTTCAGGAGGTGGGAAGTAAAGTGAAGTTAAGTAGGATCACTGTCTTCCTCGCCGCTGCGCTACTGGTGTCGAGCTACGCTCTGGCATCGGCTTCTCCCGTTAAACCTCCCACTGCGACCATACTTCCTCCCCCAATACAGCTGCCGACCCCCGTACCGATACCGATAATCACTGTAACCAAGACGGAGCCTACCGTGACCATACCCAAGCCTCCAATCACGATAATACCTATACCAACCGTCACTATTCAGCCGACCACCGCGACCTTCAGGAAGTTACATGAGGTGATCATCGAAGTGGATCCTCCCTATGCGGGGGAGGTGAAGCCCCTCGGCCAAGGAAAGCACTCCATGAAAGAGGGTAAGAGGATAGTCCTGAGGGCCGTTCCCAACGCCGGATATAAGTTCGACCACTGGACGCTAGATGGTCATCGCAAAGTATACAGCAGGGTACTCAGGTTGCAGGTCAAGAAGGATCATGTGATCGTTGCTCACTTCGTCAAGGCCTCAAGTAGTACTAGGAGCCCCCCTAAAATACCCACTGGATCACCATCTCCCGCAAGGGAAAGTTCCCCGGCCGGGTGCATCCTACCCAGCGACTTTCCGAAGTCTATGGCTTACTCCGGTATGTACGCTGATCTGCTGTACAACGAGGACCTGCTAGCGGGATTCGGAGAGGGAGTTGCGGGCAAGGTCATAATAGGGAGGGAGGCAGTGAGACCGCAACCCTGGCACAGTTACGGTGTGGAGATGGGCGACCTGATCCTGCGGGTTAATGGGACTAGGTACAGGGCGAGCTTCGGCTCTGAGGACTACGGCATAATATACCTTAAGTGTGAGGGCGGCCAACTCACCATAAGAGTCGCCGGATTGACTAGGTACGGCACCAGAGCGGCGCTGCTTTACCTCCTCAACCATCCGGAGGTTGTGAACGGCAAGGTGCTTATCGTCCTAGAGTGGAAGGACTCTAACTCCAACAGAAAAGTTGAGTTGGAGGAGGTACTCCCCTTGGTATCGGTACCCTGATCCCTCATACCTCCTCCATCATCTTCTCTATCCACGATTTTTCTCTCCTAACTCTCAGACCCCTGAACCTAGCGAGAGCGTCAAGTATCTTGGTCTGGCCCAAGAGCAAGACTAAGGAGACAGCCATGTAGAGGAGGTTCAAGGCCCATCCTTTCATGAGGGAGAGGTAGGTTTCATAGATCCCTAGGGGCTCCTCTATTAACGCCATTGGAACCAGCTCAAGGAGGAACTCGCCTGCCAAGTTAATGAATCCTATGATGGCCGTCCCTATTATGAAGCTCAGGACCCTCAGACTCTTCGTTCTCCTATATATCATGGCAAATAGTACCTCACCAGCTAGGGCTATGACGAAGAGTATGGAGATTCCAAAGGTTACAGACACTCTCATAATATCAATAGACCTTACATATTCCAAGAAGACGGCCCTGAAGAGGTAATACGTGTAGAAGAGCACGTAGAAGACGAAGAGGAATATCATCGTTGGAACTAGGTAGAAAACCCTGAACTCCATTAGGTATACCGCAAGCGTAGCTACTGCTGCGGATGATAGGAGGAGGAAGCTCAGAGCTAGGAACCAGCTGAATATCTTCACTGTGGTCTCGGCGTAAACCAGAAAGACGCTCCTGTTTAACCAGTAGTAAAATACCAAGGAGAACTCTGAGAGGGCAAAGACTAGGAATGTGCTCAGAGAGAGGAGTAACCTCCTTTCTCTTGTCCGGAGTATCTCCGCGAATATGTAAAGAGAGATCGCTATCTCGGATACCAATCCCACCAAATGGGCTAGGGGATAGGGACTCATCAGGATGGACAACAGGGGAGCCAAAGTATCACCTCCTACATGAAGAAGAGGCCCCTAGATCTCTCAAGGGCCTTATCTACTATTCCCCGATCGTATCTCTTCTCCTCTCCCGAGGCCTCATAGCTCTCAAGCGTCCTGAATATGTCTGGGAGTATACTCTTCAGGAGTTCCTTAGTCAGCGCCTTGTTCTCGCTCAACTGCCTGTAGACTTGAATCAGCCCACCTTCCAGCCTCGAGACATCACCCTGATTCTTAGAAACTGCTAGGAGGGACGCTATCCCCGCTCGCGGCCTCTCTCCTTCCAGCCTCATGGTTATACCAACGAAGTAGAACCCTCCATGGACAAACTTGACGATCTCCCCTCCCTTAGCTGAGAATGGGAAGGACCTAAGGGGGACCGTTCCCATCTCATCTGAGAAGCTCTTTGGATAGCCAGCAATGATCTCTAGACCTCCCGGCTCGAGCGAGGCGAGCAGTAGATACTCAAGCCCCATAATCCTCCACTCTCAACTACTCTGGAATAATAAAAGGATACCAGCGTGTCAGATCACAGATGTTTCAGGAGAGCGAGGGCTTAGAAATACTCGTTGGTCACTCGGCGTACCTGGCCATCATGTCAATAAGAATGTCCTTCACTTTACTGTAGTCCTTGGTCTTCGATATGCTGTTGATCACATCCATTAAAAGGGCCCTGACTTTGCTCTCTGGGGACCTCTTTGGTATCAAGGCAGCTGCAAGCAGCCCCTTCTTGTAGGCTATCACGATCTTCCTGTCCTTCATTTCTATGGACTGGGGGATGTCCCTCAAGGCATCCTCCGTGTAGTTCTTAGTGAGGGATAGAAACGCGCTCAGAGTGAGGCTCCTAGATGAAGATGTCGACACCAGAGGGTTGCCATGCTCGTCGAGGATCACGAGCTCCTCGATCCTCATTGGATGAATGACTTCTCCACCGGTGAGCTGCTCGTAGAGCCAAGCGAACGCCTCAAACAATCCAAAGCCCGTAAGGGCGCTGGTCCATACCACCTGCCAAGGTATCCCTTCCAGCTTGGTCAGGTCGAAGTAGTCTATCACCTCCATGACCGTGGCAGCATCCTCCAGATCCGCCTTGTTGGCCAGCACTAGAAGGGGGATGTTCCTCTTCATCATCGAGATAACGTTCCAGAGCTCCGCCTTTGCCTCATCAAATCTCTCTCTATCGGCGGAGTCGATGACGAATATTATGGCATCTGCCTTCTCTGCGTACTCAGCCCAGATCCTTCGGAGGGACCTCTGTCCTCCAAGATCCCATACATTAAATTCGAGGTTCCTGACTCTGAGCCTCTCGTAGTTCGCTCCCACCGTCGGTATCGTCGATCCAGGCTCTCCCTTCCTTAAGTAGTTCAGTAGGGTGGTCTTACCGGCCCCATCAAGTCCCAGAATGACCAGAGTTGCTGACCTCCTGAAGAGGCCCAGCAGATTTGAGATGAGTCTTCCGAAGGGCATCGGGATACTGTGGAGTGATATTCTAAAATAGTTTTTCTAGGGTAGGCAGCTCTTTTTGTAAAATATTTTTAATTAATCTCCGACCCATCGCCTCCAAGGTACGACCTGAGCTCCGATATCAGGTAGTCTATCTTCTCCTTCATGTCATTGTAATCCCTCACTCCAAGCCCCAGGTAGACATCCTTCCCTACTGTGGCAAGCACCATGCAACCGTTCTCAGATCTCAGAAGGCACATATTGAAGCTTCCCAAGCCAGCGTGTTCTGAGAGAGACCGGGATATCTCGACTATGGCTGCGCTTGAGGCAAGGAAGAAATCCTTAACCATCTCCTCGGAGAGGGAATCGTAGAGAGATATCCCGTCGGGAGTGAACAGCCCTATAAAGAGCAAGTCCTCCCCCGCATCGTCCGCGAACCTCTCAAGTATGGCCCTGAATTCCTTAGTCAGCTCGGGCATCATTCACCACCGCGCGGGAAGATGACTGAGCTGCTCCTCAGCTCATCAAGGTACCTAGCCACTCCAGGAGCCAACTGCCTGTACTTCCCCACCAAGAACCTGAGGTATCCGAGGATCTCCATGAGGTCCTTGATCTTGTTAGCGATCTCCCTCTCCTCGAAGTCGCTGTAGACCTCCCTAAGTACCTCACCTATCTCATCGAGCTTGTCGGCTATGGACTCAACATCCCCGTCGTAGGGAGGAAGCATGTCCCTCATCAGGTCCACCAGCATCTCCAAATAGTTGCTTGGCATGTAACTGAGCTTGGCTGGTGCCTCGTTTACCCTCGCTGCTAGGAACCTTATCTCGGCTCCTGCATCCGGCATCCTCCTGAGCACCTCTCCTAAAACGGACGTCGCAAGCTCTATCTCTCGCTCTATCTGGGTGAGTAGGTCGCCTATCCTATTCCTCATCCTCCTGATATCTTCCCTGAGCCTTCTCATCTCCTCCCTCTTCGGAAGTTCCCCCTCGGCTCGATCGAGAACTCTGCTCATTCCATTTATCAGGAGGGACACCTCCCTCTCTAGTTCATTGAGCTCTCTGTCGAAGCTCCTCCTGAGAAGGGGGCTCGAGGCCTTGAGGAGGCTGTCAGCTCTCCTGAGGTCATTCACCACATAATAAACGTCCTCATAGAGTGAGAGAATGAGTAACTTCATTTCCAACCTTTTCGCTTCATCTTCCTCCAAATATCTTTCCAACATCATGCGTAAGGGACACTAGGATGCATTTATATTTTGGGTGGACCACGACTCCCTGATAATGGATGGAACCGAAGACCTTGGAGGAGATACTCAATCACCTGAGGAATTCTGGCCTTCCCCCCGAGAGGATAAATAAGTTCGTTAACCTGTTGAGGAAGGACGGAGTTCTAGATGTGATTGTGAGGGTCCTCAGCAGGTGCCGATCCTTGGAGGATGCGCTTAAGGAGATCTCCAGCCTAGGAGGAATGGCCGATGTCTCTAAGGAGATCTCCCACAAGGTCAGTATAGTCAGGAACTTCGTCCTCACGTCCCTAGTGAATCTTTCCGTTGACAAGTCCTACATGAGGAGTTTCTTCAGGAAGAAGTCTAAGGCTAAGAAGCTAAGAGAGATACTTGTATCTACCGAGGAGGAGCTTAAGGAGACAGAGGCTCGTCTCTTAGAAGCCGTGAGGGGTGTACTCCTCAAGACCCTAGAATCCCTTGAGATCAGGGATGGAACACTCAAGGCTGAGATAGAAGGAATAAAAAGCCTTCAGGATCTAGAGATAGCCAAGAAAATTTGGAATAAGATTAAGCCCGAGTTAGAAAGGGCTGTGGATGGGACCAAGTCTCAAGGCCAAGTGAGAAGGGGCGAGGAGGCCGTGCTGATAACAGACGATTTACTCAACGAGATACTCGAAGCCTTGGCGAGGATGGAAGACAACAGGAAGGAGCTAGAGCTGAGAGGGTGCACCTTCCTCCTCCTCTCTGAGGTATCATCCCTCAAGGATCAGATCCTAAGCTGGCTCTCTTCTAACTTCGGGAAGGAGTCTTACGGGGTAACTAGTCTCCTTAAGATAATAAGAAGGCTATCCGACGACTCGGAAACCCTCCTCTCTACTTCCATTAGACTGCTGAACTTGAGGTCCGAGCTTGAGGCGGTCAAGAGGGAGGTCTTGGATAAGATCAGCCGGAAGATGCCCCATCTCACGGAGGCCATATCGATGATAGGACTGAGCTCACCGAGGCTCCCCTGCATCATCTCCATGCCCGAGGAGATAGCCAGCCTGAGGTACGAGGTTTCAAGGCTTGGAGACACGGTGAATGCCCTCAAAGAGCTCAGCAGCGAGCTGGATCACTTCACTGACGAGATCAAGTTCCAGCCGGAGAAGCTGTCCTACAGAACAGAGTCCGACTTCCTGAAGAGCCTAATAGAGACTCTCAGGGCCTTCAGACTCTCTAGAGGACTCCCAAGCACGGCTTACTCTCTACCAGGTCTAATGGAGGAGCTGCTCTCCCTCTATCCGAGATGGAGGGAGTACGTGAAAGAACAACTGGAGGAAAAGGGCTACCTTGAGATAGGGGAACTCTCATTCATACCGGAGATGTGGAGAGAGTGGTTCCTTTCTAACTTGGAGGAGGAGGGGCTTACCACAATCTCCGATGGGAAGATACTCCCCAGAGCTCCCAGTTCCGAACTAAGAAAGCTCAGAATGAAATTCGAGTTCCTGAAGGACACCTACGAGGACATGAAACCCATATTCCAGAAGGCGGGGATAAGCGAGCAATACTTAAACTCCTTGGAGAGGAAGCTAGCCCTCCTGATGGATCCCAACTATGGGGGTGAAGATAGAGAGAAGCTGCAAAGGGAGGTTGAGGAAGGCATAGAAAGGGCCCTGAACGTTCTCAAGGGTGGTGGGGTGCCCGATGAGAAAGATGAGACTGGTGGTGATGGGCCCGCACCAAGCTGGCAAGTCCACCTTGATTCATAGGCTCGATCCTTGGGCCGTCAGGATGGACTACTCCAAGGGCACCTTCTCAACCACCGTTGGCTTCGACTACGGCATAGTCCTCTGGGACGCTACTGAGGACAGGATATACAGGAGGGATCAGATAGATCTCGTGGACCCCTCGAACGAGATATGGAAGGTCACCATAACCGGAACTCCGGGACAGATAGCCTTCGCCCCTGTGAGGAAGGTGCTGGCTAAGGGTAAGGATGGGGTGATGCTCGTGATCGACAGCGCACGTCCAGTTCAGATGGTCTACGCGTTGAGCCAGTATCAGGAGGCGAGGGAGTCTGCTGGTTCCGTGCCTCTCATAATACTCGCTAATAAGCAAGACCTTCCACATGCTAAGAGTGCCGAGACGATAGCCTCCCTCTTGGGCATAAGGTGCAGAGTCGTCCCGATATCCGCGCTGAAGGGGACCAATGTGGAGGAAAGCTTTCTCCAGTTTCTCAAGGAGGTAAGGAGAAGCATCCTCGCTAAGTCCATATCGGAGAGATTGGCCGAGAGAAAGGAGTCAAGGTGGATATCTTGGATGAGAAGAAAGCTAGCATCATCCGTTTGAGGGCTGACCTTTCTTTTAGACCCAAACCCAAATGCACGCTTACCTCCTCGGGTTACCGCGTCGAGGTGCTACCGATGGGATGTTCCTCTACCTGCGCCTCAATAATGATGGTCTCCTCCCTACCTACCCTCCGTCCCGAGGTCAGATTGATCGTCTGCGAAGAGGCGATCTCCATCAAATTGAGTGGTGTCCCGATACCCAAATCAAACCCTATCCTCATAGTACACAACAGATGCGACTTGGAGCTCGGCGGGAGGACGCTCGTGCTTCCCTGTGGGGAGGGGGCCCTCCCCACCTACTTGGAGGTCAGTAGCGTTAGAGAGGAGATGCAGGAAATAGGTCTCAATTTAAGGGGAAAGGTACTCTACAAAGGCGATCTCTCGATATACCTCCTTCAACTGCCCACCGGAGGAGAGTTAATAGCAGGAGCAGGAGGTTCGATCATATTCAACCCTGGCAGCTACCTACTGATCACTGAGGCAGGAAGATCTAGACTCAAAGTAGATGGGGAAGAACTGATCCTCCCCTGAAATCAAGGAACTTCAACGCTTTTGGAGACAATTTTCCCATTATCTAGGGTACCCCCTACCACCAGGATCTTACCGCTGGGTACGTACTCGGAAGGAATGAAAAGGGAGAGCTCCAAGCTTTCCTTAGGGTCAAGAGGGGCATCTAGTTGATAACCACCCGTCACATTCTCTCCTGTGATGAGGTACACCTCTCCCCGCCCGAAGCCTAGGGTCTTGAATTGAAGCTTAACTATGGGGGAGCTACCTGCGTTACTAATCCTGAGATCTATGGCGTATCCACCCGTTGGATCCCTTAGGTAGCCGTATAGAGATGTAGGATATGAAAAGCTATAGATAGCATCGCTCGCGAGGTTAAAGGGTGGCTCAGGGAGATACTCAGATCTCAGTATCCTCACGTAAATGTCCTCTTCCAGCTCTCTAGCGGAAATAGTGGTCTGATACGCTATGAAGAGACCTACAACGATCGAAATAGCGAGGACAATCGCTATCCAGCTCACATTCTCCGCGGTCTCCATTTTGAACCTCCCATTGGAGATCAGCGATAGAGCGCGAAGAGTGCCGGGGAGACCAGCGAATGAATAACCACTATCATTATCATCGAGACTATCGCGTATAATATACTCTGAATGTTTCCATGCCTAGTACCATCTGAGACGCTGCTTGTGAAGATCCCGAATATGAAGATGAACATAACGGCGAATAGAAAGTAAACATCGATTATCCACGTCTTCGCCTTGAGGAAGGAGAGCAGCATCAACATACCCTGCATCCCCGTGGCTATCTGGGTTCCCGCGTGTTGGACCTGAGCCATGGATTCGGACACCTTCTCACCTAGGAAGGCCATGAGGTCAACGAAGAGCATGCTGAAAGAGAGACTAACTGCCATCAGAAAGCTGTTCATGGAGAGAGTACCCCTTATCTTTTCGTAAACGGTGGACATGAGAGCTATTATCGTTCTGACGTTAAGAAGCGCTTCGTATCCGTAGATTCCCTTCTGGAGATCCGTTATCAGCTTCTTATATATCTTGTAAACGTAAATCCTCTCGAAGTCCTTCTTCTCAGGTATCTCCCCCACATTAACTAGGTTACCTAGGCTGAATTTGAGGACCTTCGAGAACCTCCCGTAAATGTCTAGGGGCATCGAGGTCACAGCCTCGGTGAATGTCTGCCCTATACTTATCCTCCCTCCCAAATCGGCTAGGAAAACCGGAAGGAACGTGTAGGTGTCCTTTCTCAGCCCAATGTACTCCTTAGTAGCTAGATATCCTACGATGAAAAAGGTCAGGACCCCCAAGAACAGGGAGTAAGTGCCGATTATGAAGTAACCAGCTACAGAGACCAGAGCGGCGAAAATCAGCTGGATGAAGAACAACTTCCCACTGAACATTATTTGCTCGGGGTAGTACAGGAACTTGTTCTCTGAGAACAGGAGTATGAGCCCGACACCAAGCCCTAGGGCGAGGTTGATGAATAAGTACTCGACGAAGGGCATGTTGGCCACTCCACCGAGGAGAACCAGCATGAGGGGGGTCATTATGATGAAGGGCATGAGACCGCTCAGGAAGGAGTTTATGAACCGTTCGAATGTCTCAATATTCCTCTGACTGTCTATGATCTCCTGCTGTATAACCATACTGAAAATCCCCTTGGTATCAATTCCCGTTGTCATCCCGTTGTATATGCTCGTCAGGAAGCTCTTGAAGCTCACTCCCAGTCTCTTTTCCTCTTGGAGAACCCTATTGATAGCTTCCCTCAGGTCCATGCCCATAAAGTAGAAGTAACCCATGATCTTCCTGAAGACATAGCTCCCCTCATATTCCCTCATTCGGGCGAACTGGTCAAATATGCCCGTGACATCGAAACCTGCGTTGGCTAGTATGAAGCCATGCAACGCGAAGAGCACAGTCTCTCTGTTCACGAGCCCGTAATCCCTCCCCGTGGTGAAGAGACCGTAAAGGAGCATGATGGCGAAGAGAGGGATGAGGACGAGCACAACGTAATAGCCCGTTACGTAAGCGAGCACTCCGAGTAGCAGTGAGGAGGCGATTACCTTCTTTATGGCCCCCTCGAGCCTCTCCTTAGCGTTATATACTCCCCTCTTTTCAAGCTCAAGGGCTATAGCATCTAACAACTTCTACATCACCAGACTCCAACCACATTATCACGAGGTAGTAGTCCTCTGATGGGTAGGAGGATATGGAGGGGAGATCTGTTAGGTTGACATCCACTTCAACCAATTCCTTCGCTGGGAACGATATGACAGTTCCGTTCACCTCTGAGTACTTGGTTCCATTGTAGTAGATCGTGAGGTTCTCCCCGGTTTCACTGTAGAACACGGATATCCTGTCGGTGTAAACCCAGTCTCCGTAGTTGTAGAAGTGTATGGCAGTGTAATTGTGATCGGGGACGAGGCTTCCCCCGCTCAAGCGGTAGGTGGTGTTGGTATAGCAGGCCACGACCGCTATGGATTTGCTGGAAGCCTTGGATGAGAGCCTGCTTATGTATGTGTGGGCCTCGGAATACTGGCTGTATGCCTTGATAAAAGCAGTAGAGACTATAGCTAAGGCAACCAAAACTATACCTACCATAGCGAGCTTGGAAAAAGAGAGTTCCAAGGGGAGGTCCCCTTACGGAATCTCTATAGTCTGGGCAGCGGTCGTTCCATCACTGAAAGTAGCAGTTATCACCAAGGATTTGCTTCCAGAGACGTACCCTCCAGAGACCTTCACAGTGATATCCATTGTACCCTTCGGCGGTATGTTCAGAGTGGTGAGGTCAGCGGGACTTATTGGAGTCACGGAAGCGCCAGAGCCGAACCCGACGGGAGAGAGGTCTATACCAGTCAGCGTGTTTCCTCCTTCACCGGTGTTCACTATTCTGAAGCTGATGACGTAGGAGGAGTCAGCATCGGAGTACTGGCTGTTTATCAGCCTAACATAGAACCTCTGCCCGACCTGCTGAGCTCCAGTGAGCACCTGACCCATCAGGAAGAGACCCACGACTGCCACAACCACCAGTACCAAGGCGATCCACACGACCTTTTCCACGGTTATCTGCAAGGACTATACACCCTCCTTTATCATCTGCCATCCAAATAAAAAGATAGCCTTTCTTTTCCTAGAGCAATCGCCGACGTCCCTTATTTTTCTTTAAAGACAGTTTAGATCTGGAAAATTTGTAGGAAAAAAGAGAACAGAGGCTCTCCACGCAATCATGTCTTTATGGTAAACCCAATTATATAGATTAATTAGTGACTGGTTGAATGCACAATATAATCAGTTCTAATGGCTAAGATTCAAAAATTTCAGGGATGTTCAAAGGCCCACGTTGTACTGGAACACGTGCTTTCCAACATTCACGGCTATGATTACAACATCTCCTCTGAGATTCCCGTCACAGTAGCCGAACAACTTGACGGTCCTCTCTGTGTATGAGATCTCGCTCACATTGCATGGAGATCCATTAGTTTTCATAACCGTAATATTCTGAATTTCGCTATCTGATGTAATAGAAATGATGAACCAAGTTCTATTCTGTGAGAATTCAGAGTCCTCGACTCTAACCATTATACCCGGCTCCATGATCTTCATTTGGGTGGGGAGGACCTCAAACACTATGGATCCCACTACGATGATTGACGTAAGAGCTATCACGATGAGGGATATGGTCTCTAGTGTTATCTCCAAGGGCTCACCTCCTGTAATACCACCTGACCAGCTCCCTGTAGAAGTCCTCCAGCTCTAAGTCCATGTGAGTGAGTAGGAAGTCCAGCCTGTCCTCGAACTCATCCCTGAGATCGCTGACGGGTACGTTGGTTCTGGAGTGCAGCTGCCACAGGAACCTGTCCAGATCGAAGTCGGTGGGGTGCTGGTACACACGTATCATATCACCCGTGCTTATGTCTACCATGTAGATCTGGTCCAAGACCCTCCTGTCCTCCTTTATATTCAGGAAGAGGAGGGACCAGAGCTCCCTCATCACCGAATTGATCAGCTCCTCACTGGCGTTCTCTCCGTAGTACATCCTGAGGAGCATCCTGACCCTCAGCTTGAATTCCTCCACCGTGTTGGCGTGTATGGTGAAGGCCAGCCCGTGACCGGTCTGAGAAGCGATCACATCCCCCAGCTCCCTTCCCAAGACCTCAGCCAGTATCAGGAGGTCGGGGGTGATTCTGAGGGCGAACTTCACTATCTCGTAGAATTCCCCTCCCCTAGCGTAGTAGGGGACCCAACTGTTACCCTTGAACCTCAGAGCGAGCTCCTCAATGTCCTCTATTGTTACCAGCTTCTTTCTCGGATCGAACATGGCCAGGGCGGCGTTGAGGAGGGTGGTCTTGCCCGTACCCACTGGGCCCGAGTAGGCGACCTTGCCCTTGTGGTCGACCATCATCCATATGGCCACGGCTGCCTCGGGTGAGAGGGACCCGAACTTTATCAGGTCATTGAATAGGAACGGTTTAGCGGGGAACTTCCTTATCTGCACAGTGGTCTGCTCGCTCTTAACCCCGCCGAAGCTCGCAGCCACTCTGAATCTGAGGCTCCCGTCCTTGCTCTTGTACATGAAGGAGACGAGCGGGGTGGCCTCGCTTATACCCCTCCCGTAGAGCGAGGCGATCCTAGAGGTGAACCTCCTAAGAGCTATCTCCGTCGGGAACCTGACGTTGGTGTTTATCCACCTGCCCGCGAAGCGCCTCATCTTCACCCTGACAGGCTCCGTTCCCTTAACATCGATGTCAGTTATGTTCCAATCGTATATGAGGGGCTGGATCATGCCGAAGCCTATGGTGTCCCTCAGCACGTAGTACATGACCACATCTTTCCTCAGGTTGAACTCGGTCTCAAGCCTGTACTTCCTGACTATGTCCTGTATAACCTCCTCAAGCCTACCAGCCACGAGTTTGTCGTAGTACTGCTCTTGGAACATCATCACGTCCGAAAGTATGAGGTTGATCAGTTTCTTGTCGTTCTTGGTGAGCATCCACTCGTTGACCACGTACCTGTAGCTTCCATCAGACTCCCTCACTAGGACGTTGGTGAAGCCCGTCCCCTCGGCCCTCATCAGTTCCCTACCAGGAGGAACTTCCTCCCTGGTTACGTAGATCTCCTTACCTATGATTGGTATCTTAAGCTCTTCCTGTTCCTTTCTCCTTCTTTCCTTCTTGCTCTCCAGATCGACCGATTCCAACCCCTCTATGACGCTGACCATATTCAGATTCAGGGAAATTCCCCTGAGAGGAAACCTCAACTTCCCGATCCCTAACATAAGCACACCCCCCTCACGGTAAACCGGGAG
Organism: Thermoproteota archaeon; assembly: GCA_026986575.1. GTDB lineage: Archaea > Korarchaeota > Korarchaeia > Korarchaeales > Korarchaeaceae > Korarchaeum. The sequence goes on from JALSOH010000009.1 coordinate 57,839, forward strand.
ATCCCTCCATGAACTCGGACGAGAAGACCCTGCCGAGATCAGTAACTATCTCCACAGCCGTTATCTTGTTCCTCGCATCCTCGAAGGAAAACCTAGAGTAAGTGGCAGGGCTCAGACCCTCAGGCAGATCCCCGAAGGAGAGCTTCCTCACCTGAGGGGGAGTGAGATACGTGGGTGCAGCGAATATCTCATCAAACCAAGCATCATCGGCCATGCTGGTGCTCTGAGGAAGATTTATCTGGTTCAGATTGGGCTGGAAGCCGCTATCTATCTCGGATTCGAAGTCCACAATTCGCCCGTTGACGAGGAAGTAGAACTCACTGATCCAGTTAGTGCCATTCCAGTACCTCCTCGTGGTCACGCAGTAGTGGTTCCATTCATCCGGAGCCGCTACTCTCTCATCGGGCTGATCCAGTTCCATCCCGTTGGTTATCTTCGCGATGATTCTGGGACTACCTGAGTGCGGGTCCACCCAAAACTCGAAATCCTGAAGCTTCAGCAGGAGCCAAGGAGATCCCGATCCCTTGGGATTCCTGACCATGATCCAGGAGCATCCGGTGTAGTTGTAACTCGAGGGGAGCTGGAAGTGACCCACTCCCCAGTTATCGTAATTTAGATCCACGTGCAGAGAGAAGCCCCTCAGCCCCGCCTCCAGCCTAGCTGCGATGGGGTTGTTCCCCCACCTGAGATCCCCCACACCCCTATCATCATAAATGGTGACGAACCCTGTGCAATCGGGCTGATCACACTCTAGATGGGGCCTTACGTACTCCAAGAGGCTCACCTTCACGGATTCACCTTCCCCGAGCGGAACCCCCGGACCGGTCCATGTGCCAGCGGGAAGGTTAGTGTCGTTTATCGAGAGTTCCTTGAAGAAGGTGGGTGTCCTTGATCCGTTGATGTGGACGTAGAGATACCTTAACACCGTAGATCTTCCCCTATTAACTACCAGGAGGCTATACCTGTCTAACCATCTTATGAGAACGCTCTCTTTGGATCTCTCCCTCTCCATCTCCAGTTTCTTCCTCATCTTGACCACTGACTGACTCGCGGAAGTCTGCGCGCTAAGGAAGAAGGAGAGAGCTATCACTGTCAAAAAAACAAAGAAGATGAGGCCGATGGCGCTGTCCACCTAAGTCCCCTAGCCCTTCCACACGTAGCTCCCCGAGAAGGGAACCTGGTAGCTCTCCACCCCACCGCGTCCCTTGAAGAACACGTTGAGGGTGAATGAACTCAGCTCGTGGCTCAGATGCAGCGTGAACGTCCCGTCAGGACTGACTATCACCGCATCGCCCGTCTCAGCCACCACTACCTGCACGAACTCCCACTCGTTCTGCGGCCTGAACTCCGTTCCATCGTCCCACACTAGCCTACCGGTCACGGTGGTACCTGATACCTGCACATCGTCGAATCTCAGCGTTCCAACCCTAGCGTTGACCCTCACAGTGTAGCCATCAGTCCTCACGAGCTCTATGGTCACGTTGTTGCCTATGAGGGACATGGCCTCGCCGGGATGCTCCAGCAGATCGTACAGCGGGAAGAACTGCAGACCCTTACCTCCGCTGGTATCCACGTAGGTCTTGTTCTCCACCTCGTTGTACACCATCGGCAGGCCGGTCACGTAGGTGGAGCCGTTCCAGTACTTCGCGTACTTGGAGACGATTATGTAGGTCCCACTAAAGTTGCCCGGAAGCTCCACGTCAAGCCATCCGCCAAGTATCACTCTGGTGTTGTAATTCGCACCAGCGGTGATCTCGGTAGTGGCGTTCGGGTTCCTCACGAGGCGCAGGGTCACTTCGGAGGTGAGGTTGTCGGAGGTCAGGGCTATGGTCAAATTGGACGGGAAGTAACCCTCCTTAGATGCGGTGATCAGCCAGGTCCCCTCATCGGAGGAGAAGTAAGCCGTACCATTCGCATCGGTGTAGGAGAAAGCGCTCATCCCATCAGATTCCTTGGTCATGACGACGTAAGCCTGATCTATAGGTCCAGAAGTCTCGTTGTCCACGACATGCACCGTGAGCACTCCCTCAGCCCTCTGAAGCCTCATCTCATAGATCCCGGAGTGGTCTATGAGTATAGTCTCATTCCTCGGTAGGTAGCCCTCCTTGTAGGTGTAAACCCAGTAGAGTCCGGGGTCTATGGGATGGTCGGGCTGCCACATACCTGTTCCATCTGTGGTACCTTCAAGTCTGACATCTGGGGAGCCTATAATGACAGTTGCGCTGGGGATGACTTCGCTCGTCTCGTTGTCGAGGACCTTTATCACAGGCGTGACCTTGTGGTCGGGCTTGGTGAACAGCACTATCGCATCCGAGTAGAGCAGATTGTTGTAGGCCAGCAGCGCTATGCCGCTGAAATCTTTACCATTCAGGTCGATGGTCCCCTCGAAGACGTAGACGTTGTGGTAGCTGTGATGGCATCCACATCCCCATCCATGCCCGCTCTCCACCAAGTGGCCCGGCAGCTCGTACTCATCAGATACGGTGAACTTGAAGAGGGAGCCAGCGTAAGAGTGCCATATCATCTCATCTATGTCTCTCTCCTTCTCAAACGAGGAGATCACAAGTAGCTTAGCCTTGGTGAAGTTGTTCTCCCACACGATGTTCGGATCCACCCAGAGCTTCACATGGTATCTCTTCGGCCCGATCGTCTCAATGGTGTAATTGAGGATGGTCGGCCTCAGGACGGGACCGTAGACGATCTTCCTTTCCATACCATCGGTGGTATTGAGGGATGCGATGAACACAGGGAGGTCCTCGTTGTAGAAGAGCACATCCTCCACGCTAGCGGAGGCCGTGGCCTCGACGCTCCTGTGGTAGAAGGTCAGGTGATCCGTCACACTCTCCGAATCTATCTCCCTGATAGGAGCGTCATCCAAGCTCGGATAGACGAAGGAGTCTTTGTACACCAGATCGTTAGAGAAGAGGAACCAGCGGAAGTAGTGATGCCACCACCTCCATCCCCAAGTGGTGACGTTGGAGTAGAAGTACCTGAACATGTGTCCCTCATCGGTGTCCCAAGATCTCTTCCTCTCGTAGGCCACGCTTCCATACCTGTACGCTGGGCACGGGGTGAGCATCATCGATATCCTAGTGGTGGTCGGGTTGCAGTGACAGTAATTCATAGCCTCCTCATGTGTCAGGAACCTGTTGGAGGTCACGTTGAAGTAGAAGAACGCGAAGCTGTAAGCTATCCCGTTGACATTCAGGTGTGGGAAGAAGCCCGATACCACGTCGCTGGAGGAGCAGCTACCGCAGTGTCCGCAGTGCCCGAAGAGGTGGAATTTCTCCGTGCGGAGGAGCTCCCACTTGCCGTAGTTGTTGAACCACACCGACACATTGGCGTACCTGCCTCCGCAGCACCCTCCTTCCTCCACCTCAGCCGTTATCTTGAATGGTCCGCAGACATTCCCGAAGCACTGGCTCACATTGAAGGTGGCGAATGTAGGGGCAGCCTTCAGCAGGGAGTGCCCTATCGCGAATGCCCTGAATGGCTCGCGATTCAGGACGTGGTCCTCCCATCCTGGGCGGAACAGGAACTCGTACTTGTTATAGAGGTGCTTGATATAGTTGGAGTCTATCGCTCCAATGAACGCCTCCGCTGTAACTGGTACGTCCATATCTCTAGCATCCCATCCACAGCAGCTGGCCCTCAATCCGGACTCGACGTCAAACCTGAGACCGTGGTGAGATATGAGCAGATCCACATCTAGGTCCTTGCTACAGTGACATGCCGGGGAAGCTGGGCAGCCTATATCACCCTCGTGAACCTCGTAGGTGAAGATGCTCCAGAATGGGTGCAACGGATTGCTGTATACTGGAAGAACCGGGACTATAAGGATCGATAATGTCAGAATAAGGATAATCCTTTTCCAAAATCTTCCATCCAAATTCCTCCTCAGGGCTTTCATTTCCATCTCCGCGCTCGTGCGCTCGGTAACTCTTATTAACCTTCTCATCCATTATTTAGCTCCAAAATCACAGGAGGCGGCTCCCTCATGAAAAAAATGTCGCTCAGCGAGTGCTGTTCGCTACCCAGGTATTAAACTCTGAGGGGTACTGGAAGCGAATATCACGCCGAGATCGGTCACTAGATCGATCCTAGTGATGATATTAGGGAGCCTATCGAAGGAGAAGTATATGTACGGCACTCCTGGATCGAATATCGCGTTAGCGGCTAGGGCCCTCACCGCGCTGGGTTCGAGGTATCTCCTAGCGATGTAAAGATCGTCGAACGCAGCCACCTCAGCCTTTTCATACTGCTGGTGAGGTAACTGGATGTAAGAGACACTCAAAGGAGAGGGCTGGCTCTTCATGTCCACCACTCTACCGTTCACGTAGAAGAGCATGTGAGTACCATTGGAGACGAGGCAGTAATGGTTCCAGTTGGTGGCATTCGCGTAGTCCGTTCCTTGGACTAGGTCGGTTCCAGCGACCCTCAGGAAGACCCTAGGGTGATATTCCCCCCCATCGAAGTTGGGATCCACCATAATCTGAATAGAGTCCATATCCAATACCGTCCACGGGCTCCCCCAGTTCTTGTGATCTATGATCTTAAGCCAGAGACAGACGGTCCAATTCTCTCCAGACGAGAGCCCTGTGTCCACCCTTGGCCTTGTGACGGCAGACAGATTCCTATACAGCGCGTAACCATCAGCCCCGAAGTCTAACCAGCTTGCGTTCAGGAACTGCTCGTCAGGGAAGTATTTGGAGGGATCCGTATCTGAGGGAATGGGGACCTGCAGCAAAGAGGAAGAACCACTAGCTATCTGCTCCAGATTGTAGAGAATCCTCCAGTGCCCGAACTGCTCTAAGTTTAATCTCACCCTGACGTTAGGACCCAGTAGAAGGCCTTCTGAGTAGTAGTGAGGTCTCAGGGTACCATTGACGATAGCTACCAGATCTTCTACTTTCAAGCGGAAGTTCGGCACCCTTGAGCCGTTGACGTAAATGTAGATGTACCTTACGCTGGTATTGGTGCCGAGATTCCTCAATGTAACGTCATATCTCCCCATCCAATTTATCTCAGCGTTTTCCTTCGCCCTTTCCCTCTCAAGGGCTAGGATCTTCTGCACATTATTTGAAAGAGAGAGGAAATCTGTCTGTATCTGGACGACCAAGCCGATCATGAGCAGTATTATGATGGCAAAGAATAGTAGAGCTATGGCACTTTCCACTTTTCGCAGCCCCCTTTCCCGTCAGTATGGAACACCTCCAATATATCCCTAACTTACAATTCTTTCTGTTCCTGTCCAACGGTAAAAATTAGATGGGATTGGGTGGACCCTTTACTTCCGCGTTTTACCCTTTTAAGCATCATACATATCACAATGAGTGAAAATGAAAATTCCACCGTCGCACTTGAAGTTGGGCTTGGTGGTTCTATTAGTAATCCTATGCATCCCTCTAGTGAGGAGCTTTGCTACGGAGGGATGGATAACTGGTATAAGCACGGAGGAAACCCCCACCAACGAGACGGCTGTTAAAGTCACCGTCGAAATCGGAGTTAAGGTCCAGTTTGACTCTCCTGGCTATTACGTGGTACTTATAAGGGACGACTCGACTGGCGAGTACCTCGCGGAATCCATCAGGTACTCGGTGGGGGCCATATCAGAGGAGAAGACGATAACTCTGCACTTCGAGAGACCAACAGACCCCGGAACTTATTCATACACCGCCATTTTGAAGATGAAGGATTCATCCTCTGGATGGTTCGATGCTGACACGGAGCACTTCTCGATCGTGGTACCGGTCCCTCAGACCATCACAAACGTTACCACAGTCACCCTGACGGAGACAGTGACTAAAGCCTTGGAATACCTTCAAACTGTAACCCAGACGGTTACTGCAACGGAGACGACAACGTACACTCAGATTAACATAACTACCCTCACGATCCTCAGGACGGTGATCCAAAACCTCACAAAAACAGCCACCCTGACTAGGAACATCACCCTGACCAAGGTAATCACGGTAACGGTTACTCCCGTATCCCAAGAGAGTCCATCAATGGATGTTCGACTGATCGGTTTGGGGGTTATTGGCGTTCTAGTGGCTATTCTCTTGGTGATGGCCCTGAGGAGGAGGTGATAGAGATCTAGAGAGCTGGAGGGCCCCGCCATGAAGAAGATGAAGATCGTGGTGATAGGACCCCATCAGGCCGGTAAATCGACGCTGATAAGGAGGCTCGATCCTTGGGCCGTCAGGATGGACTACTCCAAGGGCACCTTCTCAACCACCGTTGGCTTCGACTACGGCATAGTCCTCTGGGACGCTACTGAGGACAGGATATACAGGAGGGATCAGATAGATCTCGTGGACCCCTCGAACGAGATATGGAAGGTCACCATAACCGGAACTCCGGGACAGATAGCCTTTTCAGGAGCTAGGAAAGCCTTATTGAGGGGTAAGAACGCTGTCATACTTCTGATAGATGCCACTCAACCTGCTCATCTAGTTTATGCCATGGAGCAGTATCAAGAAGCTAAGGAAGTCTTGGGATCCGGATTTCCCATGGTTATTTTCTCTAATAAGCACGACCTCCCAATAGCCAGAGACCCCAAGCAGATGGTACCCCTGCTGGGAATAAGAGCAGATGTTTGGGAGATCTCGGCACTTAAAGGGAGTAACGTGGAACGAGCTTTTAAGAGTTTTCTCGGGAAGGTCCGGAGGTATCTCATACTTGAATCGGTCACCGAGATCGTAGGTAGACGCTGGTTATGATGAGCTAACCTCTGGCGAGTGAATGAAGGAGGAGACCATCCGATCATCATGACAGCTCGCATAAGAGCTGTCCTATGACTTCGAGGTACCAAGGTTGCGAGATTCGAGCATGTTGAGCGCCCAGTGGGCGCTCAATGCTCAAAGAGCGCCGTTAAATCGTGCTTACACCCAGCCATAGGAGGGGATTCCTCAAAATGAAATGGAATGGATAGCTAAATCTAAATCAAAAACCTTAATAATCTCACAGTCTGCGCTTTCCCTCGCTTTAGTGCTGCTCACTGGCACAATGTCAGTTTCTGCCGTGGATCAATATACTGCGACCTATCTCTTGGATTTATACCAGAGGGCGAGAGCTGAGCTATTGAGTCTAGTCACTCTCTATGAAGGTGCGAATACGAACAACGCGCGCGCAAAAGAGCACCTTCTATCTCACCGGGTGCACCTTATAAACCAAGAGGGTGGTGCGATTCTCTCCACATATCTGGCTGGAACGGGAGATAGGACATCGCGCGATTGTTGCGTCTTTGAGCTACATAAATCGAGCGCTGTATTACAGCGCAGGTCAAGATCACGCGGGGACGGCGGTTCACTCAGCTAAAAGGTCATCAGAAAGACCACTGTTACGGGATCGTCCCAGCGGATAGTTTGTGCGCCATGTGCTCGATCCTCCTTAATCGGCTCTTTAGGGAGGGACTCCAAGAGAGCAAACCGAGAACTTCCCTTAGAGAGGGAGTGAATCCCACAACTAGGAAGGGACTTCCGGTCTTAGCGGCCGCCACCTTCAGGAGCGCTAATGCGAGATGGAAGGGCTTCCCAGTGGTCAACACGGAGAACTCATCGGCCCTGTACTCGAGCCTCCTCGACAGGGCGGCACCCATAATGGTCCCGACGGGAATATTCATCAGGCCGAGTGCTAGGGCTGCGATCCTCATCATCGAGTGGTGTTCCACCAGATGGCCCATCTCATGAGCCAGCACAGCCCTCAACTCCTCCTCGCTCAATAGATCCAGCATGCCGTCGGTCAATACGATGGCGCCGCTCCTGAATCCCACCTGACCAGCAAAGGCGTCTGGAGGACCGGGCCTTATCCCCAACCTCACCCTCCAACTTTGAGGGGCGATCCCCTCCAGAATTCGGTAAAGTTCGTGATCGTGGGGTAACCACTTTACCCTTAAGATGGAGAGCGCCATCCGACCCACTAGGATCTCCATCAGTGGGAGGGAAGCTATGGCTAGGGAGGAGAGCAGCAGGATCCAGGATCTGAGTTCAAGAGAGACCAAGAGCAGCACTCCTGACGTGACTAGGGCATAGAAGATCATTTCCCTACACTCTCCTCGATCCTCCTTAGCAGTTCCCTGAGCTCCTCCTCATCGAGCCGACTGGTACTCTCCTCGACGAACCTGAGGAGCGCCACCTTTCCCAAGATGCTAGAAATCTTGTCTACAGCCTCCCTCACCATCCTGCGCTCGTATTCCTCACGGGTCACCGCGGGCCTGTAGATATAGTAGGTACCGCCTCTCCCCCTCGCGCTCTCCCTCAGCAGGAGCCCCTTCCTGTACAACCTAGATACTACGGTACTGACGGTGGTGAACGAAAGTTTCCTCTCCCTGTCCCTATTTATCTCCTCGAATATCTCTCGTACCGTCGCCTTTCCCTTTCGGAATAGGATCTCCATCACTTTAGGTTCTAGGGGCTCTCTGCCCATCATACTACATGACGTAGTAGCAATTTAAGTGATCGCATTCGGCTTTCACCTCCCATGAAACGATATATATAACCTACTACATTATGTAGTAGGTGGCACCGTGATAGAGGTTCGGGGCCTCACCAAGGCCTATGGGGAGAATGTTGCGGTCCAAGACCTGAGCTTCTCCGTGCGGGAAGGAGAGACATTCGGGCTCCTAGGACCTAACGGTGCCGGTAAGACCACTACAATAAGGATACTCGCGTGCATAATCCCGCCGGACTCCGGGAAAATAGTGGTGAACGGCTACAACGTGGTTGAGGATCCTCTCCTGGTGAAGGCCGGCGTCGGTCTCCTACCCGAGAGGATCTCCCTGTATGAGAGGCTAACGGTAATGGAGAACCTCCTCTTCTTCGCTCGCCTGTACGGGGTCGAGGAACCCGCGCTCAGGATAAAAGAGCTTCTCAACAAGCTGGAGATCCAGGATAGAGCTGATGAGCTCGTCTCCAAGCTCTCCAAGGGTTTGAAGCAGAGGGTTTCTATAGTCAGGGCCCTGCTGCACGATCCCCCGGTCCTCCTGTTGGACGAGCCCACATCTGGCTTGGATCCCATCAGTGCGGAGGTGATGAGGTCCCTAGTAAGGGATCTCTCCACCCAGGGCAGGACGATCCTGTTGAGTTCCCACAACCTCTGGGAGGTCCAGCAACTCTGTAACAGAGTTGCAGTGATAAACACTAGGCTCCTAGCACTGGGATCGGTGGATGAACTCTCAGAGAAGTTCTTGGGGCCTCCGAAGGTCAGGTTGCTGCTAGAGGAAGTGAGAAAAGAGGTGCTGGAAGCCATTCAATCGGTCAACAGCGTCATTACCGTGGAAAGGAGGGATAAGGAGATTCTGATAGGGGTCAAGGATCCAGAGAAAGCGGTTCCCGTAATCAGTGAAGCTGCCATCAGGGCCGGAGGCCGCATCCTCGAGGTCAGCGTGGTGAGGCCCGGACTGGAGGAGCTCTTCGTGAGGGTGCTCAAAGATGAGATGGGACAGGATTCTAGCGGTGGCTAGGAAGGACTGGAGGGAAGCGATGAGGGGGACATGGATAATCGCTCCCTCAGTCTTCCTCGTCGCTTACTTCGGTGTCGTGCTGCCAGCCATCCTGATATACGCGGCCAAGGCGACCGGCGAGGTGTTCATCCCCGTCAACATACCCTTCCCGATAAGGGTGGAGGGGGACCTGGCCAGATCCCTATACTTCGCCTTCCAGGCCGTCATACCCCTCATCTTCCTAGTGATTCCTTTAGCGGTATCCACCATACTCGCCGCTGACGGATTCGCAGGGGAGAGGGAGAGGGGGACCTTGGAACTGCTGCTTGCTGCCCCTCTAGACGAGAGGGAGCTCCTCCTCGGGAAGGTACTGGCAGCTCTCGTTCCCGGAGTGGTATCCTCATGGGCGACCTTCCTGCTGATGGTGCCGACGGTGAACCTCCTGTCCTCCGACATATTCAACGGTCCTTGGTTCCCCCTGGGGCCGGAGTGGATCATTGTCATATTCCTCATATCTCCCCTGTACTCCTTCTTGGCCGTCGCGATAACGTGTGCCCTTTCATCCAAGGTAAGGAATGTGAAGGAGGCCCAGCAAGGCGCTGGCATCCTCATAGTCCCCTTACTGATCGTGGTGCTGGCTCAAGTCTTCTGGGGGGGTGGCAGTGGACGCTAAGGCGCTGATCTTGGCATCGCTCCTGATAGGGGGCGTGGATGCGACCATGGTGCTCGTACTGCCGAGACTGTTCCACGGCATCAGATACATGCTGGAGTGACGCCAGACCTCCAGTGGGATCGGGAGTAGAGGAAGGGAAAGGTGCTGTTACTGCACGCAGGGATTGGATACCAATCTCGCGCGTGAGACACCCCGATCCCCGCTACTTGGAGGTATCAGATCTATCTACACTCCTAGTCGCCACCACTCTCGTCTCCAAGCCCAAAGGGCGATCCTCCAAGACCTGACCTATGGAGACTGGGGCCTCAACCTCCAAAGTGGCTAGGTAATTCATCAACTCACGGATCCTCTCCTTAGGTATGGGAGAATCGGTCTTCACGCTGACGACGGGCTCTTTCCCCCCTCTCACCCGTATCACGGTCATTACCACCCTTTTCGGGGATAGGACTTCTTCCACGGCCCACTCCCTTCCCCGGGAGCAGTTGAATCCCCTCACATCCCTGACCTCGCTCCCCTCGACCTCCACCTCCACCGAGCAGCTGAGCGGGCAGATCACGCAGGTGAACCTGTAGACCGTCATCTGATCACCAGCGTGACCTTTCCTCCCCCTACTCCAGCTTTGATCCTGAGTCTGAGCATCTCAGACGGCTTGAGCACTGGCACCTTCCTCTTCAATCCGACCTCGGGCACTTCCACCAGCGCGTCCTCCACAGGCTTCGACACCCTCGCGTAGAGCCAGATTTCCCTGTCCCCTCCCAGCATGTGGGGGACGACGAACCTGACGTTTCCCTCCCTCCTGACCCTGATCCATCTCCTCGTGGGAATCCCACCACCTCTGATGAATTCCTCGGCGCCTCTCGCTGCGGTTCTGCCCTGCTCAACGGCGTAATCCACTAAGTCGTTTATGATCAGGGAGTTACCTGCAGCGAACACCCCGGGCAATGTGGTTTCGAGCCTGTCGTTGACCACTGGTCCACCAGTGGCGGGATCCATGACTGCTCCGGCTTTCCTGAGGACCTTAACCCTGGGAACCAGACCAGCAGATATGAGGAGGGTGTCGCACTCCATCCAGAAACCCTCGCCAGCCCCCTCCAGCTCTTCATCTACCTTCACCACTTTAACCCGCTCGACCCTGCCCCTCCCCCTGACCTCCGTCACCTTCTGGCTCAGATAAAGGGGTATGTCGAAGTCCCTGAGGATCATGAGGTTCCTCGCTAACCCGCCGGGGTAGGGCAGCATCTCCACGACGGCAACCACCTCTGCCCCCTCGAGGGCGAACCTCCTCGCCATTATCAGGCCCACGTCCCCAGAGCCTACGATGACGACTTTCCTCCCAGGCATGACCCCGTAGAGGTCCATCATAGCTTGGGCCTCTCCTGCGGTGTAGATGCCGGCCACCCTATCGCCTGCTATTCCCACCTCAAACCTGTGCCTCTCCCTCGCCCCCGCAGCGTAAATCACCGCCTTGGCCTGCACAGTTTCGTTCCCTCGGGGTGATGCGTAGGTAACCTCCTTGACTAGGTCGGATCTCATCGCTATGGAGGTGACATGGGCTTGGGTCCTAACCTCCACATCGCTCCTCCTCACCTCCTCAATCAGGCGGTGCGCGAACTCGGGTCCGGTCAGGTCCTCCCCGAGGCATTGGAGACCGAATCCGGGATGGATGCACTGCGGTAGTATGCCGCCCAGTCTGGAGTTCTCGTCTAGGAGGAGGGTCCTTAATCCCAGCTTAGATGACTCAGAAGCTGCGGCCAGCCCAGCTGGGCCTCCACCCACGATCACCACGTCATACATGCTATCGCCTCAGGAGGACCTTCACATCACCCACTCCCAGCTCGCTCCCCCTTCCCTTCAAGGTGACCTCCCACAGTGGAACTCTAAACTCCTCGGCCAGTATCCTAGCTATTTCTATCCTGCAGAAGGATCCTTGGCACGTGCCCGTGGTTGCAGAGGTCCTGAACTTGACGGAGTCCACGCTCGGGATCTTCACCCCAATGCGCTTCATCCTCCTGATCGCCTCCCTTATCTCGGACTCCCTGACTAGGTTACACCGGCAGATCACCCTTCCTCTAGCGGTTCCATCCCTGTGGATACCCCTCCTCTCGGCCTTCCACTTCGCCTTCTCCTTCAGATCGATGCCCATTCCCTCAAGTATCCTGACTACCTCCTTGGCGACAGCCGGGGCCGCCGTCAGTCCCGGAGACCTCATGCCAGCCACGTTCACGAATCCCCAAACATCCTCAGCCCTGATCACGAAGTCCCCTCCTGTTGGCTCCGGCCTCAGACCGGAGAATGTCCTTATCACTCTGCTAAGGGGAGGGAGGGGCCACATCTCTGATGCTCTCTCGTAGACCTCCCTCAGTCCCTTTGGAGTGGTGCTCCTATCATCCTTCTCCTCCTTCGGGAGGTCCTGAGCGTTCGGCCCCACCATGAGATGGCCCTGAACCTCTGTGGTGACCACGATCCCCTTACTCTTCTCGCTAGGGGTGGGGAAGAGCACCCTAGACGGCTTGGGACCGGCATCCTCGTCAAATATGAGGTATTCGCCCTTTCTAGGTCTTATCTCGAAGTAGTCGATCCCCGCCATCCTAGAAATCTCGTCGGCATGCAGTCCAGCGGCGTTTATCACGACATCGGCCTCCAAGAATCCCGTATTGGTCCTTAACCCTTTCACCCTATCCCCGCTCACCTCCACCCCCCTGACCTCCGTATCAAGGTGCACCTTCACCCCGTTGTCGACCGCGTTCTCCACCAACGCAATCACCGCTTGAGGCGGCGAGATCTGACCGACGGTGGGAGCGTAGAGGGCGGCCTCCACCTTCATTAGGTTCGGTTCCATCGAGAGCGCTTCATCCCTCTCCAATATCCTCAGCTCCGGGACCCCGTTCCTCTCGCCCCTCCTCAAGAGCTCCTCTAACACCTTCACCTCCGACTCCTCCTTAGCTATTACGAGGGCGCCGCTCCAGGCGTGAGGGATGTCCAGCTCCTCCACCCATCGATGCCAGATCCTGTTTCCTTCGACACAGAGCCTAGCCCTATTGGGAAATCTGTCTGGGTCATCGTCGTATCCTGCGTGGATGAGGCCGGTATTCGCCTTACTCACTCCCCAACCGACGTCAGCTTTCCTCTCCACTAGATGGACTTCAACCTCGTATCGACTCAGCTCCCTAGCTATGCTGGTCCCCACGATTCCAGCGCCTATGATAGCGACCCTCATGGGATCTAACCCGACCTAACCTAACCTACCTAAGGCCCATGCTCCTCAGTAGCTTCAGTGCTTTGGGCGGATCGTCGGTGATGACCGCGTCGAAAGTGCCAGCCAGCTCGGGCAGCAGCTGATGGAGGTGATCATCGTTAGCGGCCCACAATATCAGCCTGAGCCCCATACTCCTGAGCATCTCCGATGCCGCGGCGAAGCCCTCAATGCCAAGGAGGTCAACTCCCTCCACAGGTGCGTTCACGGAGAAAAGCCTCAATTCCCTAGTGAGGGAGGGGATCTTGGCGAGCATCTCCTCGCTATCTATCAGGAGACCTAGCCTCGCTTCAGGGTCGAGGGACCTCACCCTCCTCAAGGCATTAACGTCGAAGGATGAGTAGAGGACACGATCCGAGGAGCCAGTCTCCCTCACCACCTGGACACATCTCTCAGCAGCCCTCTCCTCCTTTATCTCCACGTTCACTAGCCTCTCAACTCTGGAGAGGACCTCCCTCAGGGTGGGAACGTGCTGACCCATCCCCAAGTCGGCCCTCCTTATCTCCGCCAGCGTGAGCTCACCTACCAGCCCGGACATGCTCGATGTCCTGTCCAAGGATTCATCGTGGATCACCACCACCTCTCCGTCGCCTGTTAGCCTCACGTCTAACTCTACCCCATCGGCTCCGGCCTTCACAGCCTCCTCGAAGGCCAATAACGAGTTCTCGGGATATAGAGCGCTGTATCCTCTATGGCCGAGCACAAGCACGCTACCAGCTTCCCAGCTCATCGAGGTAGGGAGGTGAATGGAGCTTTTAAACTGGGTGTCAGTTGACGCCTTTTAAGGAACCGGTCCTTAGGGCCGCGGAGGTCAACATGCCCTCGGACCCGGACTTCAGCTATGGGCGTATATTTGTGCTGGGTTGGGTTTCTTCGGGATAAGCATAATATGGTCGCTCTACAATGCTTATGTTCCCATTTTCCTGAAGGACTTCGCCCTCTCTTCATTCATCATAGGGATCGTGATGGTCATAGACAACGTGTTCGCGATACTCCTTCTACCCTACCTCGGCGCCCTCAGCGACAGGACTAGGACCAGATGGGGGAGGAGAAAGCCCTACATAATGGTGGGCGCTCCCCTAGCCGCTCTCATGTTCGCGCTCATTCCCCTAGCTAGGGAGAGCGCTGACCTGGCGTTGATGATGGGGACCATAATCACGATGAACTTCTTCATGGCCCTCTTCCGTTCCCCTGTAATAGCTTTCATGCCCGACATCACTCCCTCCCAGTACAGAAGCCAAGCTAACGGGATAATCAACTTCATGGGCGGTGTGGGATCCCTCCTCGTGTACTTCGCCGGTAAGGTGCTCTACGACATCCATTACTCACTCCCCTTCCTCATCGGAGCTGCCCTCATGCTTCTAGCTAACCTCGTGGTAGTTCTCTTTGTCCCTGAACCCGAGGAATACAAGCATAAGGGGCAGAAACTCTATCTAAGGGAATTCTTTAGGAAGACGACGGAGGAGAGCTTCGGAGAGCTCAAGGAGAACCTCAAAGACGTGTTTTCCAGTGGTGAGAGGAGCCTGTTCTTCATGCTCCTCTCAATACTGCTGTGGTTCATAGCCTTCAACTCGCTGGAGACATTCTTCACCAGCTACGCCAAGTTCAGGCTTGGGATAGGCGAATCCACAGGAGCCCTCATACTGGGATTCGTGGCCCTCGGCTTTATACTCTTCTCACTACCAGCCGGGTTCATAGGCGCGAGGTTCGGCAGGAGAAGGACTATTTCGCTGGGTCTCATACTGATCACGGTCATAATGCTGCTCGCCATCCAAGCGAGCGACTCCCCCAACGTCCTACCACTCTTCTCGGGCCTCTTCTTCTTGGGAGGATTGGGATGGGCTCTGGTGAACGTGAACTCCCTTCCCATGATCGTGGACATGACCGTGGATGAGAAACTGGGCGGGTATACGGGACTCTACTATTTCTTCTCCCAGGCGGCCAACATATTCGCTCCTCCCCTAGCTGGGCTCTTCATAGACGCTCTGGGATACGATTCCCTCCTCCCATTCGCAATAGTTTTCTTCGCGGCCTCCCTACTGACCATGCAGTTCGTTAGGAGGGGTGAGATTAAGGTACTCGATCAACTGTAGGCTTCCTTCCACATCACGCCTTCCTCCTTTCAACCCAACTAACCAATTCAAACAAACAAATTTATATTCACTTTACCACAATTCAACTTATTTTTTACGAACAAAGTCGCTTATATCTTATTGACTGAGTCGCTGGTAAACAAGATTGTTTGTATCTAAGTAGTTTACCTTAGACTCGTGAGCGTCAGGGAGAGATTAAGGCTGGTGCTCAGGGAATGGGAGGTCCTAGGCCCTCCCCCCTCCAGCCAAGCCGAGGCGAGTCGATCACTGAGTCCTCAAGCTACCCCACATCGTGGATGTCGTCGGGGTCAGGAGGGCATGGAAGACGTACCTCCTCTATTACTGGGCTAAGCGACTCATGGACGAGGGAGAGAACGTCATCTACCTGAACTTTGAGGACAGGAGGCTTCACCCCTTGGACTGGGATTTAATCGAGGAGGTGGAGAGACAGGCCCTACTTAAGGGCAGGACGTATTTGATGCTCGATGAGGTGCAAGAGTTTCCTGAATGGGGAAGATGGGCTAGGAGCCTGTACGACAGGCGGAGGGAGGTGAAGCTCATCGTGAGATCTACCTCTAGGATCCTCCAGCCCGAGATCTCGTCCCTGCTGACGGGGAGGCATGTTACCCTCAAGTTGTTCCCACTAAACTTCCTTGAATTCATAACATCCAAGGATATACACCTGAAGGGGTTGCCCGAGGAAGAGAGCCTGTTAATGAACCTCTTCGACGAGTACTTGCGGTGGGGCGCCTTCCCTGAGGTGACCCTCCTCGAGGAGAAGGGCTTGCTGCTCAGGTCTTACTACGAGGACATTCTCTACAGGGATCTAGTGGGCAGGTTCGGAATCAGGGAGGTCCAGACAATGGAAAGCTTCCTCAAGTACCTGCTGACCAAAGTTGGCAGGCCGTTCAGCATAAGGAGGGCCAAGAACTTCTTGGCTTCCTATGGTATAAGCGCCGGCACTAGGACTATATTTAGATCCACGGGAATGTTGGAGGAAATATTCCTTTTCTTCTTCGTTCAAGCGTACGGCAAGGTGAAAGATGCTCTAAGGCATCCCAGAAAGGCCTACACGGTTGACTTGGGGCTGAAGAGGTTAGCTACCACCAAGGAGGACAGGGGGGCTGAACTCGAAAATCTGATTTTCCTGCACTTCAAGAGGAACGGCGAGGAGATCAGGTACTGGAAGGGAGATAAGGGAGAGGTAGATTTGCTCATCATGGGAAAGTACACGGTTCAGGTCGCTTGGGAGCTCACTTCGGATAACGAGAGGAGGGAGTTGGCTCCTCTGGTGGAGTGTGCTAAGAGGGATAGAGTGAAACCTTTACTGGTTACTTACGAACAAGAGGACGTGATAGAGAGGGAGGGCATGAAAATAAGGGTTATTCCAGCCTACAAGCTGTTATTAGAGAGTAGAGTAATGATTTCTTAAAAGGAGCGTAGCAGCTTAGACACATATCACAAAAATCTCACTAAAGATCTAACGAACCTAGGGACGGTCATTAGGTGGATCCATGGCATAAAGGTGAGCTACCTCCTCAACTCGGTAAAGATGACTCATCGGCTTCTTACCGAGGGTTCTAGTGGGATTTCCCCTCCACCGGGAAATACATTATCGTAATCACAATCATGAAGAGCGACCGATCACCTTATGGGCCTTACTCCTTCGGCCCACGCTACTTTCGCTTGGTCTGAATCTAAGGTCAGAAGAGGTGAAGCTTCCTCGATGGACAGGGCGACGTATATGGAGTCGTAGACCGTTATCCTATGTTTTAGTGCGATCTCGAAGGCTTTATCCAAATACCGGGCCTGAGGCTTCAAAATCACGTTGTGCTCGATGAATTCCCTCAACAGAGAGAACGCCTCCTTAGCATTCTCCTCAGAGATCCTACCCGAAAGAGAAGCAGCCCAGATGGCATTGGCTGTCTCCTTCTGGAGCAGATCGACCGACAGGAACAGGTCCGAGACATCGAGTAGGCTCTCCCATCCCTCCTCCTTCAGGATTATGGCAGTCAGGGCCGATGCGTCAATGACTATCACGGTCCTCCCTCACTAGCTTAGCGGAAGACCCCTTCTGGAGGGACCAAGGGGCTTTTCTCAACTTTTCCCTTATTCTTTCCTTGCTCTCTTTAGCCTCCATCTCCCTTATCTTCAGTTCAACGAACTTCCTCAGCTCCTCAGACCAATTCACCCTTTCCTTAAACGCCTCCATCTTTCTCTTCAAATCCCTTTTTACCTTGAATGACACTACCTCGGACACATGCGTTATACCCTAGCGTTATATTTAGGGTTTACTATTAGTATTACACAGCTAAGGCCTTGGTGAAGCCGAGAACATCACTCGCCGTCGATGTCCGTAGAGGATTCTCCCATTCTCGAGCAACTTCCTTTCCCTGATGAACCATACGAATATAGAGAAGAGCAACATTATCCATCTATTTTTGGCGCGCGATCTATTTTTCTCACATCAAGAATACGGGCAAGGGAGTCGTTCACGCTCATACACGGGGGGCTCAGTTCAGTTAATTCTCACATCACCTCTATCCTCTTCTTAACGAATTTGAGGTACCAATCCTCCTCCTCAGGCCTCAACAGGTGTATCTCGACGGGAGCGTCCACACCTACTGCCTCTAATATCTTTGCCACAAGCTTAGATCTCTCTCCGACCGATTTGGGGACTCTACGCGATACCACCATGATGTCCACATCGCTAGACGGCGTGTCCATGCCTTCAGCAACCGAGCCGAACAGGTAGACTCTAACTTCCCCAAATATCTCCTCTGCAATCTCCTTGACGACCTTAGCTATCCTGACAGGATCTCTCCTGTACCTCTCCTCCTCCCTCACGAGGTCTATCAGGTGCTCAAACATACCTCCTCACCAGCTCGAATATGGAGAGAGCGACCTCCATCATACTCACCACTTCTTCCTCGTAAAACTCGGCTGGTAGATATCTGGAGGTCATGTAAGCGTTTTCCAAGTTCGACAAGCTGTTTATATTCTCTCTCAGGAATTCCATTATCTCCTCATCGCCTAAGGACTTGGAGAGGAGCTTGAGCAGCCTCCTTATCGAGTGAGTCCTCGGGTAGTCACCGGTCCTCCGGAAGAGTGCATACTTGAGGATCAGCTCGGAGGCTTGGTGGAAGTGGAAAGCTGCTAGGTCAAGAACTCCCTCTTCTAAGAGCCTCTTGCCTACCTCGAGGAACTTTTCAGCCCTCTCCCTTAGGAACTCCCCCTCCTCTCTCCTCATTCAATGTACCTGAGATGTCTTCCTAAATATCCTTTCCTACTGAGAATGTCACGAACATGCTTTCAGGGATGAGACTTGCGGAGGCGGGAGCGACCTTCCCTCTAGGTCCATGAGAATACGCTCCGGAAATCAAGGACTATTACCCCCGAGGATTCGGCTAGTTCAACCGCACCAGACCCGCCACAGGTCATGATGCTCCTAGATGAGCCCTCAGGAAGGTGAGCACCTTCTTCCCGTACTCATCGGGCTCCGCCTCCATCACCCTAACGTGAGCCCCCTCACCGATCCACAGCTCCACGTGGGGATTGACCCTTCTATTCAGGGCGACGAATTCCTCCGCCTCCTCTACCTTGACCAGGGGATCCTGCCTTCCCACGATTATGAGGAGGGGCCTCACCACCCTCCCAGCGTATCCCATGACGTTGACATTCTCCACTCCTGTCAGCGTCTTGGCGAAGACCCTGACGAGGGGATAGAGGAAGGAGGGCAGATTAGCGAAGTACTTCAGCCCCCTAGCTGCGCTCCTGTCCGCGTAAAATGGAGGACTGTCAGCCACCCCCACATCGGCCATATCATCAGCTAACGCCCCTATGGTCACGATCCCTCCCATGGAGTAGCCGATCAGCGCAACTTTCACATTCTCTCCCCTTCTGGAGCGGATCCATTCTAGGGCTGCCTTGAGATCGAGCAGTTCCATGTTGCCGAATGTGGTGTATCTCCCACCGCTCCTCCCGTGGGCCCTGAAGTCGAAGGTCAATATGTTGTAATCCTCATCAGCCAAGTACTCCATCATCCTCCTTATGTAAAAAGCCCACCTGCTCACCGTGTAACCGTGGAGGAGCACCACCGTCTTATCGCTCCCCCTGTCTATCCACCACCCCTCAAGCCTGAGGCCGTTATCTGTGGTCAAAGTTACCTCCTCGTAATCGAGGTCCAGGTCGGAGGGAGTCCACTCTCCAACGTACCTGGGAGGCCTCACCAGCCTATAGCTCACGTAAAAAACGAAGAGGAGGAAAGCGCCTAGGGCAGCGAGGATGGCTACTAGGTAGATCATCTCTCCAGCCTCCTCATACTCCATATCAGTGGTATAGAAGCCAAGACCAGTATTGCCCCTATCGGGAAGAGGATCCTGTAGTTCCCTCCAGCTAGGTCGACGATCGCTCCTCCTATCACGCCAGCGAGGAGTATTGGTAGAGACCTAGTAGCCTCGAAGAACCCGTAATAGCGGCCGGTCAGCTCCTCCCTCTCATAGCTGGTCAGCAGATCCCCTATGACCGGGAAGGAGGAGGCCATGAGCATCCCCCAGCCTATCCCGGCTACGGCCAGCGCTGCCGCTACCTCCATCTTAGTGCTTATGGTCCAGGCCCACAGCTGGGGTAGGGCGAACACCACGCTCCCCGCAACGATGCTTATCCTCCTCCCGATCCTGTCGTAGATGATCCCTCCGGGAATGGAACCGACTAGGACCGTGATGTTGAACAGTGCCATGAGGAGGAGTCCCAGCGAGGTGACAGCCTTCACATCCAGCTCACTGGCAGCTCCTCTGAGGATGTAAGCCAGTATGCCGAAGAGAAAGATGGCTACGAACTCGAAGCTCAGCCACCACATGACCTGGGCCGTGTAGAACCTGAGGAAGTCCCGGTTGGAGAATATGCTCCTCACGTACTCCCAGATACCCTCCTCCCTATCTGCATGGATTTCAGGCTCCTTCACCACGAAGTAGACCACGAGAGCGCTCACCAGCAGGAAAGCTGCCGTTATGAGGAAGGGGATCTGCAAGTAGGGCGTGCTCGCGAGGGCCTTGATTCCCGATCCGCCGGTCGACTCGACGGCCATGGCCATGAGCACCCCGGCGAGTCCGAAGAGGAAGAGGTTACCCGCCCACTCGAAGAGGGTGATGATGCCGCTGGCTTTTCCTCTCTGACCGCTCTCCACGGTGTCGGGCATCAAGGCCCTGTATTGAGCGGTGTACACGTGCAGGGAAAGGTACAGGAAGGCGAGCGTGAGCGAAAAGCCCAGCAAACCCACACCGGAAAAGTAAGCGAGATAAATGGAGATGGATGCTAGGGCGGCTAGGATCCCCCCAACCGCGACGAACGGCTTCCTTCGACCGTGCTTCGACCTCATGATATCGCTGTAATAGCCGAGGATGGGAGGGATGACCATCCCTATCAGCCCCTCTAAGGCTAGGACGCTCCCCTTAATGAAGGCGGATTCCGTGTAACTGGATAGAAGGGGGAAGGATAAGCCCTTGTTAAGTGCCCATCCAGTGCTCCTAGCGAATCCGAGGAAGGCCAGGCTCAGGACAGTGATCCACTTGAACCTCGTCCTCATCGCGTCATGCAACAGCCAAATCAATTAAAACTGAAGTTCTAAACACAATCAGTTCTAAGGGATCGCGCGGAGGAGGTGATCCCCTACCAACACCACCTCTAACGGTTAAACTATTTAGTGCCTCCTTCTATACAATACGATGATCGCACTGAAACTCGATGAGGTGCTTCGCCGGCTCAGGGAGGAGTTATCCAGCATTCCGGGGGCTAGGCTAATCTTGATATTCGGCTCCGTGGCTAGGGGGAGCTACAGACCTGACAGTGATGTTGACGTGATGTTAGTGGCCGAAAATGTAAGTGAAGCTAGGACGATGGCTAGGGAAATTTCCTCAAATATCTTCGCCGATACGGGAGTTCCGGTAACGGTGATAGTCGTATCACCAGAGGATTATTCGAAGAGGGAGCATCTCCCTGATAAGAAGGGCGAGAGAGGAGGGGTTCCTACTTTGGAAGGCCGAGGAGAGTCTATAGCTCTGATGAAAAAGGCTGAATCTAAATCGAGGTCAGCTAAATTACTTCTCATTGAGGGGGAGCTGGAAGATGCAGTAAGCAGGGCCTACTACGCTGCCTACAATGCGGCTAGGGCAATCTTACTCCTTCTCGGGGAGGAAGCATCCACCCACAGAGGGGTAGCTTTCAAACTCTGGACCAGACCCGTGGAACTTGGTCTCCTTGATAGGAAGTACGCCAGAATACTCAGCAAGCTGAGGGAGGCCTGAGAAGAGGGGGATTGCACACTTGTTTTCGCTCTCTCTACCGAGGAGGTTCAGGTTCTGGTGAAGGACGCCGCGAGGCTCGTCGCGAGGATGAAGGAGTTAATGGATGAGATGGAAAAAGGTATGGAAAAAAGGTAATTGCCCCCGGCGCCTAATCCCATTCTACGATTCACCTGATATAACTCCCTTGTCCCCTTTGTAGCTCATCAACGGTTGTTATTCGTGCCACGCTCCCTCGGCTTGTAGACAACACAGGCATCGTATCCTCCTTCCTTGCCCAGATGCTCGAAGCCCAGCCCCATCTTCCTGACCAGCGCCTCAACCGCTCTGTAGGGGAACCTGCTGTCCGTCAATACTTTGATACCCTCGCCCTCTCGGAGTTCCCTCAGGAACCTCAACAGCTTTGCTACCGGCGACTCCATGCATCCTCTCCGTCTGGGGTGCATCTCGAGCTCTGCCACTAAGGTGTACTCACTCCCCTCCAATCCTACCACCGTAAAACCTATCTATCATCTCTTCCTCCTCTAGCGCCTGTTTCTCGACCGCTGTGAGGTCCTCAGGGAGCCATTCAGGTCTACTTCCCTCATAGTAGTGGCGGATCGCTCTCCTCAGGCCACCGACCGCTAGGATGCTGCAATGCCTCTTTACTGGAGGCAGACCGCCCAACCTCTCCGCGACATCCTCCCAGCCTATTTCCCATGCATCTCTTAGGCTCCTCCCCTTGACCATCTCGGTCAGTATGCTCGCAGCCGCAATGTTCGCCGCGCAACCGTAACTCTCGAATTTAGCCTCCTCTATCACGTCCTCATCTCCCTCCCTAGCTATACGCAGGTATATGCTGATCACGTCACCGCAAGCCGGACTGCCAGCTTGGGCTGAGGCGTCAGGATTCTCCATCTTCCCCATGTTCTTGGGATTCCTGAAGAGCTCAAGAACCGTGGGGGTGTACGGGAGGGGCACTCTGGTACTCATATGCACACCTTCTCATATAACCATAGTCATGGACATATTAACCTTTCCCCAACGGGCTTATCTCCCTCAACCTGCCGACGGACTCTATCACCTGATCCACGACGTAATCGACATCTCCCTCACTGTGATACCTCGTGAGCTTGAAAAGCAGACTTCCATGGGCTGCCTCGTAATCCTTGCCGATCGCAAGCATCACGTGACTGGGTTCCAGCACCCTAGAGGTGCAGGCGCTTCCACTAGAGACGTAAACACCCCTAAGACTGAGCTCGACGGTCAGGGCTTCTCCTTCAACATGTAGGAAGCTTATGTTGACGTTGTCTGGCGCTCTCATCTCACCAGACGGCCCGTTGAGCTGGGTGTCAGGTACCCCATCTAAGATTCCATTAATGAGCCTGTCTCTGAGCGAAGACACCCTCGATAACCCGTCCTGAAAGGCTAGCTCTACTGCCTTCCTGAACCCTGCCAATGCCGGGACGTTCTCCACCCCCGGCCAGAGGGACTGGGAGCTCAACGCTCCCTTCAAGATGGGCTCAACCCTAACCCCCTCTGATACCCAGAGAACTCCAACACCCTTGGGTCCGAGGATCTTGTGGGAGCTGAGGGTCATCAGATCCACTCCAATCTCCTCCGCTTTCAGGGGGACCTTCCCGTAGGCATCGCAGGCATCTGTATGGAAGATGACATCAGGATTCCTGTCCTTCACGACCTCGACTATCTCCTTCAACCTCTGTACAGTACCTATCTCGTGATTCACGGCCTGAACACTCACCAAAACCGTCTCACTATCGACAAGTTCCCTGATGACGTCGATGTCAACGAACCCCTCCTCATCCACGGGTGCCCTCACGACCCTGAACCCCGCATCTTCCAAGGATAGAGCTGGAAGCAGTACGCTGTAATGCTCTATATCCGAGACAATGATCTTCCCCTTCCTCTTAAGGGCCATCATGGATCCGAGGATCGCCAAGTTATTGGCCTCCGTGCCACTGTGGACGAAGTGGATCTGGGAAGGATCGACGCTGAGGGTAGCAGCCACCGTCTCTGCCGTCGACTCGACGACCTCTAGGGCTTCCCAGCCCGGCTTATTAGTTATTGAAGGATGTCCGTACCCCCTCTCATTGAAGTAGGGTAGCATGGCCTCAACCACTTCGGGCGGGACCCATCCCGAGTTCTCGTGATCGAGATAGACCTCCTTGGGTGGCGTCCCGTGGGCCTTCAGGAGGGCCGAAACACTCGGCATGAACATACTAGAGGATGTTAGAATAAAAACTTTGAGATATTCTCGGAAAGAAGATTAATAAATAAAATTAACAATAGTTTTAAATTTAATGAAAATTCATAAAGGGAGAGGTCAATGTCGGTGCCACTTTTCCCTCGGTTCGTAAGGTAGTGATTCCAGTTCCCCAGAGAGGTAGGCCTCGAGGACGTCTCTCACCTTCCCCTGAGCTCCCGTGATGACTTCTATCCCCAACTGCTGAAAGAACAGGCGAGCCCTACCGCCCATCCCCCTGCATATCAGTACGTCCACGTCCAATTTAGCAAGAAAGGAGGGAACTACGCCAGGTCCATGCTCTGCGGAATGGGGGTTCTCTACTGTTTCGTAGGATCTTACAGTTCCATCTTCAACCTCCACCAGCAGGAAGGCAGGAGCATGCCCAAAATGTTCGAAAATCTCCTCATCCAGCCCTTTGTGATCGTAGACAGGGAAGGCGACTCTCATTTTCCCTCCCGGAGGATCACTAAGATCAGAAAATATAAGAGATAGGGTGCGGTCGCTGGTCAGCCCTTCCTCCCATATCCCGGCCCTCTACCCATTCCTGTCTCCATCTCGCCGCCGACTATGGACTCGTATTCCTCCAAGCTGAGGATCTGCGGCTGATATGTCACTCCGTACTGTCTCAATATGGAAGTGAAGGCTCTCAGGTGGTTCCTACTCCCGCTCATCAGGTTCTCGTAGACCTGAGTTATGTCGGTGTTGTCCACCTTGCTCAACCACTCCTTCAGGTCCTCGATGTCAACCTCCTCTATAAGAGCACCAACCTTCAGAGCCTCCTCGGGGGACTGGCTTCCTTTCTGGATCAGTTCATTGTATAGCGACTGTAGGTCTGGATTCGTGAAGACTCCCCTGTCCTTAGCTGGATCCTCCAGCCCATACCTGTCAATGAGGGCCTTTACCATGCCTATATGCTGCTGCTCGCTCCTTGCTATGTTCTGGAATATCTGGAGTCCCCACTTCTCGTACAGGTATAGGTATACATCCCTGGCTAGCTTCTCCTTCTCTCTCATGTAAAGGATGCTCTTCTCCTCGTCCCCACTGAGTTCTCCAAGGGGAATATTGGACAGCGGCTGCTTACCGACCTCAGATGGCCCCTCTCCTCCCCTATACCCGTAACCCCTCCCAGCGTCAGTGGTGAGGGGCTGCCCTATAGTGGGTGTGCCCGTTGGGTTGTAAGCGGTATTCAGAATAGTATATCCGGCCAGTCCCAACACTATAATGGCTAGGACTCCTGAGACTATTTTGACAGAGGACATGCGCTCACCGAGGCCAAGTCCAATATGAGTTTATAAGAGATACAGACAAATTGTCCATGAGTAAATTAAAAATATTGTGAGAAGAGATTTCTACACAGTAACATTAGGGTTGACCCCTAAAAATACAGCTTATTAACCAATGAAACTATCGTCAGCTGACCCATCAATAACTGGGTTACCCCTCAGTTTATTAACAGTCCAGCTAGATGGGACATCATGCTACCCGGACTACCTACAGTAGCAAGGCCAACGTTGAGCGAGATGATCTCACTTGCGGGGAAAACTGCTATGATCACTGGAGCTGCGTCAGGAATAGGTAAGGCAACTGCGTTAAGGTTTGCAGAGGCGGGAGCTGATATAATAGCTGTAGATGTGGATGGGGAGGGATTGCAGAAGCTGGCTAGGGAGATCTCGGAGGTCAGGATTCAAGCCAAGCTGGTGGATCTCTCCAATAAGAGCGAGATAGACAGGCTCTGGGACGAGATAGAGGAGGCCCCGGATATCCTCGTGAATAACGCTGGGATCTACCCTTTCAAGGGATTCACGGAGGTGGATGAGGGTTTCCTAGATTGGGTGATGAGGGTGAATGCCCTCTCAGTGTTCTGGATGAGCCAGCACATGATAAGGAGGAGAGAAAAGCGCGGCGGAGTGATCGTGAATGTGGGCTCAATAGAGGCGATACTCCCGTTTAAGGAGGATCTCGCCCATTACACCATGAGCAAGGCCGCGGTGATAGCACTAACTAGGTCGCTCGCGAGGGACTACGGCAAGAAGTTCAGGGTGAATGTCGTCATCCCCGGTGGGATATACACGGAAGGAGTCAAGAAGATCGCTAAGAAGCTCGGGATAAAGGCGGTTGGGGAGGCTAAGGAGTTCATGAAACGCCTTCCTATGGGGAGGATGGGGGATCCCGATGAGGTGGCTAGGGTGATACTGTTCTTGGCCAGCGACATGGCTAGCTACGTCAACGGGGCTGTGATACCGGTGGATGGGGGATTCCTATCCACCTAACCCCCGATCTACTGCCATCCAGCCTCAGTATCGGTGGGCCCATCAGTGATTCAAGACTAGAAGATCGGTCCTTTTCTTTGGATTTTTCTAAAAATTCCCATAGCCCTAGACCGAAGAAGGCTATTGTCGGAAGAAGCCAAAATATCCTGTATCTCGCGCGGCCCTTTCCCCTACTCCCTGTAATAGGCCAGAGACTACTCTGCCGGAACAAGTTTCCTTTCTAAACCCCTAGCCGTTCTCAGAGATCTTTTCCCATGTACAGCAGCTCATAATACAACACAAGACCCCTTTTCAGCCCCTTCTGCTTGATGTACTCCGTGGTCATCCCAATACCCTTGGGGCAGGAAACAAAGTTCCTCAACCTGTTCTTCCTGAAGAACGTGTGAAGCAGACCAGCTGGTACATCCAATAGGATGGCTTTATCTTGCATTCCTCAGACCCCACTGTGTAGCCTTATCCTGCCGCATCTCCACTTGAGCAAAGGATCTTTGTTCCCGGCATCTCCCTCATAATCTCGAGGATCTCATACCCCATTTCTTCCTCGACATATCTCTCACCCACATGTATTTTGCTCAGCTGGATGTTGAAACAGGCCTCTTCGCCCACCACCTTTCCCTTAGGAGATTGAATCCCCACAACTTTGACTTCTTTATCTCAAACTCTTCGGACCTCTCCAGCTGTCTATGAATCCGACCACGAGGGTGTTCAGACCATGTACTTCCTCAACTCCTCCACCGACGAGGGTTACGTGATCATGTAGAAGGGGAGAATGTTCGAGATCCGGAGTCGCGTTAAACTCATCAAAGTTGCACCCCCCATTATCTTATGAGGAGGATTTCAATCAACGCGTTCTTCAGGGTAGCGGGTCCTAGACTGGTAGCCCTGATATCTTCCGGTCCGCTGTACGACGCCAACGCGATGGCCGCCACCTGGCACTCACCGATTTCCTTCGAACCCCCACTATACGGAGTATCTGTGTCACCAAAGAGGACAACACACTCCATCATAAGGGAGATGAAATCTTTCGGGGTGAATCTCATGCCCTACGAGATGGTAGATTCGGTTCACACTTGCGGTCGGATCTCGAGATCGGAGTTAAGGGATAAGCTGGAAATCGCTGGTATAAAGGTATTCGAGGGTCCGGAACTAGGCGTCCCCCTAGTAGAAGGGGCTTACGCGGCCATGGAGTGCCTCTTGGTGGACCGGATGGAACTAGGGGACCACACCTGGTTCGTAGGTGAGGTAAGATCGGTACTCGCTGGGGCCACTGGGGGAGGGGTAGTGGATGTCTCCTCGATAAGGCCCTTGCTATACTTGGGGAACGACCTGTACCTGACTGTGGATCCGGAGACCGTGAGGAGGGGTAGGGTGAAGGGGAGACCCCAACGATCATAAGGGATGTCACGATGGATGGTGCGATGAAGGTACTGGTGACCGGAGCCTCTGGAATGCTGGGATGCAATCTGATCCCCTTGCTCAGGGAGAGGGGTTACGATATCGTGGCCATGATAAACAGAGGGAGTCTCAAGAAGAGGCCTTGGGCTAGGGAGATTCTTGACGGATTGAAGTTGGTAGAGAGCAGGGTGGAGGAGTTCAAAGGGCACCTCGAGGTGGATGCGGTCATCCACTTGGCAGCCGTCCTGAGAGGACCTACCATGAGAGTGAACTACAGGGGAACCGTGAATCTCCTTGAACGAGTGAAAGCGGATTTCTTCGTCCTGATCAGCAGTATACTTGCACTGGGGGATGGTTTGAGGGAGAGAGCGGATGAGGAAGCTCCATGCATACCGGTAACTGGTTACGAGAGATCTAAATGCGAGGCAGAGAGGGCGGTCAAGAAATCGGGGATTAAGCACCTTATCCTCAGACCCGGATGGATATACGGTCCCTACTCAATAAATCCGGACATACTCAGCATCGCTAGGTGGATAAAAAGGGGAATCAGGCCCGTTCTAGTGAGCGAGGATCTGCCCTTGGCCCTCGTTCACGCGAGAGACGTGGCTGAATCGATCATTCATTTACTGGAAGCCGGAGAAGAGGGCATCTATAATGTGAGAGGACCGAGGATGTACATGATGGCGGAACTCCTTGATGCGATCTCCTCCTTCCTCAATAGGGAGGGGATCAGGGTGACTGTGCTTAGGTGGATTCTGAGGCTGGCAAGCAGGTGGTTCGATGTGGTGAGGTACTTGGATCTAGCTCCTGATGACATGCCAATCGACAAGCTCTTAAACAGCGGGTTCCGCCCCACTATAGATTTGGACGGGGGTATGAGGGAGAGCCTGACTTGGATGAGATCCAGAGGCCTGATCTGATCCGATGAGGCAGCGGAATCAAAGGAGGTAGCGCCAAGCCCCTAGAAGGGGGAGATAAATCGAGACTGGAGATCATTCGAGCATCAAGCCGCTGATGCGGAGCTTGCCCTCTTTCTCCAGCTCGTGAATCCTCTCAACGACCTTGTAGATAGAGAGGTTTGCCTGCTTGGCCAGCTCGTATGGAGATACGTGCCCTCTTTCCTTGGCCATATTTATTATCATCCTACCCAGATCATCGTCGACGCGCTCATCTAACACATCAATGATCAGCTTGTATCGGGCCCTCTTAAACCTGGGCTCGGAGATGTATATGGCCAACGAGATCAGCGTCGATGATATGACCGCCGCTGCGATCGCTGAGTAGAATGTAAACGTGGACATTATCGACCTGTACATGAGTATCAGGAAGATCTCCGTTGAGAGGACTGTCAAGCCCCAGGCGGCAGCGACCAAGGCCTTCCTCCTAGTCCATACCCATGGGACCATTGCGATCACCTCCTCTCTTGAGAGGCTCCAGCCCCGCCACTCAGCAGGAGGAGCTCGGCAGCCTCCCAAAGGTCGAGTCCCGAGTTCCGGGCTACCTCCAAGGATTTCATAACGAGATCCTCATCCAGCACCCGCACATGCAGACTACCCCTAGAGATCAGCTTCTCAACCATAGGGGCGACTGCTGGATCGCTTAGAGCCTTAGATGCGGTGGCTTCCGAGATGGCCAGCCCGAAAGAGGGCAAGTCACCCCGACCTATCAGGTCCCTGAGTGCCGAGTAGTCTATCAGCATTGCCTTCCTCCTCCTGAAGATTATAAAAAGTAATATCAGGAGGGACATTGGCATACTGATCATACCCAGCATGGACTCTCTCATGAGCCCCCTCAACTCTAGGGTCGCGCTGGACTCCGGACCGCCTAGAACTCTCGCTCTGTTGGTCAGGTTTCCTCCGAAGATCCACCTCGGATAGCGGGCCACTATGAAAACGACAGCGGTACCATTCCGCGCGGATATGCGGAGCTCCCTTCCCTCTATTGAGATGTCCACCCCCTTGTGTGAGAGAACCTCCTCTACCTCCATTCCCTCGGGTAGCTCGTCGACTGCCGTGGTCCCCTCAGGACCCCTTATCCTGAGGATATACTCCATCGACCCCCTCCCGAAGTAGATGCCCACCTTTTGCAGGTGCGTCTCCTCCTCAGGGGGCTTCACCACGATCGTGAATGAAGCGGTCAGGTTCCCCAAGAAGGCCCTGTTAGCCCAAGCGCCTACGCGAGACGCCTTGAATACGAAGCTGAAGCTGCGGGATTCGCCCGGACTAAGCTTGTCTATCCTCCATGAAATCTGCCTGCCCCTGGCTCCCCTAACTAGCAGCGGCAAGAGCCCCTCTGTCGGCTCATCGACTATGAACAGCTCCCTAGCCGTCACATTCCCAGTATTGGTCACCGTTATCCAGCAAACTACCGGATCGCCGACTTCGACCTCGGTGGGCGAGCAGGTCTTGCTCAGAGAGAGGTTGGCCACGAGTTCACTGCTGACGTTCAATAAGGGGGCAGTAGCCTTGGTCTCAGTTCCTTGAATTCGCTCCCCACCTTTTCTCTCTCCGGATTTCACAGGAGCACCCAGCGGAGTCTCCGTCGTGACGTTCAGTGGAGGTATCGCGCGGGTCACCGTCACATTGACTGGCCTCCTCCCGGTCGAAACGGAGCCCTCGCAACGGATGACCGGTTCCCTGAGGATTGCCGCAGACTCGAATCCCTCTCCGACCTTGGTCATGAATGATAGATTACCTCCAACTCCGGAGAGACCCGTGAAATTCGCCACCACGTAGTAAGAGGGGAATTCGCTTGCCGGACTATCAAGGTGAGCTGGGGAGCTCCAAGAGCTACCTGGGCCGATCGTCTCTCCGGGATTCTCACAGAAGACGAGTCTACCCGATTCAGGCTCTCCCTCGTACACGCAGATGCTGGTCAAATTGTAAGAGAGATCTCCTGCCCTGTTAGAAAAGCTGACAAATATAGAGTAGCCCCCGTCTAC
The DNA here is from genome assembly GCA_026986575.1 of Thermoproteota archaeon. Classification (GTDB taxonomy): domain Archaea; phylum Korarchaeota; class Korarchaeia; order Korarchaeales; family Korarchaeaceae; genus Korarchaeum. The sequence continues at coordinate 88,450 of JALSOH010000009.1, forward strand.
CCTCTCCTTCACTATGTTGATCGAGGCGGGCCCAACGTATCTAATCTCACCTAAGAGGTCTAGGAGGGGTGGGTGGGAACTCCTCATTCTAACCCTTGCGTCGGGGATATGCAGATCTTCCACTGCCTCGACCGCGAGAGTCAGGCTGAGGGTGGCCACATCACCCGAATGGAGCGGTCCGAGGCGCCATCTAACCGAGCCACCATCCAAGCCGACGGTACCGGCGGTAGCAGCAGCCCCGATAACAGAGGTTGCCCAGCTCACGGGCTTCATAACCTCGACCTCATCCACATCTTGGGTTGACTTCAGCCTGATATTCAGCTCCACCTCTCTGACCTCACCACAATCCATCGATCCCGGTGTCAGCTCCTCCTCCAGTGTGATGGGAGGTGCGACATCCTTTGGAGCGGTGAAGCGCCACCTAACGTACTCCCCGGGTCCCACCCTCTCCGCCCTCAGGGGAGGTTCTTCCGCTATCATCGATGGGACTGGGTAATCAGGGTAGAACTCGTAACCAGGGGCGTGAATTGGGATGCGAACATCGGAGATCTCGTCTCTCGTAGGATTGGTGACGGTCAGAAAGCCCCAATGCTCTCTCACGACGTAGCTTCCGTTATAGTGGAATAGAACGTCTAGGAACTCGTCGACTCTGACTTCCGGCATGCTCGGTGGATCCACACCAACTATAAGTGCCTTCGAGAGCTGAAAGTCGGTGGATCCGCAGTCGAGTGATGTTAGCGTGTAACTAACGGACTTGGTACCCTCAGGAGAGCCTGACGGTCCCAGCGTGAGGAGCCACCAGTAAACATCCCCTGAACTCCCTTGAGGCGTTTCGCTCGGAGATGTCAGGACCATGCCGTCCGGGATCACGTCATATACCTTGGTGGTGGTTGGCCATGGGTTGAGATTGCTCGCGGTCAGGGTCACTGACAGACTGCAGTCGGACGAAGGCTCAATGTCCTTCCTTACGAACACGCTCACAGGCTTCTTCTTCACCACAGGACCGAACTCGCTGCTTCCAATACCGTCTATGTGGGTCACGGCCGTGAGGGAGCTAGATGTGTCAGGCCTAGCCCAGTCCGGCAGGGATGAGAGGTCCAGCGTGCCCGAGAACTCACCCCCAGAGTCCGTCTGTAGGCTCCCAAGGTAGATCCATCCCTCCCCGTAGTAATTGGAGACTTGGGAATCTCCTGAGTAGTTGTTCCCCGCGAGGTCGTCACCGCCGTTTGTATTATTGACTAGGAAGATGAGCACATCAGCGTTTGAGAAGGTCGGGCTCCCCTCATACTCATCCTCCCTGTTCACGTATCCCGTGACGTGGAGGGTCATGCTGACAGGATCGTAGTCGAAATCCAAGATCACTGGGTAATCCAATCCTTCGTTCGGTTGCCCCGGATCTAGAAGTCCGTCATTGACCGTCACATTATCGCCCACCGGTTCAGACAGGTGCGTGGTATCGAGATCGATCCCCACCTCCCCGTTAGAGAAGATGGAGTTGATCAGGATTGAGTTGTTCAGGCTTACCCTCGTTCCATCGGACCAGTTGCCAACAACCACACCGGGCCCGTAGTTCCCGGTGATCACGCTGGCATTCACCAGGGTTCCGTTTCCGAATATCCTCACACCTCCATCTTCACCCGATTCGCCAGCCCAGCCGTTTCCACTCAGATTCGCCTCCTCTATTACGTTTCCTCCCAATCCATTCCAGCTGTCGAATCCATACGCTGCATTGTCGTGTAGGTAGGAGCACCTCAGGACTAGCCCGCCTGCACCCTCCTCCACCGAGATACCATCCTCGACTCCATTGACTAATCCGTTTGAAAATACCTCCACGCCATCTATGAAGCCCTCAAATACCCCACCTTCTATATGTATACCCGTGTACCCATTGAAGGCCACTAAACTCGAAGTCACGTTGAAGCTCGGTCCACCGGATGAGATCACCTCTATTCCCTCAGCCCCGTTCCTCTGCAGGCCGTGCGAGTCAGGGTCATCTCCTATGGATGTGAGACCCACGAGGAGGTGGGTCAGGGACACGTTAGAGATGGCATCCGTCCCGTTGATCAGTATGCCTCCGTCAGGGTAATCGATCCCGAAGCCGAACACGGACAGATCGCTCACCCAAGTATTGCTCGCGTTGATCACTATTCCGTAGCCGTCCAGTCCTTCACCGTATATCTCAAGCTCCGGCTTCTCCACCCCCGCTAGAGCGCACTCATCCCCGGTCCCAATAATGCCGTCAGGCCCCGTCCCCACCACACCAACGGATCCCGTCGTGCCCGCGTTAGAGTTCCTGATGGTCATGTCTGGGTTGAGAACGGTCCCATTGAGTACAGTTCCCGAAGGATCACTGAGGGCGGGAAGCTGGCCGAGGCTGTGATTGACCTCAACCCTCCAAGCCTCGGCATACTCCACATTGCTGTCCACCGTCATCACAAAGTAACTTCTCTGGTAACCCTTCAATGCGTTCGCGTTCACGAGGAATTGCCTAAGGCTTCCTTGGGCGTATCTAGAGCTGTCTACTCTTGCATAGATCGGCCCCTCAGCCTCGAATACCCAATACGCGACCTGCTCGCTGGTGTGCCACCTTTCCGAATCTGACAGGGTGTCCTCATCGATCGAGAGCTTCAGTTCGCTTGTTATAGGGTTACTTCCGTAAAAAACGGCCCATCCACCATTGGGTCCATCCATCGCGGCTTGGGTGGCCACCCCCACGGAGTAAGTTCCCCCCAAACTGTAAACGTAAGGCGGAGAGGAGCCTCCCGGCCCTCCACTCACACCTCCCACGGAATCACTACCCACCTGAGCCTCGTAGCCGATCCCTCCTGTGGAACCGGAGCCCGCCTCCACGATCACCACTCCCAGCAGCTCGCTCCTTCTGTATGTGATGGGGTCCTCTCCAACGTGCTTGCCCACATAGAGCAAACTAGAATCAGGAGGATCTCGTCTATTCCCGTTGCAATCCCAGAAGACGGACCACCTACTGTCGTTGTAACTCATCACCTGACCCAAGACAACCGGCGACGTGTACGACCAGTAGTAAGAGATGTATTCCATTAAGGAGGAGTCCCAGTTATTGTTGTCGTTCGTCCCATCGGAAACCACCCTGTGGGCTTCTACCTTCCTCCCATCATCTAACTCCCAGCCCCCCTCTTCCATGACCAAGCAGTAGACATCGCCGGGAGTCACGGATTTTTCAGATGGGTTCTGGATCCGGACCTTGAAAGAGTAGTGTCCAACATTCTTCAACCTGACGACGGCCTCGTTGTCGGCGCTGCTCGGGAGGTTGTAGGTGCAGGCGACCACCGGACTCTCGTAATAGTAGTGAGTGAAGACGGGAGTCCAGGAACTCCCGACTCCCGGAATCATGAATACCTCTCCTACCGGCCGCTTCCCCTTGGCTGGTCTGTCCAGCGTGTTGACCACTACCTCGTAGCTGAAGCCGAAATCAAGGCTCCCTCCACCGTAGTTAGAGGGCTCGACCTGAATGTAATGCTCCGGCTGACCGTTCTCGAAGTCCCCTACCTCAGGGTCCTTCCCGCCGAACTTCGGCACTATCTTCCAAGAGCTCCCGTCCCATTCTGTCTGGAAGGTCTGCTCGGCCCAGACCTCACTCCATGTATGACCTAGATTGAGCCCCCTGACCGATATGAGGGTGCTCGAGTCCACGACAACGAAAACCCGCCCATCATATATGGAGTGTAATGTGTACCTGCCGGATGAATCGGTCACCTCAGCATCTATTATTTTATCTCCAAAATCTAGGACGCCGTCCCCATCATCCCTGTAGAGGAGGACCCGGACATTAGGAATTCCAACATCTGACGAATCGAGGGAGCCAAGCAATCCGAAGTCCTCGTATACCTTCCCGTGAATGGGCCAGCTGACATACACAGTGATGTTGTGAGTGGAGACCACACCATTACTCTCAATCGCTTCAACTTCCACCGTGTAGATACCGTAATTAGCGAGGCTGAACTGGTACCGATAAAGCCTCCAGCCCGGCGGAGAGCTCGGATCCTCCGAAATAAGGCTCATGCTGTCCGTCAGGACGACTGCGTCGCTCTGGTCGAACACCGTGATCCTCACATCCGATATGTCGTATGCCCCAATGGGATCGCTGACGTTCGCGGTGACCGTGATCGTATCCCCTGGTGAGTAATCCGGCTGATCAGTTTCCACATCACCCACCTTTATGTAAGTGTAGGTGCTTACCTCTACGCGGGACGGGTGCGACGCGTCGTGAGCGATGTAGAGAGGATACGGAGCCTGATTCTTCACCCTCAGGACCAGATAGTTATCCTCAGGAATGCTAACTTGGGAGGAAAGTGGTATCACGAAGCTGTACTCTTCGGACGTGGTTGAGAGGGTGAGAGATTGCTCAACAGAGCCTATGGCAACGGCCGTGCTCCCATCCGTGTAGAAGAGGTCAACAACCACGTCGTGAGAGGCCGCGTAGTCGTCCCTCAAGTAGAGGGTGACAGACACATCCCCTGATATTACGAACTCATCTGAGAAAGCCGGTATTTGGACCCACGAATCTAGGGAGTTGGATGAGATGGTGGTCTCGCTACTCGTCACCGTTGGAGTGGTGGTGTTAAGGGTGTGCGAGCTGTCTCCATGGAGATAGAACTGCTTATCCACGTTTCCCGGATGTATCGTGTCCGTGTAGAGGGACACCGTGTCGTAAATGTTGGTGTCGCTGATCTTGGTGAAGTTCAGCTCAGTGAGATCGACCTCGCCCATAGGTGCCGTGGACGGCACCACCTTTCTAACTGTCAAATTGGTCTCGCCAACCGGTAGTAAGAGGTCTGGAAGCCCATTTACGTTCGAATCGTATCCCACAGCGATGAAATCCCATGCGCCATCACCATCAGAGTCCTCAGCAACTAGAGTATCGCCTTCGTAAAGTTCGGTCGCCCATCCCTTCGTGGATCGAGCTATGCTCACATCGAACCTCGCCTCCTCGTCGTAGTTGTATGCGGTCACATTGTACTCCGCCTCACTCCCCGGATACACCTTCTTTTCCTGATCCGGCTCCACGGAAAATGTGGTGATGTAGATGACTACGCTCTTGGCATCGTTTGAGGTATTCTGATCACCCGAGAGCTCGGAACTGACCGTAATGTTGTATGTACCTAGTGGCAGAGAGGACAGATCTAGTAAGAAGCTGACCCGAACCGTCTCGTTGTGGGGGACGTAAAGGCTCACATACTTCGTTTGGGTCGATGAGTAACCTCCTCCAATCTTCTCCACTGTCATCTTTATGGGAACGTTCTCTTCATCGACTATCCCGTAAAGGGCAGCGGTAGCGTTGACCCATATGGTAGCGTTGACATTGGGATTCACCCGACTTCCATTCTCCGGCGTGTCTATGCTCTTTATCCCCACATCATGCAGCTGTGAAAGTCCATCGTTGATCTGATCTAGCATGTCGTTCATATCATATCCTAGGCCCCAGATCACCGGTATCGCCCAGACTTCCCCGGGGGCTAGAGAATCTCTATCCCAAGCCAAGGCTGTACCAGCGTCCCCGTAGTAGCTGGACGAATTGGTGAGCCTGTCATATAGGATGTCCGTCCACACCGTTCCGTACCGATCCACTTCGTGCAGTGAACTGGGCTGTTCCGCCCTGAAACCACCATACTCGATCTCTCCGGGGGGAGCATTACCGTCGTATCCATACACCACATCGTTGGTCGAGTCGTAGAAGGAATCATCATCATAGTAGTCCCCGTTGAAGTTCCAGTCCATGCCTTGGAAGAACCTGAGATTCGTGTAGGTACCGGAAGTAGGGTTCCTCAGATAGTAGACCGTGGCAAACCACCTCTTATTGTCCCTTATTATCGTCTTCTGGGTTATGTTCAGCTCGTATCCACTCCACTGTGCCTGCATCTCCGTGATTATGACGCTCTCCAGCATACCGTTAGGGACCGTGTTGGCTGAGACATTCTCCCTTCTTACCTCGGTGAGAAAATAGTTGGCTGTCCTATAGAAATCTCCATCATTCCCATACTGTCTGGTTCCACCGTCTGTAGTGTATCTGATAGCTATTTTCGAGCCAGCGTCCGCATCTATGTCATTAGCCCAGTTGTCCTCCGTTCTCCCGGCGTGATCGTGGCTGGCAATAGTAGAGGAGCTATCCCCCTGCGAGTAGGGGAATACGATGGCAGAGAGCTGACCTGCCTCCACCTCCTCTATGGCCACGGAATTGTTCGGGCTTGGAGGTATGAGCGTGATGTCGTAACCGGTAATGGGATCATCGAAGAAGTAAAGGACTCCCCCGTCTACGTACCACCTGATCTCCCCTTCCACCTCCCCCGTTGACCTGTTCACCTTGATGTCATTCACTATGACCCTCCCATCGTCTCCAACTATCTTACCCACCCTGTATCCTTGAGGGATCTTCACGGAGAACCTGTAATTTACCTCAAGTTTGCCCCTGACCTCCAGCCTTATTGCAGTCTCGTTCACCCGCCATGACGTGACAGCAGTATTAAGAACCTCCTCAGGGAGACCTAACCTCTTTAGCAGTTCTGATGTGGCCGGAAGCTCATATTCCGAGATATTTAACCTCCCTATTCGCCTTACTACTTTTTTCAGGGCTTTAATTCCCATGGAAAGCATTTTCACAGTCAGCCTATCTGGTGAAGCGGATCTGACGATTATCCTCTTAGATGTGGGATCGTAGGCCACGGAGAAGCCTTCACCTCTGGCTTGGGGGCCTGCCGATGGCCAACTCGGTGACCTCTTTACCATCAGAATGAGGGGAAAGGGCCTGCCCCAAGCAATTAGCAGTACCCTGTGCGTCCCCTCCGAGAGGATCACGGGTATGGTGAAGGTCCCATTTTCCACACTCGTATTTCCCTTCACCCCCTCAACCTCGTAAGACAGGAAGGGGGGAGGGATTATCTGGTATTCTAAACGCCCTACTATGCCTTTATCCTCCTCATAGGTGAGCTCGAACTCGTAGTGATCCACGATGAAGTGATCCTCCATGCCGTCTACCTCAACACTGTAGTTGCCAAGCAGCACGCTGGAATTGAGCGGGTAAGTCGATTCCCAATGATCCCCAGATTTCTCGAATACCAGAGGTATGATCCTACCCTCTGGATCCACGAGGTTGGCGGAGCTGGGCTCGAATCGAACCCTCACGATCACTACATCTCCCGGGAAGTATACCTTCCTCTCCAGCTCCACTCCTTCATCCACGAGCGGCAACGAGAGATGGGCATTGCCGCATCTCAACTCGACTTCACGCTCACTGGGAGGCACAGGTATGGTGAATGTCCCATTAATCACCTCTGCGTCTCCCTCCAAGCCGCTGGAGAATCTATATCTGACCTCCTTAGGTGGGACGAAGTAGTAAGAGACCGTTCCTCTGACGAGCCCATCTCGGTAGCTAGCGTTCAGCTCGTAGTAGTCCACGTAGAAATCTACCGTCGAGTTCCCGAGGGAGACCCTGTAAAGTCCCAGCATTACCGAGGAGTTCAGAGGTAACCTAGCTGTCCATGCATGATCTGAACGATTCAGTGGGAGGGCAATGGTCCTATTGTCAGGAAAGATGACCGTGAGCTCCTCTTGGGTTGGGGGGATCGAGGTCACCCTGAAGACGACCACATCTCCCGGGAAGTACACCTTCCTCTCCAGCCCTAATGTCCCTCTTTGGGTTTCTGGGTTCATCTCACTCTTCCCATGTACTGACACCTCTTCAACGAGTTCTCCGGTCAGGTTCCCGCTGGTAGCCACTATTTTAAGGGTGTAATTGCCCGCAGGGAGGCTGAATGGTTCTGTACTCCCGACCGAGGTCAGATGCATGGTACCTCCCGGGGTATTGACCGTTACGTTTGCTGAGAGCGGGGAACCCGTGAGCTCTGAGAAAGTCCTGACTACGAAGCCCTCATCTTCCTCCCTGAGCTCAACATCTATCCTGTCGAGAATGAAAGAATAGCTTCCATTGGTCCAAGCGATCTTGTATGCACCCAAGGGTAGGGAGCTGGTGTTCAGGACCAAGACATCACCAGCCCAAGAAGCGAATCCAGGTGGGGAAGAGGTATTGATGGTATATATCGTGCCGTTGGGGAAGACCAAGTTGACAGCAGTCTCAGGAACGTTCACCTCTAATAGAAGCCCGGGAGACATGATCACCGGAGCGCCTGAAACTGTGAGGTGAGGGAAGGCGACCTGGATCACAAGCAGAACAAGAAGGAAGGCTGCCCCCCTCATACTACTACCTCCTGAGCCTGACCAGGATGAGCACGAGAATCAGGAGTATTACCCCACCCCAGATGACGAAGTAACCATGGAAAGGCATAAGAGGGAGCGGGATCTGGCTGAACTCCACCGATATCTTGAAGGAACCTCTTGGTCCCGTTCCCGATATATCCCACGATCCACCCTCTGAAGGGGGATCAGAGAAGGTGATCCTTTGACCCAAGGGAGGTATCACCCTGAGTGTGCCCTCCTTCACCGTGTTGGACAGGGGTCCTAGGGAGAGATCCATCTCGTTGAAGAGAACCCCCTGAGCAATTGCCCCATCGACCCTGAAGACCAACCTGATCCTCTCAACATCTCCCGGCTTTAGAGGTTGCCAAAGCGAGTACCTGATCGCGCGTGTCCCATTCCTATTGATGACTAGTGCCTCTATCTTCCTCCCTGTGTCTAAATTCTTGGCTCCCAATATGTTAATGCTCCCGTTCGAAGTCCTTTCAGAGGGGAGGGGCAATCCCAGGAAGGTTTCCCGCTGAGAGACTGTGAGGGGAATCATTCCATACCCGGGTACTACCACGACCTTGCCCTCGTTCTTCAGGGCCGCCGTGAACTCTACCAAGGCTGAGCCGTTAGGAAGCGCCCTCACAACGACGTCCAATCTCTCGTACACCAAGGGATTGTATTCGGGAGGGAGCATCTGCTGGGCTCTGGCCATCATGGAGGAAGCAGCCAGTATAAGGAGGCACAGGATGACGAAGGGGCGCATCGGGGGACCCACCCTGATTCAATAAAAATGTGGATGGGGATGAGAATCAGGAGTCCATGAACATGCTGTGATCTCTCGCTCCTCTCCTCGATCGCCTTCTGATTTCCATCACAGCCTCGGCAGATATGAGCACTACGGCTAGGAGGAACATCCACGGCTCTAGGTTGAATGAGGCAACTTCCATTCCTGTGAAGGGTGTGAACACAGAGTTGACATCTAAGGTGTTTCTCGGATCCACACCAACCACGAAGATGTCCGTCACATTGTAGTCACCGCTTCCCAGAACGCAATAGTGCACGAAAACTGGGTTATAGACATCTATGTCTAAGTTGTCGTAATGTCCCTTGGCGGTCACGACAACGTACCCGCCACCGGTGGCAACTGAATCCTGTACGAGCTCCACCTTGAAGTAGGTGTCGGCAGCATCATCAGACGAATCGGCAAGGAACTCCTCTCCCTCGGTGTAGCTGGTGGAGTTTATGCTCACTGTGCTGGTGTCTATCACCTGCACATCCCAGCTCCTAGTGCTGCCGTCCTTCATGGTGACCGTGATAGTCTTAGTTGTGCTGGTGTCCGGGAACCACTCGGCGAACCCGCGCTGGACCGGCAGCGGATAGACCTTCCAGACGTAACCCTTGGTGTATCCTGACGGGCTGGTTATCAGAGAGTAGTCCGGTGGACTACTGGGGTTGGCGTCCTGAGCTAGCATGCTCAGCGGATAGAACTTCATGTTACCCTCGGTCGCTGATGGGTTGGGCTGGAATCCTTGGGGAACTAGGTCGTAAAACTCTACGTATGGAGTCATCCATTCTCCGATGTTCTCAAGTCTTATTCCAATGCAGTACTCACCACTTGTCGCCCCCGGCCTTATCTCCTTCCTGGCCTTCACCAAGTAACCCTTAACAACCCACACCTTCTCGACGACCGTGTAGTTCGTCTCATCCCCCACCTCGAAAACAGTGGCATTGGTGTAGTTCATCCATCCGTAGGTCTCGTCCCTCTGTATTCTGGCCTTGAAGAGAGCCCATACCTTCGGAACGAGGTTGTAGGTGAAAGAGTGAGGTCCGTAGGAATACGAGGTGGAGGTCTCTCCAGGTCCTATGGTCGTGATGGGACTTCCCTGCTGAGTGTTGCGGCTCCCATCGACGGTGGTGCTGCTAGGAGTGTTTCCTTGGGTTGCCCAGATTGTTGTGTTCAGCACCTCGTAGTCGAAGACTCCACTGGTGTCGTAAACGACCATGGTCTCGTACCACGTCGTTGGATTCGTCGTATCCTGCTCCTTCTTCACCTCTAAGCTGGACTTGCCTATCGCGTAGACATAACCCACCCTAGTATCCGTAATAGGCTCATCCGTGGTGAAGTATACGTAGATTCTTCCCAGCTCCACTTTCTGAGTGGATCCACCGACCTCGCTCAGGTCTGGTGTGCCCTGAACTTGGAACGGTGATGTGAAAGTTATTGAATCACCAGCAGCCACCGTTATGTACGTGCCCGGCCAGTTACCATCGCCGGTCCAGTAAAGGGTCTTACCATCCCCAGAGAGAGATGTGGCTCCGGCGCTGGGGGTTCCCGCACTGGAGAACACGGGATTGCCGGAAGCATCGGCCCAACCATCTCCGGCGGTGTTATCAGGGGAGAGGACCTTCTTCACCTTGACATTGACGTCGCTGCTGAATCCATTCGTGAGGGTAACCTCTATGGAGATGGTGGATGTCTGTCCGTCCACTATCTTCGCCGGAGAGTAGGTCTCGCTTATTCCTATGGGAGGGCAACCAGTGAATGTGGTCACCTCGTACTTGAAGAGGACGCTGTCTCCGGGATGCAGCTCAGTTATGTGCCACCATTCGTAATCCGAAGCGGTTCCGAAGCCGGAAGAGGGATAGGTATTTATCACCCAAGAGGGCGGGGCCTCCTTCACGACCGTTGCATAGGCTGGGGAGCTGCTGAGAGATACCCTATCGGCGGGCTTCACGGGGAACCAGATATCGTAAACGGACTCACCTGCGTTATTCTTAACCGTTATAAAACCAGTGACATTCCAAGGACCGCACCTCACACCCACGCCATCCGCCTCCAAGCTGGCATTTACGTACTCCTTAACGTAAACACTGAGGGGCGCATCAGGCGAAGCGGAGACAGGTAATGTAACAATGGACGGTGAAAGCATTATTATTATGGCCATGACTGCCGTCAATATAGACCATCTTTTCCGCATATCATATCCCTCCTACATTTTGCGGATACGAGATTTTTGCAAGATCACCCGGAAATATTGAAGAGGATGTCGGCAAGCTATACTATAAGCGTTTTCGTTCCAATTCCCCCTAGGAATTTTCAGTTCGAAGAATTAATGCATTTCGTAGATTTTCTCACGAAATTAGAGTAAATTAAAGTCTTAATAAATCGACTTTGAAGTATAGCCTAAAATGATATATCGATAAAATGTTCATTTTTTCACCAAAGAATGTTTTAGAAAACATTGTAGTTTTGGCAAGTTGCCTATATCGATTAATGGATTAGAAACGCGTTTTAATCCTGAAAAGACCCTCTTAATAGGGCCGGGAAGCTAGACCCGTATTAACTTGGAGAGCTCACAATTATAAGCCCTACTGATGCCCACGAGTGGGTTTACTCCCTAAAATTTTTAGGATACATGGAGGCTGGGCCATTCGAGGTAATCTGGATGAGAAAGGTAATTCCTCCATTGGAGGAGATCACTCCGGAAGTCTTCAAGGAGACCTTCCTCAAAATTCTGGATGTGAAGAGATCGGCTGGCCTACAGCCTATCTTGGACAATCCTCCGGATCTTTTCGAAAGGGCGAAGATGTACGGGACTCGGTATAAGAACGGTTCATGGAATTGGGCTTCGAACATTTGGAGCCGCTCCGCCAAGAACACTGTCGTCATAGAGGACGATGAAGAGCTTAAGGAGGAGCACAAGCTGCTAATGATGAGGGTCTTGGAACACATCCTTGCCCAAGGGCCCCTGATTAAGGTCGATGGTTACGTGGGCAAGCCGGGCACAAAGGCACAGATGCATGCTCGCGTCTACGTTGATCCCCAATTCCCCGACCTAGCCTACCGATGGAAACAGCTGGTTTTCGACGCACCACCTGAAGAGGACCCGGATGTGGAAGTGTTTGCCGTGCCTCACTACCTAGGAAACCCCAACATACCCGGGACGGATCGCATGCTCATGGTGATGAGGTTCCCCCATCACAACTTCACCATAATAACGGTCTCATCCTATCAAGGCGAGATCAAGAAGGCCGTTCTCACCCACTGGATCTACCATGTGTATAAGAGGGGTGGGACTGGAGAGCATGCTGCTCTGAGGGAATTTTCGGTAAAGACAGTTGATGGAGGGTGGAAGCGCATTGTAATGGCCGTATGGGGCCTCACAGGGACTGGAAAGTCAACTCACGGCCTCTACGTCTGGACCCCGAACAACTCCAAGGTGTACGAGAGGGAGTTCGGCCTGAATCCTCTCGACTACGTCAAGGATCAGGTGATCAAGAACGATGACATAGTGGCGATATTCGAGGACAGGGTGATAGGCTCAGAGAGGGGATCTTGGACCAAGACCGAGGACCTAACGCCGGAGCAGGAGGCCATGTGGAGGGCCGCTACGAGCCCGCATGCTTTACACGAGAACACGGAGTTCGACGAGAACGGCTATCCCTCATTCAAGGGAGAGCTCTTCCAGTATTTCGGGAGGCCCAACAGGAACTCTCGCTCCGTCCTGAGGCTCGAGGACACTGGCTACTTCGACGGCGACGTGGAGTCTTCAGGTCCGCTCAACTTCGCCGTATTCCTCAGCCCAGGCTACTTCACCGAGTGGGCTTGGATGAAGGTGGAGGATCCGGCCTTGGCTGCGAAGATCTTGGCTGATGGGCGAACTATAGGGCACCCGGCCCAGTCCAAGGAGGTTGTGGGGAAGCTCAGGTACGTAGCTAGATTTGCCCAGCCGTTCACGATGGGAGTGCCCAACACCGCCCATGTGGTCAGGTTCTACGAGTACCTCAAGAGGAGGATCGAGCAGGGCGATCCCATCCAGGTGTACGTGTTCAACAATACCGGTCGCATAATAGCGAAGTACAGGTGGGTGAGGATGAAGCTGGGGGACAGAGAGATAGAGGCTCCTGAACCCATACTGGTGGAGAAGAACGGGATACCGAAGGCAGTGGGCGGTGAGAGGCCCACGATAGAGGAGACAGAGCTCTTCATACTGCAGGCGGCCAGGGGAGCGGTGAAGTACAGGCTCCATCCGGTTTGGGGCGAGAAGGTGTTAGTGCCGGAGGAGGTGCCTGGCCTCACCCAAGAGAGGTTGAAGCAGCTGGACCCGACCACCTACCTCGACATGGACGAGTTTAAGAGGCTGCTGAGGGCCCAGATAGAGGTGAGCAAGTACTATCTGGACAGGAACTGCCCCAGCCTTCCCAAGGAGATATACGAGGCCATGGACTTCTAGCTTCCTCCCTTTCGTGGTCTCTTCAACTGCACTGGAGAGAACACGCTCTCGGGAAGGAATTTCCAAAACAGGTTGAATACCTCCCTTAAGGGCAAGGAAGCTGAAATGGAGCTAGCCGATCTTAGCTAGTGAGATTCTCGGATCTCTGAAGTCCGATGGATCAGTCACCTGAGGAGGGCGCGTTAATTCATAGAGGCAAGATCCAACTCCATGCGGGTGAAATTACTACCAAATATCGTGGAAACATGGTAATTCTAAAATAAGCTACCATGATAATATCTGTGATGGAACTATGAAGAAGTATGTGGTAGTGAAGAGAGTGGATGACCAAGGAAGAATAGTCCTCCCAGCGGATTGGAGGAAGGAAGTACTGGAGGGAGGGGAGGTCTTCGTAGTGAGGGAGGGGAACATCCTCAAGATCATACCCAAGAGGAAGCCGGATCTCACCAAATACTTCGACAGTGTGGATCTGGGGGTGGAACAGATACTAGACTGGGATGAATTCGAGAGGGAGTGGTATGAGATTTCTTGACGCCAACATCTTCATCTACGCCTTCTACAAGCCGAGAGGAAGGATCGATCCGAAGGCCAGGTCGATGAAAGAGGCGGCCAAGGACATCGTGAGGAAGATTAGTGAAGGCGAAGAAGAGGTAGTCACGACCGTAGTGCACATAAGTGAAGTGAACAATATTCTGAAGAGATCTCTCAACCCTGAAAGACTTCAAAATCTTCTCTTAGATCTCCTCTCCCTAGATAACCTCCGTGTAGTGGAAGTGAGCTTGGAGGACTATATAGCCTCGATATCAATGATCTCCGAGACCGGGCTGGACGCTAACGACTGCCTAGCCCTAAGAGTCATGGAGGGGATGGGGATAAGGGAGATATATTCCTTCGACAAGGGGTTTGAGAGATTCGCTGTGAGGCTCCCTGAGGTACCTGAGATGTGAGGCTACTCGACGGTTTCGTGTGCAATAATCCACCGGTGAAGCGCCCTCGGGTCAGCCCCCTGCTTCACCTAATTACATTCACGCCTCCACTGCGTCCGGACCGGAAACCTTTTTCAGCTCCGTTATCTCCCCTAGATGATGCCAGCCCAATTCTACCCTCTACCGCTCAAGAATCTCTACAGGTTAGCGGTCTCGCTGGAGAATCCATCTCCAGAAGAGGTGAAGTCAAAGCTCCGGTTGAAGAGCAAGAGGACGGCCTCCCAGTACATCAAGACCCTCTCATGGATCAGAGAGAGGGTCAAGAACTTCAGCTCACTCGAGGACTTCTCGAACGAGCTGATCTCAGTTCTGGCGGAAGAGTACAACTTGATGAGGGCGATAGAATCACTCTCCAAGGGAATGATCCCCTTAACCCCTGCCAGCCTCTCATCGGCCCTCAGGAAGGAGGGAAAGAGGGTATCGAGCACAGAGGCGAGGGCCATAATCTCGTGGCTCAAGCAGGCCGACGCCCTCAAGGAGAGGAAGGTGCCCGTCCTCACCCTGACTAGAGAGGACAAAGTGCTTGAGGAGGTGAGAAGCAAGGGGTCCGTCACTTACGGGACGCTCAGGAAGGCTTTTGGGGATGAGGTCAGGGACGTGATAGTCTCCCTGTGGAGGAAGGGCCTGATATCCGTTCCAGTGCTGGAGAAGCACAGGGACGTGTTGGAGGAGGCTGAGGACCTTGATAGACTTCCCGGGAACCTCAAGGGCAGGATCTTCGCAACTTGGCAGGATAGGATAACTGGAGAGACTTTCAGCGAGCTAGTGATCCCCTCTAGGGCCAAAGTAGAGGCCAGGTGGTCCTTTTGAGTGAGCTCTACTCGGAGCACTGGCCCACCCTGAAGGAGGTGAGGGAGCTAGCGGAGAGGTTCAGGAGGTACAGACCCACCACTATTAGGGAGATATTGAGCTGCTGGGCCGATAGGAGGCCCATCGAAGTCCCTCTCTCCATGATTGAGAATCTCTTCGTGGGCACGAGGTCCCTCAGGGAGACCATGGACCTCGTCCTCTCGCACCTGAGGGACAGGGACTGGAGGGGCTTCATCGCCAGGATAGTGGGGGAGTACGGCTCGGGCAAGACCCAGCTCGGGAGGCTCCTCCTCCGGGCGATAAGGGAGGAGGGTGAGGCTGAGCCCAGGTTCGTGACCCTGGATCCGTTAACGGACGTGAGGGACCTCCTGGTGGAGAAACTGGATGCCGAAGGACCCGTAGTTCTGATAATAGATGAAGTGGACCAGCTCCTCCGCGACCTCGAGAGGGGGAGGAGGGAGAAGCTGGAGGACCTTGCCGACGTGGTCAGGTGGGTGACCGAGGGTCACGGCTCCCCTCCCAGGGGTTCGGTGATCCTCCTCCTGTCCAAGAGGGCCCAGGAGGCCCTGATGAGCGACAGGGCCTTGGCGAACAGGCTCCTAGAGAGGTCGAGGGTGTTCAAGCTCTCCATGTCCGACGAAGAGAGGGAGAGGGCGGGGATTGAGGCTGCCAAGAAGATCCTCGCCCTCTGGATGGCCTACAGTCCCGAATACGCCTCCCTAATAGAGAGGATATTCCCGGCCCTCTATCCCCTCATGGAGAAGGTGGCTAGGGACTTGGCCCTGACTAGAGAGATCGGTGGGATAGTGAAGAACCTAGTGGACCTCTCAGAGGAGGTACTGAGGAGCGTGAGGAGAGAAGCTACCCTCCTCTCGAGGGTCGAGGAAGGAAGTGTAGTGGAGGGCATAATCAGGGAGTTCCTTACTAGGGAGATGAGGAGCTTTCCCTTCAAGGTGAGGCTGGGCGACGAGGTCAAGGATTACATAGCGGTGTTCTCCCCAGAAAGACTGTCCGCTCAGGGAGCCGTGTCGGACGGCCAATTCTTGGTGTGGACATACGACGCTAACGCGGGAAGAAAGGGAGATGTCTTGGTGAGCAGGGTGGCGGTGGAGATCAAATTCGGCGATTACTGGGTCAGGGAGAGGGATCAAATAATCAGACTGCTGGAGAAACCCCTTCTCGTGATATCTGTGACCGACGCGGATCCCGAGGAGATGGCCGAGGTGGAGGCGGAGATGAGGAGGGGTGGCAGGCCCTTCGCGCTCCTCACGGCGGACCCCGACCTGTTCAGGGTGGCCTACCTACTGGAGGGGGAGAGGGCCCTGAACTTCCTTAGGGAGAGAGGTAACTTCGAGAGGGACATGCCGGAGGTATTGAGCCAGCTGATGGTTCCCACAGCGGTCAGGCAGGTTACGAGCGAAGGGTTGAGCGAGGACAAGCTCCTGAGGCAGGCGGCCTCCTCCATCCTGAGCTCCCTCATAAGGGAGCTGAAGAGGGCGAAGACCTCCAAGAGGACGACCACCCTCATAAACGCGATCGTGGCTAGCGTGGACTCGGTATATGCGGGGGCTGGAACCAGACCCCCCGCCGTGGGGAGCGGCACGATCAACATGATAATAAGGGTGCTGATCAGGGAGGGCCTTGGAAGGCTTTCGGAGAGCGGAAAGAGTCTAATGCTTAACAGGGAGGCCAGACTCATATTAGAAGAGATAGAGAGGGATGACAAGAGGAGGAGGGATGTGGAACTTGTGATATACGATATCCTCTCTAGATCGAAGGAGGTCCCAACCATCTAGTCTTGGGACCTCCCCTCGCCCTCCTTAATGAGCTCTGAGATCCTTCCAGCTAGGTCGAGCACTTTCCCCAACTTTTCTACTCCGGTCTCAGTCATCTCGTAGCAGGTGACGTATCTGAGCCCCCTAAGGCACCTAGTCTTTCTCACAAGTTCTTTCTCCTCTAAAACCTTCATGTGAGATCCCAGATTCCCGGGAGACAATCCTAGGGTGTCTCTCAACTCCTTGAACGATCTCCTACCCTCCAAGGCTAGGAGAATAAGGATGCTCAACCTCCTGGGCTGTACAACCGCGTCTTCCTCCTGCAGCCTCCTTAGCAGGCTCGACAGATCCATTCAGGTCCACCTAAGGTAGATGCTTATCCCGGCCAGCGCGTAGACGAGTGAGATGAGCAGGCAGCCCAAAAGGTTCGCAACGCCTGGAGACAGGGTTGCCATAACTGGGACGGCAAGGAGCAAGCAGATTCCTACTAGGAGACTCTCCAAGGGCTTCCTCTGCAGGATCCACATCAGAGTGTTCCCAGAGCCCACGAACGTGAGGACGGAAAGGATGATGGCCTGCTCGAATCCCATGGAGTCTGCAAGCCAGTAGGAGAGGATACTGATGAATCCAGCCAATACCCAAGCGGAAACGGATTTCCACCTCTCCTTCCAGAACCTCTTTACCTCTTCCTCCCTTCCGGTCAGCTTCAGGAGCACCTTGACCTTGGAGAAGTTCCTCGCTGTGTCCAGCCATATGATGGAGAACACGGTGAACCAGAGGAGCCCTATGGCCGGACCGACCTCCTCCTGTGGGAGGGTGTTCAGCAGGACCTCTTGGGCTAAACAGGCTAGGAACCCTCCGACGGCCCAGCTCAGGTAGATCTTTGAAATGGTGAGCCTGAGCTGGTTGTTGATGTACCTCCTTATTCCCTCAAGGGTCTCAACGAGTTCTCTCTCCCTGTCTTCCATCGATTCATCCCCTCGAGGGACATTAAAAAAGTGAACCTACTGTCTGAAATTCAGAGGGATGATCAGGTTTTAAACTCTGTATTTAGGCATTTTAATCGATGATAGCTCTTGAGGTGGAAGGACTCACGAAGATGTACGGCGAGGTAAGGGCTCTCGACTCCATCTCCTTCCATGTGAACGAGAGAGAGATTTTCGGCTTGCTGGGGCCCAACGGATCCGGTAAGACCACCCTGATGGAGATAGTCGCTGGCGTGAGGGCCCCAACCTCCGGGTCAGTCAAGGTCTTCGGACTCGATGCTCTGAGGGAGAGGGAGAAGGTCAGTAGGCTCATAGGCTTCAATCCCCAGGAGACGATGCTTTACGGGGATCTAAGTGGCTGGGAGAACCTGAGGTTCGTCGCCTCCCTCTATGGGATGGACATGAGGGAGTTCAGGGAGAGGGTGGAGGAGCTGTCGGGGATCTTGGGAACTGGGGGGTTCTTGGATAAGAGGGTGGACAAGCTATCTGGGGGTCAGAGGCGCAGGATAAGCCTCATGGCCTCCATTCTTCACTCTCCGCACCTCCTCATCTTGGATGAGCCCACCGTTGGCTTGGACCCCGAGGCCAGAAGGGACTTCTGGGAGGTTATATGGAGGTTGAGGGACGAGGGAAGCACCATCCTTCTCAGTACCCACTACATGGAAGAGGCAGACGAACTCTGCGACCGGGTGGCCATAATGGACAGAGGGAGGATCGTGGGACTCGGAGAGCCGGATGAGCTGAAGAGGAGGTACGGGGGAACGGCCAAGGTGATAGTCTATCCGAAGCTGAGGTCGATCGGAGAGGTGGAGGGGACCCTCAGGGAAATGGGCCTCAAAGTGACCAGAATAGGGGACGGATTGGCGGTAGAGACGGAGGAGCCGGAGGAACTCATCCCGGATCTGATAACCTCCCTGTCCTCGAAGGGGCTTGAACCGGAGAGGATAGAGATAAGAAGCCCGACGCTAGAGGATGTCTTCCTGAACCTCACCGGCAGGCCCCTCGCGGAGGTGGTGGAATGAAGCTGAATCCGGCTCTTGAGGTGGCGAGGAAGGACCTGCTCTCCTTTTTCAGGAGCAAGTCCACCCTGTTCTGGACCCTAGCCTTCCCCCTTCTCATGATGCTCCTCTTCTCCTCGATGTTCGGGGGCGGGGGCGCGATGTTCACGATAGCGGTGGTGGATCAGGACGGGGGTACCATCTCAAAGGCGTTCTTGGAAGCCCTCAACTCCACCAATGTCACCCGCCTGATCCCGTTCTCGAGTGAATTAGATGCCAAAGAGTACATCATGGATGGGAGGGCAGACGCCCTTCTAATCGTACCTAGGGGCTTCTCCGACAACCTGACCTCGGGCCTCACCGCTGAATTCCGCTTCTACACATCCGAAGACCCTCAAGTGAGGACCGCCGTGACCAACATGCTCAACGGGTTCGTCGATGCCTTCTCCGAAGAGTACAGGGAGAGGGCACTGGCCATTCTAGAGGAGCACATGCCCCCAGAGATCCCCGCGGGGGGAAGGAACCTCTCAAGGGATATGGTGATCTCCTTCCTCAGGTCCTTCGCTAGGCCTGTGAGGATCAGGATCGCTTCCATAGCAAAGCCCGAGGTGACGAGCGAGACGGTAGCCTATTGGAAGGAAGAGGGGCACTGGATAACCGTGATGCTCGCGTACACACTCATATTCTCGGGAATGGTCGGAGCAGCATCACTCCTCGCCTACGAGAAGCTGTTGGGGACAGTGAAGAGGTTGATCGCCTCCCCGGCATCGAGATGGTCGCTGCTGGCCGGGAAGCTCCTTGGAGGATTGGCTATTCTCACCCTGAGCCAGGTGATCTTGGTATTCTTGACCATGCTATGGCTCAGGCCCGAGGTGGACTGGACACCCCTGATCATCCCAGTGATGATAGCTGGAGATCTAGCGAGCTTGGGGCTCGGCCTCTTGGTGGTGGAGCTCTCACCAAACCCCAAGGCGGCCAGCGAAGCTGTCACCACCGTAGGAATAATGATCCAGTTCGTATCGGGGCTCTATTTTCCATTGAGCTTCCTGCCCGATCCGCTCAGGGCGGTGGCAGAGGTCATACCCTTCACTTGGGCCGTGAAGGCCTTGGATGGGTTGCTTGTGATGGGCAAGGGGCTTGAATCGGTGGTGGCGCCGGTCACCTACTTGGCGTTGGCTGCGCTGATCTTCACCTCCATAGCATCGGCGCTCTTCCCGAGGTGGGCGAGGGTCGAGTGATATCGTGGGTGCTCGGATCACTTCCACATCTATTCCTCTGATGAAAAGGAAAGTTGGATTAATGCAGTCAACAAGGGTAGGTTCACCCATTAAGGGGAGATCGAGCCGTCTGTCTCCCTAGAAGCGGCCCGCACAATTACCATCGCATTCAGAGTGTCGTCGTGTAAAGGTCTACCTCCAAATCGTAAGGTAATACAGAGAGGTATGCTTATATTGGCTAAAGGGTAATACCAAATTATGTCGGGAGTGGTCACCTTCAAGGTCCCCAAGGAGATCAAGGAGAAGATGAGGAAGTACTCGAAGGTCGTGAAGTGGAGCGAAGAGCTTCGAAATTACGTTATCGAGAGGATCAGAGATCTAGAGAGAGAAGAAAACCTTAGGAAGGTGATGGAGGTGATAAAAACCACAAAGGGAGTACCTGAAGGTTTCTCTTTGGAGAGCATTCGGGAGGACAGGGAACCTTGAACGTAATTGATGCATCTGCTCTTTCTAAGTTCATCCTGAAAGAAGCTGGATGGGAAGCTGTTGCAGGCTATTTAGTAAACTCCCTGTCAGTCGATCACGTGCTGAAGGAGGTTTCCAATGCCATATGGAAGGCATTCAGGAGGGGATTCATCGACGTGGAGGATTCGACGAGGAAGTTCTCCGCCCTCATCACCCTACTCCGTGCAAATTTGGAGCTGGTGAACGAGGTGGAAATACTTCCCTCCGCCTTTGACCTGGCTCTGAAGCACGGTATAACGGTATATGATGCGCTTTATGTGGAGTTAGCTAGAGAGAAAGGCCTCCCGCTGGTCACCTGTGACGAGACCCAAGCCAAGGTGGCCCGGGATGAAGGGGTTGAGATAGTGCTCTTAAAAGCGAAACCACCTTGAAGGTGTTGGCAGCGTTGATCGACCCGGGAGAGGTCTGTGACTAGTGAAAGAATCACGCTCCTCGTGAACTGGAGCTAGGAAACGCAGTGCAGCTAGTCGGTGAGGGGAGAGCATGTTGGATCCCCTCCTATTTTCGGAATTGATACCTTATTCACAGAATTAGGGCCCCTACATCAGAGGATCCAGTCGGTCCTTGGATTAGTATGACATTGGAGAGGCTCTAAATACCAATCTATCAGCGGGGCTCGTACCCAGTGCTTTAGGACGCATCTTCCACCACTATGCAAGTTAGATAGGGAGATCCCTGGACATGGGAACCGCGATCAAGTAACCCTCACGCAAAAAGTCCGGCTCGAGTGTGCTTTTTAATGGTTGATCCAATTAACATAATGGGAGAGTATGCAATCCCTCAAAGAGGAGCTACTGGATCTTCTTGAAAAGGACAGGGAGTTTAGATACGCCGTGGCCGGGCTCATAGGGTACAAGGAGGTACTGGAGAGGATAGCATCCCTCGAAGAAAGAATTGTTTCGCTGGAAGAGGGGCAACAGAAGATACTGGAGCGCATAGTTTCGCTTGAAGAGAAGGCGACCTCCTTGGAGGAGGGCCAGCAGAGGCTCGAGGAGCGCATCATCTCATTGGAGGAACGCGTAATTTCGCTGGAAGAGGGTCAACAGGAGCTGAGGAAGGAGCAGCAGGAGCTGAGGAGGGTGGTCAACGTCATAGCCCACAGGTTCGGCGTCATATCCGAGTCCTCCTTCAGGGAGGGAATGAGGGCCGTATTGGAGGAGGAGCTGGGGGTCGCGGAGGTGGGGAGGTTCATCTTGGAGGACGAGGAAGGTTCGGTATACGGTCACCCCTCCACGGTGGAGGTTGATGTGCTGGTGAAGGACGGGAAGCACATCCTCGTGGAGGTGAAGTCGAGGGTCTCGAAGGGAGATGTGGCCGAACTTCACAGGATAGGAGAGCTATACACTAGAAAGATAGGGATCAAGCCTTCCTTACTAATAGTGGGGGGACTGGTGGACGAGGGAGCGAAGGAACTGGCTGAGAAGCTTGGGGTGAAGATAAGACCCGTTATCGACTGAATTCCTTGGGGCACCTATGGCCTAGACCTCTCCTACTCCACCTCACCAGTAGCTGCGCGCTCAGTTGATTGTAAAAACATTTGAGTAAAAATCCCATTCTCGAGCGTATAACCACGTGATTCGACTCATGGGGATAATTGGGGAGGCAGACTTAAAAGAAATCGGTAGATGAAAGCTCCAACTCAGGGAGGTGTCAACTTGGTAACTAGGAGAGAGTTCCTGGGCATGCTGGGTGGGGGCATAGTTGGTCTCGCCGTCGGCGGTGCCTTAGGCTACACCCTCGCGCCCAAGGGGCCATCACCCGAGGAGATGGCTGGTAAGCTGCCAGGAGTCCCCTCAGAACCCCTTAAAATAGGAGGGATGTGGTTCCTCACTGGCAAGTTCGGCACTTACGGTGACATGGCTAAGAAGGCCCTCCAGCTGGCCGTTGATGAGATCAACGCCTCAGGCGGCATCCTGGGTAGGAAAGTCGAGATCACGCTCAAGGACGAGGCTGATAGGCAGAACGTCCTCCAGAATATAAGGAAGATGGTGGAGGAGGAGAAGGCTGAGTTTCTCATAGGCATCGATAGCAGCGGCGACGTGCTGAAGCTGGCTCCGGTCGTCGAAAACGACCTGCACGTGGTCACAGTGATAACCCATGCCGCTACACCCAAGCTGACCGCATGCAACAAGCTCCACTATGTCTTCAGGATAAGCATGTACGAGGAACCCATAGATGTTGCCGCCGCCAAGCTTGTTGCCGAGAAGTTCCCTGATGTGAAGAAAGTAGCTAGCATCGGGCCAGATTATGCTTACGGATACGACTCCTGGGCCATATTCAGCACCAACTTGAAGAAGCTGCTGCCAGGCGTGGAGATGGCCGAACCAATGTACTCAAAGCTGGGCACCGAGGACTTCAGCAGCTATATAGACAAGATGCTGGCCTACGAGCCCGACTTGGTGTTCAGCAGCCTGTGGGGCGGTGATGCGGCCACCTTCGTCAAGCAGGCCGTCTCCAAGGGCCTCTTTGACAGGGTGAAGTACTACCTTAATCCCATGCTCGGGGCCACCGACACCCTGAAGGCCATAGGTGACGGGAACGTTCCAACAAAGGCTCAAGTCTGGGGAAGCGGGAGGTACTGGTTCCTCTACCCGCCACACGATGTGTGGCCCCTAAACAAGACCTTCGTGAGCAAGTTCAAGTCTAGGTACGGGGAGTACCCGCCCTACGTGTCAGCCACCAGTTACACTGCAGTTTACGCCCTGAAAGCTGCGATAGAGAGAGCATACGTCATGAAAGGCGCGTGGCCCGGGCAGGACGATGTGGTGGCTGCTATGGAGGGCTTGGCAGTGGCAGGACCCATGGGACCCGTTGCAATGAGGGAGGACCATCAGGGGGTCTACTCCGTCTTCTGGGGCAGGCTGACCAAGGGAGCCCCGAACTATCCGCACCCAATTCTCACGGACATACAGGTGTTCGACTTCGGGGAGGTCTTCCCCGCCCCTGGCCAGACGGCCGTCAAGTGCCAGTAAACCCTCCCTCTACTTTTTCCGGGGTGTCTCCATGGATATGGGCTTGCTGGCCGCTCAGGTATTCAACGGGCTCGTCTACTCCTCCATCCTCTTCCTCGTTTCCTCTGGCCTGACTCTGATTTATGGAATAATGAACGTGCTTAACTTGGCGCACGGAAGCCTCTACATGCTAGGAGCCTATCTTGGGATAACGATAGTGGTATATGCCCTAGGAGGAACTCCCTTGGCCTACCTTGTCGCCTTCCTGTTGGTGCCCCCCTCGGTGGGGGTGGTGGGCGCGCTGCTGGAGAGGACCTTGATAAGGAGGACCTATCCCATGGGGGAGGAGTACCAGCTCCTGCTGACCTTCGGCCTCATACTAGTGTTCGACGACCTCGTCAAGATGGTGTGGGGTGCGGCTTACATAAACTTCCCCGATCCCAACTCCTTCCTCGGTGGATTGAGATTCGGAGTTTACACCTTACCCCTGTATCATGTGATCCTCATAGCGCTGGGGTTCGCGGTCTTCCTCGGCCTCTGGACCTTTTTCAGCAGGACATTCACCGGCAAGGTGATGAGAGCAGCTGCGATGGACAGGGAGATAGTGGAGGCCATGGGCGTGGACGTCAACCGGGTCTTCGTCTCCTCATTCTTCTTGGGAAGCCTGCTAAGCGGTCTGGGTGGGATAAGTGCTGGACCTCTCTACACCGCCAGCCCCGGGATGGGGACGGACATCATAGTGTACAGCTTCGCGGTCATCGTGATAGGGGGCATGGGAAGCATTGGAGGGGCGATGGCGGGCAGCCTGATCGTGGGCGTGCTCCGTTCCCTAGCGATCTCTTTCTATCCACAGCTGGAGATAGTGATAGTATTTGTGATAATGGCCGCTGTCCTCCTAGTTAAGCCGACGGGACTCTTCGGGAGGCCTGAGTTCGAGAGGAGGTGACTTCATGGGTGAGGAGGTTAAGGAGCAGGAGGTGAGCATGGAGACCGTGGCGATGATCCTAGGAGTCATACTACTGGCGCTCGTCCCTCTAGCGGGAAGGCACATGACGCACTTGGTGGCGTCGGCCCTCCTCCTTTCCCTGGCCGCTACCAGCTTTAACCTGCTCTTCGGCTACACCGGATTGCTGAGCTTCGGCCACGCCCTCTTCTGGGGAGTTGGAGGTTACACCGTCGCGGTAATGATGGCTAGGTTTGGCTTCGGCTACTTGGAGTCCGTAGCAGCCGCGCTTGCGATGTCGGCCATCATGGGGGCGGCCATAGGATTCCTTTGCGTCAGGCACACCCGCATATACTTCGCGATACTGACCCTGGCCTTCGGGCAGATGTTCTACGGGATAGCAGTGAAGTGGGACTTCCTAGGGGGGAGCGACGGGATATACGGCCTGCCCAGGCCCCTTAATTCCTTGGAGCTCTATTACTACGTGGTCCTCGCCTCCGTCTTGGTTAGCCTCTACATCCTGAGAGTGATCACTAGGTCTTCGCTGGGGCTCTCCTTCATGGCGGTGAGGGACAACGCCTTCAGGGCCGAGTTCTTGGGCATAGGGGTCAGGGCGACGAGGCTCAAGAGCTTCATCATAAGCGCAACCTTCACTGGTCTGGCTGGGGCACTGTGGGTCCTCCTCGAGACGGCTATAGGTCCAGAATCTATGTTCTGGACCCACTCAGCCGAGTTCGTCTTCGTCACCCTGCTTGGGGGGCCTAGAGTCTTTCTGGGGCCGGTGGTGGGCGGCTTCATCTACGCCTTCCTCGCTGACGTGGCAATGAGCGTCACGGAGTTTTGGCTGTTCGTGATCGGAGCCGTGCTCATAGGGATAGTGCTGTTCTTCCCGTACGGCGTCTTAGGCTACCTGCTCAAGAGGTTAAGGGGGTGATTTGTGATGGGGGAGGAGATGTTGAGGACCGAGAACGTGAGGAAGCACTTCGGCAGCGTAAGAGCCGTTGACGGCGTCTCGATAGAGGTGATGAAGGGTGAGATCGTCAGCCTAGTTGGTCCTAACGGCGCAGGAAAGACGACCCTCCTGAACCTGATTTCAGGGCTGCTGAAGCCGGACTCAGGCAAGGTGTACTTCCTAGGCGAGGATGTGACGGGAAAGAGGCCTAGTCAGCTGGTCAGAAAGGGAATGGCTAGGTGCTTCCAGATCAGCAACGTCTTTGAAAATCTGACTGTGTTAGAGAACCTTCTAGCTGCGGTACACTCTATAGAGGGTAGGATCTCTCCCGTGAGGAGGTACGATGAAGATGATGCTGTTGAGAGGGCAATGGCCGTTCTGAGGGAATTTAACCTGCATGAGAGGGCTCACCTAACCCCGAAGGAGCTGAGTCACGGGGACAGGAAGCTTCTGGATGTGGCCATAGCCTATGCCCTGAATCCCAAGATGATACTGCTGGACGAGCCCACTGCAGCGATGTCCGTGGGGGAGAAGAGGACCACCGTGGGGGTGATAAAGAAATTAAGGGACCAGCTGGGGGTGACGGTTCTTCTAGTGGAGCACGACCTCGATGTGGTGTACGAGGTGAGCGACCGCATAATAGTGATGCATCAAGGCACGATACTAGCTGAGGGTAGGCCCGATGAGGTTAGGGAGGATCCGAAGGTGAGGGAGGTGTATCTGGGATGATAGCGAGACTAGAGGAGGTTTACGTGGACAGGGGAGGGGTTACCGTTCTCAGAGGGGTCACTCTACAGGTGGGAGAGGGCGAGGCCGTGGCTTTAATAGGGAGGAACGGGGCCGGGAAGACCACCACGATAAGGGCCCTGATGGGACTGAACAGGCCTCGAAGTGGGAAGGTATACTTCATGGACAGGGACATCACGGATGTTCCGGCACATGAGAGGGCGAGGATGGGCATCGGATACGTGCCCGAGGGTAGGAGGGTACTACCTGACCTCACCGCCTTGGAGAACTTGGAGATAGCTTATGGGGGGAAAGTGCCGAAGGACACGCTGGAGTGGCTGTTCCAGTTCGTCCCTGACCTTAAGAGGTTCTTGAACAGGAAAGGATTGTACCTGAGCGGTGGAGAGCAGCAGATGCTAGCGGTGGCTAGGGGGCTGGTGAGGAGGCCCAAGCTCCTACTCTTGGACGAGCCTCTGGAGGGACTGGCCCCGAAGATAGCGGACAGCATAACTAGAACGCTGAAGCAGATCAGGGATGAGGGCTTCAGCATGCTCATTTCGGAGTCCGGGATAGTTAAGAGATTGGAGGGACTCGCCACCAAGGCCTACGGGATCGATAGGGGGGAGATAGTTTACGAGGGTGCGCTGGAGGGCATACTAGAGGATGAGGTTGCTAGAGCTAGGATATGGGGGGTGTGATTCAGAATAAGTGCCATCCGGAGAACCCTCCCACACCGCTTCCTACTGGACTGCCCAACGCAGCGCGGTTCTCTCAAGTTGAATTTAACACTTGCGGAGGGAAACGAGGCCCCATTAGTTCGTTCTGAGGATGGTGACTGACGAGACCCGCGATGGGCTTCGAGAGGACCTGTAGCGCTCATGCGCGCGCATCCGAACTAATGGTTTTATGGGCTCACCGACTAACGACAAGGTGTCCTCAGATCTGAAATCATCTCATCCAAACGTCACCAAACTAGTTCCCCTACCCTGCTGGACCGATTACCTCGCTTGGGGGCTCTGAACTGAATATCTAAGATTCCCATGAGGCTTTCATAGGACCATGATCCAAAGACAGGCCTAGGCGATCTGATACTTTAAATTCTTGTCCTTATGGGTGAGATATGGTTTCCCTCTCCGATGCTCTCCTCTGGATCGTAGTTATAATCCTAGTATGGCAGCTCCCCAACAGGTTGCTGTCCAAGTTCGTAAGGAGGAGGGTTCAGGTAATGGACCCTCCGATATTCGGTCGGATACTGAACAGTTCCTTCCGGAAGTCTTTGCAACCACCTGAGAAGGTCCTGAGGAGGAGTGGGGTAAGGAGAGGGGAGACGGTCATTGACCTGGGTTGCGGCAGTGGAGCACTCACGCTACCGCTGGCCGAGGCCGTGGGCCCGACAGGCCTCGTCCTAGCAATAGATATAAATGAATCCCTCCTTAGACAGCTTCTAGATGAATTATCGGGTCGATCGGACCTCAGCACTCGAGTAGAGGTGATACAAGCCTCGGCTCACGATCTGCCCCTCAGGGACTCCTCAGCAGATCGCTGTATAATGGTCTCCTCGCTGCAGGAAATCCCTGATAGATCGAGGGCACTGAAGGAGGTGGCGAGGATCCTTAGGGAAGGAGGAACCTTGGCAGTCACCGAGTTCTTCGTTGATCCGGACTTTCCTTTACTCTCAACCACAGTCAGGTTAGTTGAAGGGGCAGGATTCCGGGTGGAGGCCAAGGAAGGCAGCCCTTGGAGTTATACGGTTAGGTGCATCAAAACCTCCGTTGACTCGCGGGGTATCAACACACGGGAGCTACCGGGGAAATGATTGCCTGGCGACCTCGATCCCCTTCGATGGGATGGGGGAATACTGGGAATGCGTGGGGGGATTCCAAGATACTACCCAAGCTCCTGAGGAAGTATCTCCCCAAGCCCTTGAACGATCTCCCGATACTCACTCCACCTTACTCAAGCATGTCAACCAGTTTACGTGTCGAAACCCAGCTGATCGTGCTTGCATCAGGAGGGGCGATCAATCGTGTCTCAAGAAAGTCCTTACGATTTAAGCTAAGGAACGATATCGATGAACCTTGAGTTCCTACTAACCAACCCGATGCCCCCGAGGAGGTAGGTGGTTCCCTCTCGCGATTTAACACCACATTAATACAGGGTATTAAGTTTAAAAATGTATTACATTGCAGTATTACATATGGGAACTGCGGTCCTGACGGTCAGGGTTCCGGAGATGCTCAAGGAGGAGGTTAAGAGGTACAAGATTAACGTGAGCGAGGTTATCAGGAGGGCCTTGGAGGAGGAAATCAGGAGGAAGAAGCTTGAGGAGTTGAGAAGGAAGCTTACAGAGGTATCGGAGTTCTTGAGGGCGATACCAAGGGAGGAGTGGGTGAGACTCATAAGAGAGGGCAGGGAGGAGCATTGAGAGTACTGCTGGATGCCACGGCGATAGTCGCCATTCTGCTGAGTCCTCCTTCGAAACCTGAAGGCTTAAACGAGCTGTCCACCTTAGATCTGGCCTTTTATGAGGTGGGAAATGCCATATGGAAGGCCGTGAGACTTGGTAAATCCTTGGATGAGGGGAAGGAGATCAAGGCCATTGGGATATTGGAGGAGCTCATGGAGAATCTTAGGGTGATCCCTTTCAGGGAGATTCGTGCTAGCAGGATAGTGGAGGTGGGGATTAAGAGGGGCCTCACCTTCTACGACTCCTCCTACTTGGTGACGGCCCTCGATAGGGGAATGACGCTGGTCACGGACGATAGGAAGCTTTCGGCGGCGTCTATGGAGGAGGGCGTTAAGGTAATCGGCTCTGATCGGCTGCTGGCCCTGCTCAACTCCTCGTAGCCCTTGTGGCATGATCTAGAAGGGAGTTAAGATACCTCTCGAAAGGTTTTCCCCACCGAGGGAGGCATCAATTGAATCGCTCATTGAGCTCGCAGATAAAGGCTCGAAACTTCTAATCGAGGAGGCTACCTGCCCAAACATGTCAATCTAGCTGGATTTCCCTATTTGAGACCTGAACCAATTAAGGCCTCGCTACGGGCCAATTCCCCCTCCAAACGACTTCGAAGGAGTGAGCGAATGCAGTTAGTTAGCACAAGTGCTAAGGTCAATCGAAATGATGAGCCGTAGACCAACTAACTAACCCGATCCCCCAGATTGGGAAGGCGGTTCCTTCGTGGGAATGAGACTATTGATCCGTTCGGCCGAGGTTGTCTATTATAAAATTCATGAGCTCCTCGGCCGTCCTCACAATATCTCTGGCCTCTTCCTCTGTGAAGAGCACTCCCCTGTGATCCGCATACTTCCTCAGGTTGAACAGGTTGAGAAACTCTAATCTCACCTGCTTGGCTCTCTCCTCCCCAACAACCTCTCTGAGGCTTCTATAGACGGCATTAGCGATCTTATCGTCCTTACTCGTCCTCAGGGAAAGGAAATGCTCAGCGGTGAGCCTCACGGAGAAGTAAGCAGCCGACACCGCCTTATTGTAGGATCCCGTGCCTGAGATCCTCCTTGGCCTCGGAGATGAGGACTCCAGCCTTCTCTAACTTCGATATCCTCTCCTCCTTCCGAGATGAATGCCTCGACGGCATCCCTCTCCCACTTCCCCGCCACCAGCGGATTTATCCTCTCATCTACCTCCAGGGCGATCTCCAGCACCCTCCTCACGTCGTCCCTATCGAACCCATCCAGGACCACGAGCACGTTGGAATCGTAGACTGATAGATTAGGGGGGGTAAAGCTATTATCCTTATGAGCCTCCTTCCGAAGGCCTCCCTCAGCCTCCGGGCGAACTCCATCAGCGACTCCGACCAGCTGGGCAGCTCCATCTCTATGACTATCGGTAGCACAATCGGGAATGCTCCCAGGGGGAGATAAACTTTTCGCCGAATATCGTACGCTAGGTCCCTGAGAGGCCTTTTGGCTCAACAACTATCTCTCCCGAGGCCCATGCGTGAGATGCGGGGACGTTCGAAAGGATCAGATGCATCGTCAACTAAGGGGTACATGCTCATTAGGGGAGCAGTGGATAGCTATGGAGAGGTAGGGGAAAGTGCCGAAGGACACGCTGGAGTGGCTGTTCCAGTTCGTTCCTGACCTTAAGGGATCCCGGACATAAAAGGAGCCCTGAGCGCGTGGGGGAACCAATAAATCACCCTTTAGGTCGGCTTGGGTAATCGCTACCCCTCGGTTACTGCGACGCTGCAACTCTGTTAAGCCGTCAAGTCAATCTGGCTTAAGTGAGCTAGTCCTCGACTACGGGCCTTATCTCAACCCCCAGCCTGTTAGCGGTCTCCCAGGAGCTGCGATCCACGAAACCACCTATGATGAGTAGCTTGGGCTTCATCCCATACTTCCTCTCGTAGAGTAAGCCTATCCTGTACAACTCCGCCACATCCCCCCTCGACACCCTAGACTTGACCTCCACCAGGATGTGGGTGTCGTCCCTTATGACCACGTCCACCTCCACGTCCGAGGGGTGGCCGTAAACCAGGCCCTCATCGTCCCTCAGGACCAGCCTCGAGACCTCGGCGACTCCCAGCACTTCCTCCACCACGTACTTCATTCCCTCCCTGAAGGAGGACTCGGATATAACGCCGAACCTGTGGGCTATTACCGTCAGGACCCTCCTGGTATCCCTCATCTCCTCCTCCAGCCTGGTCTGCCTCTCCTCCAGCCTCGCAAATTTTTCCTCTAGCTTGACGAATCTCTCTTCTAGTGTAGCGAATCTCTCCTCCAGCCTGGTCTGCCTCTCCTCCAGCCTCGCAAATTTTTCCTCCAGCGACGTTATCCTATCCAGTATTTCCCTGTAACCAAGCAACCCAGCTACAGCGTAGCGGAACTCTTGATCCTCCTCCAAAGCCTTGATTAACTTCCTCTTCTCCTCGGCCGAGAGCGACATCTCTAGTGATGACTCGCTTCCTCCTACTTAAAGTGTTCTGCTCGGGGGGCTGGAGGATGAGAGATTTCAAGACAATACTCCACGTAAAGTTGAGATCCGTACTCGTGCTGAGCGAGGAGGAAAAGTAAGCGGCGTTAGCCAAACCCCCACTTACCCTCTCGATTTCGGGGAGTATTAAAAAGAGAGTTACTCTTCACTTTTCACGCGTTTTTAAGCTTTGATCACAACACTCGTGTGCTCTACGCGAGAATGGCTGTTTGCATAGATCTTCTACAATCTCAACCCGGTTTCTAGCCTGTGGAATTCGAGGTAAAGGAATACGCCTCTCCTAGGATAAGTGCGATGAGATCATTCGAAGCATAAACCATCGCATTAGACTCTCGATCATGTAAAGTATCTGTATTTGTAGGAGAGACGCGAGGACTAATTGACCCACGGCCTCGTAAAGTTTATTTGAACAAATATCCAGACGAGAAAGATGCGAGGTCTACTTCTAATTGTGATTATACTAACCCTGCCCTTGACCTTGGTAGGTGCTTCTCCTACCGTGAACTTCCTGTCCTATCACGACGGCTTCATCGCAGCCGAGGTGGAGGAAAGAGGGCTCAGATGGGTCAACGTGTACACGGAGGACATGCATCTTGTGTGGTCCTCAGCGAAGGCGAGGTTTGTGGAGTTCAACTGGTCATCGTCGGGAGCCATAGCAGTCAGGCTGTGCGACGGTCCCTGCTACAATGTCAACTGGCAGCGCGTCCAAGTGTATGACCCCGCAACAGGCCGCTCTTGGAACTCCAGCGAGGCCAGATTTGTCAGGTTCCAGTGGTCTAGTAATGGAAAGCTCGCTGTAGTGCTCTGGCTGACCCCCTGCCCGGATTACAGCAAGCATTGGATGGAACTGTACGATCCCTCCTCGGGCCAGAGCTGGAGGACCGAGTACAGGGGATTCATCTACGCTCAGTGGTCCCCTTCGGGGGAGATAGCCGCTGTGGTGAGGGACGAAAGGGGATACCACTTGGAGGTCCTCGACGACCACCTTAAATTGAAGTGGTCCAGCCCGCCAGCTAGGGTCGTGGATTTCGAGTGGTCAAAGGATGGTAAGCTATTGGTGAGGCTGGAGTTCAATGGTACCAAGGTCCTCCTTCTCAGGAACGGTGATTCAGTTGAGGAACTCGCGAGGGGAAGGGAGATACATTACGCTTGGTCTGATGACGGGAACCTCGTATACAGCGTGGGAGGGAAGATAAGGTCGGTGAGGTTCTCCCGACTACCCGGCTGGATAGTTATGCTCCTAGCGGGCGCCGCCCTGATGATCTTGGCCAAGGTGGTGAGGAGGTCATCGGAGGGAGCACAGGAAAACAAGTGAAGAGGGCTCCCTCAACTTCCTGACGAGGTCCACCACGTAAAGGAACTCCACGCCCCTGTCAAGGGAGTGTACAAGGTACACAAGAGGAAGAGACAGTCCAGCCGAGGAAATAATCCTCTCTCTCATCCCCATAACCTTTGAGGGATCTCTCAGCACCTCCCTCATCCCATCTATGAGGTCATCAGCCACCCCACTCCTCTCCAGCAGATCCGCAAGTAGCGAAATTCCTTCCTCCCTAGACAGCCTCCATAGCTCGTCGTACCTCATTCCCGTGGAGTTGCGAAAGCCCAAGTTATCCTTGCAAATATCCAATAGTGGGCCTAGGTGGGCGCATATCGTAGTGAGCTGAGTAAGGGCCCCATTCTCCAAGAGGAAATCGCTTATCAGTTCCAGCCACTCCCAACTCATATCCACAAGCCGAAGCTTTTTACCCGTGAGCCTGTCCACGATCTCGAACTCCTCTATTGAGGGGACGATCCCCATTTCCAGAACCCTCTCCTTAGCGTATGATGTAGCGGCGATCATCAGAGCGACCAGGGGATCCTCCAGCTCCGTCCCGAAGGAGCGGTAAACGTACCTCACCGTCCAGACCTCGTACCTAAGCAATTCAACGTTCATCTCCAAGTCCAATGGATCCCTGATGTGGGGGATCTCCATCCTCATCAGTTCCAGGAGCGAGAGATGTGCTAGGGGCAGTATCGGGAGCTTGAGACCGCAGACCACTCCTACCATGGAGAGTAACCCTTCTGCAGCCCTCTCCCCCATTTCGGTCCTCCTCAACCTGTCCACAAGATCTGGCAGTGCGTGGATGGGTTCTCCCAGACATCCCTTCAAGAGAGCAGCGAGGAGATTCACCACGGTCAGGAGCTCCTCCGCTCCCCTGACCACCTTCCTTCCATTTGTCTCTGGCCTGCCTAGTGTAGGGGAACCCTCCCAGTAGACATACCTCTTGGATACCTCTGGATAGAAGGCGCTAACTAGTTCGGAGGCAGCGTAAACCGGGGCGTGATAAATTCCACCACCACTTAGATCCACTAGGAGGAGCTTCTCGGATGGCATGTCCCTCAGTTCGTCCTCCAAGAACAGCATGATCCTGAGGGTCATCCAGAGCAGATCTCCTTGGAACTCCACGGCCTCACCGTCGATCTCCCACCTGCCAGTGCACTCCAAGGGAACCACTCGAGTTTCGGCCATCAGCGACCGACCGTACTCCTCCTTGAATATCCTATCTATTGGTTCTCCGTTCAATCTGCTCATCCTCAGCACGTTCCTGATCTCATCCCTGACCCTCTCCACCAAGCCATCGAGATCCCTGAGCTCCCTCAATCTTGCGGTGCAGTGGGGAACGAACACTAGGACCTTGACCCTAGGAGAGCCGAGGAGGTCTACCACGTCAGCCACGAAGGGAATTGAGGTCTCAACTATCCCCCGGACCGTTTGGAACCTTGACCACTTTTGCCCTCCCCTGTACACGTATACTACTAAAGAGGAGTTTTCCATCATACTTGGTCAGGGTGGATAACTAATAAACTTGGATGCCTTTCGCGCAAATAACAAAAATGACAGGTGCAGCTTCACTCAATCGGTTTTTCTTTTTACACATAAATTTTTTACGCGCATGCGCCTGAACCGAGGCGACTATTAAAATGCAATTCGTTTTCTATATACAGCCAGAATACATAAGAAGGTATCTCTAAAGCGTTTAGTTCATGCAAATGTATTCCTAGGATCGGGCAGCTTAGAAAGATTGGATGAGCTCTAGGACGTGCGTCTAGTACCTATCTGCGAAACGGCATGCACAACCAACGGGACCTTTGGGTAATGGTGCCTACGAGTCAACGATTTTAAGAAATGGTATCCGGAGGCAGGGAAGACCAATGGTAGATCCCGTACTGAGTTTCGCTATCTCGGTGGCTATACTCGTAGGACTTCTGATCAGGAAGCAGGAGGTTCACGTTGCGATAATGGCTTCCACCTTGGTGTTCGGCCTGCTCACCTTAGGGGCGGGGATGATAGACTCCACCGTTAAGGGGATCCTCACCTACTCCACTCTGAAGCTGTTCATAGCCTTCTTCTCGGCCCTGTTCCTCTCCTACATGATGAAGATCGCTGGAATCCTCGATAAGATGACTCGGCTGTTCGCCAGCCTGAGCTGCAACTTCGCCTCCATATTCGTCCCTTCTCTGGTGGGACTCATTCCCATGCCCGGCGGCGCCTTGGTTTCAGCCATGATGCTCAAGGAGCACTACTTGGAGAGGCAGGGGCTGGATAGCGACTTCGCCTCCTTTCTAAACTACTGGTTCAGGCACATATGGGTGCCCGTCTGGCCCCTGTTCCAGGCTCTCATACTGACTGCAGTCATACTAAACACACCTATAGTGAGGGTAATTGAATCAACCTTTCCCGCAGCGATCGCGACGATAGGGGCGGGCCTAATCATCTCCTACCCACTATTGAGGAGGAGAGCAAGGAGTTGTGAGGAGAGGGTTGGCAGCAGGTGGAAACTAGTGGTAGCGGGATGGCCCTTCCTCCTCGTCGTGATCCTAGTCTTCGTGGTGAGGCTCCCTGTAGAGTTCGCCCTCCTGATCACTGCCTTGGCGACCGCAGCATATGCGAGACCCTCCAAGGACAGGCTGGTGGAGGGTGTGAGGTTCGCCCTCTCCCCCAAGATCCTCTTGGTGATAGTGGCGGTTATGATGTACAGGCAGTACGTGTTCGACAGCCGTTCAGCCGATGCCCTCCTGAACTTCATGGTCTCCCATGGTATTCCGATAATGCCCGTAGTTTTCACCCTCCCCTTCGTCATAGGCGCCACTACTGCTGGGGAGTTCGTGTTCGCCGGGACCGCTTTTCCCCTCCTGATCAATGTGCTGGGGACCGGTAAGGCGATAAATGACCTGGCGCTTCTGGTGGGATATACAGGGGGCTACATAGGGGTCATGCTCTCCCCCGTGCACCTCTGCCTAATACTTACACTGGAACACTACGGTGGGAGGTATTCAGGCGTCTACAAGTACTTAGTGCCTGCCTCCATTCTATCCGTGATGATCTCCCTCGCTCTGGGGGTGGTCCTGTGGGGAAGGTGAGGATCCTCTACGGGGACAGGCCCATACACCTCGATATCCCGGATGAGAATCTGCTGGGGGTCTACGGTATAAAGGTCCCTCCTCAAGTTGATGTGGACGAAATGCTGGAGAAGGCACTGGATTCTCCGGTTAACAGCGATCGGTTGGAGGAGATCAGGGCTTCCGAGGTGCTCATAGTGGTGAACGACTCCGCCAGGCTCACCCCCACTCCTAAGATGCTGGATCACGTCCTTCCTAGGTTGGAGGGGGATGTAAGGATCATAGTCGCCACAGGGACCCACAGGCCACCTACCGAGGGGGAGTACAGGGGGTTGATACTGGGACACCACTACGACAGGCTGAGGAGGGTGACGACATATCATGACTCGAAGAGAAGCGAGTTCACCGATCTGGGAAGGACTGCGAGGGGAACCCCCATCCTGATAAACTCGGAGGTCTTCAGAAACGATCTCGTAATCACTTTGGGTTCGATAGAGCCCCACTACTTCGCTGGCTATACTGGAGGTAGGAAGAGCATCGCACCAGGCCTGTGTGCCTACGAATGCGTCGAGGCAAACCACAAGATGGCGCTCCTTCCCGAGGCGGCTCTGGGAAGGCTCAGGGGAAACCCGCTGCACGAGGATCTGGAGGAGATGGTCAGGAGGGTGGCGGGAAGGGTTAAGGTCTTCTCCCTGAATGTGGCCATCACCGGTGAGGGGAGGACGTGGGCCGCTAGGTCAGGCGACATATTCGACTCCTTCTATTCCCTCGTCGAGGAGGTTGAGAGCAGGTACTCGGTGGAGCTGCCCGAGCAGGCGGACATAGTTGTGGCCGTGGCCCCAGGAGAGATGGGAATAGACCTCTATCAGTCCCACAAGGCGCTGGAGGCTGCCAAGCCCTTGGTGAGGGAGGGCGGCGTGGTCATACTCGTCGCGCCCTGCTGGGACGGCATCGGACCCAGAAACTTCTACGACCTCCTGGCCGGAAGGAGCAGGGAGGAGATCAAGGAATATGTCTGGAAGAATTACAGGCTCGGCTATCACAAGTCCGCGAAGATAGTGGAGCTACTGGATAGGGCGGAGGTGTACGCGGTTACCTACTTGAGCCCGGAGGTCCTCGAGAGGATAGGATTCAAGCCTTTCTCCAGTCCGCAGGAGGCGTTGAACGAGGCCCTGGCCAAGGTGGGCGGGAAGGTGGCCGTCCTGCCCGAGGCGAGTTTGGTCGTGCCCCGGCTGAGGACTAAACGTTAAATTTTTGGTTCATATGGGAGAGAAGACGAGGGATGAAGAGAGCCCTGCTCCTAGCGTTAATAGCCATCACCCTGCTCCACGCCAGAGCGCAGATACCGGGCATCGAGGTGGCATTGGAACCTAGTACCATCGGTCCATCCGGCCTAGTCAACGTCACGGTGGCCTTGACCGGTGGATTGCCCCAAGGCACGTACTACACCGTGAAGGTGGAGGTAATAGATGATGGAACGCTGATCCGGAAGGAGAGATCCTTTGTCTCCACAGGTACGTCTGAGGTGCATCACTTCTCACTCACGGCGCCCTCTAAACCCGGCGTTTATCCAGTGAGGGTGATCCTCTCCTACCCCAACGCTAATGTGACCGAGAACGTGACCCTGACCGTGATCCCCACCTTGAGGGATGTCACGCAGCTGGCAACCTCCCTCGCCGATTTGGACGACAAATTGGACAAGCTGAAGGCGGTCAGGCTGAACGAGACCGAGCTCTCAGCCCTTCTCACTAAGAGAGCTGAGATGGCGGAGCAGTTCGGTGAGCTCGTTAGGCTCCTTGTGGAGGGGAGGGAACCTCTCAGGGCCGCGGAGCTCTACGGGAACATTTCCTCGACGATGGAGGAGATGAACGAACGAATAAGGAAGCTGTGGAGCATAGAGCTTGTTGTCTGGTCTGTATCGAGCAGCATGGACTCCTCCCTTAAGATGCCCACCGGCATAAGCGTCGAGTTCTGGTATAGGTTGGTGACCGCCTCCCTCTGGGTCATACTCCTCCTGCTCGCTCTCTTCCCTCTCTACACCACCGGCTACATAACACTCACCTATTACTTGGTTTCGGAGATGGAGGAGGCGGAGAGCAGCGAGGTGATAAACGAGGCTAACCAGAGGGCCCTCAGAATACTGGAAAGGGCTTTTGATCAGATAAAGGAGGTCTCGGATCCCAAATCGATGATAATGACGTCTCTAGCCAGCGCTCTAGCTGCCGTGGGACTGATGGCGGACAACGTGTACGCGATCATAGGCTCGATGCTCCTCTCCCCCCTGATGGGCGCCATCGTGGCCGGGGCTGTAGGGTTAGCTCTCATAGACGTGAGGAGGGAGGAGGTCACTGGTTTGGACCTCTTCTACACCGGACTGAAGGTGGGGTTGGAGGGCCTCCTCTTGGTAATCGTTCTCTCTTGGATGACTTCGGCCCTCGCTGGTTCCTACGTCCCCCTCCAGATCACGAGGGAGCTGGCCGCTAGGGGAAGCCCTAATCTGGTTGATCTGGCCATAGCCTTGGCTGCGGGATTCGCCGGCTCAGTTGCCATGATGCACGAAAGGGCTGAGGCTGCGCTGGTAGGTTCGGCCATAGCCATAGCTCTAGTACCACCGGCCGCCGCCGTGGGAGTGTCGCTGGCGATGCTCAACCCCTCGCTCTTCGTTGGCTCTGCCACCTTGGTAGCTGTGAACGTGATCGCCTTGATAGCTGCTGGCTACATCTCGGCGAAGTTCTACGCCATATACCCCGTGATAGATCGCGTTTTCCATGAGTTCATGGAGTCCTTCAGTGAGGTGTCTGGAAGAGTTGCTAGGACGAGCGCTGAGGTCCTTTTGAGGGCCATGGGTTCCTTCATCGTGGCGGTCGTGTGGTTCCTCTCCCTCTGGGTGAAGGTGTCGGTGGGCCTGCTCGGGACCAAGTCCCCCGGAGAGGCCTTAAAGGCCATAGGCAGGAAAGTAGCTTTCGTTCTCCTGCCTATAGTCCTGAG
The DNA here is from genome assembly GCA_026986575.1 of Thermoproteota archaeon. GTDB lineage: Archaea > Korarchaeota > Korarchaeia > Korarchaeales > Korarchaeaceae > Korarchaeum. The sequence continues at coordinate 127,089 of JALSOH010000009.1, forward strand.
CTGGCTGTTTGGCGTCGTGATTTCTACCAATGCCTCCGCCCTCTTCTCAATCGCTCACGACTCCCTCCTTGGAATTATCGCTTTTATATCCTCCATCCTCCCCCTCAGTCTGTTAACACCCAATGTGGCTTTCTTCCTCGCTCTCATTGCCTCGGCAGCCTTCCTCAGGCTGATGACCCTCGAGGCGGTGAGGGCCAGGGAGACCGGAAGCTGGAAGAGCAGGGCCAGGGTCTTTGGCTATGCTTTCCTGTTCTGGCTCACGTCCGGCTACATCTTGGGAATCAACAGGTTCACCCACGTCAGTGCAGGATATACACTTCTCGTCATAGCGTTCGTCACCGTTTATTCGAACAAGTTCCTCTGGGAGAGGAGGAAGAGGATCGCCCTCTACGCCTTCATAATCTTCACATTCCTCACCCTCATGATCCACAGCGCCGCGGCGTTCGAGTCGATGAGGGCTGCTGAGACCCTCTCGACGGGCAATGTGATGAAGGTTGTGAAGGAGATAATCGCCTCCTATGCTGGCGTGTTGCCGGAGAATGTTAACGTTTCCCTGACCTCTAGAGGGGCGGAGTGGGTGCTTAGAGCCAAGATATATGTGAGCGAGACGAGGTTCAAACAGGGACCGGTGATGACCCCCGCGGTGGTGAAGGCAGCTGAGGAAACGGTGAGACACGCCTTGGGAACGGATGTGAGGCTGGTGGTGGAGTACGCCCTGACACCCTAAGGTGATGGCATGCTGTGGATAGATGTGGTGAACGAACCTCACGTCAGGCTCTGGAGGAGGTTCCTCCGTAGGTATCCTCAGGAGGCGCTGGTGACGGTAAGGAGGAAGGGACCTCTGGTGGAACTGACCCGCAGGCTGCTGGGCCGGGACTTTCTGGTGGTAGGAAGGTGGGGTCGCACCAAGGAGGAAAAGCTCAGGGCTTTCGCCGAGAGGGTCAGGGAACTGGCCGAGTTGGTCGATGAACTGGATGTAAGTGTGGCCACCTCCAAAGGATCGGCGGAGCAGGCTAGAGTGGCCTTCGGGCTCGGAATTCCGTTCGTGGCCCTCAACGATAACGACCTGTCGCCTCACGTGATCACCAAGCTGACCTTCCCCCTCTCCACCGTCGCGGTGGTGCCGGAGTGCTTCCGAGGTCCGATCTACGGGCCCACTCTGAGGTTCAAGGGGATCTTCGAGGTATCACACGTCCTCGATTACCTTGAGGAGCCGACGAGGGAGGAACTCAGGCATCTGGGGCTAAGAGAGAGGGGATACGTTATAGTCAGACCCCCGCCCGTAGGATCCCATTACTTAGAAGTTGCGGAGCACTTCGAGGATGCGGTGAGCAGGCTACTCCTCTCTACGGGCTTGGATGAGGTCAGGATGCCGAGGGAAGGCGGGATCATCCTGCCCGACGGATCTAGGTACGAGGGCGTGGTCGACGGATTGGATCTGATCTCCACCTCCGCCGGAGTCCTCTCCGGTGGGGGGACTATGATAAGGGAGGCGGCGCTCCTCGGCATTCCCGCGATATCCCTATTCCCTAGGGAGGAGCCGTGCGTCACCGAGGTTCTGATGAGGGAGGGCCTGATAGTTAAGGCCAGGGAGGACACCGTGATCAGGGCCTACGAGAGGTTGCTGGAGGACATGAGCTCAGGCGAGCTCGAGAGGAGGGCTAAGAGGTTCCTCAAATCGGTCGGCGACCCTCTAGACACAGTTGCTAGGGCGCTAGAGGAGGCAGAGAGGTCTTGAGATCTCGCCTGAGGATCTCCATATTAAGAGAAAGCTCCGGACAGCCGCTGAGACTCTCACAGGTCGAGAAGACGGAGCTCCTGAAGATACACTCCTTCATGAGGAGGTTGAGGGACCGGTTTCCGGACGCCCAGCTGGTGATCTCGGGCCCCAATCTTCACGTGACCCTCCCCATACCGGATGACCCTGAGGAGTTCGAGGCCATAATCTCGCCACTAGCCAATAGGGTCAGGGTGATCGTGCTCCTTTGGTCGCCCCGCATATCTTGCTACTTGGATCTGTGCGCTAACCTGTTAGCCGCCTGCGAGAACCACTTAGTAGTGGAGGGAGACAACGATCTCGTTGAAGAGGTCGCCAGACTGTGGAGAACGGCTTGATTCTGAGGATCAGAAGGGGCCCGCTCTGTAGCCCAGTCCTTCTTTCTCCAACTCCCCCCACTCGAACCTCTTTCCCTTAGCTCTGGCGATGAAGGTGTCCAGTAGGGCCTTCACCATCCAGGCCTCGTGCATCTGCTTGTACCCGACGACGAATAAGGGTAGGATCGCCAGGGTTATGTCCTCCTCCCCAGCGATCTGCAGTGAGAGGAGGAATATGAGGAACTGCATGAAGGAGAAAAGGATGAACTGCATTAGCAGGGGTATGAACCGACCGTGAATCAGGCCTAGAGCTAGGGAGAAGAGGACCGCCACATCCACCAGCGGGATTACGATGAGCTGCATGATCAACGCAGGAAACACCAGCCTCTGCAGGTATCCGTACCTCAGATTTAATAGAGCGTCCCTGTGCTTCAGGAGGACCTCGAAAGCCCCCCTGTACCACCTCATCCTCTGCCTGTACAGATCCCTGAGCTTCTTAGGCACTTCCGTAAATGCAACGGCCAGGGAGCTGGCTTGCACTATCCTACCCGTCTTCAGCGCCTTTATAGTGATGTCAAAATCCTCGGTCACGACGTCCGTGTCGTACATCCCTGTGGAGCGAAGGACTTCCCTCCTGAATCCTCCGAATGATCCCGAGATTATCATGACGGCGCCGAACACGTCAAGCGCCCTCCTAGCGAAGTTGAAGCTGAGGATGTACTCTATGGCCTGAAGCTTCGTGAGGAGGTTCACCCTATTCCTGACCAGTACGTTACCCGAGACTGCGGAGACCTCGGGGTCTTGGAACCTCCTCACCAGCTCGGTTATGGACCTCCTGCCCACCAGCGTGTCTGCATCCACTACCACTATCACATCTCCCTTTGCGAACCTCATGCCGAAGTTCAGGGCCGAGGCCTTCCCTCTACCCCCGTGCTCCTTCCTGAGCACCTTGACCTTCTTGCTGACGTACCTCGACGCGATCTCGAATGTCCTGTCTGTTGAGGCATCATCCACCACTATCACCTCCTTGGGCTCGTAATCGGTTTCGAGGATGGATTCTATCGTCGCTGCAATGGTCCTCTCCTCGTTTCTGGCCGGAACTATGACGGAGACCAGCGGCCGGTAGAGGAGAGGCCTTCCGACCTCTTGGAGCTCCCTGTACTTGTGGTAGATGGCGAGGGGAGACATGAGCATGTAGTTCCAGGTTATGAGGGTCAGTCCGAAGGCTAGCAGGGAGTTCAATAGCCCGGGAAACTTGGCGTATCCCTCGTAGAGGACGACGGCAGCCAATGCAATGGGCACGATCACCATGAGGATGGAGAGCTCCGTAAGCCCTCTCTTGAAGCTGAGCCCCCTCTTTCCCCTCCTGAAGGCCTCAGCCAAGTAATAGAGAGTGAGGGCCGAAGCTATTAGGAGGGAAACTATGGTAAGTCTCCCAGGTATCACCAGCGGGATCAGGGCGATACTGATGTAGAGCGTCACAACGGTGAGGTAAATCCTCCACACGCGAACACCCCTTCAGGGGGCGCCGTGGTCCTTCTCTAGGAGCTTCTCCCCAGCTACGAGCTCTCTCAGCATCTGGATCAATCTCTCGATCAGATCCTCGCGCCTAGAGGATTCAATCAGCGTAATTCCGTACCTACGAGCAACGTCCCTCAACCTCTCATCCAACGAGGACGGAATCGCGAGTATCCAGTACTTGGCGTTGGCGTCGAATGCCTTCGCGAAGAACCTCAGCAAATCCTCTTCCCTCAGCTGCTTCCCGGGAGGGACGATATCAATAACCGCCACAGGTATCGGCTCGTCTGAGGACCTGATCACGAAAGTAAAACTTTGCTCTATGCCCGAGACGCCCTTAACCTTGGCTCCCGGGCCCTCTACAGTTATGCCGAGTTCAAGTAACCTGTCGGCCATCTCACTGAGGAAGGACGCCTCCTCCAGAGATCTTACCCTCTCTGGGACGACCCTGTAGCGGTATACCCTCGCGATCCTCAGGTCCTTAATGGAGTTCTCCTTACCACAGTCGGCACACACGAACTTGAGCTCAGGCAGGGAGAAGAACTCCCCGCAGTCAGAGCACAGATAGATGTCGGCAGTCCTGAGGTAGTCCACCCCAATAGCCCTGAGCTTCTTCCCGCATTTGGGACAGACCATCTCTCCACTGGGGGTCTTGAAGTCCGTCTCCGGTCCAGAATAGCCGCAGGCGAGATGCTCGATGACCGTGGTCCTGCTAAAGTTGATCGATCCGCAGTAGGGACAGACGGGTCTGATAGTGAGCCTATGGGAGCCGCATCTCCCGCACACAGCGATATTATCGTGGAGCTCTGCCCTCAGGATACCTTCCCTTGTCAACTCCCTCAGGACATCCTCCACCCCCTCACAATCCCGAACCCCCATTTCCCCGAGCAAGGGACAGTAGGTGAAGCCCTCATCGGGATCGAAAACTGGAACTAGCTCTTGGAGGTCCCCCGAGAGTATAAGGTTCATCAGCCTTCTCTTGAGGGCGATCCTCCCCCGGTCCAATCCATCGTCCTTTACGGCCATCTTCGTTTACCGTACCCACGAGTAATATTAAGGATGTCGCGGTTTACCCTGAAAAAGAAGTCGGTATCCGAGCTTTTCAGGGACAGCCCCCTCGGGGAGGCGCCCTCGCCCTTACCGTCTCGGCGTGAGAACCAGCTCACAGTGCTCATCCCCCCTAGCGACGCACCTCTCCTCATGAGATTCGTACTCGACCCCCATGATCTCCGACACCGCACCCTCTATTATACCCCTCACCATGCTGCATCCCACATCCTCACTGCTCTCCACGAGATTGGGATTCTCCTCTAATATTTCCTTGAGAGAAGTGCATTCAATGCATTCGTACTTTCTAACAACTATATCTTCGCCCCTCCTCTCCACCTCGGCAATCCCGTACCCTAGGGATTGAAAGAGGGGTAAGGCGACCTTCTTCACCACCTCAAAGGGATCGTCGATCTCCAATTCCTCGGACAGGGATACATGCTTCCTCGAGAGCCCCCTCCCCATCCTCACGCCCACCTGATAGAGAATGCCAGAGGCAGCCCTCGGGCCTATAGCCTCTATCAGTCCCCTAATCAGCTCCTTCATGGCGGACTTCCTCAGCATGACGATTCTCTCGCCGAAGACAGTGGGAGGGAATGAAGTGGTGTCCGCTATCAATCCCCTCGTCACGGGTTCGAAGATCCTCACTTCTCCGATGCTCTTAACGCCAGAGATCCTCTCCACGAGTTCCTGGGAGTCCACCTCCTTATCCGTGATGTCCACAACGAGGATCATCCTCGGCTCAGCACCCACCGAATAGCCGTAGATGTAGTTTATGTTCAGCTCCATATCTTCTATTATCCCGGAGATCTCCCTTAGTAGTCCGGGTCTATCCTCCTTGAACGTGAGCGAGAGACCCAGGAAATCCCTACCGGGAGAGATGAGGACATTCCTAAACTCCAGAGGCTTGGGATCGTCCATCATCAATTACACCCGAAACATGTTGATGAAGGGGCTCATCGGTCTACGCCCTCTGTACCAACCTAAGCTCGCAATAACCGTCCCCCGCAGCCATGCACTTGACCTCCTCAACCGAAACCTCCTTTCCCAAGACGGATGTGAGGACACCAGCCCACATTCCCCTTATCAAGCTGCAGGAAGCCCTATCTGTTATACCGGCGACCTCACACTCTATGTTCCTGTAGAGCCTTATCTCGCCGCCTTCTCGGGACAGGTGGAGTTCCGCCTCGCCGTAACCTAGGGTCTTAAAGAGGGGGACGGTCACCAGCTCGAGCACATCCTTCGGATCCTCGATGCCGACAGATCTGGCGATCTTCTTGTGGTCCTCCCCAGCCCCCAAACCCATCTCGAACCCAATGTTGTAAAGCAAAGCGTCCGCTGCTTCGGGTCCTATCCTCTTCGTGAGTTCATTCTTGGCGCTCCTCAGGAGGACATCCCTCATTATGGCAACCCTGTTGTCACCGACGTAGGCCGGAAAGTTCAGAGTATCTATGAGCAGGCCCTCCCTTACTGGGAGGATCAGATCCACGTTTCCCACGCCCTCTATTCTGTTCAGTGCTTCCATTAACTCCTCGAAGTCCAGAGCAGATTCTGAAGCATCCAGGATGAGGAAGATAGTACCCTTACCGCCCTCGCTGACCTGCAGGTGGAGATAGAGGATGTCACCCCCTCTCTGGGCCACTGCTTGGGCTACATCCCTCAGTATACCGACCCTGTTCTCGGTTATGTCCATCGAATAAGCTGCAAGCCTCCTGCCCGGACTGACTGCGTACCTGCCCAAGTTGATGGGCCTATTCCTCCCCCTCACAACCCTCAGCCCCCGATCGAGCAACCTTTGTATTCGCATATAAAAGATCCGGTATAATATAGAAACAAACTCAACAATTCTCATCAAACTTTAAAGAATTATGGGATGCACTGAAAATTTAGTCTGTGAGGGAAACTGCATCTCTCGAGAGCTGGGGGAAATCTAATTTACTGGCCGTGTGTCTTGGAGAGGTGATAGCATGCTGATCAGGAAGGATCACTTGAAGCTGCTCCTCCGACTCGGCGAGGATGGTAAGGAGGCCTTGGAATTCAGGGGAGAGAGGAGGGTAGATGAACTAGTCTTCTCGAGGAGGATAACTGAGCTGAAGGTTCTGGGACTCGTGGATATATCGGACGGGACCATAAACCTCACATCAGCCGGGAGGAAGCTGGTTGAGGCCCTGAGGAGAGCTGAGCTGGATGTGGAGTCCCTACCCGACGTCTGGGTCGATACCCCCATTTACAAGATGGTGGAACTGGCGGTTAGAACAGGTCGTATCCTCCCCAATTGGGAGGGCGCGCTGAGGGAGAGGGGGTTCTGGGAAGACGGGCCTACCGACTTGGCCAAGGAGCTCTTGGAGGTTAGGGGGCAGTCGAGACCCTCCTTGCTGCTAGCTACCGAACTATCGGACTTCATAGAGGTTATACCGCCGGGCCCGGAGGACTTAGGAGAGCTGATAAGGATAAGGGACGAGCTGGGCTTCGGAAAGTGGGTCGTGAACGCCCTTCAGGCGATGGATCTCCTCTACATATCCCCGCCTGATGAGTTCGGCGCCGTATACACGCTGACACCTGCAGGGAGGAAGGCCAGGGAGTCTATATGGCTGATCTCCGTAGTGACAACTCAGATAACCGTCGATCAGCGGACTGCGGAGCAGATAGAGAGAGGGGAGTCCACAGAGAGGCTGGTGGAGATGGGCCTTGCTGACAGCAGCGGAATAACCGAAGCTGGAAGGGGAATGCTGGCGGCTTACAGGGAAATGGGTGTAGTTAGGAGGCCCACGACACCGTTCTACTTCACAGTAGAGGAGATCAGGGTCCTCAAGGCTATAGAGGAGGCCGAGAGGAAGAGGGAGATGAACCCGGAGATACTACCCACTAAGGGGTGGATAGAGGATAAATCGGGCATAGCCGATGTGGGAGAAGCCCTAATCCTCTTGGAGTCGAAGGGACTCGTGGAGAGGAGGGAGATAGAGATGAAGGACACTTACTGGTTCACTGAACACGGGAGGCAGGCCTACAACCTAGTGAAGGAAAGCAGCGAGGACATCACGAGCGAATCGATGAAAGCCGTGACCTACCCCCTTGCTGGCGAGGTCCCAATGGCCGAGTGGGTCAGGCAGGCCAAGAGGCACGGTTTCGTGGACAAGGACCTCACCAAGAGGGGTAGGCTACTGGTTGAGCTGAGCAGCAGGGTGGTGAGGAGGCCCGTGCTCACAGCTTACGACGTAGCCATCCTGATGAAGATCCCCAAGGGGAAGTACGTGGGTAGGGAGGAACTTGTCAGCGCAGTGGACGAGTATCTAGGGGTGAAGGACGATGAGGAGGCCAGGAGAATAGTCAGGAAGGCTATATCAGAGGCCGAATCCAAGGGACTCGTGATTATGCTCCAGAACAGGACCGTCGGCCTGACGCCCATAGGGGAGGTGATGAAGGACGTGGTCGCCTTCGGGAACACCCAGACCATGAAGACCATGAAGTTCCCGGTCACCCCCACCGTTTACTGGGTCTTGAGGGTCATCTCGGAGAACATAGATGAGTTAAAGGAGGCATGGAGGAAGGGGATCGATGTGGTGAACGTGGAGGCCAAGATCGTGTACAACCACCTGAAGAAGTACACGTCCGTTACCGACGAGGAGATAAAGAAGGCCTTCGTGATCCTCAGGAGGACGGGCCTCTTGGGAAAGATGGGTCCCACCTCAGCAGGAGAGCTCCTGTTAGAGGTCGGCAGAATGTTCGAAAGGCTCCCAGAGGAGGAGAAATGGGTAAGGGACATCGGCTAGCTACTCCTGAGAAGACCGAATTCTATGAGATGCCCGCCCCTTTCTCCTTTTTTATCTAGGAAAATGAGGTGAAGTCCTTGGGTTTAGAGGCTCGACCGAGAAGCCTATCTGTGTTGCAGCAGCGCCCAGACCTGCCCGTAATTAGCCTACCGAGAAAGATTATTTATCTCGGCATCCTAGTCAAATTGTGTCGAAGGTAGCGAACAGAATCGAGGAGATCGAGGAAGCACTGAGAGAGCTTGAAGAGCTCACCTCAATGGATCAAAGATCGTTCTTGAAGAGTAGGACGGCTAGGTTCTCGGCTAGATACTCCATAGTCCAAATTGTGGAGGCATCAGCTGACTTGGGCGTTCTCATACTGCAGATCGAGGGTGAAAGCGCTAGAAGCTATAGAGAGATCTTCAAGAAACTTGCTCTGCGTGGGATAATTTCAGTGAGTACTTTCGAGGTGATGGCCAGACTGGCATCCCTCAGGAACATGGTAGTTCACAGGTACTGGGAGGTGGACGATCTCAGGATATATAGGGAGGCTAGGTCAGGCGGATTGGAGGCTATTAGATCGTTTATAAGGGAGGTGAAGGCCTATCTATCTGAGAAGGGCTGAGGAAAGGAGGAAGTTCGAGTTCCACAGGCTGAGCGATGAGGAGAAGGCATCCATAGTTGAAAAGCTCAGAAAGGCGATTCTGAGTAGGAAGGAGGTCCTGCTTGCGGTAATTCACGGGGGATTCTTGGAGCTCAGACCTTTCAGGGACATAGATGTCGCCATATACACCGGATACTCAATTCCCTATGAGGAGGAGCTGGATTTTTGCGAGCAGCTGAGTCTCGAGCTGACCGATATTGCTGGGATCTACGTTGATGTGAGGATGCTGGATTACTCCCCGCCGCGTTTCAGGGTCAGCGCCCTCTCCAACTGCGTGGTGCTGGTGGAGAGGTACCCGAGGGCATTCCTCCTCAGGGCATCCATCCAGGAGTTGGATGACATCGAGAAGAAGGTTTCCTTGGTGAGGGGATGGATCAGAGGTCGAGGTTAGTCGTTATCCGATCTTGGGTCGCCCTAACGGGCGTGCTGCCCTCTATCGAGTAGGAACCACCTCCACACCGAGCTTCCTCGCCCTAGATCCCATTCTCTTATCGAAGGTGGCGAGCAAGATTCCCTCCTCCCCTGCTATCCTGACGATGACCTCGTCATTGAATCGGTTGAGTGAGATACCCTCCTCGGCTAGGGATCCTAGGGCTTTCCTTATGAGGCGCTCTTCTTCCTTGTAGGTCCTGCTCTTCTCAGACGAGATGTAGTCCTCCAGTTTATCCAGCGCCGTCGATGGACTGACTCCCATCCCCTTGAGGAACCAGATGTATTCATAAATGACTATCAGGGGAATAACCCACTCCTCCAATTGATCTAGTAGTTGGGAAGCATCTCTATGGTGTATTGAATCCTCATACGTATCGTAGATCAGGACGTTGGTATCGATCACGGCCCTCAAAAGGTTTCCCTCCTTCCCCTCTCTATCACCTCATCGATCTCCTCGATGGTAAGCTTCCTCCCCGATCTAAGGGTCTTTCTGACTCTCTTAACCTTCTTCATTACTATATGACCTTCCTCACTTACGTAAACTTCCAAGTAATCGCCTTCCCTTATGCCCAGCTCGTTCCTCACCTCGGCTGGAATGGTGACCTGGTAGTTCCTAGTGACCTTCACCCTCGGCATCATAGTATCATATTCTACTAATATAAAAGGACATCTAGTAATTAGCGATCGACCGCGCGACGTTTTCCCCGTTCTGAATCGGGTATGTTCCGACTTGGCTTGGTCGCGCATCCTCTTTAAGGACGTGGTGCCTGACTTCGATGATGGAACTGGAACTAGTGCTGGAGAGACTAAAGTCCCATGAGAAGGTACTGGCAGTCATACTCTTCGGTTCCACCGTCAGGGGAGAGACCACACCCCTCTCGGATGTTGATATTGCCGTGGTCGTGGAGGATCCAACCCCGGAGGACGAGGCGGAGCTGGGAAGCCTATACTCTAGGAGGATAGACTTGGTTCTGTTTCACAGGCTCCCCCCTTACATCCAGTTCCAAGTATTGAAGGAGGGGAAGGTCCTCTACCTGAGAGACAAGGAGAAGTTCAAAGAGATAAAATTCAGGACCATCAGGAACTACCTCGAGCATTCCCGCATGTACAGAAGGGTGAGGGAGATGCTCCTTGAGGTCGAATAGCTTGGCTAGATTCATGAGTCACTACAGAAAGGCGAGAGAGTTAAAGGAGAGCGATCTCTCAAATTACTTGGTCTACACGGCCCTAGCCATGGAGTGCTTCCAGGCAGTGAACTCCCTCATAGAGATTGGCGAGAGATACGTGGTGGATCTGGGCAGGTACCCCGCTACCTACTCCGACATATTCCAGATAATGTACGAAGAGGGAGCGATAACTATGGAGGAGCTGAGGGCTCTCAAGAGGCTGATCTTCCTCAGGAACTTGATAGCTCACGAGTATTACAGAATAACTGGGGAAGAGCTGAAAGAGATGGCCGACCTGCTGGATATGGCTGAAAGGGTCGTGAGGAGATTAATGAAACATTCGCATCCTAGTTGAGGCGTAAATCCCTCCTCGCTCATTTAGATCGCGAAAGGCAGCTACTCCGATGAGTAAAAGCACCTACAGCCTGCACTATCAATAATATGCTCTCCTAGACCAGCACGAGCTTAGATCCCCTATAACCTGCGAGGTCTAGGGTGACTGCGTGGAAACCCATAGATGAGGCCATCTCCAAGATCTCATCCCGAATCTCCAGAATCCTGTACATGTCGGGGGGAGGGACCTCTATCCTCACCTCACTCCCCTGGACGCGGGCCCTCACCATCGAGACGCCCGTTCGGAGGATTAAGTCCTCCAAGTTTTCGATCTTCTTCAATAGATCGAGACTAACCTTTCTTCCCGGCGGCATTCTGGTTAGCAAGCAGGTTTCGGCCAAGTAGGGGAGATCAAGGTCCCTCAGCAGTGAGAATACCTCTCCTTCCGTAATTCCTGCCTCTACAAGCGGACTCCTGATCCCCAACTCTTTCAGAGCCCTTAAGCCTGGCCTGTCCTCCCTCAAATCGCTGACATTGGTCCCATCTAGCACCGCGTCGCACCCTTCCCGCTCAGCCACATCCAAGATCAGGGACATCATCCTCAACTTGCAGAAGTAGCATCTGAGGGGGCCATTCCTCGATATTTCATCCTCTTTCATTACCTCCTTATCCCTGATGATGATGTGATCCACTCCAAGGAGTCTGGCCACCCCTTCGCTGGCAGCGATGACCCTCCTAGGTATGTAGGGGAAGTCGACTGTCACGGCCTTTACCTTATCCACGCCAGCTTGTTCGAGCGCCCAGAGTAGGAACGTGCTGTCCCTACCTCCAGAGAATGCTATAGCTGGGCACCTGTAGCCCTTCAAGGCACGAATCAACTTCTCGAGGCTCACTGGGCTTGAAACCGATTGAACTTAAAAGCGGTTAGCTCGTTTAGCGTAACAGAAGCGGCAACTATGGGGATGGGAAATTAGATATAAGGTGGAGGAGCTTAGAGAATTAATGCGTGGATTCGAATTCATTTCCTCCTTCCTTTTATCCCCCTTATCTCCTCCAGCAGCTGTATTAGCGCAGGAACGACCTCCCTGTAATCTCCTACTATACCGTAATCCGCATGCTCGAATATGGGAGCATCGGGGTCTATGTTTATGGCCACGACTCTCTTCGCCTCCCTTATCCCGAACACATGCTGAGCTGCTCCGCTTATAGCGACTGCTATATATAGGTTCGGTTTAACTGCTTTCCCCGTCTGTCCCACCTGCTTGTCGTGGTCTATCCATCCAGCGTCAACGGCCTTCCTAGAGCCAGCTATAACGCCGCCGAGGAGATCAGCCAGCCTCTTCAATAACTCAAATCCCTCCTTGGAACCGACCCCCTTACCCCCAGCAACTATGATGTCGGCCTTCTCGATGGGGATCTCCTCCTTCTTCAGGATGGGCTCCCTGCTCAGCAGTCTGATTCCCCTTGGTTGGGGTACCTCAACCTTCTCCTCGTATATCTCACCATGCCTGCTCTCGTCCCTCTCTGGGGTGGGGAATATATTGGGCCTCACCGATCCCATCACTGGCCTCCTGCTCCTAGTGACTATATGGGCGAGCATGAAACCGCCGAAGGGCGGCCTTATCAGCACCACGTCACCATTCTCATCGACATCCATGGAAGTCAGGTCCGCCGTTATTCCCGTCCTGAAAGAGTTCGCCACATACGGCGCTAGCTCCCTGCCCCTCAGCGTTGCCGGGATAAGGAACACCTCTGGCTTGTACTTCGAGGCCAGCTCGAATAGCACTTTCCCCCACACGGTCGGGTAGTATGTAGAAAGCCTCTCGTCATCCACGACGTAAACCCTGTCCGCCCCGTAGTAGATGGGTTCCTCAGCCAGTCCTCTCACCCCACTACCTATCAGGGCCACGCCCACATAGGTGTTCAGCTTGTCCGCTAGCTCTCTGGCAGCACCAATCAGCTGCAGGCTAGCTTCCTCTATCTCCTTCCTCTCGTTGTCTGAGAAGGCTGCTACCCAAACGCCCTCGTACTCCTCTAGGTTTATCTCGGGCCACTCCTTGCAGACCATCTCATCACCCCAGCTCCAGCAGCCCCTCCCCTCTCAGCTTCTCCAGCAACCACTTCGCGGCCTCTCTTGCATCTCCCCTGAAGATCTCGTTCTTCCTTGGAACCTTAGGGACCATCTCAATCTTAGACAGTGCCGTTGGGGATCCTCTCAGCCCGATGCACTCGGGATCGAGGCCGAGCAGCTTGTTGCTCCACGTTTTCACGGGATTCTCGAGCTTCACCCTTAGCTTATTGGACACTTTCACCCTCCTCGGATTCAGGGAATGCATGGCGACGGATATTAGGGCTGGTAGGTCCAGCTCATAGGTCTCATGGGCGTTCTCTAGGCTCCTCCTTACCACGAGCTTCCCGCCCCTGAGCTCGGCGTGGGTCACGTAGTAGACATAGGGGAGGTCCAGCCACGATGCGACCTGAGCCCCGACGTGGGCAGTCGAGGAGTCTATGGTCTCCTGACCGAAGATTATCAGGTCGTAGTCCAGCCTATCTATCACCTTAGCAAGTACGTAGGAGGTAGCCAAGGTGTCGGCGCCAGCGAAGGCCCGATCCGACACGAGGATCGCCTTGTCGGCCCCCATCCCCAGAACATGCTCAAGTCCAGCGATGGCGGAGGGAGGGGACATGGTAATCACGGTCACCTTCCCGCCGTACTCGTCCTTCAGGCGGAGAGCCATCTCAACGGCCTCGAGATCGTGGGGATTCACCACGCTCGGTATGCCCTCCCTTATGAGAGTGCCTGTTTTGGGGTCTATGTTTACAGATGTGGTGTTTGGAACCCACTTTATGCCCACAACCATCTTCAGCATGCCCATCACCTCCTCAACTCAACTGAACCTGAAGTGGATCCCCCTCCCGCTGACCGGGTAGTCCCAGTGGACCGCGTCGTGAGGGCAGATCAGCCTGCATGTTCCACATTCGAGGCAACCCTCGTAGCTGAAAAGCACCTCATTCCCGACTAGTGTGTAGCACTGGGCCGGGCAGAGAAGGAGACAAGGCTTCTCATCGCATTCTCTGCACTTGGTCGCGTCCACCCTTATGTGAGGCTCGTAGTCCACATCCCACACGTCGTTGTTCAGGATGTCGTCGACCCTCATGGGCTTCCTCATCATATGCTCCTCACCATCCCCAGCAGATCCCTTATCAGATCAAGCCAGCCTATCCTTCCTTTTCTAGCCCTCTTGAATGCCTCCATTATCTTGGGAACTTCGTAGGGTGAGTGGAAGAGCTGGTCCATAACCGAGTTCAATACCTCGGGGTAGGTGGAGTAGAGCCTGCCGTTTTCCCTCATTTTAGAGGCGTTTCTGAACTTCCTCAGCTGCTTCATGATGAAGCTTTCCTCCAGCAACCTCTCATACACGGACAGGTTCTCTGAGGTCATGCCTCCCATCTCATGGGCCTTCTCCACGGCTTTCGCTGCTAGATAACCCGAGTAGGCCGCGTAGTCCACGCCCCTGAAGTTGTACCCCAAATTTAAGAGCAGACCAGCCGCATCTCCTGCAACGAGGAGGCCATCGGCGTAGAGCCTGTGGGGGAGGGAGGGCCAAGTGTATTCGGGCACGAGGTGAGCCGAGTATTCCATTATCCTGCCGTTCCGGAAGTACCTCTCGAGGAGGGGGTGTAACCTCAAAGCCTCCACGTAGCGGGAGATGTGCTCCCTCACCCCCTTAACCGCCTCGCCAAGCATGACCACGAGGCCCAAGCTGACGGAGTCCCTGTTCGTGTATAGGAAGGCCCCTCCTGGCAGCCCCCCAGTGACCTCACCCATCATGAGCCATGCCAACCCTTCACCCTCCTCAAGACCGAACAGATCCTCTATTTCCTTCTTCGAGAGCTTTATCACCTCCTTGACTCCCAAGCCAGCATGCCTCAGCTCGAGCTTGGGAACCAGCCCTGCCCTTTCCAGCAGGAGCCTGTTTATCCCCTCCGCATCTATCACCACTTCGCTGGAGACCTTCTCATCACCCACCCTTATGCCCGTCACTCTCCCATTCTCCACCACCAGCTCGTCCACAGTTATCTCCGTGAGCACCGTTCCACCAGCCTCCTCCACCCTCTTGGCCATCCAGCAGGACAGCTCGGTCAGGTAGGTGGTGAAGGATGTCTTCTTTCTCGTGTGGAATTCGAAGGAGGTCATCGCCTCACCGCTGACCATCGATATCCTCTCCTTGGTCACCCATCTGTGGATCGGAGCCGAATCATCGAATCCGTCGAACACATCTCTGAGCGGATCAGCGTAGACCCTACCACCGAAAACGTTCTTGGTGCCCGGCATCCTGCCTCTTTCCACTAGTAGGACCTTAAATCCCTTCTTAGCTAGGGTATATGCAGCAGCTGAGCCCGCTGGCCCTGCTCCTACGACTATAACGTCGAATTTGTAACCAACCTCTTTCAAGCTTGAAAACACCCTCCAGGTGCCTTTTCAATCTATCGAAATCTAATAAACTTTTGTGGGGCTGAATGGGACCCCTGAGCCCCATTCAATTTGAGATAGGGCATTTTCAAACCGAATCAATGAGCCAAGAATATTGAACATCTCGAGGCAGGAAGGGGCAGGAGGGGTACGATACGCTAACTTAGGGATCCCCCCTCACATCTCAGGCGAGGAGCTAACATACCTGAAGTTTAAATCGGATGGGGGGACCTCTTCTGGATGCAACTTCGCACAATCCTCGAGAGACTCGTTCGTGGTGAGATAGGCGTAGAGGAGGCGGAGAAGCTCATCCGGTCTTGGGAGGTAAGGCAACTCGGGGAGACCCTGAAACTTGACCTGGGGAGAGAGATGAGGAAGGGGTTACCTGAGGTGATCTTGGCCCAATGGAAGGGAGGGGAGGATCTCAGGAAGGCGATAGTCGGAGCGCTGGAGGCGAGGGGTAGGGCCCTAATATCTAGGATATCCGAGGAGCATATTCCGATAATAGAGGAGTTCGAGCGGGAATACCATGTTAGGAAGAGCCCCAACTCGAGGGTCTACGTAATCAGGAGACGGGATCTCCCGGCACCTCCGCTTAAGGGGAAGGTGGGTATAATAGCGGCGGGCACGTCAGATGTTCCCATTGCCGAGGAGGTCAGGTTGCTGGTGGAGGAGGCCGGATGCTCCACGGTGAGGGCGTACGACGCGGGGGTGGCGAACCTCAAGAGGACCTTGGAAGCGGTTACCGATGTGATGGAGGGGGGAGCTGACGTCATTGTCGCCATAGCCGGAATGGAGGGCTCACTCCCCTCGGTCGTGGCCTCCTTAGTGGATATCTTGGTGATCGGGCTGCCCACCTCGGTCGGGTACGGGATGGGGGGCGGAGGAGAAGCGGCTCTGCTCTCTATGCTCCAGTCCTGCGCGCCCGGGCTGGTGGTGGTTAACATAGACAACAGCGTCGCGGCGGCCTACGCAGCCGTTTCCGTGTGCGGGAGGTGATGATATGCTCGTCATAGACCCTAGGATGGCGGGGATATCGGGGGACATGCTTCTCTCCGCCTTAGTGGACCTCACGGGAATGGAGGAAGCGGTGCAAGAGGTGGCAGATGTCGTTTCCTCAACGCTGGATTACGTGGACAGGATCGGGGTAGAGTTCAGGGACGTCAGGAGGGGCGACCTCAGGGGGAGAAGGATGATCGTCACCTTGGAGGAAAGGGTCGAGAGACTCTGGGCCTCCGACGCTCTGAGATATGCCGCTGAGATGTGCAGGAACTTGGGCTTGGGCGAGAGGGCATCCACCCTCGTGAGGACCGTCATTAGCGAGTTAGCGAGAGCCGAGGTCTCAGCCCACGGTTACGAGCCTGAGAAGGCACACTTCCACGAGCTCGGCTCGGCTGACACCTTCTTGGACGTGTTGGGGGTGGCCAGCGTCCTTCAGAGATCGGGGCTAATAGATGAGCTGGTGTATACCACCCCCCCAGCCTTGGGCGGCGGTTACGTGGAGATCTCCCACGGCTACTTGCCGGTGCCGACTCCCGCAGTCTTGGAGATACTGAGGAGGCACAACTATAGGATATCATCGGTCCCCATTGAAGCGGAACTCACCACCCCTACGGGAGCTGCCCTCCTCGTAAACCTAGCTTCTAGGATCGTAGATACCCTGCCACCCATGAGGATCGAGGGAGTTGGGGTTGGAGCTGGAGAGAGGGAGCTGGACAGGGTGCCGAACCTCCTTAGGGTGATCAGAGGATCGGGGAGCGGGAGCAGGGAAGTGAAGATGGAGGTAGTTACTCTCTTGGAGACGAACGTGGATGACGTCCCTGGAGAGGTGCTAGGTCACGTGGTCGATGAGCTAATGAAGCAGGGAGCCCTGGACGTATCTGTGCTCCCGGCTACGGGAAAGAAGGGGAGACCTGCGTACCTAATCAGGGTGCTCTCCAATCCTCGGGCGGCTGAGGAGCTGGCCATCCTGCTGATGAGGGAGACCGGCACCCTAGGCGTGAGATTGATGGATGTCCCGAGGATGGTGGCGGAGAGGGATGTGAGGACCATCAGGCTGGAGTTGCTTGGGAGGAGCTACGAGGTAAGGGTGAAGGTATCGAGCATAGGAGGGAAGGTGGTCAATGTGAAGCCAGAACACGACGATCTTGCGAAGATCTCTAGGGAAACAGGGATCCCTTTAAGGAGACTTGATGACCTCGTGAGGACGCGTCTCGCTGAACCCCTCGACTAGAGTGCTGGTTACATCATTAAATGGGAGTAACAGATCTGTCGCCCTAGGTGAATGATGAATCTCTCGATATCAGGGAGAGGTTCCTCTCATCGGGAAGGGCGGTCTTCAAAATGGTCCAGCTATCCAACATCCTCAGGATATCCCGGGATCACGTCAAGATGTACGCTAGTAGACTGAAACCTTGGCAGGAAGATAAGAGGTACGTTCAAGCATTGGTGTTCTACGCGTTGAGCGGGTGGCCTATCATCATGAACGGAGGAACTTATCTCTGGTTCTTCCATGGGCCAAACAAATTCTACGATGATCTCGACTTCGCCCGGACATGAGTTTTGAAGGAGGACCCGAGGATGTGAGTGTCACTTGAGCTCTTCGGACTGAGAAATAGCATGAAGGTACTGAGGGAAGATAAAATACGCACTCACGTTCAGAGTAGATGCGTGAAGATCACTCTCGACGTCTGAGAAGGATCTCTGCCGTGTTCATGTGGATATAAGCAGGAGCGAGAGGGTCCTCCTGAAGCCGATACCCATCAAATTGGATGAGCCCGCGCGCCCTCGCCCAGGGACGCGGGATTATTAACTATCTTACCTCCGATAGAATTGATGGGTTCGCACAAGCACGAGGAGGGTAGGAGAGGAGAGAGCTCAGTAAGGTTCGGGGTGTCAGTGCCAGCCGACTTGCTCAGGGAGTTCGACGAGGTGATCTCCAAGATAGGAATGAAGCGTTCCAAGGCAATTAGGTTGGCAATGAGGAACTTCCTATCCGAGAGGAACTGGGAGTGTCAGGATAAGGAGGTCGTGGGAACGATAAACCTCCTCTACGACCACGAGGTCAGGGGGCTGGAAGAGTTCCTGACGGAGGTGCAGCATGAGTTCTTGGACGTGGTGCTATTCAACACCCACATACACTTGGACAGGGAAAACTGCCTCATGGTCATAGTGATCAGGGGGAATCCCTCCCGGATCAGGAGGATGATCGAGAAGATATCTTCGAGGAGGGGCATCAAGCAAGTGAGGACTCTCATAAGCAGCATGAGCTGAATTATTTGATCCCAGATCCAGCTCAGTTCGGCCTAGCCAAGCCTAACTCGCCCCGTGTGCCCCAATGCCGAGAGAATCCCACGCAAGAGTTCTCGCACATCAGAGAACTCAAGCAAAATCAAGTCAGGGTTACCAGATATCAGCTTGGACACCTTAGTCCCCCTCCGGTAGAACGCTATTACCTCTTTCCCCCTCCTTAAGGCCTCACATATCTCGTACCCGACTCCCAAACTCGGATGCGTCACATCGGCCAGCAGGATATCCGCCTCTCCCAACATCTTCATGTCGCGCTCGAAAACGTAGGAATCATCAGCTGTTTCGTCGGGAGATCCTGGGAGGTAAATCTCCTCGTTGACCACATCGTGCCCTTCATCCTTCAGGATGGAGATCACCTCTCTAGCTAATTCGAGATCACTCCCGGCGCCCCTTATGGATGTGGCGAAGTACACTCTCATCCCGTCGTCCTGTGGAGCGTAGATATATACGTTCGGGCCTCCTTCGGAGATGCCTTCGGAACGCCTAGAGAGTACGCTCATCACTCTTGGGCGAACTTATAGTCCACCATCTCTTAGTACGAACTTAACCTCGGTTCCATCGATTCTAACCGTGTCCTCATGATCCCGAGTCAAGACTGGTTGATCCTGCATCCAAGATCATCGGCAGCCCTGATCAGAAATAACACCCTCAACTACTAGAATCTCCTTGGGGGAGAACGGAATATCCTGATAATTGTGTCCCCTCCTCAACTGAGTGGCTATCTTACTGAGCAGCTTTGAGGAGGAGCCTGTTATGAATGGTAGGTATCTCATACCCTTACACTGGATGAAGCATGTCCTACCAGCCTTCTCAGGTCCAATCCAATCATTTAGGTGACGAAGCTCTCGCTTGGACCGACCTTCTTACACCTATTTAGTAATACATCCCTTAAGCCTTCCTTTTTGAGGGGCATGGCTTCCTAGTGTTCCCCCTCGGGTTAAATGCAGTGAGGATTTCCCTGGGATAAACTGTGTCACATGTTGAGCTTCCACAGGATACCGCTCTCGCTGGCCTCAGCCGAGACCTTGCCCTCCTCGTAGAGCCTAGCTAGGAGGGATCTTATAGTAACAGCGCTGAGAATGATCGAGCTCACCGTGACCTTGCCTCCCCCATCCTTCAGGAGCCTGGAGGTCAACTCTTCGACCGTCATGGGCCTAGAGGACAGCTCAGTCATGGCCTTGTCAGGAAGCTCCTCCATCACCTCTATGTTGAAGTCCAAGAGTTCTTCAGCTCTCTTGCCCTCCACCACGGGACCGTGGGAGGGGACGAGCTTTCGGAAATCCCTCGCATGTTCCCTCAACCAGCGGAGGGTCTCCAAGGCCGTTCCGTAGTCCTGATAGTAGGGGATAACCGCGCTCCTCAGCAGCTTGTCTCCGAAGAAGGAGTCAGCGGCGTAGAGGATGCGATTCGCTACATAACCTACTTGACCGTAGGTGTGCCCTGGGAGCGGAACCGTCTCCACCGGCCCGAGCTGGAAGGGATGCCTGAAGACATGGTCCACCTGAACGCTGACGGCCTTCACATGGTATATCAGGCCCTCCGGCGCGTAGCCACCGAAGGTCACAGCCCTCCTCAGGCCCACCGACTCAACACCGCAGGCCTCCACTATCGGAGCGTGTATCCCCAACTCGCTCTCCAATCCCCTTGCCGCGAGCACGTGATCCGAGTGGAAGTGCGTCAGGAGAACGGCCTTTATCTTCCCCTGAGCCCTTATATCAACAGCCCTACTCTCTGAAGACCCCGGATCGATAACTATGAAGCCATCCTCCCATGGGACGAACATGGTGGAGGGGCTTCCGGGGAGTAATTTGATACCCTTTCCTATTCCCTTTAGCATAAGCCTCCAGCCCACCACCCTAGCAAATTAATAACGGTATCAACGTAAACATCGGAAGACCCCTTCATCTAAGGATCCCATGGCTGGTAGAGCGTGGGACCAAAGGGGCTTCCTTAAAACCTCTACTGGCACGTGGAGGATGGATTTCGCAGTATTAGCCCCGAATTCAGGCTATTATAAGGGAATATTCCCCTCCCGATAGGCCCGGTGACTTTACGGGATCGTAATGTAGAATGGTCTCAATTGGGGATTGAATACAGCAGCCTATTATTCCCTTCATTCTCTAAGTAGTCCCGTCTAGGGTTACAAACGCCAAAAACTGAGCGCGGATGATGTACCTATATCTCCACCGGTATCCGAGGGACCAGCACATTTAGGGCCTAAAGTTATTAAGATCTTAAGTCCCATATCTTTTGGATGGGATCCATTAAAGTGTATATCTCGGATCAGCTGGAGCGAAAATTTAGAGAGGTAGCGATGAAGCTCTTTGGCTATGGAAGGGGCTCCCTAAGCGTTGCATCGGAGAAAGCGTTCAGCCTTTGGCTCTCACATGCACCAGACATCTTGGAAATTTCAGAATCTATTGATGATCCGGTGGATGCCATATATGGGATGCTCTCTCATGTGAGAAAGACGGGAGTCGAGCTTCAACATGAGGCGAGTAAAATCAGGGCCAGAAAGGCGTTGGAATATTGAAGTGCTGATAGATGCCAACATATTCTTGGAAGTCGAGCTTGCTCAGGAGCATGCTGAGGCATGTAAGGGCTTTTTAGCGAGGGTTAGGGATGGTTTGGTCAGAGCGGCTATAACCGATTTTCACGTGGATTCCATAGTCTTGGTAATGGAGAACTATGGAAAGAGCTGGAGGGACCTCGCCGTTTTCTTAGCCTCGCTGTTTCTTTATAGAGGGTTGGTAATTTATCCTGTAGGGATGGGAGGACGCCTCAAGGCCATTCATTTCATGAGAGAATACGGTCTGGATTTCGATGATGCACTGGCCCTACAGGCCATGAGGGATCTCTCGATTAGAACCTTAGTGTCCTACGATAGAGATTTCGACTCGGTCGACTGGGTTGAAAGGGTCACGCCTGAGAGTCTCGCGGAGGGGTAACTTCAACTCCTTTGGATTTGGTGCTGTGAAATCCCGAAACATCAGAGCGCATTATCTTCGCTATCCTGAGCCCTCGAAGTGGATGATCTCAGGTCTAGGCCGAAACCGTCGTAAAGAATAGCGCTCCCTCTCAGCATCTCCCTGTAGTAGGGGTCTTCGATCTCCTCGGGTGAGAGGACAAGGAGATCCATCGATATGCCTCGAGGTTTAAGCGATCTCACCTCGACAATCCACCCATACCTGTCACCCCCGATGTCCATCACAACTAGGAGATCGTAATAGCTATCTGACCTTCCCTCGCCCCTCCCCCTCGACCCGAAAAGTATTATCGTGGACCTGGGGAAACGCCTCGCTATCCTCCCAACGAACTCCTCCAAGAGTTCATTCTGCCTCGAGAGGAGATCTTTTCTAGCCTTCAGCAGCCTTCTTAGCCCATGAAATGATTTTTTCACCATGGGCAAGGCTCCTCTCTGCCTTTTCTTTGTCGTACGCGATGGGAGATCTACCCAGACATCTGGAGAGGGGTTAGGGCATCAGCCAGCGGGTAGAGCTCCTCCGGCGCGTCGAGACCAGCTTCCCTCAGGAACTCCAACAGCTCGACTAAATCATGTGTGTAGGGGTGAATCCCCACTAAGGAGATAGACAGGGCCTTTAGGTAAAACTCCACCGCTTGATGTACCTCAAAGCACACGAACCAGTACGCTCCCTCCTCAATGTTTCTCCTAGCCTGCCTCATCAGGAAGTCCGCCCTCTCGATCCACTCTCTAGGTAATTCCATCTCCGTAGCATATCTCCTTCCTAGAATTAAAAGGAGATCGCACAATGAGGTTCTATGTTCGGTTCATGTGGGAGCGGACTCGCTTAAGGCTAACAGGCAAGAATTGTTATAGGGTCTGGACAGCAGCTCAGACCTTTAGCTATGTAGTTTACTGAATGAATGTCGTCGGAAGAGCCGATATGCCCTCATATCGGATCTCTTGAGGGTCGCAGAGTATATAGGTGGTCCCATGAATGGATGAGTTAGATATCTGCCCCCGTACATGAGATCTGAATTCAAACTTCGATGCCAGCGGGAGAGATAATGTAAGGGGTGCTGGGTTGGGGGAAACCCAACCAATATACCCTTGAATCGCCCGAGGCACCAAGGCATGGAGGGCATATGGCGAATTCACCTTCAGGAGGATTCTCATCCCCTACATGACCGACAGGATGAGCCCTCCAACCACCAAAGTCGATCCCACTACATCCCTCGTGGTAAGCTTGTCACCGCTCAGGTGGGAGGCTATCTGGGATGTTGGTGGTCCTAACGCCGTGGCCAGGGTGGCGATCGTTACTCCAGCCGAGCCTAACGCGTAGAAGTAGAGGGAGAGGGCCACTCCAACTCCAAGCAAGCCGCCCACGAATGCCTTCCCTATCCCCTTAACCCTGTAAACGGGATAGCTGAGCACCCCATAGACCGAGGTGATGATTAGAGTGTTCCACAGGGTCATGGTCAGGGGAGTGACGTATTCAAGGGCCAGTTTCGCCGCTATTGGGCCCAAAGTGTAGCAGATGGATGAGAGGAGGGCCCAGAAGGTGCCCACGATATCCCACCTTCCTCCCCTGTAGGTGAGGATCCATATGCCCGAAACGGCCAGGAGCACGCCCGTCATTATTTGCACGGTTAGGGGTTCCCCCAGCAGTGCGTGCGACAGGAGAGCCGTCCAGACGACGTATGTGAACGCCACCGAGGTGGCCCTACCTGGCCCCATCAGCCCTATGGACTTGAGAAAGGAGTAGTCCCCTAGACCAGTCCCCAGCGACATGTTGGCGATTATGTAGAGGAGGCCTATAAGGGGGGGCACCACCATGTCTCCCGTTAAGGCCGTGAGGGGGATGAGGAAGGCTAGAGCACCTAAGGACTTCCAGAAGTTGGCCCTCGCTGATCCTCCGCTCCTCGTGGCCTCAGCGTAGAGGGTGGGCACTACTCCCCATATGACGCCCGACAGCACGGCGGCGAGAAGAGCTATCAAAGGGAACCCCCTGACCGATCGGCCTTGCTACTTAAGAGCCTTCCCGTTCACCCCCAGCTCAGTGCCGTCAACCACGCGCCCAGATATATGGGAGAGAACAGTGAGGTTATTAGGATCAGCGAGTATATCTCCTCCCTGCGAAAATCGTAAACATCGCTAAGGACGGCCAGGGCGACAGCGACAGGCATAGCTGACATGAGCGTGGTGATCGACACCTCCAACTGACTGAGGCTCAGCAGATGCCCCACACCTAGGGCGATTAAGGGGAGCAGGAGGACCTTCCCTAACAAGGGAGTCAGGTCAAGCACGGGCCATCCCCTTCCGTAGAAGAAAGCGCCGAGCATGAATATGGCAACCGGTCCCGATGTGTTTCCCAGCTCCTTAAGGGTGTAGGAGATGAACTCCGGTACCTTCACGCCTGATACCATGAGGAGAAGTCCGATCAGAGCTGACCATATCAGCGGATTCCTCACAATCCTCCTCAGTAGATCACCTCCCTCCCTAGCCGCCTCGAAGAGGGGAATGACAAGGAAGGTGAAGGTGACGAGAGTGGAGGCCCACGCAAGGACTGCTGGACTTGTGCTCCCCGGGAACACCGCCCTCACATAGGGTATCCCATAGAAACCGGTGTTTCCAGATATGGAGGCAGCGATGAGCAGGATGACGCGCTCCTTTCCCAATCCCATCGCTTTTCCCACTAGGTAAATGAGGGTCGCGACCAGCAACATGGGCGCAGAAACGCCTATGACCATTCTCAGGACTCTTTCGCTCATTTCCATTGAGGAGAGTCCCCAGATGACTAGGGAGGGTAGCGATACGTGGAAGACGAAGTCGCTCAACACCCTTTCCTCGCCCTCTCTCAGGACCCCGTACTTCCTTGACAGGTATCCTAAGGCCATCAGCGACAGCAGAAAGAAGGTGGACCTGGAGAGAGCGCTTACTAGATCCATCGAGGTGTCTCGGGGCCCTTCCATATAAGGTCTCCACGTGGGTTGTGCCAGCGTACCCACCAAGGCATTTATTATTCACTAGGTCGGGAGGCCGGTGATGGGATGCCCAGCTCTAGGATACCTGGATTCTATAAGCTTACGATAGACGAGAGGCTCCGGAAGGTCAAGGAGTTTGCGGGCCTGACGGATGAGGAGCTCGAGGTCATAAAGTACGGGAAGCTGCCTCTCGAAGTTGCCGATCAAATGATCGAGAACGTCATTGGCCTCTGGCCCCTGCCTTTCGCCGTCGCCACGAACTTCCTGATAAACGGAAGGGATTACCTGGTGCCGATGGCCATAGAGGAGCCCTCAGTCGTTGCGGCAGCTAGTAACGCGGCCAAGATGGCTAGGGAATCGGGAGGCTTCGAGGCCGAGGCTACTGAGTCCATCATGATATCCCAGATCCAGGTGGTGAAGATTCCCGACTTGGAGGAGGCCAAGAGGACCATAATGGCCGAGAAGGAGAAGCTACTGGAGCTGGCCAATGAGATGGATCCCCTCCTCGTGAAGTTGGGGGGCGGTGCTAGGGACTTGGAGGTGAGGACCATTGACACCGACGTCGGATCGATGCTTATCGTTCACCTCTACGTGGACACGCTGGACGCCATGGGCGCGAACACCGTTAACACCATGGCCGAGGGCCTGGCGCCAACGATCGAGAGACTAACTGGCGGCAAGGTCTACCTGAGGATCCTCTCCAACCTCGCTGACAGGCGTCTGGCTAGAGCGAAGGCCAGGTTCGCCAAGTCGGCGATAGGAGGGGAGGAGGTGGTAGAGGGGATAATGTGGGCCTATCGCTTCGCCAAGTACGATCCTTACAGGGCCGCGACCCACAACAAGGGGATAATGAACGGGATAATAGCGGTAGCGAGGGCGACGGGTCAAGACACTCGGGCCATAGAGGCAGGGGCCCACAGCTACGCTGCCAAGAGTGGGAAGTACACCTCACTGACGGAGTACTGGGTGGACGAGAACGGTGACCTTTGGGGGAGCATCGAGCTTCCCCTTGCCGTGGGAACCGTTGGAGGCGTGGTCAGGGTCCATCCCATAGCTAAGCTGGCCCTCAAGATACTGGGCGTGCAGAAGGCTAGGGAGCTGGCGCGGGTAATGGCTGCGGTCGGCCTCGCACAGAACTTCGCCGCTCTAAGGGCTCTGGCAACTGAGGGTATTCAGGCCGGCCACATGAAGCTCCACGCCCGCAACATAGCCCTCGCTGCCGGCGCCACCCCGGAGGAGGTTGATAGGGTCGTTGAGAAGATGATAAGGGAGAAGAGGATAAGCTTGGAGAGGGCGAAGGAGATACTGGAGGAGATAAGGGGTGGCTGAGGGTATAGACCTATACCTCGTGGAAATGGAACTCGTCTCCCCCTTCGAGATAAGTTCTGGAGTGACGAAGAGGAGGCAGGCGGTTATTGTCAGGGTGGAGAAAGACGGGCATGTCGGCTGGGGAGAGGCTCCAGCTGACTCCAAGCCCATTTACTCCTATGAGACCGCTGAAACCGCCTTCTATGTGATTAAGGAGTTCCTAGCGGAGCACGCCCTGCAAGCCGCAGGTCCCGAAGACTTCCTCAGGAGGGTGAGCTTCGTCAGGGGTCATCAAATAGCTAAGGCCGGAGTTGAGATGGCCCTCTGGGATCTTGAGGCGAAGAAGAAAGGTCTTCCCCTATGGAAGATGCTTGGGGGCGTGAGGGAGGAGATAGAGAGCGGCGTGAGCGTTGGGATACAGCACACGATCAGGGATCTGCTCAAGGTAGTGGGCTCCTACTTGGAGAGGGGTTACAGGAGGGTCAAACTGAAGATCAAGCCGGGCTGGGATGTGAATGTCATTAAAGCGGTGAGAGAGGCTTATCCTGACCTCTTATTGCAGGTGGACGCCAACGCAGCCTACAGACTCAACGACTGGTACCATCTGAAGAAGCTGGACGCCTACGACCTCCTGATGCTGGAGCAACCCCTCGATTACGACGACCTAGTTGATCACGCCGAACTGGCGAAAATGCTCAGGACACCCATCTGCCTCGACGAATCCATAAAGAAGCCGGAGGACGCCTACAGGGCCTTCAGGCTGAGGAGCTGCTCCATCATAAACATAAAACCAGCTAGGGTCGGGGGCTTGGTGAACGCCAAGAAGATACACGACTTCTGTGACTCAGTCGGTATGCCAGTCTGGATTGGGGGTATGCTCGAGACGGGAATAGGCAGGGGACACCAGGTGGCCGCGGCCACGCTACCCAATGTCAGGTTCCCTAACGATATATCGGCCAGCGACCGTTATTACGAGGAGGATATAGTGGAACCTCCTTGGAAGCTGACCGCTAGGGGGACGCTGAGGGCTCCGGACAGGCCGGGTATAGGGGTAGAGGTGTTGGAGGAGAGGCTGGAGAGGCTCACATTAAAGTCGGTACATATCGCTTGAGCATGACTAACTGTTGAGGTCAAGGATACCCTTCACATTATTTTATCGATAAGAGAGACAGAAGATCCTTTGAGGTTTTTGAAACATCGATGGCGCTCGTAGCTGGGGAAAACAGGGTCTCATCCGTTCGGTGGGAAACCTTTTTTCTGTCCGCCCCTTGGAGTCTAGATGGCCCTGCTCCACCTCGATAAAATCTTGGAAATTATAAGTAAGTTCTTGGAAGAGGATGAGGGCTCGGTAGCCGCATACCTATTCGGCAGCTTCGCTAGGGGAGACTTCGCGGAGGAGAGCGATGTCGATGTACTCGTGATAAGTGAAAGGACAAAGGAGACTAGGAGGAAACTGTACGACCTCTCTTGGAATATTCAGCTGGCTTACGGGGTACCCGTGTCCTTCGTGGTTATATCGGAGGAGAGGTGGAGAAGGGGTCTGACTCCGCTTAAGAGAGTAGTTCTGGAGGAAGGTGTGCTCATATGGGAGAGGGGAAAGAGAGGGAGGAAATAGCCAAGGCCTATCTCGAGAAAGCTAGGGAGCACCTGAAGGCCGCGCGCATTTCATTGGAGCATGGCCTGTTCAGAGATGCCATAAGCGGGGCTTACTACTCGGTGTACTCTGCAGCCTACTCAGTGCTCTATCTCTTGGGCAAGACCCCTAAGACTCACGCAGGCTTAAGGACATCCTTTGGCCTCTTGGTGAGGGAGGGTATTGTTGAGGTGGATTATGGTAAGATAATTTCAAAACTGTACGAGATGAGGGAGACGAGTGATTACGATCCGATCTCATTTTACGGAGAGGAGGAAGCGGAACAGGCGGTATCGGATGCCGAGAGATTCCTGTTGAGGATGGAGGAGCTCTTTGAAGAGATTAGGGGGAAGTTGGATCGAGGAGCGTGATCACCCGAGCATATGGAGACACGCCTCAGGGACCCTCCTCCCAGCCAGCGAGTCTCCTCCTGAGTAAGGCTCTCCCGATGAGCAGGATTGCAGCCACAGGTAGCGCCAGGAGTAGATCGCCTAACTCATTATATACGGAACGAGGGAGGCTGACTGACAGCGAAGGAGTGAAAACATAGGCTACATCTCCCATCAACACCTTTACCTGGATCGATTTCAGCTCGGGGCTCGATATATCTGTCGAGAACCGACCCAACCTGTGATAATCCCTGATTTGGACCGAGCCGTTGGCCCTTAATAGGAAGGGGGTCCTGAACATTACCAGGGATCCATCTGGGAGGGGAGTTCCGTTCAGCTCCGCCCCTTTGACCTCCACAATCACGTAGAATCCAAGCCCTCCCCTCATCCTGGCCGCTCGGGCGTTGAGGGTCGAGCGCTCCCTAGCCAGATACCTCCTCTCCCCCTCCACATCGCCCTTCCTCTCTACCCAGACTGCCCTACCCTCTATGAGCACGGATCCGCTGGCCTTAATGCCTCTTGCAGTTCCGACGTCGGTCGGTAATCCGCATCTTCCCGGCCGCCACGAGTTGACTACCCTCTGGACCTCGGACCTCGTCTCGATTAAGAGCTCGGAATCCACTTGGCCCTTCCGGTAATAGGAGTCCAGCAGAGCGCTGAGATCCACATCACCTCCCGGCACGACGCTCAGGACCACATCCCCCCTCCTAGGCCCCTCAACCCGATGCGTTCCCCTCACCCACCCAGTGAGGTTCCCGAAGAACCCCACGGTGTGCAATCCCACCACCCCACCCTTTCCATCCACAGGGAACTCACGGCCGTTCACAACCAGCGATGCACCCTCGGGACCCACCCTGAGCACGATCCTGTAGCACCGGGACCGGGGTACCGGTCCATCGTCCTCGGTCCCGAAAACGGTTCCCCTGATCAGATCGATCCCGGCCTCCCTGTACCTCCTGGGTCCCTCATACTCGAAGATCACGGCTACACTACCATTATTCTTCTCAGGGCAGGCCTCTAGCGTGAATTCTCCCTCCTCCAACTCGAATCTGGTCACAGCCACTCCCTCGTCTCCCACCACCCTCAGCCCCCTGAGGAAGGGTCCCCTCACGTATATCCACCTCACATCCTTAGGATCGACCGGAAGGGTCTCGTTTACCTCAATAAGGGATGTGGGAGAGCCTAGGTAGATCCCTCTGGGAGCGAAGGGATCGTCCCTGAGGTAGGTGGTGTGAGGGGGCAGGGCTTCCCCTATCAGGCGGTAAGCGTCGAGTGCCCTCTCCCTCAGGTAGGTGTCGGAGGGCAATATGACAGCTATGGAGGAATTGGGGTCGATGCACGAGGTCCTAATGTGAGAGATGGATGGGACTTCCTTCCAATATCCCCCCATATAGGATCTGGATGCGTTCATTCCCCAGAGGAGGGCCTCGTCGTAGATGGTAGCTAGGACATCTACTTCCTCGAAGGGGTCCAGTGAGGCCATGACTAACTCCGGGCCCCGCGCCACCCAAGGTGGTATGGACCTTATCCATCTGACCGGCGGCCCGTACGCGGCAACCCACACCGAGTTATAGGAGAAAAGGAGAAGGGGCTCGCTCACATTCGAGTCGGACATGAATCGAACATCTAGGGGATTCAGGACGTTTCCTGCAGTATCAGCGATCTGCGCCCACCTGGCAGCTGACAGGGAGGTGGACAGGATGCTCGTGAGGAGAATTACCGCGAGCACCCTCCTTCTTACTTTCATCCTGGCGATCTGGTATCCTGCAGCTGCAGATACTCCCAGGAAGGCGTAGAGGACGAATCTGTACTCCCAGTACGGAATGCTCCCTACCCAGAGCTTGTATATAGTGATCAGCTTACCCATGACGATGCTGGATAGGGCTAAGACCAGGAAAGCCCGTCTCTCCCTCAGATCGGAGAGCAGGACTAGGAAACCAGGCACTCCCAGCAGGACCGGATAGAGGATCCATGGGAACTGCCCCAGCCCTTGGATCCGATGGATGTTCAGGCTATCCATCCTGTAGATCCAGATCAAGATCCCCGAAAGATAGAGAGAGGCTAGAATAGGCCTGATTGAGGGCCACACTCCAGAGAATTGGATTCTGAAACCCGTCCCGAGAGCCAGCAAGGCCAGAAGGCCGAATGCGAGCATGGCTAGGGAAGGGAGGATTAAACCCATGCTAGTTCCCCACACGAAGTGAAGAATTATGACCGTTAACGGAACCAGTACTACAGATACGGGAACCCTTTTTCCTCCAATAGCCCTGAAGAGAACGTAGATTGAGAAGAGAACCGCCTCTACGACATGAAGCAGGAAAAGGAAGAGTAATGTAACGTAGATTGGGAATTCAGGGTGTTCCAGGCCCTCATGCAGGTAGATCAGGAGGGACAAGATGCCAATTGACAGGGTCAGGGGAAATCCCCATAGGAACTGAGGGAAGCCCCATGTGAGGGAGCGATAGGTGACCCCCTCTACCTCCTCTAATGCGGTCATATCAGCCCCATATTTGATCCAAGCTATCCAGGAGAGTCCCGAGAAAGCGGTCCAAGTAACGAAGGAGATCTCTCTCCCTTTCAACTTGGAGAAGGATTTGTGTACTAGGAGCAGGGCGATCAGGTTGAGGGACCAAGAGGTCCTTACCAGCTCGAGGGGCGATGATCCTCCCATCTCATAAGTAAAAGCGAGGATTGAGTGATATCCCACGTAATACCAATCACTATAGGCGTGAAAATTGTCAGCTAGCATACGAGCCCAGTACTGGTGGAGTATCGGATCGTAGGTGATGAAGTAGGGCAGGAAGCGAAATACTAGGGTTAACTCCGAGAGGAGAAGTAGGGATGACGGTATTAGCAACAACGAATAGCTGCTCACCTCCAAGGACTCGCCCTTTACATCACCTCTCATCCTCAAGAAGATGAATCCAACCGCTGAGGAGATGAGGGACAGGGCTTCAAGGGATGGTACTGGTTCAGGGAAGCCCGATCCGTACATTATGGTCAGAAGGAGGGAGGACAGGATGAAGCTCAAAGACAGAGAGACGGTCGGACTCCGAGGTCGAATAGTGAATGTCAGTCCATAAAGAGACGTCAGGAGGAAGAGGATACCCAGCAACGACCTGAGATCTGGAATCTCCACCGCCCAAGGGAGGGCCAATAAGATCGCGGGTGAAACGAGGAGAAGGAGCCCGTGCACCACCCTCGATGGGACCTTGCATTCACACTCCCTCCGGCTGAGAGCTAAGATCAATGTAAGGGCGAGAGCCGCGAGGAAGGTCAGGAAGCCAAAGATCTTAGTGGGTGGGACCGAGGCACCCCTCAATGCGCTTACACCTTGCCTAGCCCACTCAACTTAAGTTTAGCTCCTGAAAACACGCCTCCTTCTTCTAGCTAGGACTAGGACCAGCAGCGCGACCACTAAAACGGCTGCAGCTCCGGCAACTGGGATCAATGGGATCTCAAACCCTCCCTCCCTTTCCTGAATGGTCAGCTGGAACGTAGTTGTACCTGCGGTTCCGCCTGACTTTGCCGTGATTACCCCGGTGAATGAGCCAACCGTATTCCCGGCTTTGATTAGCAGGGAGCTGGCGCCCGTTCCCTCGATGAGGGGTGGATTGAAGGAGTACTCGGCGTCTGGCGGCAGGCCGCTCACCTGAAGGGTGACGGTTCCCTCCGCACCGGTGACCATCACGGCGATCGATCCGGACTCACCGATCCTCAGGGAGAGGCTGGACGGACTTACTGAGAGTGAGAGCTGGGTTGTGCGGGTTGTCTCAGCTGTAGAGGTCCCGGTCATCGTCTCGGTGGTCGATGCAGATGTATATGTAGATGTTCCTCCCCGCTCCCCCTTCCCGATCACCAGCCTTATGGTGCCCGACCTGGTCAGGTCCCCTCCAGATGCGGTCACGCCGAGAGTGTAGTTTCCCGGCGGAGTCGAATCACCCACACTTATGGTCACAACCGACTGGTAGGAGGGGGGCATTCCATTGGCCGAGAAGGAGGCGGAGCAGCCATTGCACAGGTTGGACAGGGTCAAGGTCACTGGCTGGGTGAAGCCACCGTATCCATTCACTGAGACAGTGAATGTTCCGCTTCCTCCTTGGACCACCGCGATCTCGCTTTTATCTAGGGATATGATGAAGCCCGGTTCCTCACCGACTTCCAAAGTTCCAGTGACGTTATGAACCTTATCTGCGCCTTCAGCGATCACCGTGAATTGGAGGGTGGAGAGAGGAACGTTGGGGGAGGTGGTTATTCTAAGGATCGAGGTGTAGGGCGGATTAAGCGAGTTCTGGGAGAAGGAGTACTGGAAGCCCGATCCCAGACCTGTGACCTTCAGATTCACAGGCGCATCGAAGTTCCCGATCTTCCCGACATCCACCGTGAATGTGACACTCCCACCCCTCTGAACCCTTGCGGATATGGGGGATAGGGAGACGGAGAAGTCCCTCGGGGATTCCTCGACCTGGACCATGAGGTTGACTGTCTTGCTCCTACTTCCCCATGGGCCGGATATGGCCGCGCCTAGCGTGATCGTGTAGTTGCTTGGGTCCAGGTCCTCCGGGACCTGGATGTTCACTGTAGCCTGTGCCGTACCACCCGATTCCAGATGCACGGTGAGGGCGGACAGGGATACTCCCGGACTGGGGCTGGCAGCGGTCATTGATAGCTGTACATCGCCCTCAAATCCCTGCAGGGACTCCACCAGTAAGGTAGCTTGAGCAGCCTCCCCCTGCCGCACGACCATCGTATCGGGGTCAACTGACAGCGCTACGTCGGGCACCAATCCGTAGACCCTGATCATGAAGTCGAGAGTATCGGAGACCGGAGAGCCTGCCTTTATCCTCCGGCCATCCTCGTAGGCTCCATCACACATGTGCCAAACGATGTTCCCGAAACCCGCTCTGACCTCTATAACGTAGGTAGAGCCGGGATCCACTTCTATGAGTGAGGAGGAATTTACGAAGAACCAAGCCTTGCTGCCGGGGCCGATGGTCATCGTCTTGCTGAGGAGAGAGGGTCCGTTTATCGAGCCCTCGTGTAGGGTCACGGTGAATGGAGCGGGGCTCCCCCATCTGCTCTCTAGGTAGACCGCTATGGTGGTTATGGTGCCAACCACGGGTTTGAAGGTCTGCCCGATGGGATTGTTCGTAGAGACGACCTCCGCCCCAACTGAGGGGCATGAAATGCTCACCTGCCTAAACTGATCCTGCTGGGCTCTTAATGTCGTAACAATGTCAGTAGAGGCTAGGAAGAAGGGCAGCAATAGGAGAAAGGTTAGCACATACATCGATCTAAAGGTAAACACCTCTTGTTGATATGGGAGGGAAGATTATAAAATGAAATCGGGGTCAGCCCAAGCTGGAGATCCAATCGGCGATGCCTGAGGTGAGCATGTCCGCGGCCGCAGCCGCGACTATTATGGCCATGAACCTGGCCAGTCCCCTCAGCCCGTTGACCCCTAGGAGGCTTCTCAACTTGGACGAATGCATGAGTATCAGATAAGTTGCTGCAGTCACTAGCGTTGCTGAGGCAAAGAGAACGCTGTTAGCAGCTAGGAACCCGTACTTGGTCGTGTACTCCGTGGACAGGACTAGGATCGTTGTCATGGTTCCTGGCCCCATCAGCAAGGGAGTGGCGAGGGGAACGACCGCCAGCTCCTCTTCCTCTACCTCCTTGGTCCTTGGCATTCCCTGAAGCATGTCTATAGCCAGCACGGTGAGGATTATCCCTCCCCCTATCTTCAGACCGGTGACCGTTACGCCGAGGACCATGAGTATCACCTTCCCCAGCGCAGAAAAGAGCAACATCATCAGGAAGATGGCTATCGAAACCACTTTCACTATCCTGCGAACTTCATAATCGTCCCTCCCCTCGGTCAGTGATAGGAACGTTGGGACGACGCTTATCGGGTTGAGAATGGCGAATATCTGCATTGTCGAGACGATGAGGATCTGGGGATCCATCCAGCCCTCCTGACCCTACAAGTAAAAAACTGAGTGATTTACCCACCTTCCTAATTCCGCTTACCCTTCAACCCACCCTAGGTATGCCCGTTGACTCACGATAGGAGTCCGCCAATCGAAAGAGGTGGACCAAGTAGGTCACACCACATCTCCTGCGATTTGACCTCACCACCACCGTTTAAGTCGCGCCAGCTAACCGGCATCAGATTCGATGAGGGCCAAAGGTAGCTCACGTTGTTCAAGAGCCACATCAAGCCAACCATGTTGGTAATCTACTCATGCCCGCGATCCCGGTCAGTCCTCTCATATGGTCCCTGTAGATAATCGCTTGTTCCCCCTGCCACGGGTGGGAGGTCAGCACTTTCCCCTAAGTACCTTAGAGCATATACTTTCCCTTGCTAGAACCTTATCCAACGATCCCCAGCCGGATGAAATTACGGCCTATCCGACGCGCGACTTATGTTATACGCCTCAAGGGAAGGCCTTTCAGGCTGGAAAGTCCTCATTGAAGCTATTGCCTGACTGCTCAGCCCTAAGACGCGTGTCTCCCTCTATTGGGATTGAGACCTTGAAACATCACCGTATCTCGCCCGCAGAGGGGTAAGAGGCACTGCTCTTGGACGCGCAGCGAAACTAACTGCTCTCAAATCTCCTAAGAAGTAACATGCGAATCACATGCGGCACCTTCTAATTGTCAGCGGAAACGAGACAACGGATAGCGTCGGGAGCAACACTGCTTGGTAGCTTCCACATCTGTTTCGTCTGCCGTCTTTTTTACCAGAATGAGGCTGCTTACTGTATATATTGACGATATACTCGAGATCGCGGGAAGACCCCCTTCTCTTCCTGTAAATAAGGGAAACGATCCCTTTCAAGCAACTCCCCCCACGGCTTTCTCTTAATGACCAGTTGATTAATAAAAATGGTCGATATCCTCAGGTAACCGCTTACAGCGGTCCCTCCATCCCATCACAGCGTTAATTTAACATTCATGATGGAGCCGCGGAATCCTTGTTCTACATGAACTGCCGCATCCGTTATTTCGAAGCTGAATGATGTGGTCATTAAGTCGCTTATTTTTTATAATGCAGCCTGAGCACGATCTAATCATATCATTCGTCAGACCTAAAGCGAGGAGCATGGAATGAATGGACGCGAGGGGATGGACGGTCCTTTCCTGTTGACTGCTCTGACGGCATTTCCCTCTACGGCGACTGTCCGAACACGCTCACATCTAGCGAACAGATGCGTCCCTAGCTGCGGCTTTGCCTGATACCCTTTAGGCTGAAGGGTAAAAGGACACCTCTGCCCTCACAAAATCCCTTTCACCAGCTTGATGAGTGTCATAAAATAGCCGTTAGAGGGAGTTTAAAGGAAGTCCTCCCTCAATTCCCTTTCAACTTTCAACCATGAATCTAGATCTAGGAAGTCTAGGGAAATGAACCTCTCGGTCGTTATTTCTCCCAAGACCCAGTTCAAGGTATCCACCACATTGCACAGGAAGGCGAAAGAGTGGGAATCTATGTCTTCCTCAGGCCCATATTCCATCATCACTTCCACGACGCTCTTGAGGATGTCTCTCATCCTCTCTATCTCGATTGATGATCGCATTAAGGGATTTTTATATGTACTTTTATATCTCCTTTACTCTTCGGCTAATGAGGAAATTGCATTCATTCTGTCGGAACCGCATCCCACAAAAGTCCATGAAAGATATCTCCTGTCAATGTGAACTCAGAGCAAGAGGATCCTTCCGCCATGTAAGAAAATGTTACGGAGTGGAAGCCACGGCATGTATCGTTTTTAGTCCTTTAACGCAGATGGCTTAAGGTGATGTAATGTCCCTCAAAGCAAGTAGACCTCTGGGGGTAACCATACTCGCTGTCTTAGCTGGAATCTCCGGCATACTTTCCGTAGTAGGAGGCATAACGCTAGTGGCCTTGGGTCCAATGATGACATCTATGGCTGCCCAACAGGGAGTGCCTGGCATGATGGGATTTTTTGGAGGCATGATCATCGTCATGGGCGTGATGGTCTTGATAGTGGGGGTACTGGATCTTGTGGTGGCTTGGGGTTACTGGACGGGCCAGGGATGGGCGTGGGTTCTCGGAGTGATCCTCGGTGTGATAGGAATAATCATGGGAATCATCCAAATAACCAACGGGGGAATAATAGGACTCATCATAAACGCGATAATACTTTACTACCTTTTCCAGCCTCATGTTAAGGAGTATTTCGGAAGGATGTAAGATCAGGAATATAGAAATCCCCTTTTTAACATCTTTTTGGCATAGAAGTGTAGATTGTGCAATCATCAGCTGGGATTATTAAGTTTCCTTATTAACGGGAAGGATGTCTTGCGCATCCTCTCTCATCTGCGGGGATCCGCCTGCACCCAAGGGT
Organism: Thermoproteota archaeon; assembly: GCA_026986575.1. Lineage (GTDB taxonomy): Archaea > Korarchaeota > Korarchaeia > Korarchaeales > Korarchaeaceae > Korarchaeum. The sequence continues at coordinate 163,520 of JALSOH010000009.1, forward strand.
TGTCAATAGAAGTTGGAATGTTTGAAGCCTAATATTTGCGGCCCTGCAGGAAACATAATTAAAAAGAGATGACATAGCCAAGATATATTTTTATTTATCAGCCTAATGAGTTACTTCCAAGGAGACATGGACATCACGGTTGAAAAAATTGTTTGGGTAGTACTGGCCCTCTTAGCTGCTAGCATGGTAGGAATGATCCTGTTCGATAGACTTCTGCCTGGGACGGAGCAAGTCGGACAGAGGTTCTATGTAAGACTGATTAAGTCATCCTTCGTGGAAAACCTACCTATCACAGCGCCAACCAGTTACTGGGGAAATCAAGCCCTCATGTCTATCATCGACGCTGATCGGAGAGGATCGTTGGACGAAACTATCCCCTCGAGTGGTTACGTAGTATCATTGAGGATCGTGAATGGAGGTGAGGGAGGACCCGACATTGTCGCTCTGAGATTCACGCCAGTGGGCTTTGGGGTACCAGAAAATCCATATGTGTTCCTACCAGATGGTACGGACATATCAGATGGCTACTTCCTTCCATATCACATACCTCCTAAGGGTACTTCAGATGTGACCGTTCTAATTCCATCTAACTACGTTGATAGGGAAAAAGTCCTGATAGTTACCGCCACCTTCAACGATGGTACCGAATCCTCACAGAGCGTACCTATTCCATGAGGTTACACTTCACCCCTTAGGAATTTCACCGTCAGTTTGCGCGTGATATGCCCCCTCATCTATCTATCCCAGATAACGCGCGTAAAATTATTATATGTAAGCTAACCCTTCCTAACCAACTGATTGGGAGGTATTGCCATGTCCATGAGCTCTAGCATAGACATTCTCCTGAAAGAAGTTCTAAGGCGGAATTCAACCGACATCACTGGTGTAGTTATAGCGTCGAAGGACGGGTTACTCATTGGACACAGACTTTCTGAGGAGGGCCTCGATCCAGGAAGTGTTGCTGCGTATATGGCAGCCCTCTCTGAAGATCAAAAGAAGATAATAGGTCAACTAGGACTCGATGAGGTTAAAACAACCATTGTAGAGACTTTAAGAGGAAAATTCATCATGAAGGAGGAGGGAGACCACTTAATCGCCATTATAGCGTATCCAGAGGCTAATCTAGGGCTTATTATGCTGGAGATCAAAAGATTAGCCGAGAATCTCAGAGCAGCCTTGAACCCCAAGTAAATCTACTCAAGAATTAATTTTTCTTTGTTTTCTTCCGCGACTCTGAGTAAAATCCTTTCCAATTCATCAACAAGTCTGAGGGACTTATCCAAATCCCTCGAAAGTGTACCAAGGGCTAGGACAACATCTTCATCTAATTTTCTTATGATAACGTAACCACGCTCGCCTCTTAGAATTACCTCTCCTAGAGAACCCATCCCCGAATACTCCAAAAAACTGAGCCCTATCTCTGAGATGGCTGAACTCGAGGATGAGAGAAACTCGTTTACCACATTACCTGAATTTGATGAGGAGAATATGGTCGTCCCATCTGAGAAGCTGATGATGACTAGAGTTATGACATCGTCAGCAGTGTTTATGAAGTTACCTATCGATTCTCTGATCGCCCTGAGAAGGTCGGCCTCAGCAGTATGAATATCCCTTGATCCCATTCCAGATCCTCCAAGAGCGGGACTGCTTTAAAACAATTAAAAAGGTAACTACAGCTCTATTAGGCTTGGATAAGAATAGAACTTCTGATAAATGTCTCTTAGAAAGCTGAGTGTAAGGTAGATTCTATCTCTGTTTCTATTATTTTTATGTTTAACAAGATGTTTTTTTGATTATGCTTAAAACATATATTTTTTGAAATAGCCATTCGGACGTAAGACTAGCAGGATTATTATCCAGAGTAGAAGTCAAGTTGCGCTATTATTCTCGGAGCTGATCATGTGTATCTTAATATAAGCAGAAGACCTTTGAGAGTAACTATACGAGCAGCACTGGCTGGTATCTCTTGTATCCTCTCCCTCCTAGATAGAGTAACCCCTATGGCCTTGGGCTCATGTTATCGTCGGCTATGACGGGACGGGGAGCACCTAGTCAGGGATTCTAAGTTAGACTTGTCAATTCGTCCTTTGTAGGGGCTTCCTGCATCTACATTTAATGATGTATATGGAGACTATGTTATCCCGGCAACAATCTCAGCTGATAATCGATTTATCGGCACGAGAGGGTAAATTCTCCTGAAAGGGAGGATATATATTATCACACACAAGATGGTGCGCGGAGGTGAAAGAGGTCTTGAGATAACGGCTCTCAGGTTCAAGCCAGTGGATCTCGGTGTGATAAGAGCTCTACACATCTTCCTCTCGAATGGAGAAGATATCGAAAATACCTCGGACAGATACTTCCTCTCCACGCCTACACTACCAAAGGAAACCATAGATGCCAGGACACCCGTCCTTTCCCATATGTAGGTAAGGGAAAATCTTGGTCTTTACGGTCGTCTTCAGCGATGAAATGGAGTCTTCTCAGAGTATAGAGATTCCCTAATCCTCTAAACTTCCCCTCTCAGGAATTTCACCGTTAATTCATGCCTCGGATTGAGGGCTATGGTATCGGTGAGCCCGAACTCCACCAGCTCGCCCATGTAGATGAATGCTATGTAATCCGAGATCCTCACAGCTTGGTGGGGCGTGTGAGTCACCAACACGATGGTGATCTCCAGATCTCTGAGCAGGCTCCTCAGGGCCTCCTCTATCTTGACCGCGTTTACTGGATCTACATTACCGGTTGGCTCATCCAGAAGGAGGAGCTTCGGTTTCAGGGCGAGAGCTCTAGCCAAGCAGAGCCTCTGCTGCTGACCACCGCTCAACCGGTGCGGTAGGTCGTCCAACCTGCCCTTCACCTCATCCCACAGCATTGCCTTCTCCAAGGCCCACCTAACCAGCTCATTCAACTCGTCCTTGCTCCTCACCAGACGGTTGAGCTTGGGTCCTATGGCAACGTTCTCGTATATGCTCATATTGGGGAAGGGATTGGGAGTCTGGAAGACCATTCCCATCAGCCTTCTGACCCTATAAGGGTCCTCGCTATACACGTCGGTCCCGTAAACTAGGACCTTCCCCTCAACCTTGGACTCGGGTATCAGGTCAATCAACCTGTTTATAGCCCTGAGAAGGGTGGACTTACCTGAGCCGGAGGGACCCATGACTGCCAGTATCCTCCGCTTCGGGACCTTAAGTCCCACGTTCTTTATGATGTGCTTCCCCCTTATCCAGACATTCAGTCCCTCTATCTGGAGGGCGTAACCCTTCTCCTCTATCACAGGAACACCTCCTCGGTGAACTTCCTCGAGATCAAGAAGATGATGAGGAACATTACGGTGAGAACGAGGGCAGCGCCCCATGCGACCTGATGCATGTTCGCGTAAGGGGTCTGAGCATAGTCGAATATCAGAAGGGATATCGAGTCCCCGTAGTCCAGCGGACCTAAGGGGATGTTATACCGGTCTCTCCCTAGCGTGAACAGGAGAGGCGCGGTCTCGCCCAGCACCTTCGCGAAGCCTATGAGCATGCCCGTCAGTATTCCCCTCCTTGCTATGCCCACCATTATCTCGAAGACCACCTTGGGCCTGCTCAGCCCCAGCGCGAAACCCGCCTCCCTATAAGTGAAGGGCACCCCCTCTAAGGCCTGTTCGACATAGGTGGTCACGTAGGGTATCATCATTATGGCCAGAGCTAGGGAGCCAGCGAGCATGGAGAACCTCCCCATCGGAACCACGAGTATGGCGTAGACGAGCATGCCCACCACGACGGACGGTATCTCCAGTAGGGCCTTGCTGAGGACCCTGACCATCTTGGCTAGAGGATTGTCGGGGAACTCGACGGCGAATATGGCGGCGAATAAGGAGAGGGGGATCCCCAGAAGGGAGCTTAGCACTGCTAATAGAAGGGTGCCAGCTAGGGAGGGAGCTATCCCCCCCAGCCCAGCGTTCGGAGCTGGGGGCACATCTAGGAGGAAGTTCGGCCCGGCCTCCATTATGACTCCGAACCCGTTCCATATGACCGAAAGGAAGACATGGAATACTGGGAGTACTGCAGCTATCGAAAGGATCACCACTAAAACTAGGAAGACCCTCTCCTTGACCTCCCTAACGTCCATATAACTCCCTCACCCTCCTCATCATCACGACACCTATTCCGCTGAACAGCATGCCCAAGGCGAGAAGAACCAAGCTACCAGCGAACATGACGTTTTCCATCAGGGGGAAGAAGCTGGCCTCGGTGAACTGGTTGGCGATTAGTGAAGATATGGTGTATCCGGGAGCGAAGAGGCAGGGTGAGATGTTGAAGGCGTTTCCCACCACCAAGGCAACAGCTACTGTCTCACTGGCTGCCCTTCCAAGCCCTAGGAGAACGGCGGCTATTATGGCTGGCCTTATGAGTGAGACCATTATCCTGAAGTACTCATATCTAGTGGCCCCGAGAGACAGGGCCGCCTCCCTGTAGGTGCGAGGCACCTGCCTGTAGGCCTCCTTGATCACCCCGTGCATGAATGGAATTATCATTACCGCCAGTAAAAGCCCGGCTGCCAAGAATGAGGCGCCACTCAGGGGATCGCAAGCGAACGGGGGGATGAAGTCGAGGTGCTCGTGTAGCGGCGACATGACCCAACTCCTTAAAATGGGAACCATCACCTCCAACCCCCAGAGCCCGTAGATTATCGTGGGTAGACCAGCCATGAGGTCTATCACCGAGGAGAAGAACTCTTTGATCCTGTAGGGAGCCATCTCCTCCATGAAGAAGACGGTAGCGACGGAGAGGGGCAAAGCTACTGCAGCGGCTATCAGCGAGGTGACTAGGGTCCCGTAGAGGGGTGCCAGTAGGCCGTACTTCACGAACTCCACCCCCCTCTCTGACGGCTTCCACACATTCTCGGTGAAGAGGGAGATGCCGAACCTCTCAAGAGCCGGCCATGACTCGTAGGCCAGTACGTAAGCCAGAAGTGCGAATAGAGCGAATATTACCGCGGCGAAGGGAAGCAGGGTGAGGAAGAATCCCCTGTCCACCTTGGGAATCATTCGATCACCCCCGAATTCACGGTTTTATCAGTCCCACGGCCTTCAGGTTCACCGACCTCAGTTCGGGCGGTATGGGGGCGTACCCCTCAGCTATCAGCTCCTGTCCCTCAGTGTTCACGAACCTCACGAACCCCCTGATGGCTTCCGCCTTCTCTCCGTAATGAGTCCAGAACATCAGGTGGACGAAGGAAGTCAGGGGGTAGGATTCCTCGCCGGGGGCGTAGACCACGGCATCTAGGTCGAGGCTGAAATCGTCAAGGGGACTCTTGGGGAGGAGGGGAAATGCTCTCCTCGCGGCCTCAGTGATCGATTGGGGAGAGGGGGTGACGAAGTTCCCCTCGGCGTTTCTCACCGACGCCATAGGGAGGTCGTTCTCTAGGGCGTAGGAGAGCTCCACGTAGCCCAGCGAGTAGGGGGTATTCATGATAACCTGAGTCACTCCCTGATTTCCCTTAGCCCCTACGCCGTTCCCTCTGGAGTCGACAGGCCATTCCACGCTCTTCCCCACAAGATCGAGGGGCCAGTCTCGGGGGGATGCCTTGTGAAGGAAGAAGGTGAAGATGTTGGTGGTTCCGCTCGAGTCAGACCTGTGGACAGCGATTATCTCCTTATGGGGCAGCTTCATTGCTGGATTGAGCTCCCTCATCAAAGGATCGTCCCAGTACCTCACCTCCCCCTTGTAGATCCTTGCCAGCACTTTGCCATCGAGTCTTAGCTGTCCCTCGACGGGCAGGTTGTAGGTGATCACCACGGCCCCGAGCACCACCGGCATCTGCAGCACCCGACCCCTGTACCTGAGCCAGAGGTCTCTGGTGAGAGGGGGATCGCTTGCCGCGAAGTCAACCAGTTTGGAGAGGAACTGCTTCTGGCCCGTACCGCTCCCAGTCGGATTGTAGTTTAGGGTAACCCAGGGATGCTCTTCCGTGAATTTAGGTATCCAGATAGACATCTGAGGGTAGATGAAGCTGGAGCCGGAGCCGAGGATCGATACCTCCTCGCTGTTCCCTTGAACGGTCGTGCCCACGAGCCCGAGGACCACCCAAAGGACGAATATGAGGGGACCCATGGAGGCCAGCAAGGGTGCTGAGATCCTCAGCTCCATCTAGGGCACCTTCTCGCGCCCGTCCATCCTGTAAAAACTATAAACGTATTGCAAATAGAATATAGATACTGGATTGATCTACATACCTTATATAGAAGGTCCGCGCGGATCCCCCGATAGAGATGGCCCAGCCTAGGAGCGTTCAGGTGACGGGGCGTTCCACCTACATAATCTCCCTCCCTAAGGAGTGGGCGAGGAGTGTCGGGATAGGAAAGGGATCCACCGTTTATTTGGAGGTACTGGCGGACGGTTCTTTGAGGATCTCGCCCTCACCGAGCGGTAGGAGGGGACAACTGACCAAGGTAATTGACGCCTCCAAGTATGGGGATGTGAGCAGCCTGATGAGGGAGATAATCTCTCACTACTTGGCCGGATACAACTCCATTAGGATAGAGTACGGGGCAGAGCGGAAGGACTTGGCCGAGAGGGTGAAGGAGATAATTGAGAGCAGTATCTTGGGATTCAGCGTCCTCGAGGGAACCGCAACTTCGATGACCTTCTACGCGGTCCTCGATCCCTCCTCGATGAGCTTGGACGATGCCGCATCGAAGCTCGTGTCCGATGCCCTCCACATGCTGGAGGACACGCTCCGGGGCATGAGGGAAAGGGATAGCAGCCTCCTTGAGGGTGTGATCAGGCAGGACCAGCTCGTGGACAAGTTGTACTTGCTCGTCGCCAAGCAGCTGACCATAGCCCTGATGAATCCCGTCAATGTGAGGGACTTCGGTCTCGAAACTCCTGCTGAGGCACCTCACCTCTTCCTAGCTGCGAAGAGCGTTGAGAGGATCGCGGATCATGCGACGATAGTAGCGAGAAACACGATGGATCTCATCCTCGAAGGCGGTGAAATACCTCCAAACATCTTGGACTCACTGGAGGAGGCTATCGAGCTCTTCAGGGACGTCTCCTCAGCTCTAACTAGCCCGAACAAGGAGAAGGCTGAGGAGGTAGCTAAGCTAATTGAGAGGGTGGGTAGGGGCCCGAGCGCCTGGGAGGAGAGGTACGCAGATCCCAGACTTTACGCGATAGTGGAGAGCATTGGACGGATATTCGGTTACAGCTTGGACATAGCCGAGGCAATAATAGATGTCTCCACTGTCAGAGAAGCAGCTAGGATGCTAAGGGGCCGTTAAAGGAGTCTCCTTACCCTCTCAGCTATTCTCTCTGAGACCTTCCTGTAAGGCTCTGGATCACCTTCCTCATCCCACTTAACTCCGGGACACGAGAGGGAGACTAGGATGAAGTCCTCACCCACTATGAAGGGATACCTCCGGCAGGTGTCGGGACGGTGTTCGTAAGCGACGCAGAGATTTCCCTCTAGAAAGATGCAGGAACCGTCCTCCTTCATCCTCATCTTGTAAGGCGCGCCAGTAAGCTCCCTCTCCAGATCTGTCGTGGGCTCATAGAAGTCTCGGTAACCTGCCTCTTCCAACCTCCTTACATCCTCCTCGTAAAGGACTATCACCCTGTTCCTGCAGCAGTCCCCGCACAGCGTGCAGACAAAGCCTGGCATTTTATCCACTTTAACGTAGTCGGAGACCACCACTTCCACGGGCATCACCCAGCAGGCGGGAGATGACGAAACACCCAGTGCTCCTGAGGGTCTTGCTCACGTTCCCCTTGCTTACCCCATACCTCCTGGCTATCACCTCTATCTTATCCCCGAACCATATCCTCCTGAAGCAGTAGGCGACCCTCTTCTCCGGCATCTCCGCGAGCACGGCCATGGAGAGGGCCGCCACGTATATATTCCTCTCGTCGTTGAGATCGGCACCCTCCCCCACCTCCAGATTCAGCACTGAAACCCTACTCCTCTTCGAGCTCAGCTTCTCCAAGGCGGATCTAGCGCTCCAGAAGGCGGGACCGTCGCACTCGTCCGCGAACTCCCTGATGAGGTGCACGCTCCCGGCCCCCAGCCCCACCCTGAACCTGAGATTCGAGGCGAGGGAGTAGTGGAAGAAGAAGGTGAGTGGACGCCAGTCCTTGGTCAGGAATTCGACGCTATCTCCAGCGGTGAGCGCCGGTCTGGCAGCCAGCTCCCGACTCCATCTCCCCTCCACTAGGTTCATACCACTCCTTATAATCTCCCTGATCTCCTCAGCCCTATCGGACAGCTCCCTAGATCTGATGAGGTCGAAAATGGCAGCTAGCAACCCAACCTCCCCCATATCATGTGGAGGGAGAGCCATGAAAGGGCTATCCCGCTCGTGAGACTGAAGAACGTCCCGATTATGTACCATTCAGCCTCCATTGTCCTCCTGTCGAATCTGAACAGGGCTTTCGCGGCAACTACAATGGCGAGAGAGCTGAGAGCATCTTTCACGGGCAGCAAGCAGTTGGCACTCATGAGGAAGAGGAGGAATACGAAGGACCTCTCCATCACGCCTATCACAGCACCACCGTGGAAACCCTCCTCGCCGCCTCCCGATCGGATCCTCCTTCCCAACTCGGATATAAGGCTGTGAGGGAGCAATAAGACGCTGAGATAGGCGAGTAGATGCGAAGCGATCATTCGGGGTTCCACAATGGGAGCTCCTTGGAACAGGAGTAAGAGAGCTAGTGAGAGGAGACCAGCGAACAGGATCAAGACTTTCCGTACCTGAGCCTCGAGACCCATGCCGCGTCATCTACCTGAGTTTACTTAAAAGGTAAACTGAGGACTGAGTTTACTTAAAAGGTAAACTGAGGACGAGGTTCACCTCGCAGGTGAAATCGCGGGCAGCCTTATTACAAACACCCGGTACTCGTCCCCTATGGAGCTTGAGAAGGAGAGATTGACCGTCGGTCACAGGCCCGATGGCTCCGAGGTGAACCTCCCGGTCGTCAGGGTGCAGGGGTCTTCCAGAGGACCTAGGCTGCTCATCACACTGAGCGTCCACGGGGACGAGATCACGGGTCACAAATCGGTGTGGTACCTCCTAGATCACCTCAGAAAGGTGACCGACCTCAAGGGAGAGCTAACCATCATCTCCTTGGTCAACGTTGAGGGCTTCAACTACTCCATCAGGGGCTTCCCCTACTCCACCTTAGACCTGAACAGGATGTTTCCTGGAGATGAGAGGGGCTCTCTGTCCGAACGAATCACCGCTAGGATCTGGTCCCTAGCCTCTAAGGCCGACTTCGTCCTCGACGTACACACCGCGGGCCTATGCGTTCCCTTCGTCCTGATACATCCGGCCGAGCCCCTCATAAGGGACTTCATGGAGGATGTGGCCTACGCCAGCGGCCTGACCCCCCTCTACAATTACGATCCCGAGCTCTACGACAGGATAGGGTTGGGGAAGTCACTGAGCGGCACCTCGGTCAAGAACGGCACTCCAGCGCTCACTTTAGAGCTGCCGGGGTTCGTTGGGATAGACCAGCTGGGTGCCAGGGCGGGCTTCATAGCCCTGAAGAACGTGATGGTCAAGCTGGGGATGCTGGATGGGGATTACGAGGAGGTGGACTTCCTTCCGGTGATCAGGAGGAGGGGGATGAAGAGGGTGAAGGTGAGCGCGGAGTCGGCTGGTCTCCTCGACTACACCGTCGAGCTAGGGGAGGAGGTATTCGAGGGGCAGCTCTTGGCCAGGGTGAGGGATCCATTCGGGGATGCGCTGGAAGAGGTCAGGGCCCCTAGAGACGGCTTCGTAGTTCAGATAAATGGATTTTACAGGACCTTCACCGGTGGCAAGGTGGCGACCTTGGCGGTGGAGGCCGGCTGAGTCATAGGATGGGAATAGGTGCGCATTACATTTCGGGGCATGCCTATTTTTCCCCTCACCTCCCCAAGGGAGGATGCGCAGGGCCTGGCCTCTACTACTGATACTCCTGCTTTCCACCGTGGCATCAGCGGCGATGCCCACTGACGAATGGCAGGCACGCACTAACCTCTTCTCAGGCACTGGCGCCCTCAGAGATGGAGGAGCCGTCCTGTTCCTCCGGCAGGGGCTCATAAACGAGCCGGAGGGGCGTCTCGAGGTGGTGAAGTTCGCTGGCAAGAACGTGGTGCTCACCTCCTCCAAGGGAATCATCTACTACTTGGACACCTTCAAGGCCGTTAAGATGGTCAACGCTTGCGCCGGGAGGGTGGTCAAGATGGCCCACGCCTCCACACCCCGTGGGGGTGTGACCTACGCCCTCTGCTGGAAGCCCAACGACAACATCGTCTCGGCAGTGACGATATTCGACGGCGCAACCGGAGTGAAGTGGTTCTCGCTCATAAGGCCATCCAGATACAGCGAGGAGACGGGGTTCAAGTGGGCCGACTACAGGACCGATTTCCCGTGTAGCGTGGAACCAGCTTCCCCTCTGGTCGCGGACATGGACGGGGACGGCTACGACGAGGCGGTGTGGTTCCTCGACGGCAGCCTCTTCTACGTCGACTCCCCCCTTTCGAACCCCAACAGGACCCTCATAAGCCAGACTCCCAGGGGCTTCGCCTACGGTGATGTGACAGGCGATGGGAGGAAAGAGGTGGTCATCGCAACTCCTACCGAGATAATGACCTGGCAACCCGGCGGAAGGCCAGCGGTTTACTCCAAGTACGGGTGCACCTCCGATCCCGTGTTGGCTGACCTCGACGGGGACGGTGTCAGGGAAGTGGCCTGTCTGTATGGGAGCTCCCTCGTGGCCGTCGACGGGGACAGGCTGCTTCTCAGGGCCAACAACATCGCCACCCTGCCGGCTGCCGGGGATATAGATGGCGACGGACTTTCAGATTTGGTGTATGTTACCAGTGACGGCACGCTGACCGCGAGATCCATAAAGGGCGTGCTCTGGACCTTCAAGGTGCAGAGGCCCTTCTTCACTCCAGCCATAGGAGATGTGGACGGGGATTACTCGCCGGAGGTGGTGATAGGGGCGGGCCAGTACCTGCGCGTCCTGTCGTCCAAGGGAGAGGAGGAGTGGAGGGAGAACCTCAGGGAACCCGATGCTTGGGCGTCCGGTGGGGAGATAACCCTCACCACGTACGTGAGGTACGAGGCAAAGACCTCCCCGATCCTCTACGATTTCGATGGTGATGGGTTCCTGGAGATCCTGCTGGGCATAGGGGCGTACTTGGAACAGGGGAGGATAGTCGTGGTGGACGACACGAGGGGCATGGGTAATCCACCCGTCGTGGAGATCCTGAACCCAGCCAACTACAGCAGGGTGGGCAGTGAGGTGGACCTCACCTTCACTGTCAGCGATGACCTCTCCCCGGTGCTCCCCACTAAGGTCTATAGACTGGTGGGAGGTGAGTGGATAGAGGAGTGGACCGGTGAGGTGAGGTCCGGGGAGAGCGTCCAGCTGACGGTGCCCTCAGCTGACGAGCTTAAGGTGGAGGCGACCGACGGCTCCCTCAGGAGCAGTGAGATCCTCAAGCTGAAGGTCGATGTTCAGGCGCCTCAACTGGTGATAGAGCCTAGGAACATGTCTAAGATAGGGCCCGGCACCAACATCACCGTGAGGATGGTAGCCCCGATCAACGAGTACGCCTACCTGACTGTCTACCACGGCACGAGTCCGGGAGGACAGTGGGTGAAGATGATCGACAGGAGGAGGATCTGGAAGACCACCAAGCTGGAGATAGATGTGACGCCCATAGTGGAGAAGGTTGAGGGTTACCACTGCTTCAAGTTCGTTCTGGAGGACGCGCTGGGAAACCTGCAGGAGGTGGTGATGAGGTACAGGATAGAGAAGGGAGGGGAGGAGAGGAGGGTAGCGAGGGTCGGGGAGGTGGAGCTTTCGATCTCGGCCCCTGAGGTCCCCGTATCCCACAGCGTCAACATCAGCTGGACCTTGGTGGGTGCGGAGAAGGCCTCCCTCTACTACGGGAAGGGCTTTGACTGGACCCTCTTGAGGGAGGTGGAGGGGAACGGCACCCTAGAGTGGGACGTCTCATCGATGGAGGACGGGACCTACTACCTCAAGCTCGAATCAGGAAATGTGTCGGTCACCACCCAAGTGAAAGTGGACAACACGCCCCCCAACGTCGAGATAACGGCTGACAGAACGTCCCTGACGGTGAATGAGACTGCGGTGCTCACTGTGAGGACCGATGCCGTCAAGCTGTACTGGGATCTGGACGGCGACGGGAGGTTCGAGACCCTCGGGCCCAAAGTCGCGAGGGTTGTTGCGAGGGAGCCGGGGGAAATGACCATTAACGTGATGGGGGTTGACGAGGCCAATAACTCTAGGATCGCGAGCATCACGCTGAAGGTGAAGGCCGAGCAGGAGGGTGTAGCGGAAGAAACGACTGCAACTCCAATTCAGGAGGTCAGCAGGACGGAGAGCTGGACGGAGAGGTTGATGGGCCTGTTCGGAAATGTCCACTTGGGGCCGGAACTGCTGATACCGCCCCTCATCCTCCTGCTCTTTGTATCGGTCCTGAGGGCGAGGGCAAAAGCTAAGAAGAAGAGGAAGAGGGTCAGGAGGGTGGTCAATCCTTGGAGATCGCTGTGAGGGACGAGGCCGCTGCCCTGGGCATCTTCATAGCCTACGCCTCGGTGGAGGGGGTGAAGGTGGGCCCCACCACCGACGACTCATTCATGAGGGAGGCGGCCGAGGAGCTGAGGTCCAAGTACACGCTCCAGAGCCTCAAGGAGGATCCCATCGTGAGGGCCTACAGGGATTTCTACTGGAGGATAGGGATTGATCCGACCAAAACCCGGCCTAGCAGCGAAGCTATGGTGAGGAGGGTCCTCAAGGGGGGCAACTTCCCCAAGATAGATAACGTGGTGGACGCCGGAAACGTAGCGAGCGCCCTCACCCTAGTGCCCATAGGCCTGTACGACTTGGATAAGGTCAGTGGGAAGCTGGAGGTGAGGCTGGCGAGGGAGGGCGAGATATTCCGCCCCATAGGGGGAGGTGAGGAAGTATTGAGGGGCGGAGAACCCATCCTCGCTGACGAAGAGGAAGTGCTGTTCCTCTATCCCCACAGGGACAGCAGGAAGACCATGATCACCGGGTCCACCACTAGGGTGCTCGTGGTCGGGGCCGGCGTCCCCGGTGTGGAGGTTCCCCGGGTGAGGAAAGCGGTGAACCTGTCCTTGGACCTGATAATCGGAAGTGCAGGTGGAAGGAGGGCTAGCGAGACGAAGCTAGCTCCCTGATAGTCTCGATGATCTCGTCGACCTCCACTCCTATAAGTTCAACGTTCTTCAAGATCTTCTTCACCACTCCCTCCACTTCCCCGGCCTTCTTTCCCACTAGGGCCCTTTCCAGCTCGTCTATGGCTCGTGAGGGGAAGGCCATGAAGTCGCCCGATATGGTCAGGCGAGAGATCTTACCCCCTTCCACCTCCAGAACTACCTCTAGGGTCTTCCCTGTTCTGGATCTCACGACCTTCCTCATCATCTCCTGAAGTTCCACCTCCTGCTCCTGTATTTCTCCTCCAATTCCTCCACGTGCTTCCATTCCTCCTCCGTGAGGTCTCCCTCCCCCATCTCCCCTAGGAAGGAAAAGGAGTCGAGGGCCGCCTCCAAAACCTCCTCATATCCTATTTCCCTGCCCAGCTCCCTACCTATGGTGGTGACCCTCTCTAAAACGCTCCTCACTCCCTTATCCGACAGCTTCTCTCTGGGCGGGGAGATGAGCCTAGCTAGGGTCACCAGGTCCGTGGCATACATTATGGTGCCGTGTTGTAGCAGAACCCCGCCTTCCCTCGTCTGAGCACTGCCCGATACCTTCCTCCCCCCAATCAGGACGTCGTTGACGCCTGCGAACTGAGGTTCGAGTCCGAACCTCCTCACCACACCCATAACTCCCTCGCACAGGTACCTGAAGCTCTCCCTCACATCCTTGGGGAACAGATCTAGTGGGCCAGCGACCGAGTATGTTAGTTCACCTCTCTCATCATGGTAGACTGCTCCCCCGCCAGTGATCCTCCTCACCACGGGCACACCTAGCCTCTCAGCCTCCTTCAAGTTTACCGAGCTCTCCACCCTCTGGAAGTAGCCTATCGTCACGGCGCTCGGTCTGAACCTATAGAACCGTACGGTCGGAACGCGAGACCTAAGCAGGGCCTCGTCGACGGCCATATTGAAGGCCGCATCCCCCTCAAGTCGGAGAAGCCTCCACCTCACTCCCTGACACCCCTCATTAGGTGCCATCCCATGTACTTTATCCTCTTGATCTCTCCCTCCAAAAAACGCTGGAAGATCTCCGCTTGGCTCAGGCCCTCTAGAGCTCCAACGTCGCCCTCCGTTATGAGCTCCTCGTAGGTCGGCGATGAAGCGAGCAGACCCAGAAGAAGGATGAGTCCCTCTCCCGGCTCCAACACGAAGAGTCGACCCCAGGTCCGCCCCCACAGTCCCGATATGCCACCTTTCAGGCCAGCGAGCTCCAGCCATCTCTCAGTAATTAGGTAGCCCTCGTCCGGGAACTCGCCCATTCCAGGGTACAGTATGCCCGATCTGAGCACATTCTCCGCCACTATGAGGTAGCCATCCCTCACCCTCTCGAGGGGTGTGATCACATCTCCCAGATTCAGTAAGGATCTGAGCTCCGAGTTCAACCTTTCCACTAGCTCCAAGCTGGAGGGGCTGTAGGAAGAGTAAGCGTCGCTGCTCATGGTGGCCGTTACCAGCACCCTGCCTATTGAGACCAGCTTGGCCATACCTCCCCTAGTCGGCGCCAGCAGGGCCACTATCGACCCCCTAGGGACCTCGAAGACCCCCGCCCTCTTCAACCTCCTGTCGCTGGCCGTGAGCTCCTCCTCTGTTAGGCCTATCAGGGTTAGGGATCCCAGCACGAGGGGATCCATCCTCTTCCTTCCATCCTCCTCGAGGGCATCTGGAGGTAAGGAGCTGAGAATTACCATGGCTTCATCGGGGCTAATCCTTCCACCTCTCGACTAGTTACAGTAGACCAATATACCCTTTGCTCCCTCCAATCAGGTTATAATCACAAGAGTTATATTTCAGCATCTCTAATCTAACGTAGTTGTGAGGTGACCTATTTGGTTGTCGCTGGCAAGGCAAGTGATAAGTTGAAGAACCTCCTGAATCAGGCGATTGCTAGGGAGATACAGGTATCGATCCAGTACATGTGGCAGCATGTCCAGACCACGGGCCCCCTCCATCACCTGCTGGCCGACGAGCTGAAAAAGGTGGCTATCGAGGAGATGAAGCATGCCGAGCAAATTGCTGAGAGGCTCTGGTACCTCGGAGGCACCCCCACCACGGCTCCCAATCCCATCTTCGTGGGTGAGAACCTGAAGGAGATGATGGAGAGGGATGTGAAGGATGAGGAGGAGGCCATAGAGCTTTACAAGGAGATAATAAGGGTGGCTAATGAGGAGGGCGATATAACGACTGCAAGGCTTTTTAGGAAGATATTGGAGGATGAAGAGGAGCATCACGATTTCTTCACCACCGTGCTGGAGGGTCTGTGAGCGGTGGATGAGGAGGTGATGTGTATGGTCGAGAGGTTCGGTGATATGATACAGACCGCCTCCCATGAGGAGGAGGCCACTAGAGAGAAGCACACCCCCTTCATAGAGGCCCCTGATACCGTGAAGGCTGGAGAGGAATTCGAGGTCACTGTGATAGTGGGCAAGGAGGTGCCCCATCCCAACAAGTGGGAGCACCACATAAAGTGGGTCCAAGTCTTCGTGGAGGAGGAGGGCAGACCTTACAACCCCGTTCACGTGGCGACCTTCGATATGGGTCCAACTTACGGGGAACCCAAAGTGAAGTTCAGGATGAAGCTTCAGAAGAACTCCAAGCTCTGGGTGATAAGCTACTGTAACCTCCACGGCCTCTGGGAGGCCTCAAAGGAGATCAAGGTCCAGTGATTCACGAATCCCTCCATCATCTTTTTATTGGATTTACCGCCTCAATAAGGTGTGTCCATCATGCTAACCTCTGAGTTAGATGTGCGAATTGACTCTAAGGACAGGCAGATCTTGGAGTATCTGCTAGCTAACGGTAGGATGTCCCTGAAGGAGATAGGGAAAAAGCTGGGGATAAGCGACGTCGCGGTTAGGAAGAGGATCAAGAAGTTGGAGAAGGCTGGGATAATCAGGGGGTACACAGTCAAGGTCAGTCCCTCTGCATTAGGGTATACAGTGGTCTCCCTAACTGGCGTGGATGTGGAGCCGGGTGATCTGATAAGGGTAGCTAGGGAACTGACCAGTAGGGAGTACGTCAAGTCAGCCTGGATCACCGCTGGTGATCACTCCATCATGCTGGAGATCTGGGCCAGGGACAGCAAGGAGATGGATGAGATATTGGCTGAGATCTCGGAGATGAAAGGGGTTACAAGGGTCTGCCCAGCTGTTATAACCCAGAGACTGAAGGCCCGGTGCTGATTCCAGTCGGACAGGTCAGAGTACCTTCCCTCCCCTTTTGTGCGTATAGAGCACGACCACCGAGTGGGTTGCCTCGACCCCCTCTACCTTCAATAACTTGTCTTTCAGGAACTTCCTGAACTCCACGGTGTTCTCAGCCTCTACTACCGCTACTACATCGAATTCGCCGGTCACTTCGTATAGATCAACGACCTCCGGGTACTTCTTCAGGGCCTCAGTGACTTTGTCTAAGAGCTTGCTCTCCACCCTTATGCTCACAATCACCAGAGTCAACCCATACCCCACCCCCTCATCGTCCCATCTTACCTGACCCTCATGACTACTAACCTTCCCCTCATCCTACTCAAGAGGGTCTCAGGGAGCCTGTAGGCTTTACCTTTTAACTTACCCCTTCCGAACACAGCGACAAAGTCGTATGGTTCCGCCTCCTCGGCCAGCGAACTCTCGTCTCCCTTTATCACGAAAACCGTCACCTCGTAGTCCCTCCTCCTGAGAATAGAAGCTACCTCCTCCAAGTGGGAGAGGGTCAGTTCTTCCAGCTGCCGCATCTCCTCCAAGTCTTCAGCCGAGACTAGGTCCGTGAGAAACAGCCTGTGCCTCCTGTCGAAGTATTCCATGAGGACCTTGGCCGCCACCTCCGCCGGTATGCCCGGGGGAACTATCACCAGAACCTCCATCTTGTACGCGGCTGGCTTCACCTCATCAGCGTGGAGACGCCCAGTCACCGGTAAGCCCTTCCTCGTCCTGTACGCAGAGTAGAGGAGAAGTCCCAAGACCAGCCAGAGCGTACCCAAGCTCCTCCCAATGGGGTGGAAGACCACCATGAGCACCAGTATTATCAGCGCGGCGACACTTCCGATGACACCAGTCAGTGGCTTGCCCTTCAGAGTTGGACTCTTCCAGGGTCTATAAGCTTCTCGATCCAGTTTCCTGAGTCGGAGGATGGATAGATTGACGAACACGTAGGTAATTAGGGCGGCGAAGGTGTAAAGGTCAGCGATCTTCTCAAGACCGCCGAGGAAGGTGAGGGCCATCCCTATTCCGCCGAAAAAGAGGATGGAACGGGTGGGGGTCCTGAATCTCGGGTGGATTTGGTTGAACCAAGAGGGCATCTGGCTGTACTTCGCCATGGAGAAGACTATCCTGGAGACCCCAACCACACCAGTGTTCGCTGATGCTAGGTTGACCGTGAAGCCGGTGAACGCCACGAGATAGGATAGAGGCTCGCCCACGTAGGCTATTCGCCTTGCCATTGTCACCAGAGGGCTCTCTAGGTCTCTAGCAAGATGCTCCCAAGGCAGCATCCCCATACTGAGGATCGAGAGGCCCAAGGCGTACACGAGGACCATCAGGACTGAGAGCTTGGTCGCCAACGGGATCCACCTGTAGGGCCTCTTTGTCTCCTCCGCAGCCTGTGCGATGGAGGCTATGCCCACGTATGAGCTCATAGCCAGCGTTACCCCGTAAATGAAGTTCTGACTCCTCAGATCCATGAAGGGTATGTAAGAGACGTCGAGAGGGTGGGGAGAACCTATTTGGGTGATCTGAGAGAGGAACAGGGGGAGGGAGAAATTGAAGAGGAGACCTAAAAGGAGGATGGCCGACTGGACTAGTAGGCTAGGGACGACCATCATCTCATTTAGGGTAGACGACTCCTTGATCCCTATTATATTCACGATGATGAGGAATGAGATCATTATGAGGGTGGTGATGACGAGGTTCCCGACGTGGAAGGGACCCACCTGCGTCACTTCTCCTATCGAGGGAATGAAGTAGCTGAGATACCCCGCTGAAGCCATGGCGAAAAGGGTTATATCCACGGTGTAGGCTAGGAGCATCATCCACCCGGCCACGAAGCCAGCGAGGTCGTTGAAGGCTTTCATGGAGTAGACCTGAACTCCTCCAGCGTAAGGGTAAGTGGAGGCTAGCTCTGCATAGCTGAGGCCCGTCGCAACGTAAAGGATCGCCGCCAATGCGAACGCTAGGGGCGAGCCGCCAGCTGCGTAGAGGGCCACGAGTCCCAGCGCGACATATATATCGGCCCCGACGTCGGCGTAACCCATGGAGAAGGAGCCGAACCAGCCTATATCCCTCTTTAGTGCTACCCTCTCCTCCCGCCTCTCCCTCCGCACGCCCCCACCCGACCGCCCATGCTCGGCACGAACGGAAGCCCATTATTAAAAGGATTAACTTTCTACTCCAGCTCGCTGCCCGTTGCCCACCTGTTCACTAGGAACTTGGCTAGGAAGGGAGATCCGAAGGCAGTGACGAGCGAGTAAAGTACTAGAGAAGAGTATAGGACATCATCTATCGTTCCCAGCCTCAAACCTGTTTCAGCCGCTGCTATAACGAGGCTCAGTTTGGCCCACATTATGGTACCCATCACCACGGATCTCTTGATCCCAAGGACGTTCCTCGCCGATACGGTAACGCCCAGAACCTTTCCCAGCAGGCTCAAGATTATGAGTCCGGGGAGGAGCCATAGATTCGTCTTCAGGACAGCGTCGACCACATTTACCTTCACCCCCGTAAGGAGGAAGAATGCTGGCAGGAACAGAGCATATCCGAAGGAAGCCAGGTTTCTGAGTAGGTATTCACTGGAATATATGAGCTCCGATACCAGGACGCCAGCGAAGAAGGCGCCTATCACCCCGTGAACTCCAGAGGCCTCGGCCATGGCGGCGAATATTATCATGAGGACCATGCTGAGCCTCGTGGAGAAGTGGTACCTCCTCTCCAAGATCTGAACCTTCTCAGTCAGCTTGGAGTACGCCTTGATCAGCTTGTAGGAAGGATAAAGGACCAGGAAGAGGAGTAGGAGGACCCAGATGGTGTCCAAGGAGAGATTCGAGCCCTCCACGAAGAAGGCGAGTAGGAACATGCTGAGCATATCGGAGACAGCGGTAGCCCCGAGCAGTAGATCGGAGAAGGATGGGTTGCTCTTTCCCCCGACTTCTAGCAGATGTCTCATCTCGAGCACCGTCGGGAGGACCACGCCCACGGAGGTGGTAGAGGAAACTACGCCTATAAGCCAGGGGTTCACTCCGATCGCCATGCCCAGGGCGTACCCCATCAGGAAGGGAACCATGGTGGCAGCAGTACCCACTAGGAGCGCGGTGAAGAAGTTCTCCTTGAGGAACTCAAGCTCTACCTCAAGCCCGGCCAGGAAAAGCAGGTATATAAGGCCGAAATCGAAGAGGAACGAGAACCAGGGGAGATCCGGCTGCACTAAGTTCAGGAAGGACTGCCCTATCACGATCCCCATCGCTATCTCCACAACTACGCAGGGGACGCCCGTTTTTCTAGCTATGAGTGGGCAGATGATGGCGAGGACTCCCAACAAAGCCAGCTGGACTATCTCCGATGCCAAGGACTATCCCCTTCAGCGGGAGGTTAAGCGGTCCAGCGCCTCCAGATCAACGTACTTAGAGAGCTCCTCGTCCATGGAAAGCATGTGGGCCTCTACCAGTTGAGCGACCTTCCTGCCCAGGGGTGTGAGCTTGTAGTAAACCCCCCTCTTCGTGTCAGGCCCCTTCTCCTTCACCAAGAGCTCACCGTCCTCGAAGTAACGCTTGATGTAGTAATCCAAACTTACGATCTTGGACCTCTCGTCCTCTATTCCCTTATCTCCCCTCTTCCTCATCTTGTTCCTGATCTTCACATACTTTATTAGGGTTTGGGGGGATGCGAGCACGCCAGCCTGTTCGAGCCTGCCGACAGCGTAAAGTATGGCGAGGGAGACCTCGTTCAGCTTCCAAGTCGGGTAGGCTATCAATTCCCTGTACCCGGCTTCGTCCAGTTCTATGGCCCTAGCGTTGAGGTAGAGAGCCAAGTGAAAGAGAGGGATCTTGAGGAATCCAGAGCATACGACTAAGATCCTCAGCTTCCTCTGACCTCCTGAGGAGTTGATCTTCCTTATCTTCTTGGCCAGCCCCACCATAGAGGATATCACAGTGAGTTGATCCAGCGAGGGAAGTTCCTCCTCCACGACGCTTTCGGTGGAGTTTATCAGCTCGAGCTTATTCCGGAACTCCTCGTAACCCTCGCCTATCAACCCATCCTTGATCAGGAAGGCGAACCTGATCATCCTGAGGTCATCGGATACTAGTCTCTCGAACATCCTGAAATCTGTGGAGGTAGGGGCGACCAGGAGATAAAAGGAATCGGAAAGATCGATGGCCTTCTCAGCGCTCCTGCTTAGGACCCTCTCCAGCCTCTCTAGTCCGGAGCCCCCTACCCCCATCAGAATCCATCAAAATCAATTTTGACAACTTATAACCTTTATGATTTCAGCAAACGGCTTTTACATGAAAACCCATTTCTTATATGTGTAGAGCGGTTTTGAATACAAAATTTATTCTTACCCAATGCGAAATTACTGTAATAGTACCACTTAATGGTTATAAAGGAAAACTTATGCATCACATTGATAACGCCATGTCAAACCGATCGGGCAGGAGGTACAGGCTGGCTGGCGAGGAGCTCGATCCAATGATTGGACCCTATGGGAGGTATCACGAACTTCTGAGAAGTATAGCGTCGGATCTCGCCAAGAACCTCTCCAACATCATCAAGAGAGTCGATGAAATCGCCCCAAAGCTTAGAGACGTGCTTCCCATCTTCGAGTTAAGGGGGGAAGATGCCTCTTCGGTGAGGATAGCCGCCGTGGACGCCGGGGCTAACGGGAAGGACTTGATCTTGGGTTATCAGCCAGTGAGCGTAGCAGTAGGTGCGGTGTTCATCGGGACAATGAAGGACGGCGATCCGGTTGTGGCTACGGTGAAGCCCCCTAAATCCTACTTCGATGACGAGGAGGGCTCCAAATTTTCCTCCCTTCTGGGCTACTACCTCATGTATCGGCTGGGCATAACCCTCTTGGAGAGATCAGATGTCCTCATCTTGGACGGTCCCCTCTTCCTCCCTAGGAATTACTACGGGCCTAGGGGGAGGGCCCACGCCAGGGCCTATTACGAGGTCTACGATGCGACCCTCCGCTCCCTTGGGGAGCTCCTGAGGACAGCTAGGTCCATGGAGAAGATCGTGGTGGGGATAGTCAAGAGGATCAGGAGCTCGTACATCTCTGGGTGGTTTGGGTTAAGCGGCTACCCTGACTCGATGCTCGCTTCCAGCCTGCTCAGAGAGGGCGAGGCCTTGGGGCCAATTCCCATAAACCCTAGGTGGGAGGATGTCATCACCTGGCTGAACGACACGAGGCCCTACAGGCCTTGGTCCGTGTTCTTCAAGAGGAGCTCCAAACCCACGAGGTTGGACCTCCCGGAGTACGCACTCGACGACTCTGAATGGTTGGCTAACGTCCTCTATAGTGTTTCCGAGCCTGTTACGGGCCTTCCCATCCCGCTGATAGCTGTGGACAGGCTCTCTAAACTGACCGACAGGCAGGCCTCCCTCATCTACAGGATGATGCTGTCTGAGATGGGCTGCAGGGACCCGGACAGGGTGGCGATGTTTTCCCTTCAGAGGGGTGAGAGCGATTGAATGATGTGGTCGGCCACGTGATCTCCCGCTCCACCCCAAAGAGGATCATGTTCGTGGTTCTAAAGGGGTCTAGGGTTGGAATGGGGGATTTTTACGTGGTCAACCATCCTTGGAAGGGAGTTCCCGTCTTCCTCAGGGTCAGGGAAATCCAGACCATGAATGAGGAGGTGGACCTGGGAAGGACAGGTCTCCTAGCCAGCAGCTCGGGACTCATCTCGGACTACAGCAGTGAGCTAGAGTACGTGATAGTGGAGAGTGAGGTCTTGGGGTACAGGGATCCGGAGAGTGGTAGGATAAGGGGGCTGGAAGCTCCTCCATCCACCCTCTCACCCGTCAGGCGTCCCTCTAAGTCTGATCTGGTCTCCTTCCTTGGCCAAGGGGATGGCAGGGGCCTCCCCGTGAGGATAGGGAGGGTGAAGGGAACGTCGGTCCCGTTCCATCTGGACCTAGCCTCAGTGGCTAGGGGCCACATGTTCGTGACTGGGATGACTAGGAGCGGGAAGAGCGTTACCGAGGACACGATCGTCCTCCTCTTCAACAGGGAGAAAGGGAAGTACTTCTTAGGCCCCATAAGGAAGTTTGTGGATCCCTACCTTCCAAGGAGGGCTAGGAGGGGGATAGTGGACATGAGGGGGTGGGGATGGGAGACCCTCACCTTGGGCCCCGGGATGAGGCCAGAGTGGAGACCCATAGCGGGCGCCCTGAGGCATGTGAACGATAAGGAGATATACGAGATCGAGACGGCCACTGGGAGGAAGATCAGGGTCACTGAGGACCATAGCCTGCTCGTCACCCCTGACGGGACTAGCGTCGTACCGGTCAAGCCCAAGACGCTTATGGCCATGAGGAGCAAGTACCTGATAGTGCCTAGGGGGGCTCCTTTACCGAAGCCCAAGTCCACCAGCTTGTACATGGACAGGCTCATAGGCATTGCCCTAGCCTCGGGGGTCCCCTACTTCGAGGGAGGGATCCTTATAATGGATCCATCGCCTGCAGACGTGAGAGTAGCATGTATGGAGGCAGGAGTGGACTGCGAGAGCATGGGCAGGGCCGCGATACGCGCTAGGTCGGAGCTTCTCATGGACGCGGTGGCAGAGGGGCTGGCTTCGATCCTCAATCTCCCGATGAGTCACCAGCACTTCACCGGTTCCTTCCTGTATCCCCTGCCCAGCGCTCTCAAGGAGTACCTCTACAGGAGGCTCCTTCCCTACATGAACGGGAAGTCATTGGTGATGATGGAGAGCGAGGACAGGATCCTCTCGGCCTCCATACTGCTCTCATTGGTTGGGGTGACGACCCTAGAGATGTGCGAGAGGGGACTGAAGCTGGATCCAGCCACCGCCGCCATGCTCAGGGACAAGCTGGAGATGCCGCATATGTTCGTGGAGGAGATGGATGGAGCTCTAACGCTCGGCGATCCGAGGAGGGAGACCAAGGTAGCTGAGGGAGTCATCCAGAAGGGATGGGTGGATTTGGAGAGGGTGGTCAGGGTCGAGAGGCTCTACTCGAGGCAGGAGTTCGTTTACGATCTGGATGTGCCGGGAGCCCAGAACTTCCTAGCCAACGGGATCTTCGCCCACAACAGCAGTTTCGTCTCCAGCCTCATCTCGAAGTCATCGCGGCTCCATCCTAGGCCCGGTTTCCTTGTGCTGGACAGGAGGGGGGAGTACGTCGGACTTGCGAAGAGAGGAGCCGTGATTTACGACTACACAGCATTCCTCCCCAAGCACGGCCTAGCTAGGCCTGCTGACGTGGCGAGGAGGTTGGGATACAGGCAGGGGACTCTCTCCCACAGGCTAGTGCTCTCGGCAGCCGAGGAGGTCATGAGTGAGGGCGAGGAGCCGGACCTCCAATCCCTGATCAGGGCGCTCAGGAGGTTAGCGAGGGAGATGAGGGTCAAATCCTCCCTCGTGGCTGAAGTAGAGGCGAGGTTGAGGAGGGAGTTCCCCAACTTGGTAGCTGGGGGCGGGGGCCTCGACGTGGTCGAGGAGGTGAGGAAGAACCCCCTCGTCGTAGTGGACTTCTCCTCAGACACGAGGTACGAGGACCAATTCTATGCGGTCAGGGAGATGGTAAGGAGGCTCACCAATTACGCCGTGTCTAGGAGGAACGAGGGGGATTTCGCCCTCATCGTCGTCGTAGAGGAAGCCCAGTATCTGGTTCCGGAGAGGGGTTACACCATAGTCGGGGATCCCTACGAGGCAGGGGCTGCTCAGGCCATAATAGAGGCGATAAGCCAGGCCGGCGGCTACAATTTGGGCTTCGTGGTGGTGACCCAGAGGCCGGCATACGTGAGCAAGAGCGTTATAAGCCAGACCAACACGGTGGCGGCCTTCAGGTTGAGGAACGGGAACGATCAGGAGGCCATCATGAAGTACACTGAGGCGGAGGATCTCTCCAATTACTTGGCGATGCTCTCCGACCACGAAGCCTTGCTATGGGGCATGGCCAGTCCCATACCCTTCCCGGTACAGGTGGAGGTTGAAGTAGTGAGCCTGCCGGCGAAGGCCTCTAGGCCGCCAGAGGAGGCTTGGGCGCGCATGCGCGGATAAAATTTTAACATGCTCACTTTTTATAGAACGGAACGGCCTAAGCCCTATGAGTTCGTTCAACCCCATTCCAGAGGGGTCGAGGCGGGTCAGGATATTCGACTCGACCCTCAGCCAGGGGGAGCTGGTCCCGGGAATATCCTTCTCAACCCAAGCCAAGATGGAGATAGCCATGAACCTCGACGCCCTCGGCGTTGATGTGATAGAGGCTGGATTCCCCGCTGCCTCCGAGGGAGAGAGAAAGGCTGTTTCCGAAGTGGTCAAGGCCGTTAAGCGCATATCCAGAGCTGGCTTCTCCGCAGAGATATGCGCCTTGGCTAGGGCCCTCCCAACAGATGTGGAGCTTGCCTTGGAGACTGAGGCGGACTGCGTTCACATCTTCATGCCAGCAAGCAAGCTCCACTTAGAGAAGAGGCTTAGAATGAGCTATGAGGAGGCCTTAAATCACGTGATTGACTCGGTGAGCAAGGCAAAGTCGGGAGGAGCCGTGGTGGAGTTCACCGCCGAGGACGCGTCCAGGGCCGATCCGGACTTCCTTTGGAGGCTCTGCAAGAGTGCCGAGGAGGCTGGGGCCGACAGGGTAAATCTCACCGACTCTGTTGGCGCGCTTACGCCAGAGGGAGCCGCTAGCATGGTTAGAGAGGCAAAGAAGCACCTCACCAAGCCCGTAAGCGTGGCCTTCTTCAACGATCTGGGAATGGCCACTGCAAATTCCGTGGCCGCGGTCCTCGCTGGGGCCGATCAGGTTCACACTTCCGTCAATGGGCTCGGACCCAAGGCGGGATTGGCCCCCTTGGAGCAGGTCGCAGTCGCTCTCAACGTGCTCGCGAAGGTAGAGACGGGCGTGCAGCTTCAGCTCCTGTCTGAGGTGAGTGAGCTTGTGGAGAGATTGAGCGGAGTGCCTATATACGAGATCGCCCCTATAGTCGGTCCCCTCACTTACACTTACGAGGCAGGCGTGCATGTCCACGCGATATCGGTTGACCCCTCCACATACGAGCTCGTCCCTCCGGAGAGGGTCGGTAGGAGGAGGCGTTTCATCGTGGGCAAACTGTCAGGCAGGACTGCCGTGGTGCAGACCCTCAGGGAGATGGGGTATGAGGTGGATGAGGCCAAGGTGGAGGAGATACTCGCTAAGGTGAAGGAGCTGGCCGATGAAGGCGTGAGGATAACCGAGGGCGTCTTCAGGTCCATAGTGGAGGAAGTGCTCGGCGAGGGCGGGGGCAAGTGGTTCGAGGTCCTCGAATGGATGGTCGTCACTGGGAGCGGCGTGACCCCCACGGCCCAAGTGAGGGCGAGGGTAGGAGACAGGGAGCTCAGGTCCGCGTCCTTCGGCGTCGGTCCCGTGGATGCCCTAGCGAATACCATGAGATCTTTGGAGGGGGTTCCGGACTTCAAGCTCAGGAGGTTCAGGTTGAGGGCCATTTCATCCGGCACCGACGCGATAGGCGAGGTGCTGATAAGGGTTCTCGGACCTAAAGGTGAGGTGGAAGCGAGCGGGACCAGTCCAGACATACTCGAGGCCTCACTCAAGGCCTTGGAGGATTCGATAAACAAGATAAAGGGGTGAACCCCTCCTCTCCCCCTCCTCCCTCCTTATCCATCCCCGCTACCTCACGAGCCCCCTCCTCACCGCCTCCACCAGCAAGGGGTCAGCCAGCTCGTACAGCCCATCTCTTTTCTCGACGAATCCGTACTCCACGAGCTCTCTCAGATATGTGGTGATCTGTTTATCGCTTATCCTAGTTCCCAACGCTATGGTCAGTCCCCTCTTGACGTCTGACCATCTGGAGGGATTCATCAGGATTCTGAGGACCTCCACATACCTCTTCCTCGCGATACCCCTGATGGACAGGAAATTCTCCAGCTCCCGAGCAGCCAGGGAAGCTCCTTCATAGATAGTCCTTTCCAGGGCATCCTCGTGCTCCATCCTCATCCGGTGATAACCGTAGTAGGTGAGCCAACCCACGATCCCATCAAGCTTGTCTACAGCCTCCTCGAGCTCCCTCAGAGGAGGGCTTATCCCTACCTGCTCGAAACCCTTTGCGAGGAAGTCCAAGGATCTCTCCCGAGGGAACTTCTTGAGCTGAATCTCCGCATAGGCCCTACCGAACAGTGGGGAGGATGGATCCTCCCTGCCCAGCAGGCGATCGAGGAGGCCTACTTCAGATCCGGCCAGCAATAGTTTGACCCTCCCCTCATAGTCGTAGATGTGCGCTAGCAGCTCCGAGAAACCCCTGATGAGCCTGAGGTCCTGCGCTTCATCGAACGCCATCACCAAGTAACTCCCCTCAGACTCGGCCCACTCATTAAGGGCACCTACCAATCTTCCAACAGTTGACAGGGACTTTCTCGATATTTCTATGCGGAACCCGGCGATTTCTACCTCCTTTATCTTAGAAAGGAATTTCTTGATCCCCCTTTCCTGCTCCAAGAGTCTACTCAATTCATCCGACAGGTAAGAGTAGATGTCCTCAGGTGAGATAGATCCGCCGAGCCGCAGATCGATGAGCACGTAAGGTAGATCTAGCTCTGATAGAGTGACTCTCACGAGAGACGATTTTCCAGTCCTCCTGATGCCCTTCACCACGGCCATCCTCGAGATAGGATCAAGGAGCTCGGATATGAGCGAATCCAGCTCCGCTTCCATGTCGTAGAAATCATCCCTCTTAGATTTCACTTCGAGCGAGAAGTACAACTTACACCCCCTGTAAGTAACTTGCACCCCGTGTTATTAAATGATGGTGCGATTGAGGATGAAGGATATAAGAGAAAGAGAAAGTGCCTGAAAAAGGAGGTTGAGGGTGGATCAGAGCTTCCAGGGGAACTCGACGCCTACCTGATCGGCTACATCCTTCATGTTGGCCATTACCTTCTTGTAGATGGGTATACCTTCCTTCAGTCTCTTCTGGGTGGTGAGCCAGCTCTTCTCGCCGTGCACCCATATCTTCTTGAAGTCCGGATGGAGCGGAGCTGACTTCAACTTCTGTATCATGTAGTCCATCCTCTCCTTGAACTCGTCCACGGGCATGAAGTTCTCTATATTGATGGCCATGAAGAAGTGCCCCACATTGCTCGGCCCGGGGCCCTCGGTCTGGCCCACGTCCTTCAGCAGGGCCGCGCCGCTCAGCACTCCAGAGAAGAGCTCGACCATAACTGCGAGACCATAACCCTTGTGGCCACCGAAGAGCTCACCAAGGCCTCCCAGCGGTAGCAAAGCTCCTTCCTTCCTTATGACCATGGGATCGTCGGTGAGCTTGCCTTGAGCATCAATACCCCATCCCAGAGGGGCCTTCTTGCCCATCCTCGTGTACACTTCCATTTTCCCTATCGGCACAATGGACGTGGCCATATCTAGCACCCACGGAGGCGGAGTCTTCGTCGGAGCAGCGACCGCTATGGGGTTAGTCCCTATCCACTTGCCTAAGGCACCGGTGTGCGCCACCAAGGGCCTTGCGTTGGTCATCGTGACGCCTATCATGTCGTGGTCTAGGGCCATCATCGCGTAGTAGCCGGCGATGCCGAAGTGGTTGCTCAGCCTCACGGTCACGAAACCTATACCGGCCTCCTTCGCCTTCTTTATCGCCAGCTCCATGGCCTTCCTACCTACTACCTGACCCAGTCCGGAGTCGCCGTCGATCAGGGCGTAGGCAGGACCCTCTCTCACGATCTGTATGTTCGGGTTGGTCTTCACGGCTCCATTCACTATTCCATCAACGTACCTCTTCAGCCTTGCGACCCCGTGGGAGCTTATACCCCTCAGATCGGCGGTAACTAGGTTATCAGCGGTCCAACGGGCATGCTCCTCGGGCACACCAAGTTTAACGAAGACGGAGGTGACAAAATCCATCAGATCCTCATACTTCACAATATAGTAGTCTTCAGGGGGAACAGGTGGTGACTTATCATAGGACAGGTAGGATCACCCGTGTTATATGGCTGCATAATATCCTAAAAAAGTTGGCATCCAATGGCTGATGTAGGGGGCGGGCTTACGATTAAACGGAAAAAGCATAGGCATAGCGTTCCAGCAGATAAATGGAATTACCTCCCCTCACATTCAATATCATTTCCAGTTAGATCCCGACCTAAATTTATATTATGAGATGCTATGTCAGGGTGTAATTTGAATCTTTTTTATCATTTTTAAAAAGACTGCTCGCAATAAAAGCGATGTTGAAAGCAAGCGCGCCTAAAACAGAGCTTCTCCTGACGCTTGCCG
Organism: Thermoproteota archaeon; assembly: GCA_026986575.1. Classification (GTDB taxonomy): domain Archaea; phylum Korarchaeota; class Korarchaeia; order Korarchaeales; family Korarchaeaceae; genus Korarchaeum. The sequence continues at coordinate 192,197 of JALSOH010000009.1, forward strand.
CAGTTTCACCCATGTTTCTGAGCTTGTTGATCAAGCTAAAGCCAAACGGTGTGGAGCTACACCCTGAATGGATTTTGCTGTTCCCGATAACGTTGTACCTGCCCAACATGAACCTAGAGGGATTACACAGGATATTCGATATCAGATGGTGCTGGAGGTCAAGGTCATCTTGAGCGAGAAGACCGACCTTTTACCATCCTCATGGCCATCGCGCGCTAATCTACTCCTTGCTGTTGCTTGGTGGCACATAGAACCTGCTAGCGCTCCATAGCAACATGTGAGGAGGTGAGTGGGTAAATTAACGGAGGTGAAGCGCGATTAGATACAATACAGCGAGCTATCGAGGGCATGGAGATCCATACGGGATGATGCTGATCGTTTATCCGTGAGAGGAGCATGGGGGGTAAAGCAAGAGGCTTCCTCTTCCCCCAAACCTTCTACCCCTAGTATCCTCTCCATAGTTGAAGGTAGTTGAAGGTGTGAATCGGTGGAAACTAGTGAAATGTCTTACCGTTTGTAGGAGGGAACTGGAGGGTGGGTCGTGAGGGAAATCCTCTCGTAGGATCATGCCGGTGGAGCTAGAGGTCATGCTTTCCTCATTCCAGCAGAATAATCCCCCCAGAACCCTTGAAAGCATCGCGCGACCATTATATACCCAAGGAACTCGTGTCCGGAAAGTGTTCGTTTCCGGACATAGTGATAGGCTGGATATCGTGCCTTCCCACCGACTCCGCCTACGCGCGCGCTGCGTGAGGTGACTCCCCTAGGCAGAAAAGGAAAGGAAGTCGAAGTTTTGATGATATTCGGAATGAGTGGTGGAACGGAAGCTGGTGAACTCACAAGAGGTCGAAGAGGTGAGCAAGTGGATGTGCTCCGACACAACGCGTGCGGTTGATGGATCGCTGCAGACAACTAGAGAGGAGCTTACCTCCAAGTTTACTGGGCTTGATGCTTGATGAGCGTCACTAGTTTATGCAAAGTAAAGTGAGGTAGAAGGAGAAGTGGATTATGAGGGGTTGGGGGACTAGTGTCACCTCAAGTCACGCATCGCTTATATAATAGTAATACTTACTGTGTACGTAATGACAGTAATTACCGTTAGGATTGATGATGAGACCAAGAGGATGATGGAGCATATCAGAATAAACTGGAGTGAGTTCATAAGGAGCGCTATAAGGAGTAAGATAATGGAAGAGAGGAGGAGGAATCTAGCTAAGGCCGTGCTAATAACGGAGAGAGTGAGGAAGAGGAGCAGGGGAGAGGCAAAGGCTGAAGAGATAGTGAGGAGGTTCAGGGATGAGCGAGGAGGTAGTACTTGACGCAAGCGTCGTGGTGAAGTGGTTCGTGGAGGAAGAAGGGTCTAAGGAAGCCTTAGAGATCAGGGATAGGTACGTGGAAGGAGAAATACGGATAATCGCTCCTGAGCTCATCACGTACGAGGTGCTGAACGCCCTCTACTACAAGAGGCTCTTCTCGGAAGATGAGCTAAAACTGATTTCCGAGGCTCTGGAGGCGTACTCCTTCTCCCTTCATCCTTTAAGGGGGGAGTACGCCAAGAAAGTTGTGGAGGTTTCGTACGAGAACGATATAACCCTGTACGATGCCTCGTACGTGGCCTTAGCGATCGTCAGGGATACTTTCGCCTATACAGCTGATGAGAAGCTCATACGAAAGTTGGGAAGGGAATATAGAAGGTACGTTAGGAGATTGGGGGGTGATGCTAGCAAACAGAGATGGAGAACTGTTTAATGGAGGCGTGCGGTACCTGTCAACTTCAGCCATAGTAGGGGATCTCTAAGGTATGAGTTGAGAGATATTTCTGGCCATCAGAGAGTGAAGCCTGCTTTTTACGACCTATGTTCCCTTAAGCCTTCCGTGCTTGAGCTTAAAAGCAAACCGACGAGGCTTTGCATACCACTGTAAGAGGAGATAGAGGTCGTGATAAGTGAGTTCCGAGTTTTGTAGGGTGAGTAGATATACATGGTTGGGAGGAGATTGAGGAACGTCATTTAAGTCTAGGAGGGCGACTCTATCCCTCGCTGACGTACTTCACGCGCGATCTGAGGGAGCCTACCTAATTCGACTTAGCCAGAGGTCTACCTCCTCCCCTACCTTCTTACGCCCCTTAACGCGCCTCTCCTCCATCTCGCGAAGGTATTCCCTTAATCTACTCACATCAACCATTTCGAGCAGCCGGGGTATGATCTCGTCCCTCGCTGGGTACCCGAGATAAATCAGATCGATCAAGGTCTTCTCGGGATCAGAAACCCTTATCCATTCGCCTATCTCGTCCAGATACTTGTACTCATACCCGAAGTACATCTTACCCGAGATCCTCCTGAGCACCACCTTGAAACCAGCTACTTGCCTGATGCCCCACCTCACAGTCTTGGACACGTTTGGAGAGAGCACGGTCACGGCCGTCACCTGGTTCCATGCCCCGTGGAGGAACGCCGCCGAGCCTAATCCAATGTAGGCCCTTGGAATAGCCTTTACAATCATGTAGGGGGACTTCTTAAAGGTGTAAACTCCCCTCAACAGCTCGACTATCTGCCCTTTCCTTCTCAAATTGTGGATGAGTAGCTTAGCGTAGTCCCTCCCCACGACTGCCTCGACAGATCTGAACGTGAAGATTGATGACCTTCTAAGTCTTTCGATGAATTCTGAGTACTTAGTGGGCAAATCTCTCCACCTTCCTGACGACTGTCTCGAAACTTGGAGGCCTTCCCATCAGGACGATCTCCCTCAATACGGGATAATCGCGTGGAGGTTCCCTTAATAGGGGAAGGATGTGCCTGAGCAGGTCCTTCACGCTAGCATCCTCGCATAGATCCAAGAGGTAGTATATGTCATATAGATCTCTGGCTTTCCTCCTATTCGCATAGGCATGCACCTTCTCCTCCAGAAGCGAGCAGGGCGTGAGGGTCTTGACAACGACGGTGCTACCGTCAATCAACCAAAAGTCCCCTTCGATTACTTCTCTCTCCTCGAACATGGGGGAGGCCTCAAGTTCAACCTCAGCTTCATTGCTGATCCTCAGGTAAAGGACCCTAGAGGGTGTGAGCTTCATCCGAGTGATGTTCAAAGTTGGAGAGAGTATGCTGGGGATCCTCTCAACGTCTTGGCAGTATATATCCACATCGTACGAGAACCTCTTTCCGCCGTAGATCCTCCATATGGCCGTACCCCCATGAATCACGAAGTCAACGCCTCTCAACAGTTCCAGTAACAGGACATCCTGCACCTCTGCTATTCTAAGCATGTTGCCCCTCAACACCTTCATTAGAGGGATTTTCCTATACATCACAAATTCATTGACCTAGGTTATATTAAATTATAACCCAAATCAACGATAGATGATACGCGCGAATACCGATGTAACCGGATCGCCATCCCCGCTACTGATGGGGTTCCTAGAGCTACAAATGTTTCACGAATTGAAGTTGAAAAAAGAGAAGAAAATAGGAATATGCTGCATTATTTCAAAATATCCACGTTTCTCGTACCTTTTCTTTTTTCTCTTAACAAACACATGCTCCCTATGCCCTGCTAACACTTGTCTTCGATAACCGGGTCTCCTCTCGTAGCTCGCTTTAGTTAGTTATCCCGACAGTATCTAGGATCTTCTGGTATATCTTTTTTCTCACTATTCTCCAGCACTCTGGATATATCTTCCCCTTTCCCTCCCCCTCTCTCATAAGGAAAGTCTTCATAAGGGCCCCTCCTGTCCTAATAGGCTCATATAGAGGGAGAAAGCCCTTGAGCCTCCTATTATTATACCAATAATGTAGCGAATCCATCAGAGTGTGAAATCGGGAATCCGTTCTACAGCGCGTCACTCAGGCGGTTGCATTGAACTCGCTTACCTCGCGGCGATGTCGTCATCTCTCTGAAGCCTATACTATGCTTAAGCGATAGCAGGCATGGTATGAGGAATTCGCCAGCATATACCTGTACTCCTTTACGTGGCCAATGTAACGCCTTTTAGGGTGGCCTATACTCCTTGCTCTCCTCTAGCTCTAACTTCACAGGTGTCGCCCTTCTATAGCGGAATTGCACGATCTTGGGTATCTACAGCATTATATCATTCATAACGATCCTCCGAATCACGAGTAGCGCTGGCTTAGTGTGTTCCCCAGTAATTATAGTAGATACTACCCGGCTCGGATGCAGTGCTCGGTACCACCACTAACCACGCGCGTTATCGCGTGCTTAATAACTCTCAACCGTCTTACACCGGATGGAATTCCTAAGGAGGGGGCGGAGCAATTAAAGAAGGAAGCCAGAGAGCCTTCGAGAAGGGCAATTACAACTTCACTCTCCTGTTTGTAGAGCAGGCCATGCAGTTATACCTTAAATACACTCCGGCAAATCGGTGGGTGACTTCCCCAAGGTACAGGGACTCGTCCGTTTGTTAGAAGCCCTCTCCTCGGCCTTAGGTGAAAGAGTGATAGCATTCCTGCGCTCGCCTTGAAAGATTCGAGAGGGAGATAGAGCCGCTATCCTCTACTAGTGAGAGGAGGATAGAGGTCCTTAAAGATCTCCATGAGAGGGGAATTGTTACCCAAAATTACCTTTATATACCATGGTATACCTTATGCTACTGTGAGCGTGACCATATCCGTCAAGGTCAGGAAGGATGTTGTCGATCTGGCCGATAAGATGGTGAGGTATGGCATAGCTAGGAGCAGATCTCACGCCATAAACATCATGATAGAGAGGGGAATATCCCGAGCCAAGGAGGAAGTGGAACGCTGGGAGAGGATATATAGGGACGTTGAGAGATTGAGGAGGGAGGGATACAGGATAAGAAGGGGTGACCTCTGGAGGCTCCTCCAGGAGGGCAGATCGAGGTGATGGGGGTGTACGTAGACACCAACGTGATCGTAGCGTTCATGGATGAAGCAGATCCCAATCACGGGAGAGCAGTAAAGGTGTTGGAGGGTTCCAATAAGGTCTCCTCCTTCCTCACACTCGTTGAACTGGCTTCAGTGTACTCTAGAGCTGGGTTTAGCGATCCTCAGGCCCTAGCAATATACTCCATGGAGGAGGCTGGGGTGGAGGTCTCAGAGGTAGGGTTTGAGGAGGTCCTCAAGGAGGCATTCAGGGTGGCTGACAAGATCAGGTTGAAGACCTTAGATTTACTCCATGTAGCCTCCTGCCTCCTGATGGGAGAGAAGGAGTTCCTGACTTTCGATGGTGACATCCTCAAGAAGAGGAAGGAGCTTGAAGGATTGGGGATAGAGGTCATCGGCGCATAGGTTGGTAAGAGCTAATGTAGAATGGAATATCGCGCGCGATTCCTCGATGCTCACTCCACCACCATTTTATGGAGAGCTTCGTCCCTTGGACTCGTAGGTTACATATATACCTCTAATCACTTTATTCTCAGATCCAAGAGCTCGGTAGCCTTCCCTGAGGATATTATATTGGTCAGTAGGAGCCCCAATACGATGAACATCCTTTCCCTGCAGGGATATGGGACGCGCTCCCAGAATATTCTGAATTCAAGTTCGCCCATTTGTTCCCTCAGCTGTCGGGATATGGGAGGCTATCCTTCTCCAAGACATCCCTGAGTTTCACCGTCAAGACCTCCACTTCCACCGAGTCGTGCAGCCAGCTTTATATCCCTGACTCCAAGAGGAATCAATCACCCGTACCATCCCGTCCTTACCCGCGCCGGACGACCCATCGGCGTGAACATCAAACTTTTATCTCTCGGACTCATACATGCATGTATGCCCAAGACGATAACGATATCCGATGATGTTTACGAGGAGTTGAAGAGGATCAAGGGGAGCAGGAGCTTCTCCGATGTAATAAGGTCTCTCTTGAGGAAGAAAAGCAACGCCGAAATCTTGATGATAGCATTCGGAACGAGGAGCGAAGTGGAAGCCGATGAGCTCAAGAGAGAGGTCGAAGAGGTGGGCAAATGGATGCGCTCCTTGACACAAGCGTGATAATAGAGGTATTCAGGGGTAATGAAAGGGTGAGAGACCGCCTCATTGAGCTTGGCCTGAACTACGGGATCTCTACCGTTACACTATTCGAACTGCACTGTGCCCGTCTGAAGCCTAGGGAGGAGCTCATGCTCGAGAAGCTCCCCAAGCTTCCGTTTGACGAGGGATCGGCGAAGCTAGCTGGGAACATGTACCGGGACCTGAAGAGCGAGGGACGCATTCCTCCCGCTAAGGACCTCTTCATAGCCGCATCCGCGATAGCCCACGATAAGCTGCTCCTGACCCTCGATTCCGACTTCAGGGTATTTGAGAAGTACGGGCTCAGGTCGGAGTTCATTAGGGAATGAGGGTTACATACAAGGGTTTTGCGAGGGCGGAAACCTATTTCTCTGGAGTGACTATGCAGGTCTGCCGTTCCGGACCGTCCATCAGGAGGCGGAGGAATCTTAGCACCTCCCTTCCCACTATCATCTTCCCTTTTCCCATCAGCGGCGATTCCACGTAGGTCTCGATCCTCTCGTCACCCAGTAGGACGATAGACTTGGCTGTCCTCATGGGTATTACGCCGGACAGAGATCTGTAAATCCTCCAGTACTTTCTGGGAATCTCACCCACCTCGAAGAACCTGTAAACGTCCTCGGAAACGAGTAGAGACCCCTCAAACCCGGTATCAACCATGAAGTCCAGTTCTTGAGGATATTCCTGCAGAAGGACGTTGAGCAATTTCAACCTCAGTCTGGGATAGGGGACTATCGATTCTCCGTATTTCATACACTCTCCAGCTCTAAAGATCCTCCCAGCCACTCTAGCTCCCTCCTTGTCCTATCATCCTCCCCGATCTTCACGACCAAGGCGTTCCTGATCGGGGGCCTCAGGCCCTTGAGAGCGGATGCAACCTCCTCCAGAGAGTCGAAGAGCCCCACCAGCTTTCCCCTCGCGATCACCGCGTACTTGCCCTCTTGCTTCCTCAGCTCTTCCTTGAGGGACTCGTAAGCCAGGTTATTGACATCCTGCTCCGTGATCAGGAGCTTATCCTTCAGGTCGAGCCACACCCTGACCGCCTCTTCGAACGCCTGGGAAAGGGTCAGCCCTCTCCTGATTGCTTCAGCCTTGAACTCCCTCACCAGCCTTTCGTCCGCGTTCTTTATCACTAGGGTCATCTGATTCACCTAAGTGAATTTGATTACATAGGTAATAAAGGTAATCGCGGTGGTTCGCACGCTCGGTGTAGTTTGAGTGAGCAGCTTCAGGCTAGGAGGCGACTCTCTTATCCTCACCCACTTTCTCAATGTTTTCTTTCACATTTTTCCTCTTATCCCACGCTCATGGTGTTCGAAAAGGATGCTAGCTTTGTCAGGATCGGTATAGCGTTCAGAATTAGCCCGAGTCAATGGAGGGTTGCTACACCCACCATGTAAGCTCTCGTGAGGGGAGTGATATCACTTGTAGCGGCCCGCAATCGCTTCATGTCTCCTGCAACCTCTGGGTCCCCTTTCTCTCTCCCCTCACAGGCCTCTTACGAGGCCTCCTCGTGATGACTTTAAGATTTCTGATTTCTGAGACATCTCTCTTCAAGATCCTCCTCATGATCCCTTTACCTTCCCTCGACAGTTCGTTCCAGCTGATCACCCCGATGAGCCGCTCTCTTAGGTACTCCCTCTCGATCTCACTGATGGCTTTCCTAACTAGAATAGTGTAACTCCAAGAGAGGACCCTGATTCCCCTCCCTTCCAGCCAGAGGCGGATGAGATCTGCCACGAGTTTCGCCTTATCTACCTGCTTAATCACCCTCCTAGGCTTCAGGGTTGTCTTGAACTCGAAAGCGTGGAGCCATGTCATCCCAGCCTCTTGAAAGAGGACTAGATCTATCTCACCCAGGATCTTCTCATTCTCACCGGATGTGCTGATGGCCGAGATGCTATGCAGGGATCTGTAGCTGGGGAAGACCATGATGACGGAGTTCCTCATGGGCATCTCATGGAGTACCTCGACCATCCCCTCGACGAGCTTGAGCTCACCATATTGGGTTGAAGCTCTGGTGAGGATCTTCATCCAACTCGGCCTCAATTGGATGGAATAAAAAGCAAATTGGCCGAAATTATCATGTAGTCGCCTCTCGGTGAAATTACCGGGCAGTCGTTGGACTCGCACCCGACATGGACACAGTCCGAGCCCCTGATGCTCGCGCGAATCACGCATTCAGATGAATCCGATCGGTTAGAAGGGGATCCATCCCAGCTTCTCGGCCATCTCCCGCAAGACAGGATCTACCAGCGAGAGAAACCCGCTGGTTCCCTCACCCCCCCCTCTCCCTGCCGCCCAGATCGAGTCTCAAGATCTGAACACTTCTCGTGATGAAATGCTTGAGTATGGTGATCCTGCCCTCAAGCTCCTTCAGCAATGCGGCCAGGGATTCTATCATTTCGTTCCTCCTGAGGGTCTTCGCCTCACCTTCACTTGGTTTTCCTCTGTACCCCAGATTTCGGAGCAACCTGTACTCCATCTCACTTGGATTCGAAGGCGCCAGGTTTATTATGCCCACGAACCTAGAGTAGAATTCCTTGATGCCTCCCATCTCATCCGCGTAGTACTGCTCCAACTTGTCGATCATCCTCAGAGTCCTCTTACAGTCTATGATGGCAGGTCTAAGCACCACCGCGTAGGAGGTGGAGAGGAAAATACTTAGAACGGTGTAACGCAGATCGAAGAAGGGAGCGCTGTCCAGTATGACGTACTTGAACTTTGAGTATACCCCGGCTTTCTCAAAGAGCCGCTTAAATATAGATCCAGGTTTCCCAGACTTCCATGCGTCGTCGATGACATCAACGAAATTCTCTCCGGGAGAGAGGATCCTGAGCGGAATGTCTCCTATCCTAGCAGGGCTCAGGTAGTCGTCCACCAGGATATTCTTCCTATGTTTGATAGAATCCTCGTACATTGCCTCTAGGGTCATCCTGCCCTCAACTACACGATCGTATGACACATTGTCCATGACAGCTAGGCTAAGACCGGCCGTGGGATCCATGTCCACCAAGAGAATGTCATAGGGGTTGACCTTCAGGATCTTGACCAACCAGGCAGCCAGGGCTAGGGAGAGGGTGGTCTTGCCAACGCCGCCTGAGGCGGATATGAAGGATATTATCCTAGATGATGACACAGTTCTTATCCATGAGAGAGTAAATGATAAGTCTTATACCCAGCCTTCTCCCCATCGCGGTTACCCGTGACAGGTACCCTTCGTCCAAAGCATCAACTATATGAAGTAAACCAGCTGAGCCGATACCGGCTACCTCCTCAAGAGCCACGGCCTGACAGAATCCATAAAAGAATCTTTCGGGCTTTATTTTCACCTCCAGAGCCTCAGTTCCCCTGAGAACATCAGCTTCAACGCCGTTGATCACTGTGTTGGCATCGCCTCCTACCGAACTTGCAAGAAGCCTGTTGAAGTCTTTCTCATCTCTCGCCATATCGAGGAGCTGGTGAAACCTGCTAGAGCGAATGAGCTGTTCGACGTCGCTCACGAGACTGGATGTCTTCATATAGAAGGATCTCATGCCCCAGATATAAGTTAATTCTGGTGACGAACTCTTGACGATCTAGCATCGTTCACGACCCCCTGCGCGGTGACACATCGCCACGGCCCACAGCTGCATCAGGCTTAAGTCCCAGTGAAGTGGCAGAGCAGCTCGAAATTTGTGGTCGCGCTTCACTATACAATGAGAGGATTTTTCCTCGAGGGTAACAGAGACGGGCTCTCAGACAATCCCCTCGAGTTGGGGAGGTCCGCAGATCGTCATCTCCTGAGGAAGGTAATAATCGATCCAAGATGAGTGGAGATGGCTGGAGTTAGGTCCAAGGTCTCCTCCACTTCTCCTGCCTTGGCATTAGCGATCTTACCAGCACGTATATTGTGGCCATCAGAGACGCTGCCTGCAAGAGCATGAGGAGAGGATCCCTGAACACCAGCTCCACCACATGTTTTCCCGGCTCCATGTGGATTAGTATGAGGCCCAGCTCATCCCTCTCGGGAGCCCCCGCATCACGGCCATCCACTTTGACGGTCCAGTGGGGATACCAAGCCTCCGAGACCCTCACCTCTGCGCTGGAATTGGAGCTGTACCTGAACCTTATGTAGCCATCCCTCCACTCCTCCATCTTCAGCTCGCACCCCTCGCAGCTCAGCATCGACCCCGAATCCCATCTCAGCACTTCGATGCTACCGTATCTACCCACCTCCACGAATCCCAAATCCTCAAGTAGATTCAGACCCCTGCTTACGTTCAGGTCCACCAACACGTACTTCACACCAAAAGCCGCTAGCTTCTCACCAACTTCCTTCCTACCGTTCTCGATCTCCCACTCCATCTGAACATGTTGAGGGTACAGAGGATCCCCTTGTCTGTACCATCCGTTCAAGGAGGGTTTACCAGCCAGTACTGGGGAGTAAGAGACCATGGAGCCGAGCCTGAATATGATCCCCTGCTGGTGGAACCTAAACGCGCCAGGATCTCGCCCCACCAATCGGAGCGCCCTTCCTAAGTCCGGATCGAAGTCTGTCCCTGCTAAATAGGTCATTCTTGGTGCTGATTCAACGTAGAGGGGAAATACCAAGAGGATGAGGAGGAGTGGTAGCCACCTCCTCCTCGAGAGGCCGGCAAGCATCTCAAGCAGGCCTCCCAGCGCCACTGCTGCCGACAGTTGGGTGAGGTCCAGCCACCTGTAGGGCGGGATCATACTCAGGAGTGGCAGCCTGTTCAGCCAAGGGACGGGGCCCTTAGCCCCCAAACTGAGCAGAAGGGAGACCAGAGCCAGGGACGAGGAGATTAGAGTCGATAATACCCTTATATCCGCCTCTTGGGACCTCTTCATCACAAGTATGGAGGCTGGGAGGGAGAGGAAGGCTAGCAGCATCCTAGTGCTTCCCTGATAGAAGCTCCAAGGCCCCGAGTCGATAAAAGGAGCTACTAAGGGTACGCTCTGCCTCGTGTAGAGGTAATCAATGGAATTCTCATTCAGGAAGTGCGCCAGGTTTCTCTCTAGGATGAAAGGGAATATCCAGAAGGAAGCGATTATTAGAGCCCACACCACGGTGGAGAGAGTGTTCTTGAGTCTGAGGGCCAAGTCCTCAAGCCTCGGAGTCTCGTCGACTAGGGCAGCTAACCAGAGGAATCCGGCGAGCGGCGCCACGACTACAGCTAGGGAGTGATGCGTCAGCGGCAGTGCTGCGATCGGAAGGGCGCAGATGGGTCTGCTGTCCCTCTCCTTAGCCAATCTTACAAAACATGCTATAGAGAGGGGTGCTAAGGAGGCGGCCACGACCCTCGGGAAGTTCCCCTCAGGTGATATCATTCTGAAGAGCCAGGGGTTGATGGAATAAGAGATGCCCATGATGATGGAGGGTATCTCGGAGAGCTCCAGCTCCCTACCCAGAAGGTAGGCGGATAGGGAGGCTATCACCAAGCTCAAGGTGATGATCGCCTTGTAGGCTAGAGCTGGGTCTCCCAGAGGCATGGAGGCCGCCCAGGCCATTAGATAGGAGAGGGGTGGATAGAACCTGAGGAAGGGGTAGCCGGAGTACCAGTCCTTTATCCAAGGGGAGAAGCCCTGAGAGTGCAGCTTCCATATCTTGAAGAGGTGGCCGTAGGCATCCCCTCCCCAGCCGGGGGGCAGGGGACCGGCGAGGTACATCTCCAACAATCCCGTGGCCGAGAGGAGTAGAGGAAGCGCCACTAGGCTAGCGATCACCCCCAGCCTCCTGTCCCAGTGCATCCCTCTGTCGAGTCCCTGAACTATTTAGTAGTTTTCCCGCTCATCGACTTTGCGCCGTCCGGTGATGAGGGAATGCCAATCTTTTAGTTGAAGTCTTGGATGTAGGGCAGGCGTCAGTGATGCTGAGGGTGGTCCCGGTAGGTCGGGAGCTCTTGGATCTTCCCCTCCTTCTTGGGAATCCCGTCATAGAGAGGGCCTTGGGCATCCTGAAGAAGGCCCATCCCTCGCTGATATCCAAACTCTTTCTCAGAGAAGCCCCGCTAATCGTGTTCGCCAAGGAAACTGGGAGGAGGATAGCCGACATGATGGAGGAAAGGGTGATCGAGAGAGGTCATCGGAAAGCGCGAGGATGGACCTGTTGAGGGGGTTCTCCACGCATTCGGACCTCCTGGTGTACCTGATGGATGCCTCGCTCAACACGACCCTCGACGCGGAACTGGAGGAAATTCACTGGTGGCTTCTCTCCAAATATGGCATGCTATCGAGCCCTGTGGAGGAGCTGAATGCGAGGCTGATGGGTCGCCTCAACTACCTGAGGAGGCGGGTGCTCTCTTATCAGCTCACCTATCTGATGAGGGAGGGAGCCTTAAGGTAATCGCTACGTTAGGTGAGCGGTGATGGTCCAAGGGATCCCGTATCCTCCTACCGGAACCAGCCTCACCTCCTGAGTACCCACTTCTCCCTTACGTGATTCCCCTCCCTATCGAATCCCAGATCTATCAGCTCTGCGGTTATGCCGTGATCCTCGAGGGCCGCGAACATGAGGTTGGTCATGTAGTGGGAGGGAGCCATCCCCGACTCCACCAGCTCTATGGAGGATTCGAGTACCGACACGCCGTACATGTCTAGAACGAGCTCGTCCTCACTTACCTTAGTCACCTCGATCCTCTCCATGTACCCCATCCTCTCTAAGAACTTGGCTACTTCCACTAGAGTATCGAGGGGGTCCTCCCTCCACCCTATCAGTCCTCCCTCCTTGGCCCTCCGGTAGCACACCCTCCCCACTTCCCTGAAGACATCCTCTGTAGCCTCCTTGCCCAACCTCTCGTTCAGGACACGACATATCCCGTAGTTGACGAGATCCAAAAAGATGGGATCGACTGGCATGCTTCTACTTGAGAGGACTGCATATTAACTTTCCGACCTAGAGAGGTTATAAGGCCCTCTCTCCTTTAGTTGGGGGATGGGATGAAGTGGGTGACCCGCTCTTTCCCGGGAGTTGACAGGACCGCATCGGCATGGTTGATAAAGAGATTCGTTGATCCTGAAGCTGAGTTCATCTTAATCGACTGGCCTGAGGAGGAATTGAAGCCCGAATACGGGATACCCTTCGATATCAAGGGAGTCGAGCACGGGCACAGGGATGGCAAGTGCACCTTCGAGGTCATAGTTGAGAGGTACTCGATCGAGGATCCGTACGTGAAGCGAATGACTGAGATCGTGCATGCCGCCGACATAAAGGGAGAGGAGAAGCGAGCTCCGGAGGAGATGGGGATCAAGGCCGTTCTGGACGGTCTCAGGTTCGTCACGAGGAGCGATAGCGAGACGTTGAGGAACGGAATGATGCTATGGGAGGCCCTATATGTTCACTTAAGATTGGAGGATCTGAAGAAGGAGCTGCAGAAGGAACTGGAATCCCTATCTAGGACGGAGAGGCTCCGCCTTCTCAAGAGGAAACTTCAGGAGAATAGAGGTATCTTAGAATGATGATAGGATTCTAGGCATATCGCTCGGAGCTACGCCATCATACGCCAGCATTCCCAATAGGAGAGGTCATTTTGGTCAAACATAGGAGTGGTATTGGATGTGAATTAGGCGTGGTGGGGTAAGCCTTATCGGCATATCTCTCAAGCACTATCTTGGGAGAAGAGAGCACGGTTTTCATGGATATTCGGTTCGGTAAATATATATGAGAACAAGGGACTTTTGGCAGGATTAATGAGGAGAGATTCGCATGTGTGGAACAAAGAGATCTCCGATAGTCCCCTCCTCGGGATGCTCATGCGCCACCCCTGACTCAGTCCTGTGTGGAGATCGGGCGTTAAGTGACTCTGCGCAATCGGAGTTTCTCTTCTTCCCGTATTGTATGTAGGCCTTTTTGATTGAGCATAGGGGTTCCAGCAACCTTCCTATCAGGAATTCTCTTATTATCGCGAGGAAGGTGACCCCAACTAGGAGAAGGGCGAAATGAACGATCCCCAGTACTATAAGGGGGGCGAAAGTCGAAACGAGCCCCAGAGTGTAGGGCACCGTGATGAATGCGGAAAGTATTGCCAGTAATATGACCAATAGAATTGAAGAGACTACCGAAAGATGGGACAGCTCTAATGCTTCCTCCAAATCTCTCCTAATGATAAGGAGCGGCGAGATGAGGGATACAAGCGAGACGTAGGTGAAGAAATCGATCCTCCCTGCATGATGTGCCCAGCGCGCGATCCAACACCCCGACACGAGTGCGATACATGCCTTCAAGACTGGGCTTCAAAGCTTCACATGAATACACGATGGTTAAGCTAAATAAGTTAATCGTTAAGTATTTTTATAAGTATTTTATCTGTGAGATGCTGCCCATACCGTTGTTCCACCCAAGGAAAGCTGTTCCACGAGGCCCTTCTCCTTCAAATTCTTTAGGGCTTTATATATGGTTCTCGGTGGCAATCCAGTCTTTTTCTTTATTTCCGAGGAACTCATCGGTCCAAATTGCCTTAAAACGTATAGAACAAATTTTTCAGAGGGAGAACCCCCTGTCAGACTCTCTCTCGACTTTATCAGAAAAGTATCTCCTCTCACACCCAACCTGAGACTCTCTAGCGAGAGAACATCCTCTATCCTTATATTTCCCAAGTTCACGTTAGGTCCGAGTCTCCTTATCAGCTCGACATGCTGCTTCACCAGCGGTGCCTCGAATATGATGTCCTCATGATTGAATGTCGATATCAGAGCTGAGAACCAGTCGGACTTGAGGTTCCCCTCCTCGTCGAAAAGGCAAGACGCCTTACCGAACTCCCTGCCCTCAATAATGACCTTCCACACTCTGCTGAACTCAAGCGCCAATCTTATCTCTTCTATGACGCTACGAAGTGGAAGTTTTCTACTGGGATCCTTCTTACCTACCTCAAAAGTCACCCTGAATCCCAAGGAATGAGCATAATCTGCCAGCTCCAGCCTCTCTTGCATGGGAATGTCCACTATACCGGAGCTTATCTCCACTATGTTGAAGCCGAGTGACCATGCTTCCTCGAATAGATCCTTGACCCTGCCCTTCACTGTTGCCAGCTCCATTAGAGTGCCGCTCAGGCCCACATCTACGTCATGCTCGTGATACAACCGGATTCTCTCCTTCAACACATCCTCGTGGATAAGGATGGGGAGTCCCCAGCCTATCTTAACGTAATCCATGTAGGGAGCCCTATACTCAAGTCCTAGACACGAGGGGGGCTGACTGAGCTTATCGAGTACCATAGTGATGCCCTTCTCTCTCGGCTTGCTGGATCTCCTCTCTACAACGCTCCTCCTCAGATCGCTTAGCATTCACAAAGTCAGAGGTGTCTCCCAAATATAAGTTACGCTTCCTCCTCAGATTTTTAACAGGATCGTGCCATTTAGAATCACTTATTCCATGATCCCATCTTGGCAAGCAGAGGGGAGTGCATTACCGGGAAGCTCAAGCTCCCACTAGATCAAAACGATGAAGCTTGTTCCATTGAAAGCGCATGATCGAATTGGGTATGGTACTAAGCGGTACATCATCGATCCCACTTAACTAAAACCCACATCAAATACCCTACTGGTGCCCTCGAGCGGCCGTCTCCACACTACATATGCACATCCGCTGTCAAAAGGGCCAATTAACTCCTACTCATCCCCATCGATTCCCAGTACTATCGTGTCCTCAAAGAATTCAGCTATCTTTTGGTTGGAGGTCACCACGGCAGCGTCTTTGTCCATGGCCGTGGCTATCACAACGGCGTCTTGAAGAGATACCCCAGACTCCACCGCTATTCTACCGGCAGAGAGGGCTATTCCCTCATCTAACGGTACTAGGGAGATGGGCCATTTCTTCACCGCAGCCACGGTCTCGTTAGCCTTCTTAGTAGTGTACTCGCTACCTATCACGTGGTAAAGCTCTGAGATGGTTAGACAATTCACATAGATCCTCGCCTTACCTTTAGACGCCTTTTCAAGGATCTCTTCTAGGAGATCGGCCCCCTTTAAATCGGAGAGGTAAGTTATGATGGCCGTTATGTCGAGGACGAAGCTCATGATGATCTCTCCCTGACCCCCCTTACCAGTTCCAGCGGGTTACCCCTGAACTTCAGGATACCCCTGCCCCTACCTGGTGGCGGCGCAACGATCACTATCTCATACCCGAAATCCAGCACCTCTACCTCCTTGCCCGGTGAGATACCGTATTTCCTTCTTATCTTCACAGGTAAGACGAGTTGGCCCTTGGTGGAGACCTTCGTCGGCATAGGACTGACCGTTCAAAGTAATACGATCAAAATAAAAGTATTACCACAATGATGACGCTTCTCCTGCCACGTCACAGCAGATTATTATCGATTCTGTCATCTAAATGTTTTTAAATAGACTGATAATAGCAGTAACTTATAAAAAATCTTACATAATAAAAGCCATATTATCATTTTGACCCAGATGCTAATTTAGTAATACTAAATCTAGAAACGTATTACCACAGAGCACTCCCTAGTAAAGCTACCATCAGGGTGTGAAGCGGCGAATCAGCAGGTCACAACAAATCTCGAATGAAGGAGGTTACCCACTGGCATCAGGGCGGCAATCGAAGGCGAATCGTTCAACGCTTTATCACCAATAGGGTTAAATTAAGTGCGTAGTTGAACTATCTTAAGAGGAGTTGGCAATGGGATGGAGGTCCCTCTTTCTCCTATTGCTGCTCTTCCTCATCCTTCAAGCGTTCTTTCCTGACATATTTACCCCGAGAATCCGATCTCTAGCCTTTTCAGGGAAGGATGCTGGCTTATCCAACTCCACATTGCAAGTTCAAGGAAAGGTACTGAGGGAGATTCCCGACACCCTGCTTGTGCTCACCAGAGAAGGATTGTTGAAGATTTCAGGAGGAAGTGCGGAGGTCCTCAACAAGAATGTTACAGGGTATACTCTAACCCTTTACGGCGATAAGCTTTACACGGGATGCAGGCCTATGTACGAGATCTCTCTAGGTGGGGACATTCTCAAGGAGATAAATGTGAAAGCCCCCTATTGCCTCACCACAGTACCTCTCCCCGGTGGGAGATTCGCCGCGCTCGATAACAAGAATGATAGAGTTTACATACTCGACGGTGAGGGCGGAGTAGTGGCGATCGCCAACCTGACCAACCAGCCCAATGAGCATCTTCAGAACATGTACGGGATAGTCGTTGGGAATAAGCTCATCGTTTCAGAGGACGGAAATGGCAGGATAATGAGTATGGACCTGAGCACATACGAGGTGTCCGTACTCAAGGACCTGTCTATGGTAGACCATAAATGGGGACCCATCACCTACGACGACGGCACTTACTACGTAGGTAGTCAGTCCATGTTGTACCGCTTCAAGGCAGACGGACCTGCAGAACCGGTCGTTGACAAGATATTCGACCACATCACCGGCATAGGCCTTGTTCAGAACAGACTCTACGTGGCTAGGTATGTAGGGGATATATATGTGGTGTATCTCGATAGCGGAGAGGTGGAGAAGGTCGTTGAGGGCTTGAATAGAGTCATGGATATGGTAGTGATCCCGGGAGCTGGATCCGGGCCGGGATCTGGAAGTGGAGAAGGGACTACAGCCAAACCATCGCCTAAGCCCGCATCAACCACTGAAATCTCCCACCCAGGTTCGGGTTCTCGACAGCCCGGTCTCACCACCATCGTCACAACGGTCATAGAGAGTGAGGGGGCCTTTGGACCCATAGAAACCGCCTTACTGGTACTGATAATGGTGCTAGCGGCAATCATTACAGTCCTCTATCTCAGAAGGGGAAGGTCATCACCTTAACAATACCCTTAACTTTTCTGACGTGGAATCATGGAAAAAACCGGGGGTGAGGTAACTAAGAGGGCACTGAGTATACCTTTTCCAATTCCTCCGGTTGAATGATACCATCCATGTCCGTATCATTCCATCCGACGACCACGAGGGTCTTGTCCACCAACTTCCAACGGTTTTCCAACACCCATATCAGCGCCGCTCTAGTTCCTACCTTGGTCGTTCCAGCCAGCCTCGCGTTGAAACCACCCTCGCAAGTGAGATGTACTATGCCGAAATCCCTGTGCTCGTCCGAGATGAACATCGAGTTGTTCATGGTGATCCTGCCTTCACCGAGCTGGATGTTATACTTGCTCCAAGGTTGGGGTCTGACTGCCAGCCAACCGACGAACATCACATTTCCCTCTTCCCCTAGTCCGGCCTTCCCGGAGAGGTTCCCTAGGATATCTGAATTATATTCAAGGTCCTCGCTGTATCCCCTGTATTTGGCGGATCTGGGCCATCCATCGGGCAATGGACACGTTTTAATGGGCTGTGGCATGGGAATGCTGACCGTAACATGTCTCTCTTTCTTGTTGAAGTGAGCTACAGCTTTGTGATCGCTGTTCATCTTGATAGAAAGCTTCTTAGTGTACTTGGCGACTCCATCGAGTGTCCAGTGACTGAATTCCCATCCAGCGTGGGCATTGGGATTGAGGGTCACAACAAAGCCGTGAGAGAGGGTGTGGACTCCCACACCGTAGGGGCTCACTTCACCCGATCCCACCGGGTCCACCGCCACCGTCAAGCGGTGTCCGGTCCTCTTCAGGTAGAGGGTAACCTTCGCTGACGACCCCTCGTTGATGTACACGTAAGCCCTGTTACCAGTTATAACCACGCTGGTGAGTTCCCTTGATGGTTGGGTACCGGAAATCATCGCCTCGACCGTACCTATACCGTCTGTGATGTCTCCACCGTAGGATAGGGATACCACCCAGTGATCGAAGGAGTACCCAGAACAGGGATGTGGTGTGAGTCGGTACCAGAGAGAAGGCTCCACTAGGGTTGTATCGCCGTGTCCGTAGGTCCCTGCTGGACTATAGGGTCCTGAAAGCGAGGAGGAGACCTCCATCTCTATGGGATCGCACGCCGTGATCGCGGTCCCGGCGCTCACCTCCTTCACTCCAAAGCCGATGTCAGAAACATTGATGACTATGGCTAGCCCGGTTAACGGGGTGACCAAGAGGATCGCTACTAAGGTTGCCACCAAAATGCGCTCCATCGCTATCTAAGATTGAATGAGCATTAAAGTAATAAAGTTTTCTGTTGGAAATTTTATATGGAAAATATCATCATCTCTTTTGGGAAATCAATTTAATTTAGTAAATGTCTATTTTGATTTACAAATAAGCGTTCGCAAAGACCTATCAAGACACATTCTGGGTCTTCTAATGGGTTGCGAAGTTGAAGATGAGCCGCAAGCAGTTCCCACAGCGGGAGCATCAGATGATTGCTTGAAGGACATCCGATCTGATTCGTAAAAAAGAGGAGAAGAGGGGATCACGGAACCTCATACACCACTGTGATCTCCCCGTCCTGCACCTGATGGTCATAGTTGGCATCGATCCATTCAACCACTATAAGCAGCTTACCGCTTGCCTCGTCCGGATGATTCAGCAGCCACATAAGCGCGGCCCTAGTCCCGAACCTGTTTACGCCCGCGACCCTCACCACCATGTTGTCGCAGTCGAAGAGTATCGCGCCATAGTCCTTCTCTCCATATGTCGCTGTGTACACTTGATCCTTGACCCTCAGAGTGTTGTCCTCGAAGTAGACCTCGTACTGCTCCCATGGATACGGGATCACGTTAGGTCCACCGAGCACGATCACCTTCTTCTCCTCACTAGGTCCTGCCTTACCCGCCAGTCTGCTCAGCAGGTCCTGATTGAACTGAATGTCCTCGTACATGCCCCTGTACTTCATCTCCTTCGGAAATCCGAAGGGCAGGATGCATCCCTCGTAAACCGGTGCTGCGACAGGGATAGTTGGAGAAGGCGGTGGCGTTTCCCTCTCCTTGAAGTGCGCAATGACCTCGTGATCCCTGTTCATGGAGAAGGTCAGGGTGAGGCCAGATCCCCTGTTGGAGCCATCGAGCTCCCAGTGATCGAACTCGAAGCCAGCATGCGCGGTTGGATTGAGGCTGATAACCGTGCCTCTATCTATCTGGTAAGTGCCGACGTGGTAGGTGTGAGTGTCTCCAGCGGTAGAGGGGTTCGCCTTTATGGTGAGAGTGTACTGCTTCCAGTACACGGCCTTTATGGTACGGTCGTCGTTCATGGAGAAGGTGCTGCCGGACCAATGGGAGCCGTCCAGCTCCCAGTGATCGAACCTGTAGCCAGGGCACGAGCGATAGCTGGGAGATACATCCGTTCCTCTGTAGAGATCTGTCACGCTATCTCCATCGCCGTAGTCACCGTCGGGATCGGGTGGATTGTTCTGCGCACCAGCTGGGGGTGAGAAGTCCATGTGCACCGTGCATCCCACAGGGGCACCGAGTTCGTCTCTGACCTGAACATCCAGATCCACCAGTTTCCAATAAACCGCCCCCAGGGTCTTATCTCCGTCCATGGTGAAGGAGCATGCCCCCGTTCCGGAGCAAGGCCCACTCCAGTGATCGAAGTTGTAGCCACTGTAGGAGTTAGGTGAGGCAGTGATCTCCGTGCCGATGTCCATGGTCAGGGAATCCGAGTTGTCGTAATCTCCATCGCTGGGGATGTTGGGGTTGTGAGCTCCAGCAGGCGCGGTGAATGAGAGGTGTAAACTAGCCCCAACGGAGCCTCCTAAATCGTCCTCTATGTCGAAGTCGAGGGTCACCTGCTTCCAGTACACAGCCTTTATGGTGATGTCGCTATCTCCCACAGTGATCCCAGCTCCAGGGTCACCGCTCGCACCGCTCAGCTCCCAATGATCAAAGCGGTAACCTGAGCATGTGCCTGGGCTTGCAGTTATCACCGTGTACTTGTACACATCCCTCAACGATGCACCATCAGCGTACCAGCCACTGTAATCGGGTGCCTGTTCTGCATTATCCGGCAGGGTGAACTGCAGCCTCACCTTGCATGAAGAGGGCATGCTGGCTCCGTCCTGATCCACGACCTCCACATTCACGTCAACCACTTTCCAGAAGAAAGCTGCCGCGGCCTTATCCTCGGTCATGGTTAAGGTGCAGTCGCCTGTACCGGTGCAGTCGCCGGTGGTATGGCCGTTCCAGGTCCCCCAGTGGTCGAACACTCTTTGACCGCATGGCGTGTTCGGGCTGAGCGTGATGGTCGTACCGTCATCGTACACCAGAGTATCTCCGTGGTAAGCATCCGACTTCCCGTTGTTATCGGCAGGTCTCGCGTGAATGGAGCATCCAGAGAGTGGGAAACCGTCCTCATCACCTATTTTCACCTCAAGTCTCCAGGTCTTCACGAAGACCGCCGTCAGTGTGTGATCTCCATCCATGGTCACGGTGATGCTCGTATCAGTACCTGCATTGCTTCCATCCAGCACCCAGTGATCGAAGCGGTAGCCTGAGTTAGGACTGGCTGTTACGGTGACCTCCGTTCCCTCGTCGTACGTGAGAGTGCCGTCCGCCCCGGAAACTAGGTTGCGACCGTTCACATCGCTCGGTTTGGCCTTGACCCTTCCGGCATCGTCGGGATCGATATCGATGTAGAGATCCGCCCTCTGCTTCTTCAGATATAGGGTGGCCTCACCCACGCTTCCTTTAAGCTTGTACTCTAGGACTCCACCGCTGTTCCTTATCACATCAACGTTACCGGATGCCTTCCAGTGATCGAAATCATAACCGGCGCATTCTCCCGGCCTGTAAGTGAACCTGTAATAGCCCTTGCCCCTGTATGCCGTTTGGCCGTCCATGAAGTTACCGACTAACTGGTACGAATCGCCCTCGTGTTCCTTGAACTCGACCTTCACAGCCTTGCATCCGGTCACATGCCGGCCCGTCTCGACATCCTTGACGTGCACATTGGAGTGACAAGCGGATGCCTGCTGGAGGATGAGCACGCTGCCCAACAAAAGGAGGGCTAGTCCCAGCATCACAAGACGACGTAATTCCACTGTCATAGAAAGTAACCTAAAAATTCGTAGAAAGTGTTCTTATAAGTCTTTTGGTTAAATTAACTCCGAAATCTATAGTCCGAATTCAAGTTCGTACGAGCTCTCGTGAGGCCGAGGGGAATAAAGCTTCTCATGGATCGACCAGTTTCAGGAAGATCGTGGGACCAGATGCGACGAATTCTTGGAGATAGTAAGAAGGAGCGGAGGAATAGAAACTGATAATTCTCACGCATGGATGCATTTACTACCACTCAACAATGGGAGAGATCTCCCAGTATTCGACCTCACCATTGTCATTTAGGTCAATCCACTCCAGTATAATGAGATCTTTACCGACAAGAAATTCATACTCCTTGAGCAACCAGATCAGTCCAGCTCTGGTCCCGTATCTGGTGATTCCAGCTATTCGAATGTCCCCATCATCTTTTATCAGTATGACAGCGTAGTCCCTTTTACCAAAAACAGCATTGAATCTATCATCCGCTACCACGAGGGAGCACTCTTGGAAGGACACATTATAGTTCCCCCAAGGGAAAGGGATAGCCATCGGGCCCCCTAGATACAAGACTCTGCTACCATTACCTTTTAAGTCGCCTATAAGATCTCCATTTAGGGATAAATCGATCTCTCCAGCGACCAACCTGTAATCCATCGGAAATCTCCATTCAGCGCCTCCGGCCATGCTTCCCGCTCCCTTTTCGTCTCCCTCACTCGAACTCACACTCTTCAAAGGAGCGACGAGGGT
The DNA here is from genome assembly GCA_026986575.1 of Thermoproteota archaeon. Classification (GTDB taxonomy): domain Archaea; phylum Korarchaeota; class Korarchaeia; order Korarchaeales; family Korarchaeaceae; genus Korarchaeum. The sequence continues at coordinate 214,785 of JALSOH010000009.1, forward strand.
TTCTTTAACGAATAAAGCTCTCAAGAGGTGGTCTTCACTCATCTCAATCCTTATGATAGGTGAGTTCCTCCCGACCCTCTTGCCATCGATCTCCCACTGGTAGAAAACGTAGCCCTCGGCGGGTTCCGCCCTAACGGTGACTACCTGTCCTTCATCATATGAGTGAATGCCGGGTGGGGGAAGTGTGGTGCCCTCACCCACGACGATTATCTCCAACGTGTGTGGGCCGGATGCCACAGTCTTAGGTACATATGCGATCAAAGATAGCAGCACCGCGACCACGATGACGACAGGGCCGAGTATACTGATTTTTCTTAGCATCGCTATTTCTGAAATTTAGGTGGTAGGGTAGTAGATTTAAAGATATCCCAAGACGCCCATCGAGTGGAAGGGAATAGGACCTTCTCTTTTTTCATCATAACGGACGTTTAAAGTAACCAACTTCTCTATTCCATTTGAGGAAAACTACATGTCTCCACGGCTGGTGGTCCATTACGAACACAGATAGTAACCAGCTTGATGAAAGGACATCTACTCAAAGGACTTGCAGTCATAGGAGCGGAGGGGCCGATCCTGCTCTCGATGATTAGAGCGGACCTGTAAGCGATAAAGCCCCCGGTCACGTCGGTCCCCATTCTTCATGGAGTGTCTTCGCGTAAAATATTTTATCGGCTCTTCCCGACTCACCGCGATTCTCCTCCCCATGAGACACACAACGTTCCACATTTCGTTGAATTACTTCGAAAAAAATGTAGTTTAAGGAAATATTTTTATTACATCACCGGTACAATCTTAAACGGTGGTGCGAGTAGGCTCCCTGCGCGTCTTGGCGATCGTTGCGGTGCTCTTTGCTTCCCTACTTCTTATAGGTCTGTTATCCTCCTTTGGGGCACCAAAAAGTTGTTCTTCAACGACGACTGTCACAATACATGATGAGGACGAAGTCTCGAAGCTCAGAGAGGAAAACGAGAAATTGAGGAATGAAATAGCGAGATTGAGGGCCGAGATACAGGACCTCAAATCGAAGTTATCGGCTCTAAGGGAAGGTAAGATTGGGTGGAATGAGACCAGCACTAGGACTGAATCCATTAACCTAGAGGACCGCGTTCGCGAGCTCTCCGATAGAATGCAGAAATTGAATGAGAGCTACCGCAGCCTCAGGATGAAGTATGACGAACTGCTGCAGAAATACAACGAGCTCAAGACGGAGCATGAGCAGCTCAAGAGGAAGTACAACGACTTGCTGTCTAGGTATGAGAACCTGAGCGAGAGCATGAGCGTTCTGAAGAGATACAGATCCTCAGCCGTGGTCGTGAGGAGTTACGTGAAGGAGGCCAGAGATTTCCTGAACACAAGCACGTACAAGGAAGAGTTCTACGATTGGAGATTATGGATGATAGGCGAGAACTATAACTCCCAGATGAGGGGCGCCGTGGCCAACAGGAGCATCGCCAAGATATTCGCCCTCATGGTGGAGAGGGATCTCAAATACAACCACGAATTGTACAGGAAGATGTTGGAGGAATGGCTTCGTTACCATCCCGCCAATGACACCGTGCCCCTCGCTAATGAGGTTGCCAGGCTGTTCTATTCGTTGGATCACCGGTACGCAGTTCCGGGGAAGGATGAGCCCAACGCTGAACTGCCCCTGTTTCCTATCGAGCTGCTCGCCTACGGTCTGGGCGACTGTGAGGATCACGCCATGTTGATGGCGGCCCTCTACAAGGTTGCCGGGATAAGGACGGCGATAGTCGTTGTGAAGGATCACACCGATGTCGCGATAGACATCAACGGTTCATGGATTTTCCTGGAGTCGTCCCTGCATAAATCCGATCAGGAGGACATGCCCAGTGGATTCTACTCGAGCGTAACCATCTGGGAGCTCCAGAAGGAGTTCAGGGAGAGATGGGGGGGATATCCGGCCTACTTCGTGGAGGTAGGATCGGAAAGCTGAATAATCCGTCTCCCGAACTTATCCCCCGTCGGGGATCAATCGAGCCCCGATCCCGTCTCGACCTTCGATGGCCACCAAGCAAAGGCAATACCTTCATTTTTAACTAAACCATCCCGGGAGAAGCTCGATGGAGAATCGGAAGCTGGTGGTGAACCTTGCATCCGTGGCTCTCTACTTCCTCTCTCTATGGCTCGTAGCTTCCGTACTCGCTCGTTACGCTAGGGACCTAGGAATAGGTCTCACGGAGATAAGCGTGGTTTGGTCAGCTATCTCGCTGGTCACTCTGGTTATGAGGCCCATAACTGGCTACTTAGCGGACAGGTGGTCGAGCAATGCGACCATGTTCATAGGCTCCGTCTTTTCACTCCTGTCCTCGATCATCTTCCTACATGCATCCAACTTCACGTCGCTACTTATGGGGAGGGTTGTGCAGGGCTTGGGTAACTCTTTCTTCATCGCTCCCTCAGCCGTGGCCGTGGCATCCAGCGCATCCAGTGTGGGCCTCGCTCTGGGCCTCAGATCCATGCTCATATCCCTTGGAGGTGTACTGGGACCTCCGGCGGCTGGACTGCTGGTTGACTCCTTCGGTTACTGGGCGGTCTTCACCCTAGCTGCGATATCCTCACTGATCATAGCCGCGATGAATGTCCGCATGAGAGGTGAAACCAGCGAGAGGAGGAGGGGAAGGGCCGGATGGGGAGACGCCGTAGGTGGGGTCGTTCTCCTTACCATGTCCCTGGCCGCCTTGGGTGGGGCCGCCCTGATGGTCATCTTGGAACTGGTTCAAGTCCACTACAGGGATCTCGGCTACGGAGCTTCCATCTTCGGGTACTTCAGCATGTTCTTCGGAGCCGCTGGCCTCATATCAAGGTACCTGTCGGGGAGGATGGCAGAGAGCAGACCCATGGCTGCCATATCTCTAGGTTACGGGATCATGCTACTCTCACTCGTGGCCCTCTCTATCTGGTACATCCCTCCACTGAGCTACGGTATCGCCGCCCTGTTTGGCTTGGGCCTCGGATTCACGGTTCCGGCCCAACAGTACGTGACCATTGAGTTGGTCCCTGAGGGTGCGAGAAATAGGGCAATGGCCCTATACTCTATGGGGGCCGACGTGGGTCGCTTCTCAGGTCCCATAGTCATGAGCTTCGTCGCCTCGCTGTCGGATTACTCCCGAGCATATCTCTTCACGGCCTTGTTTCCCCTAGCATCGGCCCCCATGCTGATCATGCTGTCGAGGAGGATGAGGGATGCGTGAACTCCAAGGTAAAAGGCTCTACCTCCGCATTCTGGGATCCTGCATCAGGATCTTAGAGGAGTACCTCGACCTCAGCGATCTCCAATCTCTGAAAATCCCGCTCTTGAGCGAACTACCACGAGAGGTTGTGGAGAGGGCCAGGGAGGAGAGACCCCTGTCCCTGCATCGATGCCAGCTCATGGTTCAGAGGACCGTTGGTTCAGATAGGAGGAGGGAACTGGCCGTGTACTACTCGAAGGACGAGGCGCTCCGGCTCATGGAGGAGGCGCTGGACTTGGTGGAGGGCGACATAGTGCTGGGCGATCCCTTCATGGGTTCCGGGAGAACGCTCTCCCACCTATTGTCTCTGGCTAAGGATAGGGTAATCAAGGTGTGGGGTGTGGAGAGGCTCCATCTACCGGCGTTGGTAGCGTTCACCTCTCTCCTCCATATCTTGGAGGGTGAAGGGGGAATCTTGGATGTGAGGGTGGGGGATGCCTTCACCATGTATCTCAGGGGGGAGCTCCCATCTTCCAACCTGATAGCCACTAATCCGCCCTTCACCAGGTGGGACAAGCTTCCTGAGGATTACAGGAGGGCGCTGGTGGAAACATTCAGGAGAACCCATCCGGAGTTCGTGGGTAGGGGATCCATCAGCCTCCAAGCCCTAGCGATGCTACTGATCGACGGCATTCTCGAGGACGGGGGTGTTGTGGCGACAGTGCTCCCAGCTTCCACATTTTACACGATATACGGGAGGGGGTACAAGAGGCTCCTCAGGGAGAGCTATCACTTGGCGCTGCTGGCTGAAGGACGGGACTCCTTCTCTGAGGGAAGTGGATTCAAGGAGCTGGTACTCGTGGCTATAAAAGGAGCGAGAAGAGGCCTTACAAAGGTCCTGAACGCGTCGGGTAAACGCTCTCTCCTCGACTTGAGGGAAATACCCACATTCTTTGACAGGAATTGGCTGTCCCTCTTCGACCGGGATCTTCGCGATCTCGTGCTCAAGTTCGTTGGTCCGGCACTCAGGGCCGGGACCCTCGTGAGGCTCTCGGATTTGGGAGTGCGAGTGGTCAGGGGAGTTGAGATGTATGGCCCCCAGTTCTTCTTCCTCCCCAACGGGTACTGGGATCTCAAGCCGGGCGACTCGGACTTCATCCTCTCTGACGGTCGGGAGCTTAGGATAGGCGGGAAATACTTGGTGAAAGCCCTGAGGAGGCCATCCCTGTACTCAAGCTCAATAGAGGTGGATGTAGGGACCTATTTGCTCGCCGTGCCCCCCGTACCATTGGAGGACCTTCCAAGGGACTTGGTGGAATTCATCAGGTGGGGCTTGGAGGAAGGCACCGCCGCCCCGGCAGTCAAATCTAAAGGAAGCAGGTGGTACAGCCATGTCTGGAGACAGCTCAGGACTAAGAAGCCCTTCGGATACCTCTTCCTCCCCGACAAGGTGGGCGATCCCCTTAGGAGATCCTCCTTGGCCAACCTGACGGGAGAGAAAGTGACAGCCTCCAAGAACTTCTACATTGTGATCACGAGTAGGATGAGGTCTTTGATGTTGGCAGCGTGGTACAACAGCACGTTCTTCGCTTCGCTGCTCACGCTCATGGGTAGGAAGATATCGGGGAGGTGGACCCGCTTCCTCCTCGCTGACTACTTGGAGATGCCTGTGCCGAGGGGGGAGGATGAAGGAGTAATAAGCGCCTTCAGGGAGCTCTCGAAGGACCCGAGGCCTATTGAAGAGGAATTATCCGCCGAGGGAAGCAGGTATCGTCTGGATATGGCCCTAGGCAGGGCTCTATCTGTACCAAAGGTGGACCGGCTACTGGAATCACTGTATTCGAAACTGGCGGACCTAGCGATGGAGTGATTTTTAGGGTATTATGGAGGGGGCGGGCACATGCAACCATGGGCGCTGCTTCTCGGCTCGGCATTCGGTGCCTTCATAGGGTACGCGGCCAACAGGGTGGCGATATGGATGCTCTTCCATCCTAGGAAGGCCATACGGCTGGGTCCCATTAGGGTGCAGGGGGTGTTCCCCAAGAGGAGGAGGGAAATTGCCGAGAACATAGCCAATACTGTTGAGAGAAATATCCTCTCCCCGGAAGATGTTAGGGAGATGATCTCGGAGGCCGTGGAACTAAAACTGAGGGAAGTTAAGTTGCCAATCCCGCTTCCTTCGGAGACGAGGGAGATGTTGGAACTAGCTATAATAAGGGTCGTGGTAACTGTGACTACGTCTCTTCTCTCTCAGATGAGCGAGAACATGAGCGTGAGCGAGTTCATTTTAAGGAAGTTCGAGGAGGTGAGCGATGAGGAACTTGAGAGGATGTTTCTAGATGCCGTGGGTAAGGAACTCAGGTACATCGCTCTGAACGACGCCCTCATCGGTGCCCTAGTTGGCGCCCTTGAGATGGCCCTCCTCTCGTTCCTCCACTGATTTCTTTAACATTCGATGACGTAGAAGAATTATGGGCTGATGTGGGGCCATCAATGAGCAGTTCAGGATGGAGGGAAGCGTTCGATTTCTTGAAGAAGGGACCACCTCAATAAAATCAGGTGCGAACCTGAAAGAGGCAGCTAGACTCAGAAAAGAGCATGACATCGGTTTTACCGATAATTGAAGAGTCGGGGCCACTTGGTTGGTGTCCTATCTGAGGGGGACACAACTAGGCTCTCATCTAGGGCGAGGTGTACTCCAAGGTATTTGGAAGTCGTGAGGACCGACATGATCATAGCGAGCGACGATACCGTAGCTATTACTGCCTAACTCCTAGACGAATAGGGATCGGGAACCTAGTAGTGGTAGGAAGGTGAATTGGAGGGGGTTTCCCACAAAGGCCTCCATAGGGTCCTGACCTGCGGTGAGGAGCCCTCCTCTCGTTCCTCTTCCAACCCTTTTAGGATGAGGGCACCATACGCTGAAACTCGTAGGGCGTGATTACAAGGGAAGTGGACCATCCTCTATCTTCTAGGAATTTAATGAAGCTCCTGTCAATTGTCAGGAAAAAGAGGTTTGATTCCTTGGCTGATGCATAGAGGAGGTTATCTATTAAGTCCTTGTGGCCAGAATCGTAAATTCTGAACGCCAGAGAGTAGGCGCTAGGTCCTGGAATCAGCAGGTCGTAAGTAAGCCTCACAGCCTCTAATCCCAGTTCAAACGGCTCAGAATTGAGTCCCAGTTTAGTATAAATCCAAGAAGCCTCCAACAGGCTCACTTCCATGTAATGGACCCTCACTTCCCTGAATAGGGGGATCACCTCTTCAGCTTCCCTTTCAACCTCCATGCCAAGGGTGGGTAGGAGGAATGTCGTGTCAATCAGCACGTCCAGCTTCTTCCTGTCTCTCAAGACTCTCCTCCTCCAGCTCTTCTAGGGTCACTTTGGCGACCTTCTTCCCATGTAAAGCCAACCAGACCGCGTCCTTCTTGGGTTCTATGATAATCTTCTCACCCTCGACCTTCATAGCTACTAAGGTTCCCTCCTCAATTCCCACACTCTGGGCGATCTTCTTGGGGATCACTATAGTCCGACGCCTCCCGACCCTTACCTCTACTACTGACATCAGAAAACAACAACTTTCTGAAAATATAATATTTCTGATTCTGATGCGTTCTACCAGCTCATTCAGTGGCCCTGCCGAGGAACGTCATTCCTGCCATCTTCCTCCTGTAGTCCTCCCTAGTGTATTCTCTGATGACCCCCCATCGCTTTGCGTCCTCTTCCTTGTCGAAAACTTCGAGTTCGAATAGATCGTAGGTCTTGCAGTTCTTCAGCTCCTCCTCCGACAGTTCCCCGCCCTCGAGTATTATCTTCTGGAGCCTGTTACCCACTACCCCATTGATCTCTCCCTCAATCCTTATGGCCTCGCCCTTTGCCTTCTTCAGGTCACCTTCCACCACGATCATGCAGTCTATGTCCCTTCCCATGTAGTAGCGGAACTCGTGGAGTCCCTCACCGCCCATCCTGTCGGCTATGATGAACTTCCTTACCTTCACCTCCCTCAGCTCGAAGAGGCGCCAGATGATGAACCAGCACCTTTCCTCCAAGTACTTCTTGAAGAACTTGTAGAACTCCAAGTAAACGAGGTCCAGCTTCTCTAAATCCTCGAACTCGAAGCCAGTGGTGAAGAGATACATGCACCTCAGGAACGTGCGTGGGACATCTGATCTACTCAATTTCATTCCGTTATGGCTCAGTCGGGAGAGGGCGTAGTCAACAGCCTCTTCAACCATCCTCTCCAGCTTGTAAAGATAGTAATACTCTTCGCTCTCCTCTCCGATCTTGGTACCCTCTCCCGACATCACACGGCTCACTACACCCTACCAGTAAAGAACATTTCGCTGTGGTAAGTTAACAAGGACCTTGAGGAACCGCTCGTTCGAGGAACACTTATATAAGCTCGAAGGAGGAAGATTCGATGTCTCTCTCGGCCGAGGAGAAGAAAAAGTTCTTGAAAGCATTGGAGGAGGATGAAGAGTTCAAATTCGCAGTAGCTGGCCTGATCGGTTACAGGGAAATTCTTGAGCGCATAGTCGAGCTGGAGAGCGGCCAGAAGGAGCTGAAGGAGAGCGTGGAGGGGTTAAAGGAGGGCGTTGAGGGACTGAAGAAGGGGCAGGAGGAGCTGGAGAGCGGCCAGAAGGAGCTGAAGGAGAGCGTGGAGGGGTTAAAGGAGGGCGTTGAGGGACTGAAGAAGGGGCAGGAGGAGCTCAGGAGGACAGTCAACGTCATAGCCCACAGGTTCGGGGTTATATCAGAGATGTCATTCAGGGAGGGGTTGAGGCATGTCTTGGAGGAGGAGTTCGGCGTCGCTGATGTGGGCAGGTTCGTGATGGAGGACGATGAAGGTCAGGTCTACGGCCATCCGAGTGAGGTGGAGGTCGATGTACTGGTCAAGGACGGCAAGCACATCCTCATAGAGGTGAAGTCGAGGGTCTCGAAGGGAGACGTGGCCGAGCTCCACAGAGTCGGGAAACTTTACGAAAGGAAAATTGGAATTAAACCTTCTCTGGTGATAATAGGTGGTTTAATTGATGAAGGGGCCAAGGAACTGGCGGACAGACTAGGCGTGAGGATAATACCCGCTGTCGATTCATCTAGATGACGACACACTTGGGTAATCTCACCACCTTCTAAACCCCCTGATAGTCCCTTGGAGGGGGAACTCCATCCCTCTCGACCTGGATTCGCCCAGAAAGAGCTCCTAACCCGATAAGCTCAGGAGGCGAAGATCATCCCTCAATACCACCGCCTCCCTCAGTATCCTCTTCCACCAAGCTTTCTTGAATTGAGAGAGGGCTTCTTGGGGTGTGAGGCACCTTATCTCGAATCTCGGAGGAAGGAGATCCACTATTAGGTCCACCCTCTCGAGGAACGGTACTCCCCCAAAGGCATCTGATATAACGATCAGGTCCACATCGCTCCATAGGTTGAAGTCGCCCCTAGCGTAGCTGCCGTATAGCAGGATCGTAACCTCTCCAAGCCTCTCTTTCAGTTTATTAGATAACCTCACAGCCTCTTCAATAACCGCCCTTCTCTCATCCCTCCTCCTCTCCAGCAATTTCCTCAATCCTCGATGCACACCTCTTCACCCCCTCCAGAACTTTCCTCGCCATGTCACGGGCAGCTTCGGCATCCTCCAAGCTGAAGAACTCGTAGGGAGATCCTCCGGGGAAGGCGTCAGGATATCTGGCCGGTATGTAGAACTTGCTCAGGTGAAGGACTTCCCCCTCGAGGTCGGAACCGCATATCTCCTTGAACTCCTCATGTAGCTTCTTGAGATCGTGGCTGAAGGCCTCCCTTCCAGCTCCCCTCAGGAGAGCCTTGAATGCTAGTTCAGCGGCCTGTTGAGCCTTGAAGCACGCCCAGTCGAAGCTGCCGTTCCTGATATCCGCTTCAATTGACCTGAGCGTATGTTCCGCCTGAGCGATCCACCTCCTGTACTCCTCCCAGTCAAACATCCGGTGAAATGGGACTTTCTCTCCAATTAAAAATTCCTGATCGTGTTAACTAGCCTCTCTAGCAACCCGGCCTGACCAGCTTTCTCGTCACGGTTATGTGGTTGAAAGGCCTACCGTGCACCTCTTCGAAGACGAAGGATCCCATCTCAAGGCGAGGGGTAGTGTATTCCGGTCCCTCGGGTTTGCCCACAGTAATTATAGCGACTGGAACCCTGTCTCTAGGAGCTCCGACAATCCTCAATACCTCTTGATCGCGAAATGCTCCCACCCAACAGGTCCCGTAGCCCAAAGCGTGGGCTGCGAGCATAGCGAATGTGGCAGCTATGGCGGCGTCCTGCAGCGAGTAGAGCCTCGCCCCTCTCCTCCCATAAATGGCCGCGGACCTCTCAGGGTATGCTAAGAAGACTAGGTGCACTGGTGCTTGGGCCATGAACATCTGATTTAGGGATGCCTTGGCCAGCTCAACCCTCCTCTTCCTATCCCTTACCACGACTATCTCATAGGCCTGAAGATTACCAGCTGAAGGAGCGGAGCATGCAGCCTCTAGTATCAGGTTCAAGTCATCTTCACTCACTTCCTCACTGGAATACCTTCTAACGGACCTACGCCTCGCCATTACGTCGAAGATGTCCGGCATCTCCCCTTCATAACTGACCGAGAATAAATATGTTCAGTTGCGATGACATAATGACTCATTGATGTAGAATTTCCGGTCGGTGATACGCGTAAATTCAGTTATTTCTCACACAAGAACAATTAAGAGGTTCTATCGCGTCACCACGGCATCTTTTCACGATTTCCGTCCTCGTACTAATTTGCAATAATTTTGATTTGTCAAGGGATCTGAGATAAATGCGGAAGCTTAATATTAGAACGGTTCGTCCAAAAACAAAAGGAGGTGTTCTTATGGATTCTAAGGGAGTTTTAGCCATAGGTCTGATTGTGGCCTTCATAATAGGTGCCGCGGTGGGCTACATTGCGAAGCCGAGCGCCCCAGCTGAGGTCAAGACTGTCACAGTTACGAACACCATCACTCAGGGCGCTCCTGGGGCCAAGACCGTTACCCAGACCGTTACGAAGACGGTAACGCAGGCTGGAGCTGCGCCAGGAGGAGTGCTAGCAGAGATAAAGAAGAAGGGCAAGATAGTTGTGGCCACCTCACCTGACTGGCCACCGTTCGAGTTCATTGACCCCAAGACTAACAAGATAGTGGGTTACGAGGTCGACATAATGGAGGAAGTGGCGAAGAAGCTGGGGGTCAAGGTTGAGTGGAAACCCATGGACTTCGATGCCATAATCCAGGCGGTCAAGAACAAGGAGGTCGACATGGGAGTCAGCGGCTTCTCGGTCACTCCCGAGAGGTTGAAGGAGGTCCTGTTCACCATGCCCATTCACATAACCAAGGTCCAGCTCATAATGCTAGAGCCCAAGGCCAAGGAGCTAGGCATAACCACCCTTGGTTCGTTGGAGGAGGCGTTCAAGTACAACTTGGTAATAGGAACCGGTAGCGGAACCACCGAGGAGGACGAGCTGCTCCAGCTGGTGAAGCAGGGCAAGCTGAAGTCCTCGCAGGTGAAGTCCTACCCGGACTTCGAGGTGGCCCTCGAGGACATGAAGAAGGGAACCATAGATGCCGTTTACGCGGAGACCCCGATCACCACCTACTGGAACTCCACCTCCGAGGTGCCGCTGAAGGTGGTGTACAGCAGGAGTTACTGGCCCGTGGCCTTCGTCCTACACAAGGATGCCATTGACCTGATGAAGGAGATCGACGGCATCCTAGCTGAGATGTACGCCAACGCGAAGATCGACGAGATAGCCGACAAGTGGGGAGTGCCCAAGGGCTGAGAGAGGCAAGGTAAGTTGAGGGAGGTCAGGCTTTGTTCACCCTCGAGAACTTCCTTTTTTTACTCCAAGGAGTACCCAATACTCTGGCAATTTCTTTCCTCTCGTTCGCTCTAGGTTTCGCCCTCGGCATACCTACAGCCATAGTCAAGCAGTTTTCCCCATACGGTCTGGGGCATGTGGCCGATGCCTACATTAGCGTCATGAGGGGGATCCCCGTTCTAGTGATAATGCTCCTCTTCCACTTCGGTATGGCAGGGATAATCCCCGTTTTCAAGAGCGCTTTCCTATCCGCCACATTCGCCCTAGGATTAAGGAGCGGCGCCTTTCAGTCCCAGATATTCAGGGGTGCGATAAATTCCGTGGGTAGGCAGCAGATGATGGCTGCCACCTCACTGGGAATGAACAGATGGCAGGCATTCAGGTACGTGATCCTTCCGCAAGCCTTCATAGTGGCCCTTCCCGGGCTGGGCAGTGAGATAGCTTTGCTGATAAAGGACTCATCCTACGCATTCGTATTGGGTGTCTTGGAACTGACCAAGTATTCGGATATAGTGAGGAAGGCGACCAGATCCTTCCTTTACCCCTACCTGATAGCGGCCATCCTGTACATCCTGATCACCTTCCCGGTGGCCAATTACCTCGACAGGCTCGGGTCGAGGCTGAAGACAAAGTACGGTTTGAGGTGATTCGATGGGCGAGGTAGTTCTCGCGTGTGAGGGGTTGAAGAAGAGGTATGGGGACCTGTGGGTCCTCAAGGGTATTGACTTCGAGATAGAGAAGGGGCAGACCAAGGTGATAATCGGGCCCAGCGGGTCCGGTAAGTCCACCTTCCTAAGGCTGATGGGCTTACTAGAGCCACCGACCGAGGGTAAGATATACTTCGAGGGGAAGGATGTGTACGGCTCCGGACTGGACCTGAACATGATCAGAGCGAAGATAGGCTTCGTTTTCCAAGAACCGAGCCTCTTCAGGCACCTCACAGCGTTGGGGAATGTGAAGCTCGGCCCCAAGGTCGTTCTCAAGATGAAGGATGACGAGGCAGAGAGGAAGGCCTTAGAGGCCCTTAAAACGGTCAGATTGGAGGAGTGGTCCCATCATTACCCGGCCCAGCTCTCCGGCGGACAGCAGCAGCGGGTGGGTATAGCTAGGGCCTTGGCGATGGATCCGGACATAATACTGTTCGACGAGCCCACCGCCTCTCTGGACATAGAGCTCACTTGGGAGGTCATCGATGTAATGAAGGATCTAGCCAGAAGGGGCGTCACCATGCTAGTGGTCACTCACGAGCTCGGGTTCGCGAAGGAGGTGGCCGATGAGATCTTATTCATGGATGACGGGCGCATAATAGAGTCAGGTCCTCCGGAGGAGCTCTTGAAGAATCCGAAAAGTCCGAGGGCAAGGGAGTTCCTAAGGAGGCTCATCGGGGGGGTCTGAAGACGGCGGCACCTCTGGATCCCGTATCATTCATCATCAGCTTCGTCACCGAGTACTATCCTTTCATCATAGAGGGGTTCCTCACTACCGTGGAGATGACGTTCTTGGGCTTGGCTGGGGGCTTCGTGCTGGGAATCCTCTCCGCTCTGGGGGATGTCTACGGAACCAAGCTGATGAAGGTGATTATCGCCGGCTATGTGGAGTTCTTCAGGGGAAGCCCACTGATAGTCCAACTCCTGTTCTTCTACTTCTCCATACCGGCCCTGACAGGCCTTAACTGGGACGCGTTCACCGCGGGCGCCGTGACGCTCATGCTGAACAGCGGTGCCTACCAGAAGGGCTACTTCAAGGGGGCGATAGAGGCCGTCTTCAAGGACCAACTGATGGCCGCCAAGTCGCTGGGGATGACCTTCAGGCAGACGCTGAGGCATGTGGTCCTACCTCAGGCCCTCAGGATAGTCATACCACCGTGGACCAACGAGTACATATCCCTCGGTTTAAGCACCTCCGCCCTCATAGTCCTCGGTATCAGGGAACTCACTAACATATCCAAGAGCATCGCTGCCCAGACCTTCAGGCCGTTGGAGGTCTACCTCTTCGCTTCCGCGATATACTTCATCTGGATAACTGTGTCGATGAAGGTATTCGACTGGATATACGAGAGGGTGAGGATCCCGGGACTGGAGGTGAACATATAAAAACAACGCGAGCCAGGCTAAGGACATCCCTCTTAACCTAATTTTGTATCTCGTAATAAGTAAGACGTCCCTGAGCGATCGCAATCAGCAGGTAGGGTGACGGATAAGGGACAACGGATCTTCCATATATGAGGGAGTTTACTTTATTAAGAATAAATTTAAGTTAATAAAGAGCTATACTTTCTCGGATGGACATGCGTTCCACCACGATAATACTCATGTTGTTGCTAGTTGTCCCCTCCATCGCCGCCTTAGCAGTACATCCCGGTGACTCTGAAATGGCAACACTCACGTTAAATGAGGATCTGGAGGAGGTGACTCCCTCGGGACCCACTTTCATTGTATACATTTATGAAGGAGGCAGCTGGAGGAATTATTACGAGGGGAGCAATCCGCCTGATGTGGAGGTCCCTCCTGGATCTTCCGTCCAACTGGCAGTCAAGATGAATGTAAGTAGGAGAGGGGAGTATCGTATCGGCAGCGGCGTGTATACAATTACCGATCTACCTGATGACGAAGCCAATGACATAGTGAGGGTCTCGGCTCACGCTTTCATTTACAGGCCACTAGGAGTGCTAAGTGCCACCGCGACCGCCGGTATATTAAGGTGCTACCCTAACCTCAGGGTTAGGCTCTCGGTGAGCTACAGCAAGAGGTACGAGGGCGAGACTCGTGAGCATATCGGAGGGAGGACGATCACAGTGACCTGCAGGTCCTCAGGAATGCCCCCTTGGATCCATCCCCCCACGACTCCTCCACCGACCTCCCCACCCATCCCACCGTGGCTCACCTCCACAGGCACGGGGACAGCTACCTCAACTACCTCGTCATCCACAAGTACTTCCTCGTCCTCCACAGCATCGACCTCGACTACCCAAGGATCGACCGAGACCCAAGGTTCCGGAACCGCATCCATGCCCGCATCAGGATCCACGTCCACATCCGGGTCCAGTTCAGGCTCAGGCCTCTCACTCAACCCGACCTCCCAAGAGGTGGACGCAGGAGACGTAGCTTATTACGACTTCTGCACTCCCCTGAGCAATCCCTCCTTTAGGGTGGAGGGGTTGCCCACTGGCTACAGGTACGTCATATCCAAGGAGGGGAGCTGTTACAGGCTGAAGATATTCACCCATCCCCTCTCCTATGGGAGGTTAGATATGACCCTGGTCGTGAGGTCCGGGGGCAGCGAGGAGAGAGCTGATTTCTCCGTGCTGGTGAGGAAGGCTACCACCAGCGCGACGGCTGGTGCTGGTGGTACATCCGGACCCACATCGCCCATACCCACCATGGAGATGGGCACCGGGACGGGCGGCAGCTTCTCGCCTTCGCAACTTACTCGATCATCTCCATCCCCCCAAGTGGTCACCGTCACAACCGTGGTGGAGGAACCGGGTGGAGATCTGCTCCTTCCCCTAGGAGGGATCGCTGGAGTGCTGACCCTGCTCGTGGTGCTCATGATCAAGAGGAGGAGATAACTCCTCCTTTTTTTGTTTGGATCTATCATGCATCTCAGAGGGGAATCCGCCTATCAGCCCTCCATCACCAGTTAGGGACTCTCTAGGATGGGTGAGATGCCAGAATCTGGATCGATTGCTGAATTATCGCAAATCAGGGTTCGCTCGCCTCCATTCACTTGGACGGATAGGTCCGAACCCCCCATTACGATGAAATAGATCACCAAGCGCGGAAAGTAAGGCATCACCACTGGTCTCCTATAGGAGACTGTATAAAACGTGCTTCGGGACGATCCAAAGGTTAGGTAGCTGAAGAGAAAAGGTTATATTGGCTAAGTATGGAGATCCTTACAGGAAAGGCTCTCTCGGAGCCCTCACGTTCGTTTCTCGTCCTCAATATTGAAAATTCTTTTACAGGGGGGTGAGAGGTTGAAGACTAGGCTCGTCAGGGGTCTAGTGAGATTGCCTAGCGATGTGCTCGAAGCTCTGGGGTGGAGGGAGGGCATGGTCGTTAGGATAGAGGCTGACGGGGATAAGGTGGTGATAAGACCAGCCTTCCCCACCAGCTGCACGGGGTGGTCGGCTGACGCAAGCCCTCCACCCTCATCACTTCATCTAGTAAGAGTCACACATCAATTCCCTCAGCCGATGTAAATAAAGTGTTCCCAATATACGAGTTAGGAGGATCTGTATTGAGGGAACAAAGCCATTCCATGCAAAGGGAAATCTCTAGCATAGGTCCACTCATTTGGATTAATAAATATATTTTCATATGTAATAATAATTATTGTTATATTACATTTAGATTATTTCTATCCCTAATAAAGCTAAACGCAGTTCTATCTAAATTAAATTTCCAAAAATGCTGTTATAACATAATCTATTTAAGCATTCCAAGGAAGCGGTCGAGGGAGATCATGAGAAAGGTCCTAATTCTAGGTGGTGGTCCGGTAGGATCTATGGTCGCCAATAAACTCTCCCGCGAGTTTAGAAGGGAGATAGCTAAGGGTGAGCTCGAGGTAACTCTTTTGGACAAAAGTTCAATGGGCATCAACAGGGCTGGCTTCACATTCATTCCCTTTGGTTACTACGCCTCGGACGATCTGGTCAGGCCCATCAGATCCTACATAAGCCCCAGAGTAAAGACATATTTGGGCGAATATTTCAAAGTTACCGACGTGGACTTGGGAGAGAGAAGAGTGAAGACCAAAGGAGGCAAGGTCTTCGAGTATGACTACCTTTTAATAAGTACTGGTGCAAGTTTCGATCCTACTTCCGTGCCTGGAATGAGGAGACACTTCAATAGCTTCTACACGAGTCTAGAAGACTCCATATCGTTAGGAAGAAAGATAAGGGAGATGGATGGTGGTAACATCGTCATCTTAACGCCTAAGATGCCGATAACGTGTCCTGGCGCTCCGAGCAAGTTTACCGTGATTCTCGATGATTACCTCAGGTCGTTTAAAGAGAGGGAAAAGTTCAAGATCACGTACCTGTGGCCAGTACCTAACATAGGTCCCCCAGCTTACAACGAGAACATAACAAGGAACTTGAAAGAAAGGGAAATAAAAGATGTGAGGGACTTCAAGCTTGTTGAGGTCGATGAGAAGAGAAAGCTGGTAGTGGGTGAGGATGGAGAGTACTCCTATGATCTCCTCATAACCATACCACCTCACATGGGATCGTTGAAGGGACTAAGCATAGCTGATGAGGAAGGATGGGTTCCCAACGACAAATTCACTCTCCAATACAGGGGACCCGCTGGCAATTACGACGAAGTTTACGTGGCTGGAGACGCTGGGTCCAAGAGCCTGCTTAAGACCGGAGTTACCTCTCACTTCCAAGCTCTTGTAGTGGGGGAAAACATAGCTAGGGACCTTCAAGGCGTAGAGGATAAGGTCTACTACAGAGGACACATGGGATGTCCCTATGTGGAGGAGGCACCGAGTCCGAACAGTAGAGGCAAGGGGATGCTAGCGGTCTGGAAATACGGTGTGCCTCTTAATCCCTTTAGACCTGCTAGATCCGGGTGGAAGATTTACAGGATGTACTACTACCTTTTCTGGGATACTACTGCTAAGGCCCTGCTATGAGGAGGTGATCCCATGAGTGTGAAGATTATGGGTTTGTCTGAGGAAGATTTAAACACCCTCTCCGATATGTTGACTCTCTATCGTCTACTAATGGACATGATGAACGATCAGGTCATTGAAGAGTTGAGTAAACAGCTCTCTGTTTTAGCCAGGCTCCTGAACGGATTGATAAGCAGTGATCTCCCATCACTAATTGAGAGAGCGTTGCAAGATCCTGAGCTTGATAGGGCCCTGATTGATCCGCCCAAGATGGGACTCTCTGGCCTCCTTGGGGCTCTAAGAGATGAGGATTTTCAGAGAGGATTAGGCATAGCTGTTGAGCTGCTGAAGGCTTTGGGAAGGGCTTCTAAGGGGATGGAAGAGGTTTAATTCCCGCTGTAGAACGGTCACCCCTTCCTTCTTTTTGAAACCGTTAAAATTGCCCTCCTACTGAACATCCAAAATGCGCGACACTAGGCAAGGCCTCCCTGTGAGGAAAGTTTTTCAGAGAACTGGAGCTATATACTAGAATGTTTAACGAGATTCGCCCTACTCGCGCGATCCGAATTTGCTTGCGCTCCATGAGATGTTTAGTGTTTAAGGAAGAATGATTGAAACGTCTTCATAAATGATTAATTATCTTATAATCCTTACTCTCTAATTGGGGGAAGATGAGAGTAAGGGAGTTCATGAGTAGAGATCCGCTAGTGGTGAGTCCCGATATCACGGTAGCTGAGGCACTGGAGCGGATGAGCGAGAGAGATGTCTGGAGTCCGATCGTTCTGAAGGAAGGCGAGATTATTGGATTTCTTACGGAGAGGGATGTAATGACCGGAATAATCGCAGCTAGGCTGACTCCTCACCAAGTAAAAGTGGAGGATGTCATGAGCAGGAGATATGGGGTGCTCAGGCCGGACGAGACGGTGGCCGATGCTGCTAGGGCGATGATGAAGGTGAAGGCCAGGCTCGTGGTGCTAGATAATGGACAGCTTGCTGGCGTCGTTACGGCAGCTGACATAGTGAGGGCATACGCTGAGACCACCACGACAAGTCCTCCTCTGAAACCCTACGCCACATGGGAGGTCCTGAAGATCCATTCTCAGGCCAGTGTCAGGGAGGCCGTTAGGATAATGAAGGCGGAGAGAGTTGGTAGCCTCTTGGTAGAGGAGGAGAGAAAAATCAGGGGCATATTCACCGAGAGGGACGCAGTGAAGAGGTTCCTTGTAGGTGGAGGTGATCCCTGTGATCCGGTCGGCCGGTACTCCACCTATGATCTCGTGACCCTAGATGCAGGCGCCACACTAGTTGATGCTGCGAGGTTGATGGCCAGTTCGAGGATAAAGAGGCTCCCCCTCACCTCTGAGGGAGAGGTAAGGGGAATAATAACGGCTAGGGATGTGGTGGAAGCCATATGGCGGATGACGACGGAGGAGGAGCTGGTGCCCTGAGGTCATCCCAGCTCCAATCCCTGAAGGGTATCAAGGTGGTCGGAAAGGTAGTTATGACCAGGCGGCAGTACAAGTGCAACTACGTCCCGCTCGTGAAACTTGCCAGCCTCCTCACCAAGCTAAAGGAGGGAGAAGGGATACTCGTGGCTATCGAGACTGCTAGATTTAGTATAGAATCAGTTGCAGCCCTGGCGAAGGCTTACGGGGCGAAGATAGAGGCCCTGTCATCTGAAGAGGGGCTGGTCACCCTACTCATTAGGAAGGGTTGAAGGTTTATAGCAGCATTACTCGTGAATCGGCCGGATGATGTAGATCGTTTTAACATTCCCCTTCCACTCTCACTGATGCATCTTGGAGATTACATCTTCCTCCTGCTGACTGCGGTCATGGGGATTGCGGACTTCATCCCCACACTCCTATACTGGATTCAATCCTTGATGAGTAAGGGTGTCGCTAGGGCCCTAAATGCACCCATAGCCAAAAGGAACTGGCTGGACCGGATCTTTACGATCATTTGGGTTGCTGTAGGAGCCGTCAGCCTGCTGGTGAGTAGACCTCCGTCTATCTACACCCTGTTCGTCTTCCTGGCCTTCAAGGGGGGCGCTGACCTAGGTGCCAAGGTCCTCTACAGCATCCACGACTTCAGGGTACTCAAAGCTGGAACCCCCATGAGGGGAGCACTGCTCATGGCTGTCCTGGTGGCAGCACTACCCAGCATCATCTTCCTATTGACTTGGAAGCTCTTCTATCAGCTCCTCCTGAACGTGAGCGCCGGTCTTCTCGGGGCCTCGGTCTCCAGAGTCTCGTTGTATCTATGGCTTGCTGGGATGGTCTTCGGTGCTGTTTTCGGTGCTCTCAGGTCCCGAGGAGAGGGAGGCATCCTCTTGAGGGGTGAGTTGGCTTTGGTGATGGGCTCCGTGTTTCTCTGACCGAAAGGTTTTCAGCCTCTCCCTTCGAAAACTATCGTTGTAGGTGTGGCTCATGGACTTGGGTGTGAGGGAGGACTTCCCAATCCTACGAATTGAGGTTAACGGTCATCCTCTCATCTACTTCGATAACGCTGCCACAACCCAGAGGCCCATCCAGGTAATAAACGCCATAAAGGAATTTTATGAGACCCTCAATGCCAACGTCCACAGGGGGATACACTACCTGAGCAGGGAGGCATCTGAACTCTACGAGGGGGCCCACGAGACCTTATCCAAGTTCATAAATGCCGACTTCGATGAGGTGGTCTTCACATCTAACACCACGGAGTCCATAAACATGGTGGCATGGGGCTGGGCCATTCATCACCTGGGGGAGGGGGACAGAATAGTCACCACGGTGATGGAGCATCACAGCAACATGCTACCTTGGAGAACGATAGCCGAGTTGACCGGGGCCGAGGTGGTCTACGCCGATGTGGATGAGGAGGGAATGCCCCTCATGGACGAACTTGAATCCTTGATAGACGAGAGGACCAAGATTGTGGCTATATCGGGCATGTCCAATGTGACTGGTGCGATTCCCGACGTTGAGAGGGCCGTCAGGGCCGCTCATCAGGTAGATGCTATCGTGGTGCTCGACGGCGCCCAGATGGTGCCTCACATGCCTGTCGATGTAAGGAAGCTGGATACGGATTTCCTAGCATTTTCGGGCCATAAGATGCTCGGGCCAACCGGCACGGGAGTCCTCTACGGGAAGAGAGATCTCCTAGAGGAGATGAGACCGGCTAGGCCCGGAGGGGGTACGATAAGGGATGTCACGCTCGAGGGGGTGGAGTGGGCCGAGCTGCCGTGGAAGCATGAAGGTGGAACTCCCAACATAGCTGGGGGCATAGGGCTAGCCGAGGCTGCTAGGTACCTCATGAGGGTGGGCATGGACAGGATAAGGGAGCACGAGAAGGAGCTCACTAATAAGGGGATGGAACTGCTCTCTGAGATGGAGGGTGTGATCGTCTACGGTCCTAGAGATGTGGAGAGGAGAGGAGGCATCCTCACGTTCAACGTTGAGGGTATGGATCCCCATATGGTAGGAGCTCTGCTTGACGCTCGGGGGGTAGCTGTCAGGACCGGGTTGCACTGCGCTCATCCACTACACAGGCGACTGGGAGCTGAAGATGGCACCGTGAGGGCCAGTCTCTACCTGTACAACACCATGGAGGAGGTTGAGAGGTTCGCCAGCATCCTCAGATCCATCGTTGAGGGAGGGTGGTAATCTTTATCTAAACTTGTTTCTTATAACAATGGTGAATTAATGATAGGCGTCGGATCCGAGGCACCCGACTTTACTCTCCCCGATCAGTTCGGCGAGGAAGTGAGCCTCTCGAACTTCAGGGGAAAGAGGGTCGTTATATCCTTTCATCCACTCGCTTGGACGAGCGTCTGTGAGGAGCAGGTGAGGGATCTCGAAAGCCTCCACAGTGAGCTGACGGAACTCAATGCTGTAGCCCTGAGTATAAGCGTGGATCCCGTTCCCACGAAGAGGGCGTGGGCCAAGCACATGGGCGTGGTGAAGACACCCCTACTATCGGACTTCTGGCCCCATGGAGAGACTGCTCGCGCGTACGGGCTGTTCGATGAGGAGAGGGGGATCTCAGGAAGAGCTGTTGTGGTTGTCGACGAGGAGGGCAGGGTGATCTACGCTAGGGAATATCCCCTTAGGGAGAAGCCAGATATGAGGGAGGTCCTCGAGTTCCTCAGGTCCAAGTGACGCGGTCAGCGCCCTTAGGAGGACGGGGTGATCTCCACCAGAAGCAACTCCCCATCCCGAACTCGCTTGATCGATTCAATGATCTTCAATTAGTTCGTCCGAGGCCGTTTCCGTGCAGGCCGTGCGTATCCGACTGTACTCAAGTGCAAATAAGACAGATGCCTGCTTATAAACAGCGTAATATCGTCAAGTGCCTAGTGAGATTATGAGCTTCCTGAAGAAGCAGTGGCCTTGGTGGACCGCCGGTGTACTGACCGGCCTTGCTGAGGCCATAAATTACTGGTTCCTCCCCTTAGGGCACCCTAAGCACAAGTTCATAGGCGTGACTTCAGGAATGGCTAGGATGCTGGCCGGCTTGGAGGCCAGGCTCACGGGGCACAGCCTAATCGCCACCAAACCGGACTACCAGCCCGACATACAGTGGGTGATACTAGGTGCTATTCTGACGGGGCTTGTTCTGGCCTACCTAGAGGAGGACATAAGGAGCTGGGTGAGGTATCCCAAGGGCTTCCTCGTATTCACCGCTCTAGGAGCCTTCATGTTCGCTTGGGGCACCAGGGTTGCAGGAGGGTGTACGCTGCACCACCTCCTAGGAGGCTGGGCGGCGATGAATGTGAAGAGTTTCGTGGTGATGATCACCGCGACGATTGCAGCAGGGATAGGCATAATGATAATGAGCAAGTTCGGACTGGTCCAGTACTTCAAGTCCCAGGACACCAAGTGGTACGTGGAGGATGCGAAGAAGAGGGGATGGGCTGATGGCCTTACATTGGACTTCAACTACAACCCAGGGAGGGATTGGCTGAGGGTCCTGCTCTATGCGTTCTGGGCTGTTTTCGCGCTGGTCATACTAGCCAACGCCCTGTTCGGCATTGACTATGCTGTCCAGATGGGATGGGCAGAGAGCTTGGCCAAGACCAAGATAGCGAAGCACATGCTCACACCTCAGAACCTGCCCAACATAATCATGCTAATGGTGGTCGGTGGTCTCCTTGGTGCAAGCGTGGCCAAGACCGGAATAGGTACTGAGTGCGCCGTTTTGAACGCGGAGATGGGTCCCATAATAGAGAAGGACGAGTTGAAGTTCGCGAGGAGATGGAAGATGCCCTACTCGATAAGGACCATATTCATGGGGATGCAACCCTTCACCGCCCTCGCGGTTCACATAATCATAGCGAGCACGGCGTTTTTCGTGGGCTTTGCCCTCTTCGGTATCATGGAAGGCCATCACTGGGCCACGAAGGAGTTCGCAGAGGCCTTCGCCCGCGCCACCGGTTTGGAGTTCCACAAGACGGGTGTGGCCATAAGGGAGATGACTACCCTACCGATGGACATATTCGGCGGCTTCCTCTTGGGGATGGGCACCGTGTTCATGCTGGGGTGCGAGTTCAGGAACTACGGAAGGACAGGTCTCCTCTACATAACTGGACTACTGATATGGCCGTTCTTCTATCTAGGTTACCTGCCTTACACCCTTGCTAGAGACTTCTGGGATGGTCTGATGGCTTGCTGCTCTTACTCCCCGACCACGTTCCTGCCAGCGCTCATAACCATGGACAGAACTGGGCAGATAGTGGTGTGGGCCCTGTACATCCTGCTCTGGGTGGCTTTGCTGGTGTGGGCCCTCAGGTTTGGGGCCAAGAAGCTCGGCGTCTCTGTGAAGGACTTACTCACTAAGAACTCCGAAGAGCTCTACATTCAGAGGATAAAGCTTCTCCAAGAGAGAGATCCTAAGTACTTCGAGGAGCTCGGCAGGGTGGAGAGGGAGCTAGCCAAGGAGGCAGCTTCCCTCTGAACACCTTCCTTTTACCTTTTTATCTGACCATCCTTGCTGAGAGGGAGTTGGATGGAGGTAAAGGCCATCTGGTTGAGGAGGCTCGCGGACATTTCGGGGATGATGGCCTTCTTCCCGCTGCTGTCCCTGATATCCTACGTATCCGAACTGGTTGGACTGACCTTGGCGCTCCACCTCTACTTGACACTCACCGTCGCATTAGCTTCAATATTTCTCTGGAAGGTCAGGTGGCCGGATCCACGGAGGACCACGCTCTCGGCTCTGGTGATGGGCCTGAGCGCGGTCCTACTGATCGCCGCCCTAGTCCCAAATACACATTCCGGGATGATGTCCAACTTGGGCACCGTCGCTTCCATGCTCGTGATGGGGTTATACGCCCATAGCGTTGCTAGAGTGACCGGCATCAGGAAGTTGGATAGATTTGGAGGTCTGGTCGTTCTGGGGTCATTCCTCATCGTGATAAGGGAAAGCTTGATTGTCCTGATCGCGCTGCTCCTCCTCAGCTTGGGATTAGGAGGGATAAGTCAGTATCTCAGGATGGTTCTGGCCCTATCCAAGCAGGGAGGTTGGAAAGGAGCGAGTGGGGGCTGAGCCAAGATCTAGGGAATGGTGGAGATGCAACCAAAGATAGCCTGAGGATGTCCCCTCTTTGCTTTTTATTATACTAGGGGGTATGGGATTAGAATGGATCCTCTGGAGCACATGTCAGCCGCGCTTATGATGGCCTCTCTCTATCCAGTGCTGGTCGTCGTTGCGGTCCTCATGATAAGCCTGCCCGTGTTGGCCATAGTTGAGATGTACTTCCTCATCACCTTCCTCTACCTCTCCGCATCCACTTACATGACGGGGAAATCCTTGGGTTCCAAGAGGCTCACCGTCTACTCCTCACTCGTGATCCTAGTCTTGGCAGTAAGTGAGATAGCTATATGGATTGTCAGACCTTCGGAGATCACGGGTCTATCTGTCCTCCTATCCAAGGCGGTGGTCTACCTGCTCACTGGTTCGTCCCTCATGCTCCTGTCCTCGCTGCTCCGAATAGACAGGTTGAAGATCCAAGGGCTCGTGGTAGTCGTGGGAAGCGGCCTGGTAGTGATCCCCTATCCGATCTCTGCCATCACCGGCCTCGTACTCATGTTCTTGGGATGCTGGTCATCCTCGCATCTAATAGCGATGACTCGAGGGAAGGCACGAGAAGGGGAGCAGTAAGGCTTATCCGGTCTTGGGAGGGGTGGTCCCGTGGGCTCGGTGCTCGATCTCGCCATCTCGGTGCTAAGGGATCTGTCCGGCGATGATGTGATAGTGGCGAGCTTCTACTCCGGCCTTTTCGTAGCCATGACCACCACCTTGGGCTCTGTACCTGTTCTCGCTAGGAGAAAAGGTAAGGATATGGAAATGACACTCTCCTTGGCGTTTGCAGCCGGGGTCATGCTCGTAGCGAGCTTCACCAGCCTGATACTGCCAGCCCTCGAGATGACGGACTTCTACGTGGTGGGCGTTGGGATACTTCTGGGGGTCCTCACCATATTCGCCGTGGACAGGTTGATCCCACACGAGCACTTCCTCAAGGGATACGAGGGTCCCGAGCATGGGAGGAGGATGTTGAAGAGGATCTGGCTGATAGCGATGGCGATGTTGATACATAACCTGCCAGAGGGCCTTGCGGTTGGGACGACGATGGCCTACTCGGTCCCGGTGGGCGTGGCCACGGCAGTGGCAATAGGCGTTCAGGACATGCCCGAAGGGCTAGCAGTAGCCCTTCCCGTCGCCGAACTCAGAGGCAGGTGGATGGGATTCGTGATTGGGGCCCTCAGCGGTTTAAGTGAGATGATCATGGTCCTAGTAGGTGCATCCCTCTTCTCTCACTTCAAGGTGATCCTCCCTCTCGGCATGGCCTTCTCCGGGGGGGCGATGCTATACGTAACCCTCAAGGAAGCTATTCCCGAGATATACGGGGAGGGCTCGTCCGAGCTAAAGGCCACTATCGGATTGCTGGCGGGCTTCTACCTGATGCTCTTCTTGGATTCAATGCTCTGATTCCCCACTGTCCAGAGCTGGGGTCGGAAGCTTCTCCTCAATCACGTAGGGCATCCTCGCCCTAGATACCACGAACGGAGACTTCATCTCCTCTAGGTATCGGAGGGCTATCCTCTTCCCCAGCCTGGTGAGCGCGAACACCGGTATCCCTATCCCCAGCTGCATCAGGGCCCTCCTCCTAATCCTCCTGAGGACAAGCCTCGAGGCGCTCGAGCATACTATGTCAGCCATCTCCAAGTACCTTAAATGCTCCTCAGGGACCAAGGTGTTGCATGTCGAGAAGATCGCTAGTTTCGCTCCCTCAACACTCTCCTCCAATTCCCTCAATTGCGGGATTATCTCCGCGTTCAATCCGATTACGGTAACAGCCACCCTCCTGAAACCCTCCCGGAAGGCCCTCCTCACCCCTTCAACCTGATCTATCCTCGGCGGATCGAGCACCTCCCCACCCATACCCTCTACCCTCCTGACCACCTTGAGTATCGGAGTTGTCCTGATGAGACCGGTCATGGCGGCGCCTATGCCTTGCACCAATTCCGGGTTCTCGGTGATCACGGTACCGACCCCATCGCAAACCACCACCGCCGCATCGAGGATCTCACCCATGACCGCACTTATCATCTCTGAACTTCCGAACGGAACGATCCTGTCGGACTTCAAGGACCTGTGCGGACAGAAGTGACCGTACTCCTCGATCTTTCTCTTTATTATCCTCCTGACAGCTTCCCTGTCCACCCTATCTATCCCATAAACGGCCCTGACGTAGGGACAGCTGACTACAGCGGGATCAGTAAGTACCTCGACTTTACAGCCCCTGATTCTCACCCTAGCTCCTCTGCAGAGGAGTTCGTGGACCGGTTCCCCCAATCTCTGATCCGCCTTCTCGTCGGTCAAGCCACTCACCAGTACGTAGGACGACTCCTGACAAAAGGGATAAAGATTGTCGGTGATTTATCCCAACTTAGGATGGGACTGCCCGTTCGTCCAATAGAAAGGTAGTTTTGTGTTAGAGTTGATTGACTGTTTGCAAGGGCTCTCATTAACTTTATTGATCCAAAATCCTCGGGGATCAACTTCCGCCCGACCCTATAGAGTTCAGCCTGTAAATGCACGCAAGATCCTCGCCCAGTATGTCCCCAGTCAATGCAAGGGCCCTAGCTCTACTACCGCCGCATACGTGTCTGTACTCGCAGCTCCCGCATCTCCCCCTGAATTCAGCCCTCTTAATCCTTCTCAGGATCTCGTTCTCCCTGTATATCCTCACGATGTCCTCAGACCTCACGTTACCCAGTCTGTAAGGCGCGAAACCGCTGGGGTACACATCCCCGTTGTATGAGACGAATAGAATACCATATCCGTCCCTAGTTTGAGCTGATCTCATTGAGGGCTTCCCCATTTGAGGACCCATCAGGTCTGTGAGTCTCCTCGTGAGCCTTCTGTAGAGGTCTCCCAACCCGTGCTTCCGGGCGATCCTGTCCACGTAATCACCACCGCCACTCACATCCTCCACCATCTCCCCCCTCCTAGTGAGGTAGACCCTTCTGAAGAACGGAGCCTCGACGGTCCTCACCTCAATCCCGTACTTGGAGACCTCGAAGAGGAAGTGAACCACATCCTCGTACTCCCGGGGGGATAGGTCCGTTAGCTCCACCCCCCTACCCACCTTGATTAGGAAGAAGAGCTCCCAGATCTTCACGCCCAGCCCGGTGAGGAGGTGAGCTATTTCCGGGAGATCGATCACGCTCTCCTTTGATACGAGGGTGTTAACTTGAAGTATCCACCTATCGCCGTCATCAGCGAGCCCCCTTAGAACCTCAAGCGTGGCCTCGAAGTGGCCCCGAACCCCTCTTATGTAATCGTGCGTCTCACGCATGCCGTCCAGGCTTATTGATATGAAGCGAACTCCGTACCTCGAGAGCATTTCCAGCGAGCTCAAGAGTTTCTCGGTTACCGCCGGGGCTATGCCCACCCTCAAGCCCGAATTCCTCGCGTACCTCAAGATCTCCTCCAAGTCCTCCCTCATTAGTGGATCCCCGCCGGTGAGAATCAACACAGGATAGGGCTCGCCGAATCCCCTGATCTGATCGATCAGCTCCTTACCCTCCTCCGTAGAGAGTTCCCCAGGCAGAGGATTGGGAATAGCCTCGGCACGACAATGCCTGCACTTCAGGAGGCAGGCCTTGGTCATCTCCCAGAAGATTAGTATGGGTTTCTCATCTAAGTTCAGTCTTGAATGAGGCATGTGGGATCCTCTCCCAGTAGGTCTCCAGTGTAGATGTATGCCTTCACCCTCGATCCCCCGCACATGTCTCTGTAGGGACAGGAGCCGCACCTACCCCTCAGCTGCGAGGAGTCGCCAGCGGCCCTGTATAGTGGATGGTTCAGAAGCTCCCTGAGATCATCTTGGAGGGCGTTCCCCAGTCTGAAATCCGTCAGGTAGTTGCTCAGGTAAACATCGCCGGTGGGCGAGATCGAGATGAAACCCCTGCCCTCCACGGAGAGCCTCCTAGTCCGCATTCTCTCCTCAGCGGAGGAAGTATCGTAGCCCTTCTCCCTGAGTCTCTCCATAACGTAGATGGCGGTGGATGGGTGCAATCCAATATCTATCTCCGCGCCTCCATGAGCATCACCCAAGATCATCTCATCTATGAACCAGTCGAGCAAGGACCTCCATTCATCCTTAGAAGGGATCTCCTCCCTAAGTAAGGCCCCTCTACCCACCGGTATGAAGTCGCAGAGGTAAACCGCCTTGGCCCCATACCTCTCGGCCACGTCGAAGAGGTACCTGATATGGGGGAGCACCCTCCTCGCCACCACGGTCTTTATGGTCAGGTTCAAGCCGTGGTCCCCCAGCAGCTTGAGCGCCTTGATTACCCTTTCGTGGGAACCGGGCATCCTAGTGAAGGCATCGTGCACATCCTCGGGTCCGTAGAGCGGGATAGCCACGTTGTCCACCCCCAGGTCGGCCAGCTCCCTTGCCACCTTCTCATCAACAAGGGTCCCGTTGGTGCTCAGGATGACCCTGATGCCTAGATCCTTCAGCTTCCTCAGCAAGATCATTATATCATCCCGGAGGAGGGGTTCCCCTCCGGAGACGAATGTAAGGGGTCGCCCAGCCTCCCCCAGTCTCTCAGCTATCTTGAGCACCTCCTCAGTGGAGAGCTCGGGCGTGACCCTGCCCCCCTCGTAGCAATGGATGCACCTGAGGTTGCACCGCTCGGTGACGACCCATATCACCGAGCTGATCCCTCCCATCCTCAGGGAGGCCATAGCCGCCCTCTCCGCGGCCGAGAGGGCATCATTACCCGCGAACAGGGACTTGAGATGGGTCATAGCATCACCAGCGCATCTCGATCCGTGGCATGATGTACTTGGGGACGAGGATACCAGCCAGCAAGTTGGATGCTAGGGCCACCAGGAAGATGGTAGAGACGATGAAGGCGCCGAAGTCTACCAACTTCCCTAGGAAGAGGGTTATGAAGAGGTACTGGTAGATGCCCGCGAGGAAGCTGGAGATAACCATGGTGAGGGCTATCGGCACTACCCTGTATCTGCCCTCCTCTGCCTCCCTGTAAACTCCCGTGAGCCAGAAGGCGGCATCTATCACCACACCTCTGACGAGGAAGGCCCCCAAGATCAGGAGGAAGAGGATGGATTGGAAGCTGTATAGAAGTCCCGCGACGAACGATATCGCAGTAGCCGAGTAGGGTTCCCTGATGACCAGAGCACCGATCAGGAGCACGATCGCGTAGACTATGGCCCCGTAGCTGACGGTCAGCTTGACGAAAAGGGCCGCCAGGAAGGCCAGAACGGAGAACATGGCAATTAAACTAACCTTCACGCTAACGCTACGGCTGCGAGGGACCCCCATGCTCCCACTTGGCGGGATCAGCAATTGCTTTTATATAATAGTTGCGTGTTCGGCAAAAGAGTACGTAGACCCCACACTTTGGAGGACTCTTGGGCTAGGGTTCCAACCTCCTCAACCCTCCCACTTTATCGAAATCCGTATCGTAGCTGACTAGGGTCGTTATACCATTCTCAAAGGCGGATGCAGTGTGTATAGAGTCTCTAGGTTTCATTCCGTACTTCTCCATGATCTCCTGAGCCCTTAACAGGGTATTCTTGGTCACAGCCAAGAACCTCAGGTGAGGAAAGTTCAGGAAGAGTCTACCAGCTCTTACAGATGATTCCACACCATCCACCTTCCGGACCACCCAGACCAGTTCGTCCCAGCTCAATGTGGAAGTGTAGGCCATCACCTCACCCGATGCTATCCTCTTCAGGAACTCCCTCGACCTTCTTGCCTCCTCCACCTCGGTGTCGTATATGAGAGGGTAAATGAAGACGTTCGAATCAACGTAGAGCAAACCTCTCCTCCACCTCCTCCTCGATAACGCGCTCCAGGTCCACTTTCTCCCTCAGCTTGTTTCGGACTATCCCACAGAATTCCTCTAAAAATTTCTCAGGATCCTTCCCTGGCCTTATCACGATCTCTCCTTCCCTCACCTCGATCAGCACATCATCGCCGGGGCCTATGCCGAGGGCATCCCTGAACAGCTTCGGTATGACTATCTGACCCCGGGGTCCCACTCTCTTCCTGACTGTAATCATACTGGTCGATATGAATAATTCCTACACCATAGTTAAATTTTGCTTCGGTCCCGTCCCCGCCGTTAGGAGCACCTCCGATAATGTAGAGGCGCGCTCTGGCATGCATGTTGCATACATGAAATGGGAAGAGGCGCCATGCCGGCGGTAGAAGCTACGAGATGAATTTTAGTGCCTGAATCCGGGTAGATGAAAAAGCAGAAAAGGTAGAGGGGGATTCAGGAGGGTAGGACCCCCATCTGCTCCATCCTGTCGGCCACTTCCTTCAGGCCGAGCCTCTCTAGGGTCTCCCTGGTGGGCCTGCCCTTGATCCAGCCCCTCACTTGGTAATACTCGGGAAGCATCTCGCCCAGCCTAGCTACGTGTCCCTTAGAGGGGCCGCCAGGTATGGGCACCTTGGTCAACCTGTCAGGCAGGGTATCATACTCCTCCCCATCCCCGAAAGCCATTGCGTTAAATGCCCTCTCGGCGTTGTAGATGCGCTCTCCCACGGTCCTGAACTCCTCGGGAGTCATGTCCCATCCGGTCACGGCGCTCACTTGGGCAGCGAGCTCCTGATCCCAGTAGGCGAAAGTGACGAACTTGCACACCACCATGCTGTCCAACGCCGCGAACACGTCCTGGAACTCCTTCAGGAGCTCAGCTTTGCCCTCGGTGGTGTATGGGTCGAGCTTCTTGGGAACTCCCAATATCTCGGGGGAGATCATGTAGGCCCTGAGATGGCATCCTCCCCTGTTGCTGGTCGCGTAACCGAGAGCGTGACCCTGCACCCCTCTCGGGTCGTAAGCGGGAAGGGACTGCCCCCTCACATGCATGGAGAACTCAGGCTTTCCATACTTCTTGGCCAATCTGTAGCCTCCGAGCGAGATGTCATCTCCGAAACCGCTCCTGTAGGCGGCGCGCCATGTCATCTCCACCACTGCCTGTGGGTTTCCGAAGTTAAGCTCCACACCGTCCAGCCTCTCCTTCTCCTCTTCCGGTATGGCTCCCTTCTCGTAGAGCTCCATCGCAACCGCTATTGCATTTCCGGTCTCTATAGTGTCCATCCCTAGCTCGTTGCACAGGAAGTTCGCCTTGGTGACGGCATCGAGATCGCCAGTTCCCGTGTTAGCACCGAGGGCCCAGACCGTCTCGTACTCCGGTCCATCACCGATCCCGGCCCAAGGTTTCTTCGTCTTGGAGAACCTGCCGCACGCTATTATGCATCCCCAGCACGGTTGCTTCTTCAGCAGGATCTCAGCAGCGATCCTCTCACCGCTGAGGTTCTCCGCCTCCTCAAACACGGCCTCCTGGAAGTTCCTGGTCGGGAATATGCCCGCCTGGTTAATTATGTTCACGAGAACGGCGGTTCCATAGTTCGGAAGTGCCTCGTTGGTGACACCGCTCTGCTTCTTCTTGTCCACGGCATCCCTCAGCACCTCCTGGAACTTCTGCTCGTCCCCTATCGGCACCTTCATGCTCCCCACAGCAACTATGGCCTTCAGCTTCTTGGAGCCCCAAACGGCGCCGTGAGCGCCCCTACCAGCGGCTCTCCCCATGTCGTTTATTATCGCTGCCAGCAGGGAGAGCCTCTCACCGGCGGGCCCTATGCAGGCCACCTTTGCGTTCTTCCCATGCCTCTTCTCCAGTATCCTAGTGGTCTCGTGAGTGTCCTTGCCCCAGAGGTCCTTGGCGTCCCTCAGTTCAGCTTTCCCTTCCTCCAGCACGAGGTACACGGGCTCCTCTGATGCTCCCTCCAGTATGACCAGATCGAAGCCAGCGAACTTCATGTAGGGCCCGAAGTGCCCTCCGGACTGGGAGTCGTGCACCGTGTTTGTCAGGGGTGACTTGGTCACGCTCGTCCATCTGCCGGCCTCCAGTCCAGCAGCAACACCAGTTACAGGTCCGGTGAGGACGAAAGCCTTGTTCTCAGGGCTCAGGGGATCTACTCTAGGATCCACTTCCTTCAGCATCAGGTAAACTCCTAGACCCCTGCCTCCAATCCACTGCCTCATTACCTCCTCGGGTACTAGGTCGAAAGTGTTCCCGACGGTGACCTTGCCCGAGGTCAGATCGACCCGGGCGTACCTACCCATATACCCGCCTTTGGGCAGAAAACATCACCTATTGAGAATGAAGGGAAATCTAATATAACGTTTTAGAGTAAATAGTTCATACGGTTTCCTTTTAGTGATAACGTTAGAACATTCTCATTATCTTCCAATGAGATAACGCGCGTGGGATCTGGTGGGTGAAGAGGGAGGAGGGGACCCCTAACCGGATGAGTCCCTCCACGCCCTGAATCTCTCACTCAGGAGGCCAAAAAATTCGAACGCGGGCTTTATTATGATGAGGGCGGTTCTCCTATTTTTAACCAGCAGGTAGGCCGTTAGCATGAAGGTAGAGATGGCCAGTATATCTAAAGCTATCTGGGCGAATGGGAGGAAAGCCACTATCGTAGGCGGCAGAGCTCCCATCGCGGAGAGGCCCTTCATCGCCTCTATGACCGCTGGCGAGGAGATTAGCGCTATGAGAGAGGTGACGAGCGTTAGGAGCTCCACAACCTCAAGCTCGTATGCCACCACACCTAGAGAGATGGTGGCGGCTAGGATGAATAGCACCCCACCGAAGGCCACATCCGGGGACACGACGGCCAGTACAAAGGCAGCCATACCCGTCAGGAGTACAGAGGTCAGAGGAAGAGCCACCTTCTCCTCCATGCCCGCCATCTTCTCTAGCCTCGTCACGCTCCAAGCTATGGCGATCATGGAAATTAGTACACCGAAATCGGTGAGCTCCACGAGGTAAGTGGCATCCGCGGATAGGAGGATGAGCACGAAGAAGGCCACCAGGTACCTGCCCACCGGAGATTCAGCCACCTCCCTCCTGACATCGAAGATGTCGATCAGCATCTCCCTTAGGTGATTTGATGCAGTGACCAGGGCAGGGATGAACGTGGTCGCTATGCCCAAGAGTAGTGCTCCCTCGGTCAGGGCCCTAGCCCAGCCGGTGGTCAGGTCCACGGCTGGTATGGGTGTCTCGGGAACCTCTCCAAGCAGGTAGATAGCGAGCGAGTACACGATGAAAAGAGCCGCGGGCAGCACCACGCTGATGGCGAGAGCGTTCTTCAACAACCTCTCCCTCTCATCCCCCGTTCCCGGGATCCCCTCTGCTAGACTCTGTATCTCTTGAAAACCGAAAACGACCATATACACGAAGGCCATCGCTGGCAGGGCATCAAGCGAGAGGAGGGGGCCGGGAGAGGGATGACCACTCGCAGGTGACGCTAGGAGGGTTCCTATGTGTACCACGAAAAGTAAAACGAAGAAGGGACCCAGTACGTACTGAAGCTTAACGAGCGACGCCTCGTCGTTGGCGTACTTGAGGGCGACCAGGGTGAGAACGAATATGAGGATCTTGAGAGGGGTGTTCAGGCCAGGCGCCATGTCCTCCCTGCCGATGAGGGCTAATGCGTCCGGTACTATGTATGAGGTGACGACGTCCATCAGGACTAGCATGTTGAAGGCCGCTAGGGATGTGTTGGCCACCCACATGCTGAACCTGGACGCCAAGTAGGAGGGGTGCTTGGGTCCGTAGGCCCTCCTGACGAAGGCCGGTCCGCCCACGGCCGAGCCGCCCATATCTTGGGTGAGCCTGTCCATCCTTGCATAGAGGAGCGCGAGGAGGAGGGCCGATGTGGAGGCTAGCACCACTCCCCAGATCGAGCTGAAGCCGTACCTCTTGACGGCCTCGGGCAGTACCACGAAGACGGATGGGCCAAGTGTAGCCCCTATTCCGAATATTATGAGTTGGCCTAGACCATACTTTGCTCCCAGATGGACCCTCGCACCCGTCCTCTCCTCGCCCCCGAAGTTGATGAGTATCCTAAGAGCTAGGGCGAGGGTGAGCAGCAAAGGCACGATGAGCAGCACCAAGTAGAGTAGGGGGATCCCCGGTGACAGGACGAATATGTCTACCAGCAGGGGGAAGGCCATGAAGAGACTCAGTAGCCCCGGGCTCTCCTCGAAGGAGAGAAGACCAAAGGCTACCAGCAGCACCAGCGCGGCCAGAGCCGCCAAGACACCTATGACCACCATCAGGTAGTCCATCACACCTCTTATCCTCATCTCCCGCCGCCCCAGTGCTCCTCATACGCCTGTCTCAGGATGTGGGCCTGATAGAAGGCGACGACAGCGACTACGAGCATAGCGAAGCCGAGCAGCTTCATGACAGGATCGGCGACTCCCAGCAGGTCAGGGTTCTGGGCCACAGCCTCCAAGAACGAACGCATCATCTGGGAAGTGTTACCCGAGACGGCGTAAGCCGGTGTGAGCAGATATATGCCGGCTATAAGGGACATAGCAGCTACGACCACCCAAGCCACTTGGAGCAGAAGGAAGTAGATCCTGTTCACCATCCAAGGATTGCAGATCAGTATCCTCAAGCTCCTCATTCTCCTAGTCTCGGACTTCCTCAGCTCCTCCGCCAGCTCCCTCGCTTCTCGGGGGGTGAGGGAGTCCAGCGCTCTCATAATGTCCGCTACCTTCTCGGACCTCGACCCCAACTCGGACATCCCGCTCACTCCTGGGTCTAAAAGATAAACACTCCGGCCAGCGACCACCTATGGGTGGGAGGAGATGTAGCCAGGTAAGAAAAAGGATTATGGGGTGATGATGGTCAGCTCAAAACTCTCCACCAGACCGTTCCTGTTAGTGTCCGACCACTTCACCAGAAAGATGCCCTCGTATCCTAGACTCCTCACATGGTTTACAGCCCATATTAGCCCTGCCCTCGTCCCATACCTGGTGACCCCGGCGACCCTTACATCCCTCGTCGAGCAGTCCACCAGCACGACGGCGTAGTCCTCGTGACCGTAGGCGGCCCTGTAAACTCTCCCCCCGTACTTCATGGCCGTGTACTTCCTCCCCTCTCTGATGAACGTGACGCCGTATCTCTCCCAGCGGAAAGGGATCTTGTCCGGTCCACCTACGTAAAGGAAGGGCCCGTGGTAAATCCCACTGCTCCAGTTAACGTTGATTATGTAGCCCCTCAGCATTGAGAGGATGTCCTCGTTGAACCTGAAATCGGAGAGGGCAGTCACATAGTAGTGAGATCGAGGGAACTGGTTCATTGAGAGAACGCACTGCATCCTGCCTGGATCGGGCGTCTTGATCCTCCTTCTCGGTTCTTCCTCCGATACTTCAGGGCCTAAATGGCCCTTCAAGTCAGGTGTCTTCCTTAGGAATGTCCTGCTGAGCGAGAGGGATGAATCGCTGACTAATAGGGAGCTGTCGCTGGCCGTGAGGGCGGGCGTCACGAGAGTCAGGGTGCTGTCGGTCATTGAGAGGGATATGATTTGATAGGTCAGAGAGGAGTTCTCGAAGGTGAATTCGGGATCTATGGATACTTGGTTGAGGAGCCAGTATATCCTCGTCACCATGGCGTCCTTCGCACCCGAGCCCATGGTGTCGGTGAATCCTCCCAGGTATATGTAGTCGTCCAAGCCAATTATCTCATTCATCCACTCGTTTCCCGCTCCTCCGTAGCGCCTCGATGCAACCAAATTCAGATCCGCGTCCAGCTTCAGGACTAGAGAATCCCTGCTCCCCCTACCCTCGGAATCGGTGAAGCCGACGACGTATATGTGTCCCTTGTAGGGCCTCAGGGTCGCGAAACCGTCATCAGCAGCTCCCCCATAGGCCCTCTGATCTATGAGGTTCAGGTCCCTGTCGAACTTGACGAGCAAGCCGTCGTGTCCTCCCGAACCGGCGGAATCGACCCAGCCAGCCACGTAAAGATATCCTCCTGAAGCCGCCACTCCGTAGAAGAAGTCGTAACTTGGCCCCCCGTATATCTTCGCCGCTATGAGGTTCAGGTCCCTGTCGAACTTGACGATAAGCCCGTCTTCGTTACCGAAACCGTTTTTGGTCACACCCACGGCATAGATGTAGTCACCGCTGAGGGTCACATAGTGGAAGCCATCGTAGGTTGAGCTTCCTAAGGCCTTCACGGCTAACACATTCAGGTCCTTGTCCATCTTCACGATATACGCGTCGTAATCTCCCAATCCAGCGGATAAGGTGTAACCCACCGCATAGAGGTACTGGTCGTCGCCTGTTATCTCGTAGAACCAGTCGTGAGTAGCGCCTCCTATCACCTTCTTTGCCACCACGTTCAGATCCTTATCGAACTTGACGACGAACGCATCGTATCCGCCGGCCCCCTCGGAGTAGGTGTAACCGACTGCATAGATATACTCCCCGTCGGAGTGGGCGCCGTAGAATCCCTCCCAGCTTGAGCCACCGTAGATCTTAGCCTTGACGGCGTTCAGTTTCTCATCAAACTTCACTATCAGCCCGTCATAACCGCCGAATCCGGTCGAGAGCGTGTAACCCGCCATGTAAATACTCTCCCCATCCGTGGTCGCTGCGTAGAACTCGTCATAATTTCCCCCACCGTAAGCGATGCCCCTGTCCATAGTGGCGACCTCGTCGCTCTCGCTTCCTGCCAGTGGGTTCCCGTAGTGCATTAGGATTCGGTTGTCACCTGGCATCACCTCCGGAACTTGAATCCAGACCTTGGTGTTGAACGTCCCGCAGCCAGACTCTATCCAGTAAGGGAGCGGATTTCCATCGAGATCGGCGAATCTGAGGTCGCCGCAGTCAGGCCTCATCAAACCATCGTCTATTAGCTTCTTGGAGTTCATGGTGAGTAGTATCTGATGATCGATCAACTTGTTGTATGGAT
Organism: Thermoproteota archaeon; assembly: GCA_026986575.1. Taxonomy (GTDB): domain Archaea; phylum Korarchaeota; class Korarchaeia; order Korarchaeales; family Korarchaeaceae; genus Korarchaeum. Next base: position 250,749 of record JALSOH010000009.1, read on the forward strand.
TCTTGATTTCAACGTATCTTGCCTTCTCCCATCCAGCGTAATCAGATCCACCAGCGGGGAGCACCATTATCAGGGTGATGATGAGCAGTATTGCACTGCCCACTTGCCCTTTAAGCATTATACCACGTGACGGATTGGCCCGGATTTTATAATTAGATTGGTGAGAAGATATCTTCAAGGGATATAACGCCATTATTATCCCGTGATACCACTAGCAAGTTTTAATTAAATAATTGGTTTATTTTACTTAGGTGAGGGTTTGAGGAGTTTACTGCCAATAGCCCTGATGATGGTTTTCCTCGTCCCACTAGTACTGGCGGCACCTTCGCCTGACACCTACTACGTGGCTCCTTGGGGAGATGATAACAACCCAGGAACGAGAGACAGACCCTGGAAGAGTCCCGGACTAGCCACTAGGAGGATGAAGCCCGGAGACACGCTGATAATACTAGAGGGGAAGTACATCCTGAGCGAGTACGATGCCGATATACTCATGCCACCATCGGGAAGGGAAGGCGCTTGGACCCTGATCCGGGGTGAGGGAAGCAGGAAACCCGTGCTGGCGGGCAGGAACAACCTGTTGACTGCTATAGATATATCGGGAAGGAGCTATATCAGGATCGAGAACTTGGAGATCACCAGCGATGATGGTGCCCAGTTCAGGGATGGAATCGAGGCCCTCGGAGGGCCAGTGAGCCATGTCGTGCTGAAGGACCTGTACATCCATCACATTGATGAGATGGGCATAAACATGGCGGATGTGGAGGACCTGAAAATAATCAACTGTTCGATCACCTACTGCGGCTTTGGATCCATAGGGGGGCCAAAAGGGGAGCATGGTGGATGGAGGAATGTCCTCATCCAAGATTGTTACTTGGCCTACGCGGGACACTACTATCAGGGGGGACCTGGACCATCTCCGTATGATAGGCCGGACGGCTTCGGCATTGAACCCTCCTCCGGTCCCATCGAGATAGCCAGAACCATTGTGGAGCACAATAGAGGAGATGGTCTCGACTCCAAGGCGGACAACACTTACATACACGAGTGCGTGGTGGCTAACAACTTCGCCGATGGGGTGAAGCTTTGGGGACCGGGTAGCAGGCTGGAGAACACCTTGATCTATGGGAGAGGGGATGGGAGCACCCAAGTGACTCCCTGGTCGCCCATCGTCGTGGCTTCTCAAAGACCGGGGAAGTTCGAGATCGTCGGAGTGACGGTGGACGACGAGGTCGGCGGGAACTACATCATGCACGTTCAGTACGATTACGACGTGCCTATAGAGCTTACCGTGAAGAACACCATATTCAGCGGGAGAGGACCCAGCTCGCCAATATTCGTGAGGAAAGGGGTTAAATTCAAGTTCGATAGGTGCCTATTCTACTTCCCTAGGAGTGAATTCGTCCTGACGGTTGGGGAGGAGCAGTACAGCCCCGAGGATGTGCCCAAGCTGGGAAATAACTTTTGCGGAGATCCCATGTTCGTGAGGACCGGATTCGGCGGGAATGGAGACTACCATCTGAGGAAAGGCAGTCCAGCCATAGATTCTGGCGTGGGAGTGCTTATCAGAGCGGATTTAGATGGGTGTCCTAGGCCTCAAGGTCAAGGGTATGATATAGGTGCATATGAGTCGGGAACATGCACCGATAGGGTAGTCACTAGCATCCCTCGTGAAGCTAGAGGTGATCAATCAACCTCCAAGTCCACGGAATCCGAACCATACACAAATCCCCCTCATAAATACGAGAGAACTATTACTGTGATAGAGAAGATCCGCGAGGGGAGGGGGCTAACTACTTATCTGCTGGATGCAATAGTGATACTTCTGTCCGCTCTGATAGTATTCATAATCTTAAAAATATCACTCAAATTCGCGCGCCGAATGTAGGTGGACATCACGATCTTAGAAGCTAACTTAACGGCCCCTTAGAACCGAGGTAGCATCCTCACGCGAACACTGTAATGAGCTTGGAGGCATTACCAACCGCATCTCACGATTTTCCAGATGCGAATTGGATAGGCTAAACTCACACTTCCCCTCTTAATATTGTGAGTATTATGAGATTAGCGAGCTTCTGAGCCAAGGTACACGGTGCCTCGTAGCTACTTTGGGCAGTTGCCATCCTATCCTGGTACATTTAAATAAAGTTAAATATTTATATATATTAATATATATAAATATAACTATAATAATTTACCTATCACTTCGTAAAAAATTCGGGTTAAATGATTACTATATTCTTAGATCTGTTTAATCGTAATCTTTTTAATTTTTACATTTGCTATACCGATCCTACGGGTGATGGTAGCTTGGTTACTAGGAGGGAGTTCCTCAAGGGAGCCTCAGTTGTTGTGCTGGGAAGCATCGTAGGCAATGCTGTCGGGGAAGTAGTTCCGGTGTTGGCTGAAGAGAAAAAGGAGGTCCCTCATCTTCCTTGGCCGTATGAGGAGTTGGATCCGGAGTACGTAAGGAAACTCGGGCATCTAGGATACTACGCCTTCGAATGCGCTGGCGGATCATATTGGGCCATAATGGAGGCACTCAGGGAGAAGATAGGCTTCCCATATACCTTACTTCCCATACCGACGAAGGAGGAAGTCGAAGCCGCTGTGGAGAAACATGAGGAACTGCATCAGATACCCATGCAGTATGGAGCAGGAGGTGTCGCTGGTTGGGCATCCCTCTGCGGAGGGTTAAATGGCTCCATTTCTGCTATAACAATGGCCTCCAAGAACTACAAGACTATAGCCAAAATGCTCCTTAGATGGTATGAGATAACTCCTTTTCCCAGCGATAAGAGCAACGAGTATGCGAGCAAGCACGAGTTCTTCGTTAAGAAGTACAAGAGCGACAAGGTGTTACCCCAGAGCGTAAGTCACTCGGTTCTGTGCCATGTCTCGGTAGGTAAATGGTGCGAGGTCTCGGGGTATGCCAGTGGATCCCCAGAGAGATCAGAGAGATGTGCGAGATTAACTGGAGATTCGGCTGCTAGAGCCGTTGAATTGTTGAACGCCGACCTAAGGGGAGAATTGAAGAGTGTAGGAACTATCCCGCTATCTCAATTTACTGCGGACTGCAGGACCTGCCACTACAAAGGTAAGAACTACGAGGGAGGCCAGTTCACGAGGGGCCTAATGCAGTGTGAGTCGTGCCACCAAGACATGAGGCCTCACGCTAGCACGGTACTCCGACTCTCGCCTCAAGGCCTTAGCACAGATCCTGAAGATAAAGGCAGGCTGGACACATTACTTGGCGGAGCTGGTCTAGCCGCAGCTGCCGGTGTCGTGGGAGGTATATGGTCCTACTCCAAGTCAAAGTCCGAGAAGGACTGAGCAAAAGGGGGTGAATGGGGCTCTTGTCCGAGAAGTCCTCCATTCCAAGGCTCGTGGGCAGCATAATTTCCACGGCCATCGTGGTGAGCTTAGGGTGGTTGCTCGTATACCATTACGCCATAAAGTCCCTCATAGCTAGGGGAGCTGGGATCACTGAGATACTCCTCTCAGTGAACCTAAGTAGTGCTGCTTGGTGGAGGGATTTCATAGCAGTTGCTTTCGATGTACTCATCCTGATAATTGCTTTCTTCGGTACATGGTGGGTTTTAGGGCATTTGGCCTTAGAGGCTGCCGAGGCGGGGAAGTGGAGAAAGTATTACAAGAGCGCTGAGGCAAAGGACGATGTGTGGGTGGAAAGGCTCAGCCTCTGGCAGCGGATCCAGCACATATGGATAATGCTCACCTTCATAGCATGCGCTTACACCGGACTCGCACTTAACCTAAAGCTTTACACTACTAGGGCTGATTTCCTAGTTATTCATGTCTACTCTGGATTCGCCATGGGAGTCCTAGTAATCATACACTTTCTCCAGTACCTAATTGATGCCATACTGTCTAAGGCCGCAGGCCAGAGTCTTAGGAGGAAGTACCCTATGTTAGAATTCTACAGTCTGAGGTTCGTAAGAAACTTCTTCAAGGCCCTAGTCCGCACGATCTCTTCAAAGGTAAAGCCAGATCCATATGGCAAATACGATCCCGAGCAACTATTCGAGTACTGGGGAGTTTACTGGGGTATGGTCGTGCTCGGGATACCCGGAGTGATAATGGCGCTATACGGCCCCAATGTACTAGAGGGTCTGCTCTGGGTGATGCACACCAAGGAGGCAATCTTGGCAATAATGTTTATACTAGTAGTCCATATGGGCTATACACACCTCAGACCAAAGGTGTTTCCCATGGATTCAACTTACTTGAGTGGTAAGATGCCGATGAAGAGAATAAAGGAAGAACATCCACTTTGGGCTGAAGAGCTGTTGAGGAGAGGAAAGAACAAGGAGAAAGCTTTAGCTGTGATAAGATAATTTTGCAATACTTTTTCTTATTATATCTAGTTCCTAATAGATCTGTGGTTGTTGGTCGCCGCCCATGCAGGCTGCGTGGCAAGGGTCAAGGCTTCACAGTCTTCATAGGAGAGGAGCCAATAAGGTAAGAAGCAGAGTAAATAGGGCAAGGTGTGTGGAACAGGCCTTTACTTCTTTAATCTTTGTGACTATCTGACCCTTAACTAGAGATTTTTCTGAAATATACTGCACAAATATAAATCGAGATCACGCTGAGCTAAGGAATCTGGGAATAGTCTAAGAGCTCTCGGGCACTTGATTGCCTAAAGGTTAAATTAAATTAATTCATAGATATTTGAGTTTAGATGCGGATAACTAAACCCCTTTCCACCCTCCTGATAGCCATAGCGATTGTGCCCTTAGCTTGGGCTGCCGCTGCCCCTCTGAGGAGCTCCTGCCAATGTCGAATGACCATCGATAGCGAGATCATCGTCGCTACCATCTCCCCTAGGTTCGTCCTAGAGGTGAGGTATCCGGATGGGGGCTCCACCCTCTACGAGGGGAATAGGATCCCCTCGACTTTGACCGTTGACTTGGGAACGCGAGTCGAGCTGAGGTTCATGGCAAGGGTCAAAGAGCCGGGGACCTACTCCGTGAGCGCGGAATCCTACTCCCTAATCGATACCTCCGGAATGGATGCGAGTACTGGGGCTAGTTGCGAAGCCAATAATCGGACGGGCAATGTAGACGCACGCGCTTTCTCCATAGCCCGTGACTACGTGAGGGGGCTCGGTTTCAGGCTAGAGGTTTCCTATCGAGCATCCCTAAGGGATGGATCTTCCCGCAACATGCACAAGGCCGTCACGGTGTGGGTGAGAGCTCCAACCTCATCGACCCAATCGGGGACCCTCGCAACCCTCACAGTGGTATCGCCGGGAAGCTCCACTCAATCAGCTGGGACCTCAACATCCTCCTACACTCCTGGCACCGTTAAATGGATAACCAGCACTACGGAGTCGAGGGAACTCTCTGTAACCCCCTCGAAGCTCGACGTTGATGCGGGAGATGTGGCCGGCTTCAAGCTATGCTCTTCCCTAGAATCCCCGAAGTTCAGGGTGGAGAATCTGCCAGCAGGCTACAGGTACCTGATCACCGAGGAGGGAGACTGCTACGCCCTGAAGATATTCACCCATCCCCTCTCCTACGGGAGGTTCAGCATAGGCGTGGTGGCCTACCAGGGGAATGTGGAGGAGAGATCATCCATATCTCTAGTGGTTGAAAGGGCTGAACCCAGCAGTTCACCTAGAGAGGGGGCAAACGGGTCGGTGACAACCAGAAACAGTGTGAGTCCTACACAAGAGGCCCAACAGACACACACTTCGTCATCTACAGAGTTCTCTCCCAGTGTCCTTACTGCCAACGTCACCTCGGTGGGGTATACTCAGCATGAGAAGGGCTATCCATTAAACGAGGTTCTCGGGATGCTAGCAGCAATACTGGGTCTGATCCTCATCCTCCTCCTCTTTAGGAGGAGGACCTGATTCTTTACTCGATGCTAAACGCTGGATCTAAATGGATTAAGGCTTGGGCTTCAGGCATCCAGAGCCAATCATCAGAGCAGACTCTCTTTTCACTTTAGATCTCTAGATAGAGCTTCTACAGATGGAACCTCCTAGCTTCTCTCGAGAGATAACAGGCGGCATGTCGCCTGCTTAAACGGTGGCTTACTATCACGGGCAACTACGCGCGTGTCGGCACCCTAGATAACTCACTGACCAGCTTTTACCTTTCTCCAGTAGATAATCGCCAATAATATACCGATCGCAAGTAGAAGGAGCCATTCCCGAGCTATTTCAATCCCTGCAAGGGAGGATGTGCTCGTAGATGTCTCCGTTGTGAATATTTCCGGCTCAGAACCTGAAGTCGTTCTGATCACCGTCGCGCTAGTGGCTCTTTCTCCAGTCTCCCCTCTAGCTGTCGTTTCCTTAGGAGTAAGGGTGAACCTCGCGGGAAGGGGGCCGTGCGGATAATACACCTCCAGATCCCTCAGCTCGCCCAGCCCGCACACGAAGGTCTTTACATCGGTCGTGAGGAGATCTACACGGTAAATGCAACCCTTGCTAGTTGAGGCGTAGAGGTCACTGCCCACCACAGCTAAGCCGACGATTCCATCTCCACTCGGCACCGAGGCCAGCGGGATTATTTCACCTCCCTCCTTAAAGGCATATATCATGTTGCGCGAGGCGACAAAGTAGTAGCCCGAACCGTAGGCCATAGCATTTAGTGTCAGCTCCCCTACATGCTCGAAGTCCTTCAGGACGCTAACCCCATAATCCGTGAGATCTATCTTCAGGATCTTCCCGCGTCCATCGCTCATTACGATGAGGCTTCCACCCACCACCAGGGCCTCCATGGATTGAAAACGGGAATCGTGTTGGGAGAGCAGTTTAATCGTCGTTATCAAGCTTCCTCGTTGCTCCTGCCTGTGGATGTAGACCCTGTCATTGTAGCCATCGAGCACCGCGATTCTCCCTCCTGGTAAGATTTCTATGGCACTAGGCGTTATGAGGTTTCCCAGCTCCCTGTCAATGGCTGGAAATAGGAACCTTTCCACCACCTCGCCATTGCTGATCCTTCTTTTGTATACGACGATGTATTTCCTTTTACTCTTATTTTTGTAGTATTGAATGGCCTCAACGGTGTAGACCTTATCTCCTAGAACCTCCAACCCGGAGTTATATAAGAAACCCTTCAATCTCTCAACATTTCCACTGGGATAGACCTTGACGAGTTCCCCCTCCCTGTTCACTGAAAGGAGAATGAAGTCGGGCTCACCTATAACTAACTTGAGAGAGATAGGGGTGAGAAGGATCGTCAAGAGGACTATAATGAGGACCGCCGCCCTCACCCAGACCTCACTAGTCCTTTATTTAACTGATATTTTAAAAAATTATCTCGAATGACTGTGACCACTTGTCTCCGTGAGAACAGTAATGATGTTCGAGAGATCCATTGAAGGCATAGCTCTCTTTCAGAGCCTTTCAATGCTCTACACCGTGTAGTGCCCTACCGACCAGAGAGTCATGTGAAGAGACATATAGGTAGGAGACATTATCGCACTCGCATAATATTGGAATCTCACAGATCCACACGCAGGATTTTTGAAACGGGAGAGTCACCAAGCCTAGGGGCCTCGACTCCTCACAGGCTAGCGTATAACGTGATATTTACTTTTATTAAGGTCAAATTTAATAAATTCTCCCTCGTAATTAACGGATGGATATGCGTTCTATCACGTTTTTTCTACTACTCCTCCTCGTCGTCCCCCTTCTGCCAGCCTCCGCTTTCCGTCCTTATGTTGCTAGCGAGGGCAGGTTTCATTTAGACGAGGACTTACCGGGTGTGATTCCTTTCGGACCTGTGTACACTCTCTACATCCGCCCTGAAGATGGACCGTCTCAGGAATACCATGGAAATGACATACCCTCCTCGGTGGAGGTCTCTCCGGGTACCATAGTCCAGCTAGTCCTCACGATGCGAGTGAACAAGAAGGGGAATTACAGTATCAGAAGTGAGGTCGAAGTGCTCACCGATCTCCCGAGTGGCGAAGCCAGAGATATAGTGGCTCCTGGAGGCTCCACCATCTCCGACAAGTCGAGCGGAGATGCCAAGGCCTCATCAGCGGTCAAAATTTTGAAGTATTATCCAGGTCTCAGGGTGAGGCTCCGCGTGACCTACAGCGAAAGGCATGGGGGTCAGGAAGAAGTGGGGGGAAAGAGCGTCATCGTGATCTGCAAGCCACCCATCATAATCCCACCTCCACCCCCTCAACCTACCAGTATGCCTCCATGGCTTTTCACCTCCGAGACCACCTCGACTTCCACCCGGACAAGTGGTTCGCACACCCGAACCTCCGAAAGTAACACCACATCCTCGCCAACTCAGATAGGTCTCTCCCTCAATCCTACTTCCCAGGAGGTCGATGCCGGTAAAGTGGCGTCCTACGACTTCTGCACCTCCTTGAGTAACCCGACCTTCGGCGTGGAGGGACTTCCCACTGGCTACAGGTACGTCATATCCAAGGAGGGGAGCTGTTATAGGCTGAAGATCACGACGTACCCTCACTCTTACGGGAGGTTCGACATGACCCTCATTGTGAGGTCCGATGGGAATGAGGAGAGAGCTGGCTTCATCCTTATGGTGAAGAGGGCCACGGGCTCGAGCACTATCACGGGTGGCAGTGAGGAGTCGAAATCCCACGCGCCATCGAACTCGACTCCTTCTCTCGGTTTAGGGAATGGCACTCGAGCCAGTGAGCGCGTTTCAGCCTCGTCATTATTCTCACCCTCATCGCCACCTGCCACTGCGCCCGTTGTCACCGTTACCACAGTAGTGGAGGAGCCCAGCGTGGACTTCCTCCTAGGCGGACTGGCTGGCGTGCTGGCCTTGCTCGTGATAATCCTTCTTTTGAGGAGGAGGTAACTCCACCCCCATCCTTTTTAGTAGCGTATATGGGTTAGGAAGCTCACCCGCTCCAAAAAGCTGCTTAGGATCGCTCTCGATAGTCGCTATGCCCGCCAAGGGAATGGCGAGATCGCATGGTTGGACAGAGAGAAAACTGGGTCGATTGGAAGATCGCTCAGTGAAATAGCTAAAAAAGATTCTAGGATGTCCGGAGAATGCAGTTGACTGACTCATATCCTTGAGAGTGCCAGTTCGAAACTACCATGTGACCTCTATGCCCATGGCTCTCGCCACGTAGGAGAGATCTAAGTCGCCGGTTATCACCGGAGCGTCGATCTTCTTGGCAGCGTAGATGACAGAGGCATCCACCAAGCTGGGTTTTCGGCTGGATAACCTCGGATCATCCGAGGACGACAATATCTCGCCTCCCTCGGCCTTCACTACTGCCACCTCAACGTAGTCCCTGAGCGATAGATCCACCACCGTGAAAAAGGCGGAGAAGAAGGCCACGATCTCGTCGGGACTCTTCAACCCGGGCAGCCTGCCCCTCGACCAATGGACTACGAACTCGTAGGGGACGGTAGGGGAACCACCCCTTCCACCTCCCTCCTCCGGATGGCCATCATCAGCTTTTCAGCCTTCTCCGTGAGCTCGCCTATCTCTAGGCGAAGCGTTCCAAGGGCTGTATGCTCTAACGAGCAGAATTTACTTTCTTGAACAAAAATTTTAATTTAATGTAGTTGTTACATTCATCAGAGGAGGCATGCGTTCTACCACATTCCTCCTTGTCCTACTCCTTCTCATTCCCGTAATCGAAGCACTGGCAATTCATCCGGAGAAAACCCTGAGCGCCACCCTCACCTTGGATGAGGATCGAGAGGATATAACCCCAACGGGTTTCAGATTCGCCCTTGAGATCTTTTACCCAGATGGTACGCGTCGTGCATATATAGGGGATCAGATCCCATCCTCTGTAACTGTCCCTGCAGGCTCCGAAGTCGCTCTCCATTTAGCTGCAAGTGTGAATGAGAAGGGCACCTATACTGTAAATAGCAGGGCTTATACCATCACCGATCTGCCAGCTGACCAGGCTCAAGATGAGAGAAGCAATTTAGATGTCAGTGCTATTGCCACCCAAAGGGACGGACGCATCTCTGCCTCATCCCGGATTCTTGAATGCAGTCCTGGCATAAGATACAGGCTCTCAGTGAGTTATAGTGAGAGACATGAGAGCTGGGGAGGATCCGGGGGTAGGGACTTGACTGTAAGCTGCTCCTCCTTCTTAACTATGACTCTGATCAGTCCCACATCTTCATCCACATCGGGGAGCTCTACCACCAGTCCCCCATCGACCTCGCCCCCGGGGACGGGTTCACCTGCCCGAACCTCATCCACCACGGGAACATCCCATACAAACACGGAATCAACCCCTTCGAGGACCTCCAGTACAGAAGCTGGCCTCTCACTCAACCCATCCCATCGGGAGGTGAGCGCAGGTGATGTGGCCCATTATGACTTCTGCACTCCCCTGAGCAATCCCTCCTTCAGGATAGAGGGGTTGCCCACTGGCTACAGATACGTCATATCCAAGGAGGGGAGCTGTTACAGGCTGAAGATATTCACCCATCCCCTCTCCTACGGGAGGTTCGATATGACCTTGGTCGTGAGGTCCGGGGGCAGCGAGGAGAGAGCTGATTTCTCCGTGCTGGTGAGGAAGGCTACCACCAGCGCGGCATCTGCTCCTTCGCCTGCACCCTCATCCACTCCAACGAGTAGCATTGAGACGACTCAGGAGAACCCCCAGAGGTCGGAATGGACAGGTCAGCTTCCCACCAGCTCGACCACTGCTCTCACACTTACCCCCGCAGTCACCACCGTAACAGTCGTGGAGGAGAGTTCTCCCGAGTACATGATCGCTCTAGGTGGACTGGCAGGTATGCTGGCAATATTGACGATTCTCCTCCTGGCTGTGAGGAGGAGATGATCTCCATCTTCCCCCTTATTCTCCTACTGGGCGATGGAAGGGATTCCTCTTGGTGGGAATCTCGGTAGTACATTCAAGGAGTCAGGGAGATTCTATCTTCCACTGAAACCACTTAAGGAATTAAGCCGGGCCCGATTTTCAATTAGATCCAATGTGCAATGAATTTAAGTTCACCTATCTCCTCCTTGGCCTCGATCCATCGGCTATTCATCAACTTCCCTCCACTCGCCCTTGAGGAACCTCCCATACCACCTCTTCCAATCGTCTTCACTCACTATATGGATCTCGAAGGGGTGGAAGAGGCCCAATTCCTCCCTGATCTTGCATCTGAACGCAATCCTCTCCTCCACAGAGGGCCTCCTCTTCAGCACCACGGCCACATCTATGTCACTTTGGGGCCTGTAATCTCCTCTGAGGACGCTCCCGAACAGGTAAACCCTGACATCCGTGCCGAAATGCTCTTCCGCCACCTTCTTTATGGTGCGGAGATGAACCTCCAGTTTCTTCCTGTACTTCTCGATCGTCTCAGCTGATCTCTTAGCTATCTCAATGAAGCTCATCCTTGAACTCATGTTTGAACCTCTCCAAGAACTTCAGGGCCTCCTCAGCGGTCTCCCTTCCATATTCCACATCGAGGTATTTGCTTCCCACGTAGGCCTCCGTCAGCAGATCAACCATGATCCTGTTCTCCGATAAGAACGCTATCACTCTTTCACCTAAGACGGAAGAGAGGGCCTCTATCAAGCGGACGAGCCCGTGCGTCTTGGGGAAGTCGCCCACCTTATTAGCCAATATGTATTTGAGGTATAACTGCAGAGCCTGCTCCACGAAGAGGAGGGTGAAGTTGTAGTTGCCCTTCTTGAAGGCTTCCTTAGCTTCCTCCTCGAATTGTTCCGCCCTTCTCCTGAGGAATTCCATCGATTGTATGAGCTGTTGAGGGTTATTAAGTACGCGCTATAGACCTCCCTCCTCGAACTCCTCCAGCTTCTGTAAGGGGCATCAGTTCTGTAAGGGGCATCAGGTCTGAGAGAAGCTAATGTCTCCGCGTGCTTTCTACGGGGCTGATGATATCCCTTTTGGAATATAGCTAATCAGCCCAAGTCTCGTGTGACCATAAGGCTATTCGGTGTTCTGAGATCGATGACATCGCACTAACCTCTCTTTCACCATCCAATAGGATTTTGAAATTCGCGGCAATCGATGTTAATAACCTCCACCAGATCTCCCGTGAATAGATTCCGATGAGAACCTTCTATGCTATCTTGCTGGGAGCGTTGATCGTCGGAGGGATGATCCTCTTCGATCTCGCGAGAGCCGCCAGCGCTGCCCAGAGCTTGAAGGTTGAGAACGTTCGATTAGCCGATCTGGGAGTAGATGTAGAGTGGAAGTTCAAGGTGGGGATACCCCCCGTGGAGCCCGTCATCAGGAAAGTGAATCTGAAGATATCCATGCTCCTCAAGAACCCGACGGATTACACACTCAGGGTCCGGGAGCTGAACTACAGCCTACGGCTTAATGGCAGATCGGTCGCCTCCGGCCGTTTGGAAGATGTCCTCATTCCCCCAGGAGAGAAGACCATCGATCTCCCCATCTCCATAGATCTACAAGAGGCGATTTCAGTCGTCCTTGAGGAAGCGACCTCAGCTATTAGGAGCGGGACCACATCCCTCAACTTTAAATACGAGGTTGAGGGCACGGCCAAGCTCCCACTGACGGTTCTCGGACTGGAAATACCGGGTTCTGAGGTCACGGTTCCCTTCCTTAAGGTTGGCTCGTACAGGTACTCCCTTGGCATCCCCTCACCACCCCAATCCCGAGAATACAGCCAGCCGGTGAGTGAGCCTCAGGGTACCGTAATCGTCGCGAAGTACGGTTGGTTCATCGATAGTGTTTTCGCGTCATCAGCCCGTCCGGGATCGATGGTCAAGGCGGGCGTTCTCATCAGGGCTCGGGGCAATGTGGAAGGCACTGTGACCCTCGAAATCAGGAGAGACCTGAAATACCTCCCCGACTCCGTCGCCGCCCGAAAGAACTTCTACGTCAGCTTGAGTAACGGGGAGGAGAGAGCCCTCTACTTGGAGTTCACCGCGGATAGATCGAGCAGCCTCAGAGGCTACTATATGAAAGTGTACTTCAACGGCTCCCCCGTGTGGGAGATGGAGAACAGCTACCCTCCCAGACTGCCCGTGGAAAGCCCAGCGATCCAGAAGGCTCCGACGTTGACCGTAACTGGAGGGGGAGGTGGTACCCTGACCGTTGAGAGATACGGATGGCTGGAGGGAGGACGACAGGTCTATAGAGCGCCGAGCGGGAGTCTCATCACCGCTGCAGTGATGGTGAGGGCGAGCAGTGGGGATGTGGAGGGAACCGTGACCTTGGAAGTGAGGGAGGATTTGAGGTTCAGACCTGACAAGGCCGCAGCCGTCAGGAAGCTCTGGGTGCACTTGCGAGAAGGTGAGAGTTCGTTCCTCTCCTTGAGCTTCGTAGTGGGGAATGGGATAACACTGAGGGGCTACTACATGAAAGTGTACTTCAACGGAGTCCTCATCTGGGAGATGAACGAAGGCTATCCTCCAAGGCTGAAAGCTGGCTGATCTGAACGCTATATCGATCCTTACAAAGCTAACATCCCTTTTCGAGAGCCATGAGTGGAGATAAAAGGAAGAATTGTGAAGGAAAACGTTGAGGAAGCAGATGAGGATAAGGGAGTTCAAGGCAGAGTCGGTCAGTAGAGGGCTAACTCTTTCCCGAGCGTTTGAAGGGGCGGTCAGATGTGGCTTGATCTGAAAGACAAGCTCCCGATACGGAGCAGGATGTCAATAACCTGGCGTACGAGTCCCTCGAGGAAGAGCTGAGGAAGCAGGAGGGTAGGTACGCGGTCGTCGCGAGGGGAAAGTTGGTCGTCTCTTCGACTCTCTGAAAGAAGTGGTATCTGCTCTCAAGGGCCTAAGGCCCCTGATCAGAAACGCTGGTCGTGAAGATAGTGGGAAGATGGCCGCACGCGTTCTGCTGGGTGATGAGAGGATCGAAACTTATGTGAAATCCTCGCTGGTGGGAAGAATAAGATGATAGTGGAGAGAGGTGTTGAGGTTCTTCCGCCTCCCAATGAACGGCCCGGAGCAGGAGACCTGCATTGCCGTCCCAGAGAAGTAGGTTTCCCGCCCGCGCGGGACTCTTGTAAATTCCTTTATACCTCGACGAGTTCTAGCCTAACCGAGGGAGGACGGGATGGCCCAGTGATTGATTCCCCTCGAACCTCTTGGAGTCAAGGATATAAACCTGCATGAACTCGATGGAAATGGAGGTCTTGATGGTAGAACTCAAAGAGGTCTTGGAGAAGGAGCGCCTCCCATATCCCGACAGGGAAAGGCTGTTCATCGTATTGGGGCTCCTACTGAACGGTAGAATATCCTCGGGTAAGGCTGCCGAGCTCTTGGACCTGAGAATAGATGAGTTCTGGAACTTATTGCGAAAACTGGGCGTGAAATACGACCTCCTCGACGAAGAAGAGATAGAGGAGGAGATTGATGTCTACAGGAAGGTCTTTGAGAGTGGTTCTTGATACGTCTCCACTCATCGTACTCTCCAAGCTTGGTCTATTGAAGGAAGGCATCGAGTTATTTGAGGAAGTGGAGATACCTACAGGAGTCTTGAAAGAGGTAATGAGGAATCGCGCGAGATGACAAAAGGGCGCGTAGGATAGCCAGGGAATTGGGGCAAACTGTTCTCGGATCACTATCTATACTCAAGAAGCTGGTTAGAGAAGACACGAGAATGTCCCTTAACACATTATACCGGCGTTTGATTGAGATTGGGTTCTATGTAGACAGGAGATTATTTGATGAGCTGTTCTCAGGCCTTAGGTGACAGTGTGTCCACTCATTTATGTCCGGAAACCAGAAATTTCCGGACAACTGAAGTAACATATAACCACCCTATGGGATGATACTTAATCTTCAATAAACCACAAAAATTCATGTTAGCAACTAAACCTTCCCCTCCACAAATTTAAATCGGATCATTAAGAGTAAAAGCTGGTTGAAATCTGAGGTGAACCATATGGATATCAAGATTAGCATGTTCAAGTCGATTGGAGATACTATAGATCTTGATATAGCCCCTTTAACTGTACTTTTGGGCCCTCCTGCCAGTGGTAAGTCGAATATTTTGGACGCGATTGCTCTACTAGGGTATTTCAATAGGATTACATTAGTGAAAGAGGAGTACGGTGATAATCCTGCGAATTTTGAACCACTTCATCTAATAACTCGATTTAGTGAGCATCCTCAATTGTTCAACTATAACAATTTGGTTAGGAAAATCAAAATTGAAATAAAAGATCAGAACATCCATCAATTTTTAAACTTATTTTATAAAGGCGGTAAATTAAATGTGGTATTAAATGGTACTCCAATACCATGGGATCTAAAATCCATTCAGCCTAACATATTCCAAGGGATCTTAGATTCTATTAAAAGATTTGGGAAGAATGGATTCTATGAATCAAGGCTTTATGGATACGATAGATATGGTCTTTCAACAAATTCGTGTATCTCTCCACAGATATGTGGCTTTCATTTACGTCTGAAAAATAATCAACCTAAATCCTTCCCTAAAAATATCTTAAGTGAATTTGGATGGAATGCTCCATCTATTATAAGAACGGTTCACGACGTTATAATAGCAATAAATAGGAAACTGAGAGATCAATTAGATGAAGAAGTGGATTTAAAAGTCTTAAAATCTGGGGAAGTGGTAATATTCGACTATGGTTTTGAAATTGATTCAACGGCTGTCTCAGACTCCATTTTCCGCATTCTGTACTATGTAATTTCACTTCGTTCCGCGTTAAACTATACGAAGATGTATGGTCTTGAGAAAAGATTTATACTTTTACTAGAGGAGCCTGAAGCTCATATTTTCCCCTTCTTCCTAGACTTGCTAGTGAAATACATAGAAGAAGCCATGAAGGAGTTATATATCGTTATAGCTACACACAATCCCATTTTTGTTTCTATGCTTTGGGATAAAATCGAGAAAGTGAACACAATTTATGTTACTAGGAACAAAAACGGCCTGTCGACTGCCCTCAAATTGAATATAGAAAAACTAGCTAAGGAAATGAGGACAGCAGAGGACATACTCTTCATGCCGCCTGAGAAGATCCTTAAAGCTTACACGGAGGGCAAAGTAGATGAAAGATAGGCCAAACATGTTGATATTGGCGGAATGTTGTGCTAATCATTACATTGCGAAGCGTATGCTGGATATGCTCAATGAGGTGTTTAGTTTCAAAGCAAAGCTTAGACATAATTTTAGGCAGGGAAGGGACAGAATATTGAGCAATATTGAGAGAATAATTAAAGAATCTGAAAATTATAGAATCTTTGCTGTAATAGATTTTGAGAAAGGGGAAGTAGCGAGAAAATATATTAATGCTTACTTCATATTACATAAAATAGATGACCGCATTCTGTTAGGTGTTAGTAAAAAATACAGCAACAAAGTGACAGCAATAATATTCGACCCTAACATAGAGGAAGCATTCCTCTGCCCCATCTTAAGAGAAATATGTTCTGATAGATCTAAATTCGATTTAGTTAAAAGCAGTAAGTGTGAGGATTATCTCAGTAAAGTAATAGATAGGAATTCTCTATTCCAGGAAAAATTACAAAAAATTGTGAATGAACTAATCACTCGGATTTAATTTTGGTGTGAGTTGAATCGAATTATATTGCATTGATGCTAGATAAAATAAGGATCAAACTTTTAATATCTAAGAAATATTTTACTGTGGTACTATTAGAGTTTTAAAAATAATGATGAAGATAAGCGCGGACTCTTGGACTTTGAAGGCTAAAAAAGAGACACGTGCGCACATTAATAAGTGCTATTTTCAATTCTAGCAGTTCT
>JALSOH010000010.1 GCA_026986575.1 Thermoproteota archaeon
CCATGGCTTGATCGCTGTCGCCCTGGTATGCCCTCCTAATGATGCTCCAGTACCCGATTTTCTCCCCCCTATCGAGCTTGAACCACTTCCTCTTGGTGATCCTGGGGCGCAATGTGAACGATCTCCTAAATGTATCGAAATTCACGGTGTCCCCCAAAGTCCTGGAGAGGAGGGCCTCTAGCCCATCATGGTATGATCCCCTGAGCTTATCCTCGATCTCGTCCTCGTGGGAGACCCATGCTAGGAAGTTACCCGGGATCTCAGGTCTGAAAGCATCGGATAGGAGCTCCCTTCCCATATTCATGGCATCCAATTTAATGGACACTTGGGTTCTACCGTCAGGTAAATCCACGTCATCCTCCGATGATCCATAATAACCTCTCTCCTCAGCAATCATATAAAAATAGTCAACTGAATTCCTTCTTTCATCCTTGTGGGCGAGGTTAGCTAGATAGAGGTCCATCCAGACGGACCCCCTCTGAGCAGGATACACGATGTTGGCGGGGGTGTATTTGAGGGATCCCCCTTCATCTATCCGGAGGAGCCCCTTGATGGCAGACCAAGTAAGCGCACTAACTATCAGGGAAGAGGCCCAGAAATCGGCGGTGGTCCTCGACTCGGAAAGGAACTCCTCTATACCATCAATGGAGAAGTGCAATACCGAGAGATCCTCTCCGGAGCGAAATATCGTGGAGAGAGCCAGGGTGGACTCGAGATGATCCATCAGCGGATTGTAAGGGGTGCGAGTGTCGGCGGGGAGGGCCTTGTCAAGGGTGAACAGGAGAAGCCCCCTCAAATCTCTATCAGGGAGTTCCTTCGAAAAAGTAGAGTAAAGGCCACTCTCTAGGAAAGCGTAGTAGTACATGAGGTGGAGCCATCTCCACATATAAACGACCGTGAGAACGTCGTAATCCCCAGAGTTTCCAGGAAAGAGGAGATTTGCAAGGGATCTGGATCTTCCCTTATCTTCACATCCTAGAAACCCCCTCAAGGTCGATCTGAGCTTGGATGGAATGATCACAGAGTAGAACTTGGTCAAACCTACCCTGCTACCGTTGTCCAGAACCATCTGTCCTCCCGAGAAGGACATGAGATCAATCAAGAGTCTCAAATCTCGAATGATACCCATAACATCCCCGGAGGGTTCGGCTCCGCATCTCAACATCTCATCTAGAGACCTGTTGGAGATCGGATGCTTGACAATCCTGCTCTCTTCCCTACCCCATTTCACCTTGAGCTCTCGGAAGTAGAGGACCCTGTCTGCGTGGGAGCTCAGCTGATCGGCCATCCCGACCTTACTGACCGGTGGCCTCCCACCACAGAGCAGAAGGGAGTAGATCTTATTGCTCAACTCCTTATGACCTATACGGTTAATTATGACAGCCTTGATGAGGGGGTCGTGAAGGAGTGCCCAAATTCCAATGTGCGAAGAATCACTCATCAGGGCAGCACCTATTTACATTTACTCAACGGATCCGGAGGAGGAGCGGAGAGGCAGTAGGAAGAGCTTCGCAACCATCTGGATGTCCTCACTCCCTCCCTTATCTCTCTTCATGTTCTCCTCCTCACCGGATGGATACTCATCGACCTTCAGAGAGAGGTTGATAAATCCGGAGACGCTTCCGCACGGATCAAGCAGGGTTGAGTATCCTTCTATCTCGAGTGTACCATCCCTATAAGAGATCTCGCCTGGACTGATTACCAGACTCCCCCTGATGCCATTATACTCGTCACTTCTTATTCTACCGACCTTCTTCCTCCCTTGCTCTAGCCTGAAGGAGATGACTTTCAAGTTGTTCAAAGGGTATCTGGATACGAGCAGGCCCACGAAAGGGATCTTATCCTCTGGGATATTCCCGCTCTCGATCCTGTAGAAGTATTTTCGACTACTTCCAGCTCCTTTCCCCTTGCTCTTTTTGAAATATATCTCGATGGCTGATACGTTTTCCTTAATCTCGGCAGTCGAATCATAGAGCATCCTCAGCAGGGTGAGCATGGAATTAATCAGCTCCTCAGCATTCTCTTTATCCCTCGGCATGCTAACGCACCCGAAATTATCAATTCTTCGCTAGGGCTTGTATGTTCTATACCTTTTTATTAACCATGACTGATGATAGTAATCTTCACACCCTAGGGATCATGCTTGAAGTTCCCTCGAGGCATCGTTCTGTCCACATCTTCAGAGAAGCGCATTTTAAGTCATCAGTTAACTAATAGAGAATGATAAAGCGATGATAAAGCGCTAAGGGATTGTGCGGATGATAGTAGGAAATCTAATCTAAAAATGTTAAAAATATTGAACTGCTCTAAAGTAACCATTGCTCCCTTACGCGCCTGGCTAGAAGATCATAATAGCCATGAAGTGCCATTAGATAGAGCTAAGCTACTAACACTCTAAAGCTCCTTACTACTTATTGATGAAGGGGATTCTATGACAATAAGTTCAGGAGGCAGCTCGTCGATTTAAACCCACGCTCCCTTGGAGCCCTTATTGCTTCGAGGGTCAAGGCCCTAGTGGAGGAGGTTATAGAGAACCCGAACCCGTTTGAACCCACGCTCCCTTGGAGCCCTTATTGCTTCATCCCGGGAGGGGGAGCGTGCAGAAGTTCATGAGGACCATAATGTTTGAACCCACGCTCCCTTGGAGCCCTTATTGCTTCCGGGTCTTTTATTCCGAACTATCGGGTGAAAGTATTTCTCTAGCGTCTCAGAGGATGTTTCATGACTATGATATATTCTCTTAGGATTTCAGTATTTAAAATTTAAGTCATTAATCTAAAAACTGCACTAGACCCCTCGAACTCAGTTTCGGCGTCGCCTAACGAATAAATTACCCGGTGTTCACCTCCTTCAACAGGTCTCGGATACGCAGTAACGCTCACCATAATAGGGAATGGACGGAAGGTGAAACAAAAAGATATTAATGTATCTCGCTTAGATGATATCATACCACAACTTCGGATATCCTGTGAAGATAATCGTTAAAACTGAGACCGGTTTATCTATAATGCATGTGCAGATGAGGGTTGCGCGCGATACTTCCCCCGCACAAGACGGTTCGCCGAATTCGGGTGCGATATCCACGGGTGGTATGGTGCTGGATGTGGTGATCTCGGTCGCTGGAAGGGGCCTACTTGATCAGAGTTGGGCGAAATACAGGATGGGAGCCTTCTCCATCTGCGCCACGACGCCAGCAATACCAATCCTCGCCGATGTGCTTGCTAGGAAACCCGTCAGGAGTGACGATGAGGGAGGGAGCTGCGCACCCCATCCCTACTTGATCATACTCCTCCCCTACTCATTAATAGCGGCTTTCGATGATCTCACGTGGGATAGGCTCGAGGACTACTTACGGCTGGGACGTACGGAGGAAGTGGAGGGTCGTCTGAATGCGAGCCTCCAGAGGGTGCTGGAAAGGGTTCAAGAGTCCTTCAAAGAGCCGAGGGTATTCAGCGAAATATTCGACCCTAGCAGAAGCGAAATGGACGAAGAGCTGCTCGGGGATTTGAAGACTGCCTTGGAGGCCCTTAACCCTGGTAAATCTCTCGATGACGGAGGGAGGCTCATCCTGGTGCCCGTTCAGGTCTCGGGCACTTTTCCCCTCAGGTATGAGAAGAGATCCAGCTCAAGTGAGAGGAAGGTAACTTACATGCCCCTGTCGCTAGAGGGCAGTCTCTTGGATCCCTTCGTTAGGGTTTACGTGGCCCTCAAGGAGATATGGGCGAGGAATCGGGAGCATGGCATGGATCCGATCATGAGCGTGCACTTCGATTCGTCCTCCGGGATGAACGCGGTCACCCTCTCGGCTCTCCTCGGAACCCGCTCCTTCACCGAGGTGTACGGCCAAGACCTGCGACTCTACAACACCGACCCGTACTCGGTCGAACTGACCCATCACTGCGGGAAGATCCCTTCCCGGAGCCGTGGAGAGTGGGAAACCTCGGGTCCATCCGTGGGAATACCGCTCAGGGTATCTGATGCTGAGAGTTTGCTGAGCACCTTCGAACTGGTGGATGACATGTCCTCCCTGACGGGTATGATCGTGGGGGGATCGATGGCCAGAAGCTTGGACAGACTCTCATCCATGATCGACAGCGTCAGAAATGACCTCCACTACTTGGAGAAAATATCTGGAGTTATCAGGTCGGATCATGATGCCAGACTGCTGAGCGGATTTCTGGGTTCGCTGAGGAGGATCTCCTGTGCCCTCAACGAGGTGATCGTGAGCTACGCTCACAAGGAGCTGGCCGGAATCCCGGAGATGGTTCGTAGAATCTATGGCAGGGGAGGCATCTACGACCTCCTGAGAAATGAACTCAAGGCCAGGCTTTTCCCCGCCCCGGAAGGACAGGACGGCGGGGTGAGGGACATGGTCGTCATGAGCTGGGACGACGAGGGAGCGAGGATTGGCTTCAGCTGGACGACCGGCCCCACGTTCGTGTTCCTAGATGCAGCAGCATCTCTCCTCTCCAGAATGTTCGGGGATCTGGATGCGATAGAGGACGTCGCGGACTTCAATCCCGACGGCCCCTTTAGCGTCGGGCAACTCGCCGGAGGACTGAAAGCGGACTTCCTCCTTTCCCTAGCCATCTACTTCGACAGACAGGGTCTGTCCTCTAACCTGTCCTTCCTGCTGGGGGAGCTCGGGCTGAAGGAAGAAGGCATAGAGTTGCTGGCTGGACTAAATGAGAGCGATGAATCTGGCGTGAAAGAAGCCATAGGAAAATTTGATGAAGCCCTGAGGGATTTCGTCAGGAACTTCAGGAAGAGGAACAAAACAGATCTGCTCGAGGACCTTCGGTCCCTTGCTGGGAGGGTTGGATCCCTCCTAGGTGCTCAGGATTCTAGCATAGATCTTTTCAGGGTGTACTACCTGCCCTTATGGTTTCGAAACCTCAAGAGGGAAAAAATCGATGTCCTCGTAGGTAAAGACGGCAAATGCGATGGAGACATCATGATTAGAGATATACTGAACACTCTACATTCGGGGAATGCAGAGGAGTTTGTTGAAAGATATGGAGCGAACTTAGAGGAAACCCTTGATTGCCTCATCAGGTTCTTGACGAGGAGGGATGTCTACATCGAGCTGAGCGGAATGGAAGTTAGCCCTCGTTTCAAGAACTTCTTGGGTGCCATGGCGATCCTCATGAAAGATCGCCCGGAGGAAGTGATCGGAGAAGATGGCGTTATGGAAATAATGCGACACCTCAGGGCCCATCTCGGACTCACCCACTTCACCATCGTCAACATCCTCTCTCACCCGGATAACATCGAGATAGTCTATGACAGGAGACTTTTTGAGAGGTTGAACGAACTGGGACGAGAGATGATCGGATCCAAGGATATGGGCAGTCTGTGCGACATCAGGATCCGCCGGCAGCGGTGAGAGCGATGGATCTGTTGGGCGTCACCTTCTCCCTCGGAGCGGTCTTCTTCAGGAGAGGTAAGGTGGAGTTCGGCACGAGGGGTTACAGACCCCTGAGGATCCTGAAACCCATCAGGGAGAGGTGCTCTAAAGTGATTTCAGCCGTGAAGTCCAGTAGGAGCTCTATAGACTATTTGGACATCTGTGGCAGCCTGTTTAAGGCCTTTAGAAAGGTGAGGGGACTTGACCCCTGCGCATCTGCGCGGATCAGGGAGTCGTGGGATTGGAGGGGAGAGGGTATAGTCTTCCACAGGGCATTCCAGTTGACTAGGACCGACTATCTCTTCGGCCTGTCCTCCCTGAGGGTACAGGCACCCACCTTGATGAGAAATGACGGCAGCACGGGAAGGCTGCCGGATTGGTCTGACATGGCCCTAGCTTTCAGGGAGGTGCTGGAGAGGGAACTGAAGGGGGAGATGCCCGACGACAGCTGGAGGTCGAGGTTCTTCGCGGAGGTCTATCTACTCTACAGGAGCGAGGTCCCGTTCAGGTACCTGAGGAACTTCGGTCCCCTGAACAAGCGGCTCGGATTGACGGATGATATGATAAAGGTCACAATTTCCCCTCTCAGGGGTGGGTCCCCCGATCTCCTCCCGGACTACAGGAGGATAGCCGCTTATCCAGAGGCTTACATTTCAAAGGATGGGATAATGATCCCCTTCCTGAGATCAGACGACAGGAAGGTCAGGACATTTCACGCCTTCGCGAGAAGGGTCAGACGACAGACTGAGCTGGCGGTTGACCTTGCCCTTGCTCTGGATGTGTTCCTGAGATCGGAGATATCGATCAAGGACGATGATCCGCACTTGGACTTTCTGGTCGGGAAGGTCGCCCTCTCCCCCCGGGTCCTGACTAACCTGTCGAGGCCGGTCAGAGGGTTGGGCTTCATGAGGAAGGTGCACTCCGAACTGATAGATATCTTGGATCTTGAACGGAGGTACGGGAACTTCGAGGAACAGGTGGTCATGCCGTACGACGCCGAGGAGGATGTCGACTATGTGAACGAGTGTCTCCGTCTCCTAGGTAGCGGAACAGTCAGGAGGGGGAGGAGGGCCCTCCTAGTCGGGGACAGGGCTAGGATCCTGAGAATCTCCGTGCTGAAGTCTAAGGGAGATCACATATTCCCACGGACGAATGAAGCGGCTCTCAGGGTTTTGGGGGCGTTGATAGTAGTTTACCTCACTAGAGGGCGTTTTAGTGATCTAGAGGAGCTGAAAAGAGCCCTGCAGCCCCTTATAATCTCCAAGGAAATTGAAGAGTTTGCCAAGAGGGTGGCGTGCAGAGATCCGGGGCTGGGTTTGACTGTCTACGAGATGGAGGTGCTCTTAACGAAGATACTTGAGCTCAGGGAGAAGGTCCCTTATTGGCAAACAACGAGGTTGAGGTGGCATCTCGACGATTCCCTGCAGAGGGGTGGTGGAGGGAACCTGCTGAAGCCCCTCTTAGCTGCAGGTTATCTCAGGGAAGGGGTGGCTCACAGGAGGGGGAAGTGTGAGGGGATGTCCAGCGTGGGGAGGAGAAGGGTGAGGTATTACGTTCCGAACTATGATGAGGAGGTTGTACGGAGGATCGAGAGGGAGATGGGGGAATTTATATCGATGATGAGGAATGTGGCTAGGGATTACGGGTTCAATCCCGATGCTACTTCTCTATAAATTTAAATAGCTAACGAGAAAACCCTATACTCCTTTTGGCCTACTTAGATTATTAAAGTAGCTGAAATAATTCAGGAGAAATTCCCGCGGAGAATGCACCACTATCCCTCACCTCCCGATAACTCGGGAGGTGAGAAAGTGGGACCGATATGGCCCCCTTGCCCCGTTGAGTAGCCCTCACGTTGCCTGAGCTAGGAGAGGGATCATCCCCTCCTTCTTTTTTGTGGGGGGAGGGGCTCCCGGTTTGAGTTACACAGACCCCTTTTTTATTCAACCACCCTAGATATAGGGGTGCGCAGGACGGAGGCCCGTGTGGCCCGCCCGCCCCACCCAGGAAGGTGAGGGGGTGTGGCTGCTGCCCTCCTTCCGATGACTCCCGAGGTCGGGGCGCCCGCGCACCCTTAACTCTTATCCCCCAAGTTTTCACTTTCCATCATGAAATTGGAAATCCTAGACAGCAAGTCGGAGAAAGGAGACTCCCATTCGAACCTCTGTAATCTCTCGTTCCACAGCTCATCCGGAATCAACCAGAGGGGGTTTACGTGTATTACATCCGTCGCAACAAGCAAGCGTCTCCCTAGGATCGTGTACAGGGTGGAGATGAAATCTCCCTTCTCGTCCTTCCCAACGAACACCATACCTGCGCAACCCCTGAACCCCGGACCCTCCATGTAGTGCAAGGTGCATGCAGATATCGGGGTGAAAATCCTGGCTACTTTAGGGAACTCTTCCTCTTCACACCATATTTTCACGTATATGAGATCCAATCCCTTGGGGACCTCCACCATGTACTTGCGCATTATGAACTTATACTCCCTGAGCCTGGAGAGCCTGTACCTTGGGGAGCTAACTCCCATCGCCTCAACATCCCTTATAGTCACCCTTCCACTTACCATTACGTGATTGAGGATTCTGAGGTCGTCCCTCAAGAGCCTGAATCTCTCCCTCTCCCCATCTCGTCCCTCGCAGAAACGGCCCTGCCTCTGGATGTTCCCTTGCAGAGCCCGACCGATCACCTCCCACAGATGCGCTTTGGAGCCGATTCGAAAGCCGTGATAGGAGAGCTTCGACTTGAACACCCCGAATCCGAGGGATCTAAATTCTCTAATCAGGTGAGGAAGGGATTCTTGGGGCATCAAGAGCAGGGCCAAGGCATCGACTTCGGAGGATGCGGGCACCACTTGGGTGTAGGTGAAGGGAAAGTCCCAGAACGCGTTTCTGAGTTCTCTCACGTTAGGATACTCGATAGAGATTGTAGATAGACCTAACTTTCTCGTGTTGACGTTCTCAGGTCCGAAAATAAATCCCAAGAGCCTGAGTTTCCTTAACGCTCTAGATATGGTCGGCTCACTGAGCCCGTACTTCTCCTTTATCCCCTTGGGCTTGATCGTGGGATCATCGGTCAGGGCCCTCAGGACGGTCATCTCGGATTGGTTAAACTCCACCTCCTCTACCACTGCCCTTCTGAGCAGGGAGAAGTAGATGAAGAAATCGGGGTTCCCTAGCTCGGAGGACTCGTTCATTATGGAGATCAGGGAACCGACAAGAGTAAGCAGGGTTCCTCGGCTCAGAGCCTCAAGCATATAAGGGTCGTAATTGGAGAACTTAGGGTGGGGAGGAAGCCTCGCTCTCTCCCATAATTTTCTGCTCAGCCCCGAGGCCACCCAAGCCAAGTCGTGGACTTGGGGAACCAATTCGTCCAACTCTGAGGATATCATCATGGAGAGAACCTCCTTTCTCACGATCCTCCTCCCAGCATCCAGTCCCCCACCCTCGAATACCTCGGCCGATATGCGCAGAGTGTCGTTCTTAAGGGAGGAGGTCCTGTGAATCCTCAGGGGCTCTTCCACCACTTCAACTTTAGCAGGGGGACCCCTCTTCAGGGGCAGCATGAGCGCTCTCTTCAGATGTTCGATCTCAGAGCTCAAAATGC
Organism: Thermoproteota archaeon; assembly: GCA_026986575.1. Taxonomy (GTDB): domain Archaea; phylum Korarchaeota; class Korarchaeia; order Korarchaeales; family Korarchaeaceae; genus Korarchaeum. The sequence goes on from JALSOH010000010.1 coordinate 9,014, forward strand.
TAGCTAAGTTGTACACAAGATTGAGAAGGCATGGGAAAAATAAAAGGATGATCGAGATTCGAGTAACGGGTTATACGATCAACGTTCTCCCCAAACACCCCTCAGGTAGGAGAGGAAATCCTCCAGCTTCTTCATGCTAGGTACCGGGGCGTGGTAACTGCTGACCCTCTTCCGCCCTCCACGCTTCCCACCTCTCCACTCGACGGTGACAGCCAACTCAGAGCCTTCAGGCAAGTAATCAGAGGTTATGACGAAGACCATAGGACTGTACAACTGATCTGCCACGGAAACTACCTTTGCAAATACCGGGGAGGCCCTTCTACCTCTCTGAACGCTTAGCCTCCCGCTCCTCCATGTGATGAAGGCCTTGGCTTTTCTCCCCCCCTTCCTCCTGCTGTAGTAGTTGTGGGGGAGGCCGAACACGGACCACTCCAAGGAGAGCGCCCCCTCACCCCAGGTCCCCCACATGATCCTACTCACGACATTAAGATACTGTAAGGTCCTCTGACGGATGGGCCTTCTCTCTTCCTCTTTGTCACGCATCTCCATGCATCTCGACTTGTCATTTGGGTTCTCCCTGAACCTCCTGAACCTGAGGGCCAGTTCCTTCAATGCCTCCACTGAATCATCGTAAGAAGGCCCTATCACCGGATGGAATGACTCAGCATGCAGCTCGCCGAAGTTATCCACATCTCCCCCTTCAGGCAGGCTGTCGCATCCGGCCTCACGGGAATAACCCAAGACGAGACTCCCAAGCTCCTCTAGAAGCGACCTCACATTATCGTCGTTGAAGGGATGGGAGGTCAGCTTTACCCCCTCGACCTCCGGGGCATCAATCAGCGACACGCTGCCCATCCCTCTCCTCTGCCTCCTACCTATTCCACCTAGGGCGCCCCATACCCCTATAACAGTTCTCAGTATGTCCCTCTCTAACTTGCTGGATCTCCAGTCAAAATAAACCAGCAGATCGAACTCGCCCTTGAGACCTGCAGCATCCGCCGGAATTCCATATCCGAGGTAATTCACGCAGTATCTGGCTACCCTTCTATCACCACGGGAGGATTCTTTTTCCTTGCTCGAGCTCACCTCTATCTCGCAGCACCTTCCGAAGATCTCGGAAGCCTTGACCCTTCCTAGGCCGTCGTCTTCAATCCTTAACTTGGCAAGGGAAGCTCTGCTGGTACTGCCTAAGATCCTAGCCTCCATTCTACTCACGCATTTCAGCGATCTACTGCTCGACATGCCCAGATTCCTCAGGATACCATTTGCTGTAACTCTGAACCACCACCTGATGATACCCCTCAGGCTTGAAACCCTTATCTCCGGGCTTGGGTTCTCTCCCTCATCCCCAGCCCCGTAGGCGAAGGCGGGGGTGATCAGCCTCACCCGGAACCTGTCCCCTCTATTTGCTCCCATGGTCAATTCTCCATCATCTCCCGGCGTTCCTCTGCTTGAAGATCCCATAGTCAGAGCTGGTCTTGGCCCCAAGTCCGGTGAAGGTCAATACATCGTTCAGTAACCTCTCCACTACATCCCTATAATCAGCATCCCGTAGGACCAGCAGGAACTTGAAGGTAACGCCTTTCTCCACCACGGGAAGGAAGAAAGGCTTAGGCTCGCCCCAATCACCAGGTGGTTGAGGATTATCCGGCCTGCTGTAGTAGTGGAGGTAGTGGGGATTCACGACATCGACCCCCAAAATGGGGCTACCTTCAGGAGCCACCGGGAATCCCCCAATAGATATCAGCTTTCCCATGGACTTTTTACTCCCGAAAAGATCAAATAATGCCCTGATACGATTTAAGACATCTTCTTGAACTTTCTTCTCCCTAAAACTAGCGAGGATCTCATCGAGCTCTTTCTTGGATAGATCCTCCAATTTGGAGGTCTTGCGTGAGCGCTGACCTGCTTCCTCACCATCGACCTCCACATCCAAAAGGGACAGCAGCTCCGAATCGCTGCCCCGCTTTACAAGATCTTCCACTATATCTGAAAGCAGTCTGCTCCTCATCGCTCCCTTGAGCGTGGATCCCGGTATCCACGGGACCCCGAAAGGTGCCAGAGAGGCTATCCCCGATTCCCAGGCACTCAAGCCCCCGATCCCCACGTAAAATCTCTTCTCCGTCGTATACTCTTTCTGAATTATATTGTCGCGCCCGTAAATGTCCTCCAGCGCTCGGGTCAGTTCATTTACATAATTTATGGAGGACTGGGGCAGGATCGCTTTTCCCGAAACGTAGTGCCAGTGTGCCTTCTGTATGCTATCCTTCTTAATACCGACGAACATGTAGAGATAATCCTTGATAGGATCCCCCTTCCCTGACCCCGACCCATCCCCGGTTTTACTGTATCTCCGTTTACCCTTATCACCCCCTTGACCGCCCGCCTTATTTTTGCCGTCTACCCCGAGGGAGGCAGGGGGCGGTAATACGTAGGAAATGATCCAAGGGTTCAGCTCCCCTCCTCCTTGGCTCTTGGACACCTCAGATACTATACTCAGCAGCCTATACAGCGAAACCGATTCGTCGTTCTTTTCTGACCTCAACCTGCTATTTCGCCTCCCTCCCCTATCCTTGCATGTGCCAGCACTTTCAGTGCCTCTGAGTATCTGAGAATCTCGTCACTTATCCAAGAGATCTCCTTCATGTCCTTCTCTAGCAACTCATCCAGTATTTCCTTAGATAGCCTCTCGTCGCACTTCTTCTTATGTACCTCAGATCTATCACTTTCACTATCTCGTTTTTCCCCCTCCAGTTTTATCAGATTTCTTCCCTTCAGCCACTTCATAATGGATTCTACCAGCATTAGAGCAGCTTCGGTCTTCTTGCTTTCCTTACCCATACATCTCTTCAACAGGTAAGCCACGGTCATCAGAGCCCCGCTATTCAGAATCATGCCCGGAAGCCTCTGAGCCAGGTTTTTGAGCTCCTCCTTGCCCTCATCTCCCAGCCTTGAAATAACTCCATCGATCAAATCATTAACAATCTTGAACAATTCTTTCTCTCCCAGCAGCATCTCTAACTCCTGTCTCTCATTTCCCTGCATCTCCATCCCCCTCACCCCTCAAGATTCCTCCGAACCTCCACCCTGCACCTCCCCCTTTGCCGTCTTGCACCAGCAGGATTCCCCGTTCCCAGGTGCCAGGATCTCCGCTATACCTAGGCCTGTCGTCGTATCGCCCCCGAACTGCAAGTATCCCCTCACTATCTTACAGATGTTTTCCCTAACTCCCCCCTCATTTCGGGCGAAGACGAAAGAGTAGAGGAAGGTCTCGGGCGGCAGGTTCTCCTGATACCAGAGGCCTCCTTCCTTCACAGTGTTGGTGCTGGGATCTATGCGTATGTGAGGCACTACCTCTATCCCCCTCGAGAGGAGATGCTTGAACATCTGATCGTGAACTATAACGAGCCTCCCTCTGATCTGCGAGGGGAGATTTTCCTCGAATATTCCCAGGAACTCAAGGAAGTTGTTGAGGTCAGTGTCGGCCCTCGTTATTCTCAGGCCGACATCTTCCAAGACAACGAACCTGCCGGAATTATCGGAACCTTTATTCAAGCTTATCACTACTTCGTTCTCCGATGAAGATCCCTGAACATCCTTACCCCCAGTTCCCTCCTTACCGGGTACGATGGCATCTCCCACGCTCAAATTCACTGCTAGGTTATTTAAATTGAGTCCACAGCTTACACCATCGCTCTCACCTTTGAGGAGTTCCGTCATCATTTTAACGTCCCTTATGAACCTGTTTATAAGGAAGGGCGAGGTTATCCAGGCGTAAATTCCCCTCAGGCTCTTTACTGGAAAGAACAGGAGTTTGGCGTCGGTGAACACAGCCATACCCATTGCCTCACTTCCCTTCTCTGGTTCGGGACCGAAGATCTTTTCTATTACCTCGTCTACATCATTCACTCTGCTTTTCTCGAGCTTCACCTTGGCCCAAGACCTCAATGCTCCCTTGATGCTGCTGCCGTAGATGACGGGTAATCCAGTATGAGCCTCCCTCTGAATGGGGAGGTCCACTATACCGGACACTCTCGCCCCACTACCCGCGTGGAGCGGGGTGAGGGATCTTATCAGGTAGGGGATTCCCAGCTCGTACACCCTCAAGACATCACCTCCTGAGTTTGACCACCACGGGGGAACCGAACCCCCTGTCCCAGTAAAGGGACAGCCTCCAAAATTCGAGCAAAAACTCCATCTTATCGGCCCCTTCACTCATACGAAGGAAGTAGACCGTGCCAGGAGGAACGGCGGAGTACATCTTCCTAGCTCTGCCCAATGGGATGCTCCATCCGCTCAACCTTCGAGGGGCCGAAGTCACCACTCGGGGTCCTATCCATTCCGGCCTTCCGGGAAGCCCGCTGATATCCGGGAGTGTCGTGGTCCTCCACTTATCTCTCATGTATATGGCCGGGGATACCAGGACCACCTTCAGCACCTCCCCTGGCTGCAGTTCTTCTCCCCCTCTGAACTGCTGGATGTGCCTCCCACTGTCAGTGAATATCCCCGCTGGCCTGCCCTCTCCTCCCAATCTCTCGATCCCGTGAACGTCAGGAATGACCTCCTTATCGGCCATACCTATGGAGATCATCGCATACCCCATTCTCCTATACCTGAGATCTCTCTCCCCTTCTTGCACCCTGATGTGGACCGTGCGATAAAGCATGCCCTCCTCGACGCTGCCCCTCTCTTCATCCATCTTTATCCCCAGCCTCTCCTCGGGGTATATCTTGGGAGCGCCCCTCAGTAGCAGGATACCCAAGCTGTCTCCGTAGTCATCTATGTCTCTCAGCCTGATCAGCGGTAACTCAAAGTGATCGTAGAGATAGATGCTGTCCGGGGAGAGTACTATTGGAGGTAGATCGTTCCTGTAGCTCTCACCGACAAGCATTTCATGAGGTGTGGCTGACTGACCATCATCTCCTTCCCTTACCCTCCCGCTCATCGATTTATCCCAAGCCTCAGCCTTCAAGGCTCTGAGCTTCATCTCATCCTCCCTTGCCCACACCACCTCCAGATCCCTTGGAGCAGGCACCCACAACTCCTCACTGAAGTAGATGAGGGGGCCGTAAAACGCGTACTTTATGTATCTCCCCTTCTCCTCCTCGGACTCCACATCACCCCCACCGCTGCTATTAAGAACGGAGTCCAGACCATGCTTCCTGACGAGAAGGGAGAGAACGGCTCCGGAGACTGTCCAAGGTGTGGGATGCGGCATGGATCTGGAGCTCCCTCCAAGCGGGACCCCTATCCCTCCCCCGAAAAAGAGGGAGTCGAAGGGCTCAATCAACACGACCTTAGTCTCGATCTTAACCACGGATCAGCACCTCCCCAATGAAGAGATCTAAGAGACGGTGAATATGAATCATCTGAGTTCTCTCCAATTCTACTGGCATCTTATACAGCATGAGATCCTTCTCGAAACCGAGATGCCATTCTTCATACTCTTTCTCCTCTTTAGAAAGTAAATCTATGTACATCTTCACGAACTCTTCCTCCACCTCGGAGTTCCTCTCCTCCGTGCCATGGAGGTTCCTCCTGATGGAGAGTCTCACGAGAGGCTCAATGCTTTCTGGTTTGTCTGGCTCGTATGCCTTGGCACCGAATCTCTCCATATACTCCAGAAAGTCCTTCACGAAACTCCTGCTCAGAATCTCTTCGGCCTGTATGACATCCCTTACCTTAAGGAGCAGGGAAGATGCCACACCTCTTAGTAGGAGATCCCCTGATATGACTGCCCTTTGATAGTGGCCGCCTCTAGTCATCTTAGCGAAAGAAACTCTGTTTCTACTTCCCGGCGGAGAATCGGGAGACCCATCCTTAGCTACAGCCAACTCCTCAGAAACGGCGCGCAGCATCTCACTCATGGGAATAAGCCTGTGGGCAACGACCACCCCGCCACTGACCGTGGCCTTCTCTCCCATGCCCAGGTGTAGCCTTCCTCTAACCCTGAGGAGATGTCCCCTGTAAGCCCGGATCACCCTCTCAACGAAGTCAACCGCTTTTGAAGCCGGTACCGCAGCGAGAAGCTCGTCTCCAGCCGAGTAGAGGGTTATCCCGCCCACCTCCTCCACTATGTCCGGGTATATTAGGGAGAGATCCCTTAGAATGGAGCTCATATTCCTGTGAAGGGAGGGGGTCACCAGCCTGTAGAGCCCCTCCAACTTCGAACCAACCTCTTTGAGGAGTTCCGTCATTAGCGCTTTCGCATTCGATCTGAACTTACATTGAGGTTCCCTGAGTTCTGCGGGATCCCCACTTGTCGTCCTCAGGCAGTACACCCTGTCGACTAGCTTTGCATTTGTTTCCACGAACATCATACCGGATATCCACTTGCCGACTAAGTCTCCGTCCAACTGGACTATGGCAACGTAGTTGGAGAGTTTCTCCTCTAAACCTCTGTCGATGAGGAACTTGATGAGCTCATCAACAGAATTAGTTCCACATCCCAGCTTCTCCATGGCTGTCCTGACGTTCTTCCAGGTGCTTGGGAAGAGCAACGTCCCGGGTATCTCCTCCACTCCTTCCAGCCTGCTTGCAAGCTTCATCCCCAGCATTTCCCTTTCTCTCATGGTTATAAGGGCCTCCGAGATTTCTATGTATTTCCTCCCGAGTTCGGCTATCAGATCCTCGAGCGTTGAGAGCCTCCTGTCCTGTGTGCTCTTCCTTTTGGACCTACACTCCGCTGCATCAACTAGGGCGTTGGCCATAAGGACCGTCAGTCTCCTCCCGGAATTCTCCTCAGGATCCGAATTAGACTCCTGAACTATCTCCTCCCTCTTGGGGGCCACAGCCACGTCATCTAGGGTGGGTATCTTACCTATCGCTTCCTTCAGGGGGGCTGATAGTTTTTCCCCCTCACTGACAATCTCCTCAAGTTTGTTCCGCTCTATGCCTAACGCAACGGACCAGGCGGCGATAAGGCTATCTCTCCTCATTAAGAGCCTCTTCAGCACACCAACAGCACAAAGGGGCTCCCTACCACTGAAAAGCCATCTCTCTCCTATCCCCATACCCTTCTCCATCGCCTCCACGAGGTTCCTCCATCCTTCCTGCGACCACCCACCCTCTCCTACAAACAAAGGGTTTCTGGAACCGCAGAGCATGCACCTCCTGCTTACTTTCCCCCCTCCCTCACTTCCTGGCTCAACCTCATGCTCGAACACCTCACTCAGCTTAGCGTACCTCATCCTCGACTGGAGGACCAGGAAGGCGATTGGATAGAAGGTGGTCACCTCAATGTTGTATTTCAAGCGGCCTTTCTCCCCTAGGTATTCGTTTATCGCAATCATATCAGCAAACTTCTCGATGAGAGAGGCTATCTTTTTCACTCCTTTGACCTCGTATCTCCAAGTAGCTATTTCACTTGGGATGAATTCGTTCAGTTGTTCCTTCAGTACTTCGGAGCGACCCTCCACGTTCCCGCTACTTTGTCTGAAGAGAGGGTACCTAAAGATAATGTGGCCCATCCTGAGGGACAGTGGATATGGAAGACCTCTGAGCTGCCTCTCCACCACTTCCCTCAACTCATTGCTGAGATCCAGCTTGCTTAGAAGCCCCTCCAGTATGATGAGCTTCCCCAACTCCTGGAAGAAGGACTCAACCGCACGGCGTATTCTCCCTTCCAGCTCCTCTATCATTCCTTCCGGTGCGAAGAAGAGGACATGATCCGGTAGAGATGGAACTAAGAGCTTCCTGAAGAAGTTTCCCGGGGATTCGGCACCTTCCCCCTTCCCATCACCCCAGAGCCCGAGCACCTCATCCCACGACAGGACCCCTTGGGTGAGGAGGTAGAGGTCCATGAGCGGGTTTCCCCTCACATCGGGGAATATGAGGGAGTCAGGTCCGAGCTCCTCAGCGACTATCCTAGTAACAAGGAGGGTAAGGAGGCTTATCAAGTAACTTGAGGCCCATATGTCCCTCACCTTCCTACTATGGGAAAGGAACTTGCCGACGCCTCCTATGTCAATGCTCACCAAGGAAATCCTCTCATTCCTCAGGAGGGCTGGGACGAGCGCCGTCGATGTGACTAGGTGATCCACGATCCCATGATCCGGGATCCTAGAATCAGCAGGTAGGAAGGAAACAACGTGGGTCAGGTTCCTCTCGTCACCGAGGACAAGGGAAGTGTCAAGGGTCCTCCAGAGATAGAGGAACTGCTTTCTCCTAAAATCTTCACCATGGAACCTCCCCCGAAGTTCCTCAAGCTTCCTCCTAACCGCTACTGAAATGGGACAGTTCTCGAGGACGCCGTTTTTCAAGATGCAAGGGGTCTTTGAAAGCCTGACTATCTCCTCCCCTATTTTCCCTCCCGGCAGCTCTCTATATGGCTCATCGTCGCATTCTCGGGGTTTTCCTCCTCTCAAGATCACCAAGGGCGTAGAGGAGAGTAGATCGACACCATCTAGGGGGTGATAAAACTCGGGTTTACCAACCCAGTCCGCCACAAAGGAGGAGATCAGGGGATTCCTGTCGGAGGCGGATGCAATTACATCGGCCTGCTTAGGCAAGTCAAGGTGATTTAGGGACAATCCAAGGGCAGATCTCAGGTTACCAGATATCTCCTCATGTTCCTTTAGTTGGAAAATTTTGTCTAAAGGATCGTGGAGGAGCACGTAAAGCTTGGCTTCCCACATATTGTTCGCTTCAGGCATCGAACCGATATACCTCCATTACTAAAATCATAACTGTTCAATCTTTTCATTTCCATGTGCTTTTATGAAATGAACTGCATCACGGTTGACCCGAAGGCCCATGTTAGATGCTGATTGATCCGGTTCGAGGTCGACAGCGATTTTTGAACTTTGGTAACGGAATGCTTTATATAGAGCTGTGTGAAGAAGATATTTATTAGTCATGAAACTAAGTATCTCTCGAGGGAGATAGCCGACTTTGGTTAAGTGGGGGATCTCCACATCGGTTGCAATAAGGCCCTTGAATGGGGTAGGGTTCAAACGCCTGCTGAGATTGAGAAGGCTGAGGTTCCTAAGCCTGCCACTGTTGCAATAAGGCCCTTGAATGGGGTAGGGTTCAAACATCGTCCCGACTAAGCCGAGGAGTAAGGAGCCCTACACCCAACTCGTTGCAATAAGGCCCTTGAATGGGGTAGGGTTCAAACGGTTCGGCATTCACGATGCGTATACTAGCAATGTGGACTCGTGTTGCAATAAGGCCCTTGAATGGGGTAGGGTTCAAACCGGTATCAGCGTTGAGGGATACCAATTGCAGTGGTAAGTTCATGTTGCAATAAGGCCCTTGAATGGGGTAGGGTTCAAACAACTATGTGTAATTATGACCAACCATCCCCTTTCAATGTCCAGCAGGTTGCAATAAGGCCCTTGAATGGGGTAGGGTTCAAACCGCTTGCTTCCACGTACTTGTGATGAAAGAGCAGGTTTGTGACCTCGTTGCAATAAGGCCCTTGAATGGGGTAGGGTTCAAACCATTCTTCCCTTTTTCAGCTTTAACTCACTAGCTCTAACTTCGGAGTTGCAATAAGGCCCTTGAATGGGGTAGGGTTCAAACTTCCCAAAGACAGCCCCGAAGACGGTGTTTCCCGCCGTGGTCGTTGCAATAAGGCCCTTGAATGGGGTAGGGGGAAATTACTACAATATTCTCTATATTACTTAATTTCATTTCTTCCTTTACTGATTAAGGTGTCGTGAGAGATCCAGATTTGCCCTTATTAGCGACAAGGTACCGGAAGGAGGAAGTTTACTCAACAGTTTTATTGCTCCCGTAAATTTTCTCATACTTCTCATATTATACATTTTAATTAGATTAGCGATCACCTTGTTAGGGGGTAGCGTCACGCAGGGCATTGAGATGGAGTTTCGTGCCATCACACCCCTATTGGTGGGTGACTGGTGCGGGAAGGCTAGATGTTCCCGGAAAGGAAGGAATACTCCAAGCTCTGAGGGTATTGTACTGAGGGCCTCGGAGATAAAGGCCTCATCCCGAGAACTCTTCAGGAACGCGGCCTACCAGCTCTTGGGTGGTTGGAGGAGCGTCTTGAAGAGAGAGCTGATCCTCTTCGGAGGAGTGGACATCGCTTCCCCTTTCAAGATAAGGATTCAGGCATTAGACTATGGGGAGGACCAGAGTTTCCATGACGAGTGGAAGAAAGCCTACGGCTTATTCATCGAGAAAGTAAAGTTCAACTGTGGAAAGAGGGGGAAACACGTGACGAGAATGTTCTCCCACTTGGAAACGGGAAAGTACGATAAGTACGTGCTCAGGAACTCGCATTTTTCGGTGAAACTTATTCCAAGGCCGCTGGTCCTGCGCAGGATTTCCCGAGAGCTGAATGTGGATGAGAACAGCATTCTAGATGTGTATGAAAAGTCGATCACCTACTCCTTGATGCTACTCGGCATCGGGAAGAGAAGGAGCAGGGGAATGGGCAGGCTTATACGGTCGGATGACGGGGAGGGGATGGGGGATCCGAGTGATCTCTTGGATGAATACCTTAGATCTCTGGGGAAGGTCCTAGGGATTGGCACCCGACCCTCCTCTAGATTGAGGATCAAGGTACTGATTAGAACTATGGAAAGGTCGGAGGTTCTCTTCACGATATACGCATGCGCCAAAAGATGCAGACGGTTCAGTGACTGCCCGAGGAATTGCTTCCTCTTCGTGACTAGGGATTCCCAGTACTTGGTAGGCATGCCCCTTAACTTCCATCTTTTCAAGAAAGGGGTACCTGACTGATTACCTTACAGGATAAAGGAGATTAGCCTTATCTTGAACGGATTTTCCCCTCCTCTCCTCTACTGGAAAGTAAGGCAACGTTCTATTGGTGGCGAACTGAAGTATCATCCTGAAAGCCGACGCGGGACCATCGAGTGTGGACAAGACACCCTGTAGGAGGGGCAGCAGGAGTAGAGGAGCCCTCATAATGATCCCCTCCCCCTCCTGTACTTTCCCGAGATGGATAGAGGGGCATCAAGCAAAGGGGTAGCGGGACCACCTGGTCCATGAACCTCCCGGTCAGTATGAAATGGGAGAAGGAGATGTATGCAGCCAACATCGAGTTGCTAGCTAGGATCACATAGAGGGCTAGGCGTATTCCCTTCTTGTAGAGGAAGATGAGAAAAAGGCAGAGAAGAATACTACATTGTTAACGTCAATGACCCAGATCTCCTCTAGGGAGAGGCTCCAGATATTTACGTTGGTCGGAAAGGGGATAATCCGAGAGAGCACCATGCCAAGTAGAACACCCGCGATTGGAAGAACTTCTCAGGATATGTCGCGCGTGAGTCTCTGTCAATGCCCGATCCTGCATAAAAGTGTAAGAGTCTGAGAGGACCGGGAGGTTATGCTCCCACGCAAAGCGACGAGCTGGCTAGGTGGTATCAACCGGCTGCAATACCATCTCCCATTATATTATGAACTGGTTTGGTGAAGTATTCCGGTACGGTCGAATCCAACGTTAGATGGAGCCCAGATTTTCTCAGAGATAAATTTCGCGAGTCTTTCATCGAGGAAAAGTTAATTAGTCCTGATTTCAGCTATCCACTGATGTCCCTGATAGACAAGCTCACAAAAGAGTTAGAGAAGAGTCCAGAGAAGGCCATGAGGTTAGCTAGGAAACTGATCGAATACATAGAGCCCGAGCTATCGGTATCCGTTCAGATCAGCAGGCTCGCTGAACACATGGAAAGACTTGCGGAGGAGCAGACCAAGATATGGCAGGAGATCAAGGCCATAAAGGCCGACATAAAGAAGATCTGGCAGGAAATAGCAGCCCTTAAGGAGGAGCAGGTGAGGCTGAGGGAGGACTTCAATGAGATGCTCGAGGAGATAAGGGGGATCAAGGTCAGGCAGGACAGGTTCGAGAGGGAGCTCACTAGGGTCAGGGAATCCCTCTTCTATGGGTTCGCCCAGCTCAGTAAGTTCGCGGGCGTGACCTTCGAGCAGTTCGTGAGGATGCTCCTCACGGACCTCTTCAGGAAGTTCGGGGAGATACCGGAGGAGGCCGAGCTGACATCCAAGGTTCTGGACGGGGAGGAGATAGATATATTCTTGGAGGATCCCCTCATAGTGGGTGAGGTCACCGCCTATGCGGAGCCTGACGAGCTGGACAAGCTATTGAGGAAGGCCAGGAAGGCTGAGGATATTTACGGGAGGAAGGCAAGGCTCATACTGATAGTCGAGACCGCCGACGCGGAGATCGCCAGGGAGCTGAGGAGGAAGGCCAAGGAGGAAGGGGTGGATCTGATCATAGGTAAGGAGATCTGATCTGGTTAGCTTCACACAGTCAGGTCGGGCCTCCCGCTACATCCCGATATATGCTGCCGGAAGCCAGACTAGATATCCTTCATTTCCTCCGATCTTCATCCCATCTTGAGAGGATCGAATAGATACTCTACATCCTCCCCTTCCCACGACGCTGGAAGCTGTGGCTAATGCATTTTTCCTGAGACTACCAGTGTTAGGAGGATCAACGATCGAGCGCCGGGACTTGGTCAGCCTCCCCCCACCGGCGGGAAGAGGGAGAACTCGTCCCCATCCTCGAGCTTGTCCTCGGGATCAGGCCACCTCCCTCCCCTCATCAGGATGAAGTTCCTCTGCTCCCTACTCCTCTCAGTAAACCTGCCCCTCAGCTTGGGGAACCTCTCCTCTAAGGTCTTCAGCATGTCCATCACCGTGGCACCATCCGAGAGCTCCAACTCTACCTCCTTCTGGCCTGTGAGCTCTCTGTAGAGGGCGAAGAGCTTGATCTTCACCCTGATTCCTCTGCCATCCTCCGACATCAGTTCCCCCTTTACATCCAACGGTGATGTTATTTAGATTGCTCTTCCCCTATAAGAGGTGATAATATGATCCTCTTTGACTGGGGAACATACAACGGTTTGACCAAGCTTCCCACGCCGCCACTCTGGGCATGAAGCTAACTGAGATGCCTCCCCACGATCTCTCGAGGAGGAAGCCCGATGAGTACTTTGAGGGCTACAGGCAGCTCGCCAGAGAGGCCTTCACCACCGTCACTGCTCATGGACCCTACTACAACGTGGTCTCCACCAGTAAAGCTGTTCAGGAGACCACTACTAGGGCCTTCCTGATCGCGGTGCAGAGGGCGAAGCTTGCCGGGGCTCAGATATTCAATCTGCACTTGGGCTGGCGCGCCTACATGGATCGCAGGGACATAGAGGTGGCGGGGGAGGTCCTGAAGAAGCTGGCGGAGGAGGCCGGACCTGACATGGTGATCAGCGTCGAAGTTCCCTACACCAGGAGGATGCACGGCCTCTGGGACGAGATAAGGGAGCTCAGGAGCATTGTAGGAGAGGACAGACTGATAGCATCTGTACAACTGGAAAACGCGTGGATGCTCGAGACCGGGGCCAGCGAGACCGGGGACTTCGAGGGAGCCAACTCGCAGGCGACGACAGACTTCTGGAAGGACGTTCTCAGGCGCACCATGGGAGCTTAGCAGCGGCTACCTCTCCCTCAAGTTCAGCCAAGTTATAGGGTTCGCCCTCGGCAGGAGGATCCTCAAGAAGAGGGTGCCCTTGGGCAAGGGCTACCCCGACTTGGAACCGCTAGCTCAGGCCCTGGCGAATTCATGGTGAAGGAGGTGAGGGAGAAGCAGGTTCCCCTGAAGATGCACCTCATATACACGCGCCCCACCGAATCCAAGTACAGAGACACGATAACCCTCTATGCGGAGGTGATGAAGCAGGCAGTGAAGCACCTATGAGGCTCAAACCTAGGGACTACCAGAAAGAGGCAGCTGAGTGGGCCCTCTGCAGGAAGAGGGCCGTCATCCAGATGCCCACAGGTAGTGGGAAGACCCTCATAGCTGTGATGTGGATAGAGGGGCTCAAGAGGGAGGGCAGGGCTAGGAGGTTCCTCGTCCTCGAACCGACACGCTTTCTTGTGGAGCAGAACGCACGCTTCATGAGATCTCAGGGATTGGAAGCCTCTCCGGTCCACGGAAGCCTCCCTAAGAGACTCAGGGACTCGGGTTGGAGGAGCGAGATTGAGAGACTGATTGGGGAAATCAGGGAATGGGGCTGGGAGGATCCGAGGATAGCTAAGTACCTCCCTGACTGGGAAGCGGAGGTCTACGAGGCCCCCCTGAACGATGCCGAGACCGAACTCTACAAGCAGCTAGAAGATATATGGGAGGAGGTAAGCGGAGGCGAGAGGGCCTTGATCGGCAACGCTATTAGGTGGTTCGTCAGGGACGGGGCTGCAGCACTGAGGGAGTCTGTTGAGAGGGGAGAGAGGTTGAGGGACCTAATCCCAGAGGACGTGATGGCCAATATCTTCAGCAGGGAGGTGAGGCCAGCTCACAAACTCGAAGCCCTGAGGAGAGCTCTGGCGGATCATGAAGGATTCGAGAAGGCAATTATCTTCGTGGAAAGGGTTGGGATAGCGGAGCTACTTCACAGGGAGCTCTCCAGCTTAAACCCCGTCCTCATACTGGGAAGGCGTAGGATCGATCCTGAAGAGGCTCTTAGAAGGGCTAGGCAGAGGGGGAGCAGAATCCTCGTGTCCACGAGCGCGGGGGAGGAGGGAATAGACCTCCCGGAGGCGGACCTACTAGTCGTGTGGAGCAATATAGCGAGCCCCCTCAGGTTCATACAGAGGCTGGGCAGGGTTCTCAGGGCTGCGACCGGGCAGAAGTGGAGGCCGAGGTGGGTGATATACCTCGTAACCCCCGATACGGTGGATGTGGATAGCCTGCTGGATGGGCTCATGGAGGCCAAGAGGGCCGGGGTGGCCCTGAATGTCGACCCCAAGGTGGTGGAATACCTCTGGAGCCTGAGCAGGAGGAGGCGCTACTTGGAGCTGCTGGAGGAGCCCATGCCCCTTGATGTGCTGACGAGGGCCTCAGGCGCTCCGAAGGAAAGGGTGAGGGAGGCTCTGAGGTGGCTTGGGGAGAGGGGCCTCGTTATATACATTCACACTCCCATGGGGAGGATGTACTCCTCGAGAGGTTCCCTAGACAGGCTTCGTGAGAGGTTCGGGAGGTTTTTGAAACCTGACTACGAGCTGGAGGGTAAGGCCACCGCAATTCTAGGGGAATCGGCAATATCAGCTAGGGGAGGGTTGGAAAGGATATATAAAAGGCTCTTCAGGCATCTCAGGAGGTGGGGAAGGTTCGACAGGTTGAGGGTGAGCGTCAGGGTGAGGGAGGGCGGGGTTGAGAGGCTGGTGAACCTCTCTTACTCCTTCAGGATCGAGGATCCCCAAGTCCTGAGGCTCATCCTGGACAATGCTTTCTGCAGGGAAGTCCATGGGTGACTTTGGACCCCGAACTGCCACGGATCTCATGGAGTGATATGTAATCTGCGGTTCGTGACGCGAAGGAAGCCTGTCATCCTTCGGTGATGAGCTGAAGTACCGGGGGAGGGGTTAAGAAAACTCGCTGGCTCATCCCTCAGTCTTGGTACTCATCTCCCCTGACCTTCACTAGGAAGTAGTAGGAGCACACTACCAGCAGGGGTACATGCAGTACCGCGTTCCACACCAGCGGTACCCAATCGCTCGAGGACAGGCTTCCTCTCACTATCCCGTGGATCGCGCTCCCGATTATTATCGAGGAGAAGGCGATCCCGGGCATAGAGGTCATCCTAAGGGTTATGGGCCTCAAAGCTCCGGCCTTGCCGGCTACCGTCAGGGCCAATGGTGTGAAAAGGCAGAACGCAACAGAGCCGAATCCGGCCAGGGCGTCCGCCACTACCGCGGGGATGGCGAGCACGGGTTGTTTGACTATGGCCTCCCACATCCAGAACCAAGGAGGCTTGTGAGTTGCGGTGGCTGAGAAGGGGGAGATGAACGCGAACAATGCCAAGGGGAAGAACCACTTCGGGCCCAGTCCCTCGTATCTCACAGGTTCAAGCAGGTCCTTGAGCCATAAGAGTCCCACCACCACTATCAGCACCATGTTGGAGAGTATGAAGGCTGCTCTTCCCTCAACGATGGCAGTCGACTGACCCACGCCTATGAGCAGGTAAGCAGCCGCTGCATAGGCGAGGAAGGACCTCGCTTTCCCCTTTAAGGCCCTGTAAGCTGAGAGGTAGGCGAGGAGGTGCATGATAAAGGAGGGCCAGATGGCCGTCACAAAGCCGTAAATCAGGGCTGAGCTCAAGATCCTGAACACTAGGTGGTAAGAGGAGTAGGTAAGGCCCTCTCCCTCCACGTAGAGGGGGAGCATGAACGCGAGGAACCAGACCCCTAAGGCCAGAAGCCTATCTCGCAAGTTAACCCCTCTAAATCAAGCGAGAGAGGATTTAAAGGGATCCGTTCCTCTGGATTTCAGAGTCACTCATGGATGCCCTGAATCGCTTCCGTGCCGTACTTTAGCCCCTTAACGGCCTGAGCGGGAAACGTTCTGGGCGCGTGAGTCAGACCACGTCCGCTTGAACGACCTCAGGGTTCTCGAAGCCGTCTGTGGGCGGTGAGAGACCGCTCGTTGGGATCATACTGCTGCTGGAGACTCCGCTGCTTGACCCGCAAAAGCCTTAGGTATGTAGGGACTGCGGGACCGCACCGGTGGTACTTCAGCGCGCGATTACATAGAGGATAGAGGATGGGACCCAGCGCCCTGAAGGGCTCCTACCTCCGAGATATGGAGGACCCTCCTTTAGGAGGGAGAGGGCGGGCTCGGAAGCTGCTGGAGGGGATCAACCTGCCGGAGCTAAGCCCTTGTGAGCATGACTTCCTCAACGAGACGGCCGATGGCTGGCTTAGGGAAATGCTCAACAATTACTTGAGGAAAATCTGCTTCTTTGTATGGAATGAGGGATCGGCAAGGGAGATCCTGAGGAGGAAGGGATGAAGAAGCCCTCTCAGCACAGTGATGCCCGCCGCATTAATAATATTTCAATTCCCAAATATTTTTATATATTTTGATAATTTAAATCCCAATGAATACAGAGGAGATCCTCGTGCTCCTCAACCCTTGGTGGGAGGGGAAGGGGAGCCCTATAGTTGAGGAATGGCGTAGCAAAAGGGTTAGATGGAGGCCTGGCTGGCTCAACAGGCTGAGCCTCACCCCTTTCTCCCTGAACATAGTGATCGGACCCAGACTCGTGGGGAAGACCACAGGTCTTCACCTCCTCATAGAGGAGCAGCTTTCCGCTAGGGATCCGCTCTCCATCCTCTACCTGAACTTAGACTTAGCTCCAAATCTGGATACGTTCAAGTCCCTTCTGGATGCCTACCTAAGGATGAGGGATGGGAGGGGTGTGAGGAGCAGTCTGATAATCCTCGACGAGGTGACCAGCGTCCCGGGATGGTGGAGGCTGGTGAAAGGGTACGTAGATGCGGGGGTCTTCAGGAGGGACTCGCTCATAGTGACTGGTTCGTCCTCCCTCAGGTTGAAGGGTGAGGTGGAACTCTTTCCAGGTAGAATGGGCGGAGGAAGGGAGATAGAGGCCCTTCCACTCTCATTCAGGGAGTATCTCGCGGTCAGAGGGATCTCGATTGAACAGTCCGAGGAGCCGATCTCGGACATGAGTTCGATCTTCCCGGAGGCTCCGAAGATAAGAATGCTCTTCAACGATTATCTGAGGACCGGGGGATTTCCCCTTCCCATCAACGAGGATCCCAGAGCCGAGGAACAGCTCATCAGGTCTCTCGAGGGCGAGATACTGAGGGCTGGGAGGGGCCCTGACATAGCCATGGGGATCATATCACAGCTGCTCAAGGCAGCTCCCTCACCCATATCCTTCAACTCGATAGCTTCTAGCCTCTTCATATCTCACAGGACTGTGAGAGAATACGTCGATCTCATGACAGGGCTCATGATCCTTGGACAGGCCCTATTCTTCGATGGGTCCCCCAAGTTCAGGAAGGAGAGGAAGGTGTTCTTCAGGGATCCTTTCCTAGCCAGGATAATGTCCATCTGGACCGTTTCCGAGTTTCTGGAATCGGCCCTCTACGAATGGGTGGTCCAGGAGCACCTGCTCAGGAGGTTCGGCTCCGTCTACTACTGGAGGGACTCCTGCGAGGTGGATGTCTTAGCGGATGGGCTCAAAATCGAGGTAAAGGCAGGGAAACCTCACAGGAGGTATCCTAAAGGAGTGACGGTGCTGGATAAGGAAGAGATACCTCTCTTTTTAGCCCTCATGTGATCCCTCGTGAGAAGCGAAGCCGGCTTTCAAGGAAGATTTGGGCGGCAGGTCCATCTCGGGCAGTTTGTCATCTGCTGCGGCGACGTTCAAGCTCTAATTTCACGATGCACCTCCACATTCCCCATGTGTATCGACCCTGTCGCCTCGGACCGGTCTCAAGAGATATCGTTCTTCACTGAGAATCCGGATTCAACCGGTAAGAAGATCTCCCTTCTCGGTTAGGCACTCAACTATCTCTCTTCTCAGGGATTCGGAGATCTCTAGGATCCTCCGCGCCTCTTCTTTAGTGAAGAGGTGAGGCCTGTGATCGGCTTTCTTCCTCTCGTTATAAAGGAAGAGGTAAGTCTCCTTTACTCTCTTAGCCCTCTCCTCACCGCACTTCCTCTTCATCTCTCTGTAGAGGGCGTTAGCTATCTTATCGTCCTTGGTGGTCATGAGACCCCTTATCAGGTGCTCGACGGTCAGGCGGAGGGAGAAGTAGGATGCAGACACGGCCTTGTTGTAGGAGCCATGCTCCACATCCATCCTCGCCTCTTCTAGAAGGACCTCAGCCTTCAGTAACTTTGACATCACGGCCACCTGCCCTCAGGAACATCCTCACGGCCTCCTCGTCCCCCTCATCCACGACCAACGGATTCAGCCTCTCGTCCACGCCGACTGCGACCTCCATGACCCTCATCACATCCTCCTGATCCGCCC
>JALSOH010000011.1 GCA_026986575.1 Thermoproteota archaeon
AGGAGGCCCAAGGAAAACTCTACGCTAGCGTCATTCCAGCTAACTTAGCGGCCCTCGATTTCTTCCTGAGGGAGGGCTACTCCTTCCTCAACTCCCTGGAGCTGACTAGGGCTGATGGAGAGGTGGAGACCGTCGTCTTGGGGAGGGTCGTGGAGGCCATCACGCCAGCTGGCTTCAAACTTGGGAGGTTGAGCTACGAGGTCTTGGAGGGGGAGTACTGCATATCGGTCTGCGATGAGGTTCCATCCGACTTCCTAGCTGTGATTAGGGACTCGGAGGAGCTGACAGTCGTAAGCGGAACCAGCTGCGGTGAGAAGGCGGAGTGCGGATACAGGGTTATAAGGTTTCCGGACCTGCCCCTGGAGCTAGTGGGCCTGATGGCCGTGATATCCAACTCATTGGCCTCGGAAGGGATTCCCATACTGACGATCTCCTCCTACAGCTCCGACCTCATCCCGTGAAGGAGAGGGATTTTGAGAGGGCCCTCAACTCCCTCAAGAGGATCCCCTCCCCAAGGAGGAGCTAGGGAAGGGCGGGCTGGACAAACCCCTACTCCAAGCCTCGCATCGGGGAATGAAGGCAACGTTCTTCTAAGGGGTCGCGTCTATTGAGAGTGAGTTGAGGTGAGGGCGGGGATCCCGTGACAGTCTCGATTTCAGCGTGCGATATCTCCGACACCCTTACTCGCCTCGCGCCAAGGATAGGAGGGATCTAAGTTTTCTACAAGATGGTGGGAAGTGGGGTAGAACAACCTCATTAGACTCATGTGCGGGACCCATCCCCAGTCCCTATCTAACTTCCACCATCTCGTTACCTGAGAACCTCTTATACCACAAGAAGCCCTTTGGAGTAACTACGTGCAGCTCTATCGGTGCCTCAGTGGCTTTATACACTCTGACCATAATCTCATACTTCTTTTCTATCTTCTCGGTTACGACTAGCACGTCAATATCGCTTGAGGCCGTAAACCTCCCTCTCACAACGGATCCGAAAACGTATACTCTTGCATCTGGATCTATCTCCCTCACGATATCTCTTATCCTTCGTGCCACCTCCATGTAGTTCCTCAAGTAATAGAGCGGATCATCGGTCGACATACCGCTTGAACACCTCAGTTACGAATCTGTAGAGGTCCAGCACCTCTTTCTCCTCATAGGAGTAGGGGATATACCTAGAGACTATGTAAGCCTCCTCTAATCTCGCTATATAGTGGAGGTGTTCCTCATCCTCTATGAGCTTCAACATCTCGGGCTGACCCAATGAACGAATGAGGGACCTCAGAGAATGAGTTCTGGGGTAGCTCCCCTTCTTAACCAGTAGCTTATACTTCAGGATCAGTTGACAGTACTGCTCTAAATTGAAAACAGCCAGATCCCACTCTCCCTCCTCAATCAATCTCTTGGCGTTTCTAAGGAAGGCCTCAGCCCTCCTCTTCATCAGCTCGGCTTCCTCATAGGACACATGGTAGGGGAGCCCTTTCGCATATTAAATGTTCCATAATCGTCGCATGAAGCGCGGATTCTCGCGCAAGCCTCCACTCCAGCCTAGGCTAGTTTCGTCCTTTACCATAACTAGACGGGCTCTTCTTTGTGGAATTCAATGGAATTGGCCTTTCCAGGGAAGCTAACCTGAGGTACCGCTTCTCCTCCAAGTTTACTGAGCAGGATATTCATCTCACTTTTCGGAGGTCACGATCAACTTGGATAGTATCGGCTCCTGCTAATCGGGGGATCCGCAGCCTCATCTCCGCTAACTTCGCAGCCAGTTCGCGGTTCCCAATGGAACGATTGGGTCCTCATTCTCAAGCTCTTCTAATGGGATCCCTCTCAAGGGACATGCAGTTTGTCTTCACCGCTGAGATCGGGACGAAGCGGAAGAACTTGGGCGCTCTAGCCTCCAAATTCTCTCAGGTAGCCGACGGGCGAGAGAGATCTGGGCTCCTCTGCTCAAGGTATGGCTGATCACAGGCTGGCCTGTGACTTCGCGCGGGATCGGGTAAGCTAGCCACCGAAGACCCCGGACCACATCTCATTGAACTCGGCCTCGTAAGCTCCTGCGACGTCCTCTCCAACCAAGATTAGGAGGTTCTCGTCGTTCCTCGTGTCCGCCTGCTTGGTGTAGTTGTAGCTGCCGGTCAGCACAACCCTGCCGTCGATGACCATGAACTTGTTGTGCATGTAGGCCGGATTCCCGTCCAGCTTCACCTTGACCCCCGCATCCCTCAGCCTGCTGTACTCTGACCACCTGTTCAGCTGTTCCCTCTCCATTATGACCCTGACTCTGACTCCCCTGTCGTGGGCCCTCACCAAGGCATCCCCTATGCTGTCGAGGGTGAAGGAGTAGATCGCCAGATCAATGCTCTCGTTTGCCCTCTCTATCCAGTCGATTACAACGGAGGAGCAGCGATCCTCTGGACAGAAGAACGGTCCGATGATCCTGTCTCCGATGGAAGGGAATGAACCGTGATCGGATCCGCCCGTCCTTAGGGAGTATCCCAATGCCACGCCTGCCGCCAGCAGGATGATGGGGAGGACCCAGGATCTCCTACTTTCAGCCATGGGATCACCATCCAGATGAGCCCGATCCCTTTAAGAGAACTTCGCTGACGGTTATGTCCGGATCCCTATCATCTCCAAGTCGCTCCCTAAAGGGGTGATGGGAATGGGGGAGCAGTGAGTTCATCCATGGGTCAGTCAACAGGGATCCTCCACCTAAACAGGGTACGGTACCCCAGCGCACCCCTCTCTCCACCGAGCACCAGCCCCTATATCCATCGATTCCCCTCTAACTCTAGGCAGCGCGGGCCGGCGGAGCCTACCTAAGAGGTCACTGAAGATCCTCGGCGCGCAGGTCCATTGAGGTGCACCACTGGGCTGAAGCGCGGACCTACGGGCTACTAGAGCTCGGAGGTTGACAGGGCCTCGACCCTCCCCTTAACCCTCTTCGCGAGTTTCGCATCGTCCGTTACCAATACTAGGTCGTTCTCGCTGGCGTAGGTGATGTAGGATGAGTCATAGACGGTCAAATAATATCTAATGGCGTTCTCCAACACTTCCCTCTCGAGGTCAGCTACGGTCTTAACATCAATCACCTCGAATATCCTGAGAAGTATATCGACGTATTCGGCCAGCAGGTCCCTGCTCAATCTCTTGAGCAGGTGATGTTCCTTCCATAGGGCATTCAGGGATTCATAAAGGGCCAGATCTAGAGTGCAGCCTTCGCTCAGTACCCTCAGATCCCCCTTCCTGATCAGATTGATGATTGCAGATGAGTCGAATAGGTACTTCAACAACTACCTCTCCCTGTCCTCTCGTATCAGCTCAGCTATCTCCTCATCGCTGATCTCTGGAAGCCTCTTTCTAAGCCTCTCAGCTCTCCTCTCCAGCTCCTCGAGGATCTTCCTCCTGACCTCCTCCTTCAGAGCCCTCCTCATCACGGGGCTGGGCTTGATTCCCAGCCTGTCCATGAGCTCCTTGAGTTTGCGGGGGATCTTGGTGGCCACCACCACGTAATCTGCCATCCTTTCTCGTGTAAAACCTTACGGTTTACCTACTTAAGGTTTACTAATGGGTTTAACGAACTGTTAGATGCTTAGGAGGGATCGCAAGAGCCCAGTGGGAGTGAGTCTTTAAACTCTCCATCGCCCACTCCGGGATGGGAGCCTATTGTAGCCCTATATGCCGTATGTCGGCTCCTGCCACTCTAAAGAGCTTTATCAGGACCTTCATGTCTACTCCATGATCTCTATTTTTTGTGAAAGCGGTATGCATTGTTCTATGCATGTAGACAGGGTCTCCCTATCGCCTAAGTCGTTTAATAGATCCCTTATGCCTCTCTAGGACACTGAGCCCCATGGTCACAGCAATCATCAAGGCTATTCTGTCACTCCCTATCTCCTGATTCCCCTGTCGATAGTCTAATTTACTCGACTGCAAAGGGAGATTGGTCCCTGAGAAGGTGGAGGAGAGTCTTAGAACCGTTCAGAGTGCTTACTGAATTACTAATCGTTATGAGCTGAGATAGGAGCCGTGCTAGTCTAGAGAAAAGGCAGTAGACTCGACGCTCTAAAATAAGAGTTATTTTCTTTTGGTACGGCTGGATGATCTTTACAACATCCAGCCTAAATTCGCCGAATATAACAAAAATATTGAGATAAATTACAGCCAATACCGGCTTGACGTTTAAAAGGGTGCTCTAACAGTTGTAGTCATTAAGCGCGCGCCCTCAAGGGATCACCCCTAGCGGTATCGCGCTGCCCCTCCCCATCGCGCAGATAACGCGATACCCATAAGTCCTGTGCGGCCAGATAGCCTTATCGGAAGGTTTCGTACTGATCACCGCTGGACCGACTTATAAATCGCTCGTGGGAATTGAATTCAACTCCACGGACCTACTAGGGATCCTCCCTCGATCACCTCATCTACGGACCCTGGAGCTTCGATTTCGGAGACCCCACCACAGCGATTTTATAAAAATGAAGTTAATAAACCGGGTGCTCGCTTGTACTTCGTCAGGAAGGAGGTCCTCTTCTTGGTGCTTTTCATCCCCCTCCTCCTGCTCTTCGCATTCCTCCTGAACGGCGCGGAGTTCACCTACGAGGCTGATGGGGAGAGCGGAGTGATGAGGCTGGATTCCCCGACCTCGCTCCTGCCCTTCTCCGCCCTCTTCGGAGGGGTGGCTGCTCTCACCCTAGAGGCTATAGCCTACGCCGTGGGCGCGGTCCAGTCGCCCTCTAGGAGGCTCTACCCGGACATCCAACCCGTCAGCAGGGAGGAGCTGGTCTCTAGACTCATGGCCCTGAACGACCCGAACAAGCCGTGGGAGATAGTTGAGGAGGACGGGAACCTAGTAGCTAGGTGGAAGGTCGTGGATGCCAGGTGGTGGGAGATCCTGAAGAGGGCGGGGCTCAGGATCTACTACCTGGGGAGGATGAGGCTGGATGACGATAGGAGGATGGTCCTCTACGCGGAGGAGATGGGGGAGCTGGAGTGGGCCGCTGGCTTATCGGACGAACCCGTGAAGTTCAGGTACTCCAAGTTCAGGGGGAGGATCCTGTTCAGCAAGAGGAAGGCGGTAGCCTACGCCTTCAAGTCCCTCCTCCCCCTGACTGGGGTAAGGTTTACGAGTTCGACTTCGATGTGAACCTGATCAGGGGCCCCATAATAGAGACGGTAGAGAGAAGCGGGTGGCTCTTCCAGCCGGTGACGAGGCTCTGAGGTGAGATGCTCCTCTCAACTGGTGAAATCCTCTCCGGTCAAACGCGCGGCACCATATGAAAATTTATTCATCATAAACATCTAAGTAACCGATAATTCCGGATCTGTAGACCGCCAACTCTTTCCTCACTCAGGGAGAGCTCTCCCTTTGGCAAAAGTCCATACGAGGAAGCTACTCGGTAGAATCGATACCAGCAGCCTCCATTAGGACCTCCAGCTCCTCAAGGATGCCGAGCCTCTCCGCTAACTCCCTAGCGGATCTCCAGTTCACTTGAACGCGTCTGAATCTCTCGATAGTCACTGGTCTCACCCCCCTGAACGCCTCCAGAACTGCGTAGGCTTCGACAGTCAGCGACAGGAACGATATCCCCCATCTCTTGACCTCCACTATGTGACCCTCGAAGGTGGGGAGGGGATCCCCTAGGGGGGTAGTCGTGAATATCTCCACCGGAATGGGTCTCTCATCGGTCGGATAGTACAGTGTAAACACCCGGCCCCTCTCCGTCTTGAGGAGCTCAAGCCTCATCTTCTCCAGGCCAGTGGCCTCTCTGTAAGCCTCCTCTATGATGGAGAGGGTGATGTTAGGGGCGAGCAGATCTATGTCCTTGCTGGAGACGTCGATGCCCGCGACCACAGCCAGTATCTGAGATCCGTAGATCAGAGTGGGGGTTTTCTCACTGAGGGGTGGGTAGATGGAGAGGAGGACAGGCAGCCACTCATCCTCACTCCTGACGGTCAAGGTGAATCCTCCGCCCACAGGACGGGCACGGCATTGAACATTCTCCTGAGCAAGATCCTGTCGTCTATTGGTAGGATCCGCCTTCGAGGTTCGACTCCGAATTTGGAGAACTCCTC
Source organism: Thermoproteota archaeon (assembly GCA_026986575.1). Lineage (GTDB taxonomy): Archaea > Korarchaeota > Korarchaeia > Korarchaeales > Korarchaeaceae > Korarchaeum. The sequence continues at coordinate 6,072 of JALSOH010000011.1, forward strand.
CCTCAGCTTCCCGCACGATGGTTTGGTTATCCAGGACACTAGGTCCTCGCAGTGGTATGCCAGCCACACGAGATGGGAGAGGAAAAGGGTTCCCTCCCTGCCGAGCAGCTTCGGATCCGAGATGACACTTAGAGATGTTTCAGCCGCTACCTCTAGGGCCCAAACCTCGCCCCTGAGCCCCCTTCGGACGAGGTCCTCCCACTCCCTCTGATCCCTTATCCTGAACATATCTCATCTCTCCTGAGGGTGGGTACTTGAACTCTTACTTGATCGCGTGCACATAACGCTTGTGGTTGCCCGTCCTCGGCTTTATAACTTTCCTTTCCTCCACACCATGCCGTGTATGATCGGGCTTCCGGAACTTGACCGTGTAATCCCAGAAGCTACCTGCTATGTCCTCTACTAGAAACCGGTCTCTCCTGAGTCTCACTGTGGTCGACTTTAGGGCGTAATCTGGGTCTATGAGGAATTCGGTCACAGCTAATATGCCGCCCGGTTTGAGGACCCTGAAGACCTCCCTGAGCGCTCTCACTCTATCTGGTATCTCTTGCAGGACTGTAACCATGAGGCAGATATCCACAGATCCATCTGCCAGTGGCAGGTCATGAGCTGAGGCTAAAATTACGTCTATAGTGTTCCGGACATCCGAATGTTGAGGGCTATCCAGTTTTCTTTTGAGTTCCTCCAAGAAGGCCGGATTTATGTCCATAGCTAGGACTTTACCTTCACGACCTACGAATCGGGCTAGGGGGACTGTGAAGGTGCCAGCTCCGCATCCCAAATCCAGAGCGATCATTCCCTCCCTGACGCCTGACCTTATTACCACGTTCTCAGGAGGTTGAAGGGCTCTCCTGAATCGGCTGTCCAAGACCTTGGAGAAGATGGCCGGATCTATTACTTGCACCCTCCTCCTAAGGACCTTGGACAGGAACCTAACGATCAGCTGATAGGAGATAAATAGCACGAGAATCATTAACAGCATATGAAAAAGATCCAATTCATTCCCCCAAAGATTTGAACGGTATGATCAGTAATTAGCAGCTATCTGGATCTCCCTAGCTATTAAATCTTATTCGAGGCTCCCCCCTCTATTACCTTATAAGAGCTCCTATCCTGCCAAGTAGCGAGGGATAGCGCCATTGCGCTATAAGTTCCATTGCACCTTGAAGTAATGTCTTCTCCGGCCGAATTAACCATTTTCTTTGCTGCCTTTTAACCAGAGAGATCACCGCCGCTTCCGGGGGTAGGTGTAGTTTGTTACCCGCTACTTCTTCCCGGTTACATCTTCCAGATACATCACGCAGCGAGGCAATTTATCCGAAGTAGGGCTAACTGCTATGCTTGCATCGGGTGCTAGTTAGCTCCCTGCCTAGTGACTGTAATACTTATATTACAGCAGTAGTATTACATTACATGAGATGTCCGTGGTCGTGAGCTTCAGGATAGATAGGGAGCTCAAGAGGAAGATGGACCAGCTTAAACACATAAACTGGAGCGAGGTAGTCAGGAGGGCCATAGCGGAGACTATAAGGAGGGAAGAGGAGAGAAGACGCAGTAAGGACTTAACGAAGGTGAGGAAGGCTGCCCTCAGGTCGGAGATCATATCAAGAGAGGTGAAGGGCTGGAGCTCGGTGGAGGAGATAAGGAAGTGGAGAGAGTCGTCGTAGACGCCTCGGTCGTGGTCAAGTGGTTCGTTGAGGAGGAGTACAGTGAGGAAGCTAGGCTGCTGAAGGACGCTTACTCCTCGGGGGTTTTCGACATAGCCGCTCCAAGTCTCCTCCACTACGAGGTATTGAACGCCCTGAAGTACTCTGGTGCCTTCGGGGAGGACGAGCTGAAGAAAGTCGCATCTATACTGGAGGATTTTCAGATCACCCTGTTCGAGCTCTCAGGGGAGCTGGCCAGCAAGACCGTTGAACTGGCCATGAGAAAGGGGATAACTGTTTACGACGCCTCATATGCTGCTTTAGCTGAGATGCTAGGCAGTGTAGGCTACACAGCCGACGAAAAGCTCCTGAAGAAGGTAGGCGGTCGGTTGAGACATGTAAAAGATGTGAAGGTATAGCCTATAGCTTACGGAGGCATTTGACCGATTCTAGCAAAAACATGAAAATCAATTGGGATTGATGTGACTATAGGACCCTTTAAGCGAACAAGGGTCATCCCATGATACTATAGCTTAATCGCTCACCCCAAACCTAACCTCCCGACCCTCAGCCGGAGGAGTCTGTGCCATGCGGCTCACTAAGTTGTGGAGGCCATTAGAACCTTTCCAAGGGTTCGGGGAAGGTGAGTCTTCAATTCCATTTACCTTGAATCCACTAACTGACGCATCGGCGTTTCCATCATTGGGGTCCAGCCATTTGAATGAAACTGGTTGTACGGTCAGGGGTGTACCCTAACTACCGTTTCCGGGCAACTAAGCTGACTCGAGCGATGTCAAGCCGTTCTTAAGGGGGAACTAAGCATAAGTTCCCATCCCTATACACCGCCACCCTGTCCTCAACCCAGCCTCCCAAGAGCCCCCTGACGGTGATCAGTCCATTTCCAGCAATACCGGTCATCCCTCCCTGAATTGAGAAGGCGAGTCTGCTCGCGTCGGGACTCCACTGCAGGTTGTAGGGTCTCCCGTCCAGCCGGAAGATCTGCCCGTCCATGTAGATCGACCAGCTGCCGTTGACCTGAATGGCGGCACCGACTCCCCTCTCACAATTCAGCTCGACCACGCTCCCATTCACCAGCTTCTTCAAGGATCCGTCGTAGACGTAGAGGCCCCCCGCCCCTCCTAGGTACAGCTTTCCCTTCCTCCAGCAGCCCACAGATGCCGCAGAGGGTATCTCGCTCTCCCTGCCTTGAGCGTCCATAACCACAACCTTATCACCCAAGGAGATCGCCGCTGCCTCCGCAACGTCGAGCACCCTGCCCTCCATGGTCCTCTTCAGGACGGGACCGCCCATCCCGATTAGCTCGATCCACGATGAGCTGCCGTTTCCCAGAGCTACGAGCACGAACCTGCCGAGCCAATCCATGTAGGTGGCATAGCCCCCCAGCTCGACCTTCCAAGGGAGCTGAAGCGTGGCCACCTCTCCCTTAGGCGTTATGATCCTGGTTACGACCGCTAGCCTTCCGTCGTCGCTCCATTTGATGAACTGGACCTCTCCATTGAATTTCATCTTATCCAGGACCGAGCCATCCTCCCCCACAACCACTAAAGCCCCGGAATCCGTGCCTATCGCGACCCTATCCTTCCACCACGAGGAATAGGTGGCCTTGCCGGGGAGTTCCATCTTCCAAGCTATCGAGCCGTCCGGTCGAAGGGCGTACGTGTCAACTCCAGGGGAATCCGTGTTCACAACCAAGAGGGAGCCTGTAGCAAAGAGTACGGGCTTCCCCTTTAGCTTGAGACACTTCTCCGTCTTGACGGGATTGGGTATCGGCCCTATTTCCGGTCCGAGCCTAGAGATGACCGCGTAGGCAACCAAGATCAGCAGCACGAAGATCAGGAGCTTGGTCCTCGTAGACATCACAGCGCACCCTTGGGAGGTCTCGGTCCCCTTCCCCTCCTGCCCCTGAAGGGCCTGGCTGAGTATATCTTGGTGAGGACCGCCTGATAAACGTGAGGCGCCTCCCACTCGTACATCAGGCAGTTGCCGTGCTTCCACACCCAGTACTCGGCATCCAGATAGTAGGATCCAGTGGGGAGGAATGGAAGGTCGCTGTACTTCCTGAAGGGCTCTCCCTCCGAGTCAAGGGACGTGCTCAAACCGCAACCCTCGTCCGGGCACGCACAGCCGCAGACCACCACGAGCCCGGGCACCCAGCTCCCGTACCTCCAGCATTCTCTGGGAAGCTCGATCGGGAGCCTCACCCATCCCTCTATATGTATGTCGCAGTTCTCTTCGTCGCTTAACCACTTCCTGCAGCCGCTATCCTCCTCGAAGTCGTTGCACAGGTGGGCGAAGTACCTCACCCTTTCCCCGTACCAGAAGACCCTCCCCCTCCCGCTGAGCCTGAAGTTATCGCAGTCCATCACAAGCATACCCTCCTCTCAGATTTAAGTTGTCTGTAGGCTTTTGGATGGTTAAGTTCTAAGTTTAACAATAGCCGTGGAGGAAAAGGTCCAGCGTGGTGGATGAAATACAGCAGCCCCTTCCATTATGGTAAGACTCTCAAGTGAATAGTGTCAGGAAAGCAGAGAAATAAGGAGCGAAGAGAGAGTGAAGTGAGTCACACCAGTTTTATCACTCCAGCCTATTAGAACGACGATTTCTATGATGCGAAATCACTCCATATGCTAGCGTTATTATGATAGACGTCAAAGCTGGCACTAAAACACTCCTGAACAGGAGATCTGACCAATCCATTTGTTTTCACGCCTCAAATTTTGTATCAACTATATATCCTCCTTGGATCCTCTTAACGAATCCCTTAACCGAGTACTCCCATCCCTCCTGCTCACGGACGCATGCATTGAATCTAACTAACCCCTCCTCCGGAGGATAAAGCACACCCAATAACACTTCTTGGTCGTTCTCTCCCCCCACCGTTGTATTTTCTGGCGGCTCCACAACTCCTCCAGAAGAGGAGAAACAGTAAGAATAGGGCCCAGTTGGGAAGTACCTCAGTTCCACTCTCTAAAGATCAACAACGATTAGAGCTTTTTCAGTCACTGCGAATTCCTCCCCTCCAGAAAGTGCCACGACACGGATTATGGGGTAAGGCTGGGGGAGTCCTCTTACTGAGTGTATGGGCACAATCGCTAATACAAAAACAACGGCGAATATTCCCTTAGAGTTCCAGTTAACCTCATGTCTCAAGTGTCTCATATACAAGTTGTCTTTCTATCTTGCTTTTTTATCGTTTTTCCTAGTCCATTACCCATATCATCATACCTAGAAAGATCAAAGATCAGTGTCATTAAGAGTAAATCCTTCCCCTTAGCCCCTCCCTTCCAGATATTCAAAGTAGCTGTTGCCAGCGTAATTGCAGAGACCAGAAGGTTCCAGCCCTCGGTATAACCCAGGGAACATTTGAGTATCTCCATTCTCGCATGGAAGCTCTTGGCTCCTATCAGGTGACTAGCCTCAACACAAGTCTCTCCCACATAGTCGTTCATGTTAAGATCAGGAGCCAGATGGGGTCGACACCGGAAAGCAATTACGACCTCCTTCTGCTATAAGAAGACCCTGAAGAGCTGAAGAGACTTCCAAAGGAGTTCAGGAAGGCTCACTTGCCCGTGGATGTCCACCCTTTCACGCTAGAAGCTGCTCTGGATGCCATGCACTCGTCCATCGTAATCTTGGACGCCTTGGAGGAGGATGTGGTACTCAAGGAGAGCATTTCCTTGCCCCCTCTCAAGGAGTTTATCATCGCGGTCTCGCTACCTGAGGGATGGGAAGCTAGGTCTTCGGGTTCAAAAATTCATCCAGAGGTCATAAGTATTATGGGCCTACTCTGCCTTGGGAGAGCTCGATTCCGCTCAAGTCCTTGAGAGGGACAAGTGAAGATCTAAGCGGGCTTAAGTACTGAGGATAGTTCCTGATTAACTAGGTGATTCTCATGGACCCGAAGCGGACTGGGTCAGGAGGCGATAGGGATCCGAATCACCAAAAGTTTATCAATGGTGAATTCCAGTAAGTGGTAAAATGGAAGAGATGGTAATAATAAAGAAGGTAGACAGGCAGGGAAGAGTGGTCCTCCCCAAGGAGTGGAGGGAGAGGCTAAAATCAGGCAGGGTCCTCGTTATCATGAGGGGTGATACAATAATTCTGAGGCCGTATCGGGTCGATCTAACGAAGTTCTTTGACAGGATAGAAGTGGAACTCAAGGCCGATCTCTCCGATTGGAAATCGGTGAGGAGGGAACTTCTTGAGGCTGATTGACGCCAATGTCTTCATCTATGCCTTCCTCAGACCTAAGAGGAAGATCAAGCCTCATGAAAGAGAGCTCAAGGAGAAGGCTAAGGGCATCATAGAGAGGGTTAACGGAGGGGAGGAGGTGGCGATCACCGTGGTACAACTGTCCGAGGTTGCCAACATACTTGAATCCTACCTCCCCTTAGATGAGGCGAGGGAGGTGGAGGAGTTCCTCGTGACCGTGCCAAACGTTAGGATAATCGAAGTAACCAAGTCAGACTGCCTCAAGGCCATAGAGCTGTCCAGAGAGGCGGGAATAGGGTTCAGCGATGCGATAGCCTGCGCTGTGATGAGGAGGCTGGGAATACATGAGATCTACTCCTTCGACGGGGATTTCGATAGGGTAGGGGGGATCATCAGGGTTACCGATTGATCCCAGAGGTGCATCCACAGCCAGTGTCTCCCCTCACTTCTCTTTCGCTTACCTCATTGCCTCCATACGATGTACCCTCCTGTTTTAGAACGTACGTGGACACAGGAAGCGTAGACAACGAATTCGTTGACGTTATAGTGGGTGGCTCGGGAATTCTGACGAGAAATTGATGTTCTTTCATAAACCGTTTAAATCTTAAATTCCTCATGGAAATTTAGCTGTTGGTGAAAAGAAAAATCGAAGGATCCGAGAATGCTTTATAGAGGCTTGTGGTGGTTCTCGATGTGTAGAACTTAAAGGAGTAGTACTTATCATAGTAGTGATGATAGTGAAGGTTACTAGGAAGAGGCAGATCACGATCCTCAAGGAGGTGAGCGACGAACTGGGGATAGAGGAAGGAGATCTCCTCTCGGTGAGAGTGGAGGAGAGGAAAATAATCTTGGAGAAGACTGGTGGCTTGGATGAGCTGGATGGAACGCTCAATCCTGGGAGGGGGATCAGTAAGCTGGCTGACCGAGGAACTGGATAGGGAGAGGAAGGAGGGTGGCAGGTAGCTTCTACGACACCAACGTGCTCGCAGCGTACCTCTCCAGAGGGAGAAGGACAGGTTCGAGGTAGCTAGAGAGGTACTGGGCCTTAAAGGTGCCAAGGAGATCTCCGTGATCACGATCCACGAGCTCTATCACCTCTCCCTCAATTACGGAGTCGGAGGAAGGTTCATCCATGTTAAGAGGGACTTGGACTCGCTCTTCAGGGTCATCCCTCTCGACCAAAATACCTGCCTGAAGGCCTCGGAGTTGAGGAAAATGGATCTTCCCGAGGCAGATGCCCTGATACTCGCTACAGCCGTGGTCAGGAGGTTCAGTGAGTTTTACACGTTCGACGGGGATTTCGAAGGGTTTGATGGGAGGAAGATAGGCGGAACCCTTGTGAGGTACCTGACCCGGGCCGGGACGTAGGTCGAGTTCCCGTAATCTCCCTTTGGGATTCGGCGAGGGGTTGTGGCGTAGGTGACCCGAACCGGGCGGATTTGCGCGGATTGAAGGTAACTACGTATTCGTGGAGCTCTAGGGGCGTGGAATGGTGATAAGAGGGATTCGGCATCAGGGAATTGAGGGTTCGGACGATTTGGACCGATGGAGATCTAGAAAAATCGGAGATTCTAGCGGTAGTTAGGGGGATCTGGATCAGGAGCTCACCATTGGGTCCAAGCTTAAGTATTAAGGGGGGAAATAAGATGGTGAAAGCCCGGAGGTGCCTCGGCATGAACTCAGGGCACGAGGTTCGGGAGGATGAGCGGGTCGGCGGTAAGGTCCCGGCTATCTTGGAAACGGCAATCCTTGAGGCTGCCTTCTTCCTCATAGCTTGGTACCTCTCAGCCCTCAATCTGGGTCACCTGCTGCCCAAGGTTGCGATGATAGTCCTGGCCCTTCTGGGCGTGGCTATTCACGGTTCACCCAAAAGCTACGGGTTCTCCGTGAGGAACCCTTGGAAGGAGCTGAAGTGGAGCCTCTACGTGCTGCTGATCATGCTCGGACTAGGGGGAGCCGTCGCCTACCTCTGCCTAGCCCTCGGATTGGGAGCTCCGGGGAGGGTCAGCCTCTCAAAGGTGGTGACCGATGCCCTCCATTACCTAGTGATGGTGGGGTTCGCCGAGGAGCTGTTCTTCAGGGGTTATGTTCAGTCGAGGCTCAACGAAGTGTTCACGAGGGAGTATGAAAGCTTGCTAGGATTCAGGTGTACCAGACTCAGGCTGAGTCTGAGAGGCTTCCTGAGGCTGTATGAAAGCTTGCTAGGATTCAGGTGTACGTGGCATCAGGGAACCCTGATAACTGCCATCCTCTACTTCGGCCTGCCCCATGTACTGACGGGCATCAACCCCCTCACTGGGAAATACGGAGTGAGCGCCCAGACCCTCATGATAGCAGCTTCCGCGTGCTTCCTAGGGCTGATCTTCGGGGTAATGCGGGAGAAAACGGGGAACATCATCCTGCCCACTATCACCCACTTCAGCATCATCTACTCCACGTTCTCCCTCTTTCCCTCCATAGCTGGCGGCTTCGCCTCCATCATCGCACCAGTGGTTGCTCTATTCGTCTTCTTCCTGAAGCCCTTCCAGGACTTCCTAAACGATGAGTTTTGACCCGGCACAAGGAATGGCCAATTCCATGTTCTCCGCATATCACCGAACGCCCTAATCTTCCACCAGATTTTGAATCGCGCTCAGATGCCCCGCTAGTGAACGAGGGTAGGGTTAACAGTTACTTTCCCGACGAACGAATGCTCAAACGTAAGCTTTGAAGGTGCTCCGCGACTAGGAATTGAATCTCGCCGAATTTCAAGCTGTGGCTGGACCTTCCTACGAGCGCGCTACTAGGTTCGTACATCAGGCACTAAGTGGCTTAAGGATGGGAGGTCGCCTGTGATCTGGATGCATCATGCCCACCCCTGTTATAAGGCTCAAGGTGGATCTGGAGGGGAGATTAGTCCTCCCGGGTGATCTCAGGGAAGAATACGGGATCAAAAAGGGCGACTATGTTTCCGTGAGACTCGAAAGTAATGTAATGATGATATGGGGAAACTCTAGTATCGGAGAATTGATGGACTGGATTAGAAAGTACAGGAGGAGAATGAGGGAGAAGGGATTGCATTTGAGAGAAATAAGGCTCAAAGATTTGGTCGAGGTGGATCTGGAGGATGTGTCTGGAAGGGGAGTGGTTAATTACAGGATGTCCGATCCTTGGGAATGAGGTGATAGCGTGAATATTTTCATTGATTCCAATCTTCTCGTCTATCTCCTAGTTGGACTCTCAGATGAAAGCGAGGAAAAAGCCCTAGATGACTTTTGGCTGAGTCTCCTGAGGGATCATAGCCTGTATGTTAACACATTGGTTTGGGAAGAACTGGGCTGCATGGCGTCCCGTTACATCCGGCTGTTATCTCTGAGCGACCTTCGCAGATTCCGGGAGAGGATGATGCCATTCGTTGAGGAGATTTACATGACTAGCGAGCTTTACTCCGCTGGTCGCTATTATGAGAGGACTTACGGGCTGAAGTACTCAGACGCCATACATGCTGCTACAGTAAAACTCCACGAACTGGATGCGATCGCCAGCGATGATACTGATTTCGACAGGACTGGAATAAGGAGGATATGGTTCCAAGACTCCGAGTACTGACGGAATTTTTTACGACTCCACTTCTCGGAAGCTGGTCCTCAGGGTTTTTATCGTCTAATGGCGGCGAGGAACCTCTCCTATACATGTTCACGATATCCTCATGTGGTAGTTCAAGCCAACATCCAGCTCCTTAATCCTCTCGATGGCCTCGGGATGGGTCTCCTGCAGGGCCCTTAGCACAGGCCCCGTGAAGTAGAAGTCCACCCTAACCCCATACTCCTCTTTGAATATCTAGGAGCCTGTTTAAGGTCTCGGCGCACATGTCGGGGTCGTAATAATCGTTCACATTCACCGCGAAGTAAAAGTAGTACTGGGGCTCGTCGGGATCCGCTTTGCTCCTACTCCTCCCCTGATCCTCTCGTACCTCTGCCTCGCCTTCTCCCACTTCAGGTAAACCTCGGCCATCTCGTCGAAGGTCATCCAAATAACCTTCCCTTGCCTGACAAGGGGATCTACCACATCGGTGAACCACTTCTCGTAAGCTTGAAGGACCCTCCCGAGCTCCTCGCCCGTTCCCGTCTGGTACAGGTGGGAGCTTGCCCACCAAACGTTGATGTGCTCGGCATCCATTTCAGCTAGGGCTTTCATGAGGCTCTCCGTAGCTGAATTGAAGCACCTAGGGTTCCTCCTGCAATCCACCTCGAACTCCTGACTGAGGTACCACCTTGGGAGGTAGACAATGGAGCCCAATGGATCGTGCCTCAACCACTCATCATTGCGGAGGTCGAGCATGGACACGGGAGGGAGGATCCAAGGATGCAGCCACTCTGGCGATCGGTGGGTGGTCTTGTAGTAAGGCTTTTCCACTGAGGTCATGCTCGTGAACCCTAGGCACCCCTCGCAAACGCCAAGTAGGTTCACGTTCTCCAAGTCGAATCCAGCGCCTAGATTCGTCGGTTCCTCCCCTAACGCCTCTGTGACGGACTCCTTTACCTCCCTGTTGTATTGAAGCCTTGCTTCATCCGTGTTCAATTCTAGCCCCCTCATGTGATGACCTAGATGGCTCTGCACCCCTATCCCATGGCCTCTGTCCTTCAGCTCCCTCAGGATGTATCTCTTGAACTTCACATCTCCTCAGGCGAAGTTCTTCTCCGGCTGTATGGAGAGCTTGGCCCCATGCTCCTCGAACTTCCTGGCTAGCGCGTCTAGGGAATCGGCGTAAAGGTTGAAGATCCCCTCATCTTGGTCGTAGTAGAGCCTCTTCATCACCCCCATCAATCTCTACCTTCACTATCTCCTCTAGGTGGAGTTGGAAGCCCACGAGGAGGACCTCTCTCCTGCAGTCGAAGGGGCAGGACTCCCAAGACTCAGAAGCGTCGCAAACCCCGTTACCGCACGTCTCGGGGATTTCCACAATGTCCAAGAGCGAGCTGGGCGCGACTCCTCGGCCACCTCCTGACGTGAAGAAATCTAGAGCTTCCTCAAAGTACTCCTCTAGGGGCATCCTGTGACCTGTGTCGTGCCAGAAGATCTCCCTCTCCTTAGCTGATGTCGCGGCCTCATAGGCGAATTCACAGGCCTCTGGAGTGAGCAGATCATCGTGCTTCCCGCAGTGGAAGTGCACAGCTCCCTCGTACTTAGGCAGAAAGTACAGGGGGTCTATTTGCCTGAGTTCCCCTTCGTCTTGGGGAAGAGACGCCCTTCCCACCTTTCCATGCTCCTTGACGTAGCTCAGATTGGCCGCCGCTAGGAGTAGCTCGGCCTTATCCACCGAAACCCTTCCTTTTCGAAGGCCTCCATATCTTTAGACCACTTCTCTTTACTACCTCCCAGTCCGTGGACGAAGACTATGCACCTCCCGTTCCAGTTGGAGGGCTTGTGGTAGATGTGGGGGATCTTCGATACGGCCTCCGTTATGTCTTCTCGACTACGGGTCCGCGTTCCGGAAACGGTCCCAGCCAATCTGGATGTAGGACTGGTCACAGCCGAACTGGTACTGATGTGTTTTTGATGGTGGTATTCGATGAGAATTAGGAAAGCTAGTCCAAAGGCAAAGAGGATCAGAAGGATAAGCGCTAGCCTGCTCAATCTCCCACTTCCCCGCCAGCGCTAGGGTTGCAGAGCTGCCCTCGGATTAATGATCAGACATACATAAATATATTTAGCTCAATAGTTCGCATGCGCGCCTCATCTCCATTCCACGAGAGAAGGTAAGTGTATACTTCTGATGATCGCGCGGTAAGCTAATGCGACCTTGGGGGATACTCGAGAGTCGAGCGAACAGGGATCCACCCGCGGCTCCTCCATTTAATGAACTCCAGCGACGCTGCAGTGCTAGGGTTCCGAAGCATATGGCGGAACTATAGATTGGGATTCTAGGTCAAGGAGTTCACCAATATCCGCTACCCGCCGCTTCACGGACCTATCCACCGGCCGACTGGGTTGACCACCTCTATGCCGTACCTTTCCCCTATGACCCTGAAGTGGGGATCCGATGAGTACGCGATGTCCACAAATTTCCTGACCGGCAAGAAGCAGAGGAAATCCCACACGTGGATTCGGGTCTCAGGACTCTCCTTTAGAGCTTCTCTGATCACATCAGCAGTTATGGACACCTTGACAATGGATTTATCCTCCAGTATTCGCTCTACGATGGCTAAAGCCTCCCATAATGGTACTCTAAGCCCCCGAAACGCCATTACGTGGAATATCTCAATCAGCTGATGGTGGGAGATGTAAACGTGGAGGGATGGGAATATCTCCTGAAGAACTCCACTGCCCTCCTATGGATCTCCATGGCTAAATTAAACTCCTCATCTGATTTGAATCTATGTCTCACAGGTCTCTTCTTGGCGAAACTCCAGAGTTCAGTGTCCACGAAAGCCCTCAATTCAATCACCGAGATCCTCATACCCGTATTCCATCAGATCATCGGGGCCCGCGCCTTCCACGGGTCTCAGGATTAGATCCACTAGTTCTTTCCTCTTCCTGTCACCAGAAGTGCCCGAGCTCAGATAGTTCAGGAGAGCATCTATAAGTACGTCCTTCATGCTCCTACCCTCCTCCAGGGCCCGCCTCTTCAACTCCTTGTAGAGGTCCTCTGGAATGACGAAGCTAGTCTTGACCCCCATCGATCCTTCTTACATAAAACCGCGCGCGATCTATATACCTCTCGCAGGGTATCCCAAGGCCGGGACCAAGTTGTGGGTGGAAACTCCGACTGCCTGTCCAGTCGTTATTAACCACAGCGTGATGAGGAAACCCACACATTGTCTTCCCGATTGATTGGTTGTGCGATTCATGACAGGGAGGGCTTAGAGCGCCTCTGACTCCATATCCCAACGCTCTCAATAAAGATCATCTCAACCACTATAGGGGGTTTAACAGGCCTCGCTAGCTCGCAGACTATCGGTAGATGAACAAGTTGAGGAAACAGGAGAAGGATACGGTCATCAACCGCGCATTACCGACAGCACCCTACACATACGCCTGCTATCTCTACGGCCCATTCCAAGAAATCTCGAGAGGTTTCGAAGAGGCCACGAACACATCCCCCCCTGGGGGGGGGGGGGAACCGACTTTAACCAGCTGTTATGGTCGTGGCACCCACCAAGATATCGTTCCTGATCTCCTTCACACGCTCACGTCGATTGGTTGCCGGATCTCCTGTACTTCACCAGTAAGAGCATCCCCAGCAGCAGTATCAGAACCCCCGCTAGGGCAAGCCCCCATAGGTAGGTCCTATCCATCACCACCCCTCTGCCCGTCGTTCCTTCCTGAGTCGTGATCTTAGGACTGACGGCGGGGCTTATCCCTCTTCCTTGAGTGGTGCTGACAGGGATCTTTGGAGTTTCCTCACCGCGAACCGATTCTTGGGTAGCGATACTTCGGGTTGTCTTCGATCGCTCGCTCCCTTCTTTCTTGATGACGACGGATACCTCGTCTCCTACGGTGATCTCCCCGCTCCTCCCCACCACCTTCACAACTAATAGACCGGGCCTCGCTTCCTCGGGCACCTTGAACCTGACGATTGACTCGAACGGTGGGACCCCTGCAGGTGGATCGATGCTCGCCACCTTGGGCTTCACCTCCAACCTCACAATATCCCTGAACCCGCCCAACCGGATGACATTGACTTTGAGGATCACGTCATCTCCCGGTTCGACTTCCACGAGGGATGGAGAAACCTCTAGGGTGAAGTAGGGGCTCGAAGCGCTGACCACCTTCACCCTCACAGTTCTCTCCCTCCTTTCTGTTGACGACTCTCCGATAATTCTTATCTCGTAGCTCCCCTCCCCGGCCCCCTTGCTGCCTATCGTGAGGTTTGATGAGAACGGAGCTGTACCGCCAGTCATGGAGAGTGAGCACTGAATTACGGGCGGACATATCGCCCTAGGATTCACCCTCATTGGCGAGGTGGAGACCACATCAACGAGCACCCTTCCCTCGGATCCCCTCACCAGCTGCAGGTAGGTCGGACGGACCCTGAGATGGAATTCCGTCGAAGCGGTGGGCGGACCGGAGGTCGTCGGGGTGGAGGTTGTGAGGGGTGAGGTGGGCGATGTGGCCGTAGTGGTCGATGGCGAGGAGGTCACGATAGTGGTTGAACCCGTTGCACTGGTCGTGATTGGAAGGGGAGCTCTAGGCACAGAGAGGGAGGTGCAAGTCACTTCTATCCTAGGCGGGTAAGTGGATTCCTTGCTGTAGAAGCGGGCGTAACCACTCGATCCTCCAGAGTCGAGTATGAGGCCGTTAGGTATGCTCATCCAATTGGATCTGACCCATTCGGTGACATCGAGCCTCACCTCTTCCCCATCCCTCAATTCGGAGTAGTACTTGTGATCTAGCTGGTCAGAGGTATCATACTCGCCTCCTCTCCAAGGGTCACCCTTCCTAGCCCTCTCCCAAGTGACTTCCGCCTCAACAAACCCCTTCTTCAGGGGATAAACCCTCACCATGATATTCCTGCCCTCCTTTGCCCTTAGAACGAGCTCAGCCCTACCAACGGGGCAGGTACCGAGGTGAGGAGGAAGTTCAAAACAACCCTCCCGACGTAGAGCAAGTTCATGCTGCTCGAACTCCCCAAGTTCAGCTCCCACGTTTTCCCTAGGAACAAGGTGGAGTCGCTCCCGCAGTTCCTCCCGTCTAGCACATTTCCTCGGTTATCCCTTCCGTGAATTATGCTCGAATCGGCCACTGGAGCTATGGTGAGGGATCCAGCAGCCATTGCGTTGCACGTAATTAGTAGCAGGGGGAGGAACAGCACGATCAAGCAGCAAGAGGCAAGTCTAGAGCGGAGAGGGCCTACAGGCACAGTGAGATCACCCGTATCCGATAAGGACGCCCTCAGATTCACCGGAAATCCACTTAACCAGTAGCCCCTCCTTAGAGATCCAAGCCTTGTAATTCGATCCTTGGAATACCCAACAGTCGAAGGTGCCCGCAGGTACGGAGACCCTCTCCTCTCCGATGTATCTCATTCCCTCCCCACTCACCGGTATCTGGGAAGCTTGAGAGCATGGAAAATCTCTCTTTCCCATTCCAGGTATTTCTATTGCGGCCTTAACGCACTTTCCTGTGCTCTTATCATACCAGATCTCCATTTTACTGGTCTGGGGCCCTTCTACTGATATACTTTGATGGTAGCATTCCTTACCATCCACCCGATCTTCACCTAGGTTCTCTAGGGTGTACTTGATCCGGTTCCCCCTCACAACTACTTCGTACTTCAACCAAGCGTAGCGAAATATCCCGGTCTCATATGAAGGGGTTTCTCTCTTGGGAGTAATTGAAGTAGAAGTACTTGAGGATCTAACCGAAGTTCTAGGCCTCTTAGTCACTTGCGTGGTCGTTGATTTGGTTTCCGTGCCACTAGGTCCTCTAGCCTTCTTTCCCGGTTTCTGCTTCTGCTTAGGTTTCGGCCTCGCTTTAGTCCCAGTTACCTGAGTGGTTGATGTAGGCCCTTGGCCTCCCTCCTGAGAACTCTGAAGGTAGAGATACCCGGCGTAAATCAGTATCAGGACACCAACAGCGATCATGATGAAGGCGACCTTACCGCTCATCATGATCACTTAGTCTTCCTACTGAACAAATTAATAAGCTTCCAAATAATAAAATTTTCAGATAATAGAGTTGACATGGGAGCTATCGGCCGGGTTCCTAGGGTGATATTCAAGGAGTAGTGAAGGTACGCGCGATATCGTGATTAGGAGCTGGCTCCTCCTTAAAACGCACAGGAAGCATCAACCCTCGTAGAATATGCGGTATATCTGGACATGCTCCTCCTTCTCGAGCAGAAACTCGTCATCTTCCGGATAGTACTTGGCAACTTTGGGATCGTCTCCGGCGAACTTCCTCATGGAATCCATCGAATCCCATATAGTCACGAGCAGGAAGTGGGCCACATCACCTTCATCTCTCCTGGTGAAGTACAGCTTGAGCAGGCCCTCAACGGAAGAGTAATCGGGGACTGCCCTCTCCACTAGGAACCTCTCGTAGTTGTCCGCCTTGTCGATGGGGACCCTCCCATGCCAGATTCTCATCACTGGCATAGCAATCACCACGGTGCCAGCAAAAGGGTCAATATAACTTTGAAGGATCGACATCCGCAAAGCGTCGAGGCGTGACAGTACTCTCACTACTGTAGTCAAACCGGACCACGGGAAAGTTTTAGGAGCGCCTGGGGAGCCTCCAGATAGATGATATGAGTCATAACCATCGGAAACGCAAACTGATCACGCTCCTTCTACTCTCCCCCACGACTCCGGAGTTGTTAACTGGGAGCACTCCCCTCTGAGAGCTTGCGAATCCTCTCAACCTGCTCGTTCTAGTGATCCTGTACGGCTTCCCTGCCCTCATTCTGAGGGAGTATGTTCGCAGGAAGGGGTTGGGTTACCACTCACTCATGTTTCTGGGAATGCTCGAGGGAGTTCTCATGGAGGGCTTGGCCGTGAACACCTTCTACAGCGACAGTCAGGCGAAATTGGATCTGTTCTCCTCATACGGAAGGATAATGGGAGTGAACTGGAACTGGGCCCTATACCTGACTTTCTTCCACAGTATTTACAGCGTGCTAGTGCCAGTGATGTTGGTCGACTCCATATATCCCGACGGGTCCCTGACGGGGGAGATGCCCCTGAGCTACATGATGGCCGCCGTCGCTGGAGTCACATTGTTGTTCAATCTATCGGAGGACACTTACAGACCGCTCTTTTTCCTTATTACATACTCTCCCTAGTTATGTCCCTGATGGTCATCCTGCTGTTCAGGTTGCAGGACGACAGACCCATGATCTGGGAGGGGCTGCGATTTCCCACGGGGAGGCTATACCTATTCGCGCCCCTCTTCCTAATAGTAGCCTTCTTCGGCCTTGCTGGTCACATCCATCCCCTCCTCCATGCGACTGTAGGGGTGCTGCTGTACGCCTCTCTATACAACGCTCTGAGATCGATTTACGCTAACTGGAGGGAATCTAGGGATCTACTTGTGAGCCTTGCCATCACCGGACTGGTCGTGGCCTTGCTGAGTGGAAGGTACTACATCCTACCGCCTGCCATCGCCTTCCTGATTATAGCCGCTTATTGGGAAAGGAATAGGAGGAATGCTGTCTTACCGACCAGTTCCCGCCTCACCCATTCCACAGACACTTAAGTTAATTTAGATTGCTTTAGGAGGTCAGAATGGCTCTGAGCCATAGCCCCCGCCCGATCGGGGGCGTACCTTACCTCCTTTACAAGCTCAAAGCTATAACCGTGACTAGCATTGCGACCGTCTCCTCACCACAGCAGTCAGCGGGGGGCCTTCCACCTCCATCGCGCGTGAACCCTTGAATATCCTTTATCTAAGCGAAAAACCGCTCTTCGACCCAATCACCTCCCTTGAGGCTCGAAAGGAGCCCCAAGGTTGACACGATTACCATGAGGGTGAATGGTCCAAGGAAGACTATGAGTGGAGAGGTCCACTACAAACCCGGAGGAGGAAGGAGGTCCATGCCAGCACCGATCATAAGGAGGCCGATGACCGTTCCGATGTTTCCTAGGGAGTTCAACTTCCCCACCACCGATGCCGGATCGGGGAAGGCATATGCGAGGGCCCTAGATACGGGTATGAACGCTCCAACGACAACGGAGATGACGGCTAGGCCGGCGAGGAAGAGAGGTAAACTCCTCACCCCTGAAAGAAGCGTCCCAATTACCAGGAGGGCGATAAGGGACTTCAGAGTCATGTCAGCTCCGACCTCGTCCAAGGCATAGCCGGAGATCAGCTTGGATCCCACCGGCAGGCCCCCTATCAGGCTCAGCAGAAGAGCCACGGTTCCCTTACCGAGAGAACCGCTCCCTAAGGAGAACGTAGATTATTGAGGAGCCCACGACGCTGGCCATGCCACCCATCCCGAACCCTAGGATTAGTAGCCAGCGAACATCTCCCCTGTCACTCACCTCCTCCTTCCCCAATTCCTTCACTCGAACTTTTAGGGATCCCAGATAGGCCAGAAGAGAGGAGAGAATGTAGAGCGAGAGGGAAGCTAGTACTACGCTGGTCACGGGGGAGGTGCTGAAAAGGGCCCCGTAGACCGCATCGCCGGCGGGACCAGCGATGGATCCGACGAAGAAGTAGACGGATACAGCCATTCCAGTCCTCCCCTCGCTGGCTGAGGCCATCACCAAGTACTGGATGAAGGGCCAGGTGAGGCCCATCAGACTGCCCTGAAGGAAGCTCAGTCCCGCGACCTCATACCACCTTCTGGCTAGGGGATAGAGTAGGATCAAAAGGGCGTTGAGGATCAGGCATAGAGAGGGGAGGTGCCTCCACCTCCTTCCCATCCTCCCGCTGAAGTAGGCCGTCAGGGATCGACCTAGCATGTAACCGGCGGTGAGCGTCGACACTCCCAAGAAGGAAGACCTCAACCCTTCCCTAAGGAAGAAGGATAGGGCTGGAGTCAGCATCCTCGTAGCGAGGGAGCCGGTGAAGGCCAACACCGTGAAGGCGACCAGAGCTAGCGAGTTCACCAAATTCCCCAGCGGGGGTTCGATATATATACAACTGAGCCTTCACCTGACGAACGAGTTGAGGAAGTGTGAGAAGGATCGGGCAACCAGCCTCACGTTCTGGATCGTGTCCTTACCCAACTTCTCAGCCATTTTAATGGCCCATTCCAAGAACTCCTCCGGAGCACCCGAGAGGTCGCGAACGGGGTCCTCGCTTAGGAGCGGAAGGGAAAAGAAAATCGGTTTCAGCTGGGCCGCGAGCGCCAAGGCGCTGGCCAACTTATTCCGTCTGAGTTCCTCCCACGGAAGGGGGTCTAAGGGAAGCATCTCCTTCACTAGGGGCCACTGAGTATGGGCTAGGCCCCTCTTAGCCAGGTAGCTCGAGACCTCGTAGTCCTTCACCGCTATCGACAGCAGGTAAAGCACCTTTGGGGCCGCGTTCCTCAAGGGAAGATCGTCTCTCGGCACGGATATCTCGTAGTATCTCCTATGACCGTGCAATTTCGCATGACCCAGCTCGTGGTATACGGAGGCGGTTAGCAGATCCTTCGGCACATCCAACCTGACCACGATGGTGGGGCTCTCCAAGGCTATGTGTAGAGCGTAGAAATCAGACGATTCCGGAGTCCAGTAATCACCGAGCACCTCCCTGAGGTTCTCCCCTCCCCTTACCACGACGAGATTGAATCTTTCCACTGTAACCTCCCGGCTGGTCCTCTCGACTAATTCGATTACAGGAAGGGCCTCGCGAGGAGAGACTCCCACGAGCCTTATCACAGGGAGTAAGTGCTTTGAGGTCATATAAGTAGAGAGGGTGAGTGAGGACGGGATGGAGGGAAGGAAGGTATATCACCTGTAAATTCCGATCATGAAGGGAGTGCAGATGAGGGTGTATCTGGTGAGGCACGGTGAGGCCAAAAAGAAGGAGGAGGATCCTGAGAGGCATCTCACCGAGAAGGGAGCAGAGGAGGCTAGAAAGATCGCCGGATTCCTATCAGAGATAGGGGTTCGTGTGGAGGAGGTGCTCCACAGCGGTAAGACGAGGGCAAAAGAAACCGCTGAAATAATAGCCTCCGAGCTGGGAGTCCGGGTCAGGGAGGTAGGCGGACTTGATCCACTGGCTGATCCTTCCAAATGGGCGGAGCGTTTGAAGGGAATGAAGGAGGATGTTATGCTGGTGGGCCATCTACCCCACTTGAGCAGGCTTGCTGGTCTGCTGCTCACCGGAGGTCAGCTCGAATTCGTGAAACTATCCTCTGGAGGTGCTCTCTGTCTAGAGAAGGAGGAGGAAGGCGGCTGGTCGCTGATCTGGCTAGTATCCCCGGGAATCCTTAGGTGAGGTAGTACAGCTACGCGTCCGATCTCCTAGATGACTTCGCAGGCACCCCCAGGACTAACTCCGGGCTCGTGCGGGGGCAGCCAAGCTGATCGAACCCCAGCCGGGACCTGTTGATCACGGGAACCGGTTACTTGACTTACAATACTTTTTATCCCTAATCTATGTATTTTCCATATGCCACATATTACACTCAGTATCCCTGAGGATCTGCTGGAGAGGATGAGGAGACACCCCGAGATCAAGTGGAGCGAGGTGGCCAGGAGAGCCATAAGGAGGTACCTGATGGAACTGGAGGATGAGGTTTCGGGAGAGGAGATATTGGAAGAGCTCTCAGAGGAGGTGAGGGAGAAAATCGAGAAGTTAGAGTGGAAGAAGTTCTCGGAGAAGGTCGTATCGCTCAGAAATTACAGGTGAGGGGGCATGGAGGTCTTGGACACAAGTCTACTCATAGAGGGAAAGAGGGGGCTTACGACAATATTCAGCATAATAGAGTACCCCCTAGCTTCCAAAGGAAGCAGGATCCTCTTTCCTAAGAGAGAGGGCTTCTTGAAGTCTATAGAGATAATGGTGAAACTGAGGGAGATCGGTAAACCAGTTCCGGCCATAGATGTGCTCATCGCAGCGATATGCATAAGGAGGGATCTGAAGCTCCTCACTAGGGATAAGCACTTCCTCCTCATAAAGGAGGTGGAGCCTGAGTTCAAGGTGGAGGTAGTGGGATAAATAAGGATCCCGCGGTCTTTCCCTCTCGCCGATCTCATTCTTCAGCTCGCGGGGCTTCGGTCGATAATCGAAAGATCTGAACGCTCCCAAGGTGGATCCTCCCAGTTACAAGGGACCGCGCGATGTCCGCGCATCACTAAAAAGGCAGGCGATTCTAAAATCACGGATCATGCCTTCGAAGGGACTAGCCGTTGAGAAGTTGAGGAAGGAGCTATCCAGGCTCAGGGGTGTTAGATTCATTTCCCTATTTGGCTCCATAGCTGAGGGTAAGACCACGCCCCTCAGCGATGTGGATGTGGCGGTCCTCCCAGAGGAGGGAGCGGATGAGCTGTTACTCGTGGCCGACATCTTGGAGATCGTGACCCGCTCCCTAGGTGTAACTGAGGATCGGGTTGACGTGCTGCTCCTGAATCACGCGAACTCCCTCCCCCTCCTGTACAACGCTGTGGTCAGGGGGATCCTCCTCTACTGCTCGGATCCCCAGTTCTGCAGCGAGTATAAGAGAAGGATACTCTCCCAATACTTGGACTATCTCGTCTTCAGGGAGAAATTAGACCTTAGGAGGAAGTTCTTAGAGGCCGTGGGGAGGAGTCTGAGGTGAGAAACGAGGGACTCTTGAGAATCATCAAGGAGAGCACGGAATTACTGGATGAGGGGATTCAGAGACACGGAACCGCTATTTTAGAGGATAAGTTTCTCCTGTTAGCGGCTCTACACGCACTTCAAGTAGCGTCTCAGGCCCTCATAGATCTGGCGGCTCATATAACCTCGGAGGCAGGGGCTGCCGTCCCCTCGAGTTACTCAGAGATCCCCCAGATCCTCAAGCGGGAGGGCTGCCTGAGTGATCCTGAAGCTGAACTGTTCAGGAGGATCATAGGATTCAGGAATGTCGTGGTCCACCAATACTCATTTGTGGACCTCGAAATCGTGAGAAGAATCTTGGAGGGTAAGCTCTACAAGGACATAGAAAAGCTCGCATTATCGCTGATCAAATGGGCTGAGGAGAAGGGAATAGACCCCTAACCTGTGGGATACTCCCACTTCCCATGAACCTCCCTGCCAGCATCACATTCAGGAACTAGGCACAGCATTCACAGGACGGTCCAGTACAATAGATGAACTTCCTCCGAAATTCTGGCTCCAAGTGAGAAGGATCGTTTTAAAGAAGCGATACGAGGTTACATATGCCTTGGACCTCTCCTCTCACTCCTTCGGGTAGATCCGCTCTGGTCCCTGACGGCCCTTGGTACTATGTCTTCGATGCAATTGGGGTCCACGCCAAGGGAAATCCTGTCAAGCTAAGGGATATGGTTCCAGAAGGGGCGAAACCTAGGGATGATCTGTGGTTCTACGTAGCCGACATAGTCTCCTTCAGCCCCAATGCTCAGGAGCTTAACTACGAAGCTCCGGGCCTGCTTCAATATAGAGAGGCAGCGATCTTCGTCAGGGTGGACTGGAAGGGGAGGAGTTACGCATACTGCCCTTTCATGTACGTGGACAGCGACGTTTCCCTGGTCAGGGGGTTGGTAGCGGGCTTTCCCAAGAAGATAGCCCACATAGAGATGACTAGATTCCACGACCTGTTCAAGCCAGAGAAGTACGGGGGTCTAGCTTATAGGGCCGGGTACGGGCTCATGAAGCTCGTGGTGGAACCTGAGAAGGAGGTGAGCGAGCTTCCCCTAGACGATTTCGGTAATTGGCTCCTCAGGAGGTATATAAAACCGCTGAATGTGGATGACATGGTCGAATTCGTGCCCGAAGTCCAGTATGGGAGGATTGTCGAGGGAAGGGGGGACGGTGAAGCTGGGAGGAGGGATCAACGACGAACTGGAAGCCTTCGAACCCGTCGAGGTGCTCAAGGGATACCTGTACAGCGTGAAGATAGGGGTAAGGGACCTGAGGGTGCTTTACTGAGCTTATATATGTTTCTGAGGCTCCGCTGCCCTTATCCAAATCAACCGTTCTCTTCACTCCTCTTAAGCCACACCACCCTCTGCGGGAAGGGTATCTCCACTCCCGCTTCCTCAAGCGCCTCCTTGACCTTAGAAAGCAGCCAGACCTTGGTCGACCACCACTGACTCGTGGGTGCCCAACATCTGAAATTCAGCACCACCGCACTATCCCCATACTCCTGAACGAGCACCTCCGGCGCTGGCTCAGCCAGCACGAACGGGTGCTGATCAAATAACCTGATCAAAGCCTCTTTGGCTACCTCCAGATCCGAGGAGTATGAAATGCCGATGGGTATGCTTATCCTCCTGACGGGCATGGCGGAGAAGTTCACTATGGGGCTGGAGAAGAGCTTCTCGTTGGGTATCCTCACCAAGTGGCCGTCCCACGACATGATCTTAGTGGAGAAGATCCCTATCTCCTTCACGATTCCCTCCACCACTCCCTCGACCCTTATCGCATCTCCAAGTCTGAGCGGCCTGTCCAAGTATATGAAGACCCCGCTCAGGAAGTTCGCGAACACGGTCCTGCTGGCAAAGGCCACGGCAATCCCTAACGTACCCCCCAGCTATCAGAAGTCCTGATAGGTCTATGTTGAGGGGTGCGAGTGACGAGACAACCCCGAAGAAGATTACTGTATAGAATATCAGACTGGTGAGGGGCTTATAGACCGTGGCGGTCATATACTTGGGCAGGACCCTGTTAAGGAACCTCCTAAGCAGGAACGCCACAATTAGCGTGCCAATCACACCCAAGAGGACTCCCATGTAGGGCAGCAGGGAATCGAGAGATTGCATGTCACCACACCATCCTGTAACCGCTGGCTATCCTCCTGATCAGGTCAACGGACTTGACGGGAGGGTACACCAGGTCAGCATCCACTGGAGGCTCATTCTTCATCTCAACGTAGAGGTCGTCGCCGACGGTAACCTCCACCACCTCGTAGTAGAGGATCCCATCCTTGAAGAATATGTCCAACTCATTCACAGGTATTACGATCCTGTCCACCTCTCTCGGGTTCCTCACTTTGAAGACAACCTTTACCTTGGCATCTATTCCCCTCAGAGGGGCTTCTGAGGTGGGGCTCTCGTGGTACCTGCAGACTATTCCCTCCGTCGTGGGGCCATAGAGGGAGTACTTCACCCTGAAGGGAGAAAGAAAGCCGATTATCTTTCCATTTAAAGAGATATCAAGATCGTACGGGGCTGAAATCCATAGTTCTTGTCCGTCTAGTGGGATTAGACTCTCCTCCATCCTTATCATGAGGTAGTCCGTCACCTTGGAGGGAACGTTCACCGGTGGATTAGGCCGGACCTCCACCTCTTCGGCGTGAGTGTGGATGTTTCTCGTCACATAATCGTCCTGTAGGGTCAATCTATCATCTTCTAGCGATATCTTGGTTCTGCCGAGTTTGAGGGTATCACCTCTCCCCACGGTCCACAACGGATCCACCCCCTTTATTGGATCCTTAGCTTTTTAGTCATTCGTAAGAGGGATCGCAATCCCTGGTGATTGATATCGCGCCGATGAACCCCATGATTCCAAGGCCTGACCGATGGAGTACAGACCCTGCGAGGCTAGATGGAGCTTCTTTTAAATCACCCTTGGAATCATCGAGATGGATGGAGATTGGAACGATCGCCCCAGCGGTGCTGGCGGTGAGCCTTACTGCTCTCCCTACCTCGTTGAGACAGCCCCCTCTCTTGGTCTACTACAGGAGAGGAGGTATCTCCGGATTAATCGAGAACTTGATCGTTTACTCGGATAGTACTGGGATCTACAGGAGGGATGGTGAGGAGATCAGAGGCAGGGTGGATGGGGACACGGTATCCGCCTTGGAAATGATCCTTAACTTGGTCTCCAAGCGGGGCTTCTCCGAGGTGAGCCCAAGGCTGGGAGCTGTGGATTTCCTCCACCACGAGGTGATATATCCGAGAAGGGGTGAGAGGTTCGCTTGGGTGGATGAATGGGCCTCTGAGGTGGAGCTGCCTAGTGAGATAAGGGCTCTTACCAAGCTCCTGGACCATATCATCTCCATAGTTAGAGGAGTTGAGTGGGTGAACTGGGAGGAGAGCTCCACCGCCTATCTGAGGATGAGGGCCTCTTTGGACGGGCTGGTGGTGAGGGATGGTGCTACCCTACTGCTGAAGGTGTCGATAGCGTGCTTAGGAGAGGTTGAGATCTCCTACACCCTCCCGACACCTGACTCACCCGATGTGAAGGTCGGATCCGACGCAAGGATATTGGTGAACTTCTTGAAGGTTGAGGGACGTGTTATCGATGGAGGGAGGAGGAAACTGATCCCAAGGAGGAAACTCGAGATCGAAGCATCTGTGAAGCTGAATGATGTGGGAAAAGGTCTCTACTGGTTGAGCGTTCACTTCCCTCCGAGGACCCCGAGCATCGAGGTATCTCTACCACTCGTGGTCGTGTGAGCCAATGTTCCCATCCAGCTCGCATCTAATTACTCTTCCCTAGTAGGGATCGGATCAGAGAAAACCCTACAGAGTGAATGGGAACTATAAGAAATAAAGGTTGTGGGAACCCCGACCAGACCTGTGGATCTTATCAAAGATCCCCACGATTCAGCTGATCAGGAACACTAGGGTCAGGAGGATCAAGTAATATACAAAGTAGAGCTCAAAGGAGACCTCATTCTCAGCTATGCTCCCAAGCAGCTCCAAAGATGGGCAGTGGAACGAACTGATCAGGAGGAAGAGCATGCAGGACAGATCTTCCATTTATATTGGAAGGGATCTTCAGGGAAAGAAATGTTCTTGCATAAATCCTTGATATAGCTTCTTCGTAATGAGTAATTTTAGAAAATAATTATAGAAAAAAAGTTCATAAATTTAAAAATAATTACATATACGCGAAAATGGATACCTATGAGGCCATTCAATCGAGGATGGATTTTGATATATGGAATATCCAATGTAGTGGTAGTTGCTTTATTTTTCCTACATTTCATCCTATTCCTGTTGGAAGGACTCCCATCTATTGAGCCTAGAACGGTGCTACCGCTGCTGATCTTCTCGGTATTGACTTCCTACATACTCCATGAACTCTCTCATTATGTGGCAGGCAGAGCCTTGAATCTCCAGCCTAAGATAGGGGTAGGGGGAGGAAGGGGAATTTTCAAGAGGTTTCTATACGTGAAGATATGTGATAGTGCTGCATCGAGGACTAGAGCCTCGATTGCCGCCTTGATGGGCCCATCCGCGAATGCTCTCGCCGTGATAGTAAGCGGATACCTATCCCGATACAACAGTACCGCTCTAATCTTCGGCATTGCTAACTTCCTAGTGCTCACCTCCACGGTTCTAGTCAGAGGACCTACTTCCGACTACAATGCCGCATTTCTGCCTACCCTGGTTAAGAAGACCTCAGGGAAGATCAGAGCCATCACCATGAATAAGGTGAAGATCGATACAGTACTGAGCAATGCGATATTCCTATTAGTTGCGATCTCTCCACTCACCAGAGGACTCGAGTACGTTTGGGTGTCCCTAGTACTGTTTCTGGCGATTATACTATCTACACCTCTCTATGGTCTGACGGCGAGCGTGATAGGTAAGTTGTTGCTCCCTAGGCGGTGAGGTGAAGAACGCCCCATCTATGCATAGATTATTCGTGGATCAAGGGTGGGGTCGTCAATGTCTAGTCACTTTTTATATTTTTGGTCTGTGTTCAGCACTTCGGGTAGTTGAAGTGTTCGAGAGGAAAAGAAGAAGCGAATTAGACATTATAGCAGATATACTAGGCATTCTATCAGAAAAAACGCAGTCCATAACAAAAATAATGTACAAAGCGAACCTTTCATATAATCTCACCAAGTACTATGTGGATAGATTATTATCTTTAGGCTTAATAGAAAAAATAGAAAGAGAATATTGTATTACAGATAAGGGTATCAAATTTTTAATAATATACTCATTTATAAAATCTGTAATTGGAGAGAAGGTAGAATTTAATTCTAGAATTATACACAGTAACAATATTTCTGAAATTTTAAAGCTTAAAGAATACCTTGAGTTGCTAAGTGGCAGAGGTCTTGGGGAGGTGAGTCCGTTGGTGGAAAAGGGAACTAGTAAAAGGATAGAGGAGCTGAAGGAGTTAAAAGAAGTTATCCCCGAGGAGCTCCCTGGATGTGGGCTCTGGGCCTGCGGGACAAGTGAGAGATGAGTGAGGGATGTCTCCCTACGATCTCTACCTCAATCTATTATCTTTCTTCCATTTAGATTATGCTTTCATAATTAAATTTTATGTATTGAATTATTAAGG
Organism: Thermoproteota archaeon; assembly: GCA_026986575.1. GTDB lineage: Archaea > Korarchaeota > Korarchaeia > Korarchaeales > Korarchaeaceae > Korarchaeum. Next base: position 32,762 of record JALSOH010000011.1, read on the forward strand.
TAGTTGAGATAGGGGTGAATTTATGATAGAGAGCGAGAGATCTCTGACCGCTTTTGAGCGGACAAGTAGTACCGTCTTAATAAAGAAAGTAGTGTTTGTAATTACTTACTTGTGTAACATGAGGTGTACATATTGTTATTATGGGAATGAAAATCTAAATATATTATCAAATAAGGCGATATTAGGAAAAACAGTTATGAGCTGTGAAGTAGTTGAAAAAAGTTTACACCTCTTCGAGAACATGGGACTGCTCGCTAGGGATGTGCTGTATTTCCATATCTTCGGTGGAGAGCCCTCCATGTTCCCCGAAATAATCTACTGCATACACAAGAAAGTCAATCAATTAACAAAATCTAGGAAAATTGCTCTTTCTATTTCTACAAACGGGTATTATTTCAGTAAAAAATTCCTAGAGGTTCTGGGTAAAATAGAGAATGTGGAAGTAACTGTGAGCATAGATGGACCTCAGGTGGTACACGACAACCAAAGAAAGGATATTCTTGGCAATCCTACCTTTGACAGAATCGTTAGTAATGTAAAAAAACTAGTCAAAATGAGGGTTAATAATAAAATTAGAAGGATAGTGGCTGAAGTAACAGTAACCAAGCATACCCTCGAGTCCGGCCTCCTTCGTACCGTAGAATTCCTCAGAAATCTCGGCTTCGATGACGTGGTACTCCATGTTGTTGAAGGAGTTAATGAATTGAAACCAGATGTCTCGATGTACTTTAGGAACAAGATAGAACTACTGAAAGTTGAGCTGGAGAGGTTACTTTCAAGTGAACCGCCACTCTATTCAGGGACGGTGTCTCTCATCAGAGCGGTCCTCAATCCCAGCATCAGACAGTGCGACGCTGGGAGGAGCTTAGTGGCTGTTACACCCGAGGGTGATATATACCCTTGTCAAGGCTTCGTCGGACTAGAGGAGTTCAGGATAGGTAACCTGGAAGATTTGAATAGTCGCGAAGAGTTCTTGAGAAATGTCCAGAGAGTTTTGAGGAGGATGGGTAACAAACTCATGGATCCTCGGTGCGCCGGCTGCGCTTTCGTGAGAGAATGCCCAAAGATATGCTTGGCATCAAACGTTTTAGATGGGAGGGATCCCTACCAGTTTAGCGATGAGTATTGCGATGTGATACGAAAAGAGGTAGAAATAATTCATGGATTTTTAAAGAGACTTTCTAATAATGTTGGGGAACGGAGGAAGGTCGTGGAAGGCATGAGGAGGTGGGCCTCTGGTGGTGGCAGTAGTCTGTAGAAATTTAACCAAGATCTACAGTAATGGAGTTGTGGCGAACGATTCAATCAATCTAACAGTAAGAAAGGGGATAATCTTCACTATTCTAGGACCGAACGGAGCTGGTAAAACAACCTTACTCCGCCAGATCTACACCGAACTCCTACCGACGAGCGGAGAGATCGAGGTCTTCTCGATAAATGTCGTTGAGAATCCTATGGAAGTGAGGAAGCTCATAGGGGTCGTGCCTCAGGCTGGTCTCCCCATACCAGAGCTCAGGGTAGAAGAGCACATTAGGTACTTCTCCCAACTCAGAGGGGTGGAGGATGTAAATTCGGCGGTCTCTTACGCCCTAGAGACTATGGATCTAGAAGATTACAGGGACAGACTGGTTATGGAGCTCTCCGGAGGATTAAAGCAAAGAGTGCTAGTGGCCACTGCCATAGCCACGAAGCCCAAACTACTGATACTCGATGAACCCACTGTAGGCATGGATCCAATCACCAGAAGGAGGTTTTGGAGGAAGATGGAGGAGCTTAGGGGGGAAGGAAGAACGATCCTGCTCACTACCCATTACGTGGATGAGGCAGAGACCGTGTCTGATGAAGTAGCTATTCTCAATAAAGGAAAGATAGTCCACAAAGGCAGACCGGCGGATTTCAAGTCGCTCCTGAAGCTCAAAGCTTATGTCATCGTGAAGGGGAGGAACATAGATCCTTCCATCTTCGTGAATTACGGGAAGATCGTTTACTTCGATGACTACACTCTCAAGCTCGGACTGGAGGAGATAGACTTCGACCTCCTTAAGGAAATCAGGGATTCCATTCTCAAAAGAGGATTCGTCTTCACGTTCAAGGAGGCTTCACTCGAAGATGCTTATGTCCAGCTGGTGGGAGGTGACCTGATTGGTTAAGCTCCTCAGGGACACCTTAGTGATTGTAAAGATAAGGTCAAGCTGGATAAGAAATCAGCCCACCCTCTACTTGGGAACTTCATTTTTCATACCGATCGTCCTGTCGCTTCTGTTCTGGATGATGGGCATGGAGATGACTGAGAGAATACTCTTGGGATCCATGGTCTACTCGCTAGTGTATCCCGCTGTAGCAACTGTTGGCAAAAGTGTTGCTTATGATAAGATAAAGGGTTCCTTCACCCTCTTTTCTACCTCTCCCATCTCCCCCTATGCCTATATATTGGGTACCGCCCTGTCAACTTTGCCCTCAAGCCTCATACCTTTCCTCATGTTCATGCTTGCATCGACCCTGATCTTCGGACTGAATCTAACGGTGATATCTTTTATACTCTCTTTAATGATCCTAGTTTTTGGTGCCCTCTCTCTCAGCTTCCTAGGGTTCTCATTGGGCTTTAGGCTAAGAGATCCCAGGAGCTCAGATGTCATAGTAGATATGATCTGGGCCTTGATGATATTCCTCTCTCCGGTCTATATACCTTGGTCACGGATACCTGAAATTGTAAGACCTGTCTCCCTCGCGATGCCGACCACTTACTTGGCGGAATTACTAAATTTGGTGCTATGGGGTAGAACATTCCTCAGCACTTCAGTCCTAGTTGGAGCCAACGTGGCGTTTTTCTCATTCTTCGCAATGATCGCCCTCCGTTATGGTAAGATGAGGGAGAGCTGACTATGATTCGGATTCACGGTACTAAAAGATACGCCAAAGAAACTAGGCGGATTCTAGGGAGAAGACTAGAGAGAGTAATAGGGAGGTTCACTGGAATAAGTGAGATCCTCATACCTCCGAGTATCGGTAAGATTGGGAGGAGCAGCCTCTTCTCAAGGTTATCACCATTACTATCGCGCTCAAACTTAAAATCCCGAGCGTTGAACACATCTAGGCTTTTTTACTGTATAGGTGAAGCTTTCTCCAAGTTACTTGGCATGGATGAATCTCTGGTTAGGTTAAGTGGTGAAATCTCCGCTAGCTTAGCAGCTAAGAATCTGCTAGTGGACTGGATTGCGGATGAATCAGGTAAGAGTGAGGTTTTAGACATATTGGTAGAGGGCATGGAGTGGGAGGAGAGCCTGAGGATCATCTCAAACGATATGCTAGGGAACATATTAGGGACTATAATAACTATTAGGAGGTTAATTAAATCAAGAAATGAATTTTACGCTCGAATATTTACAAACAAAGCTATTAAATCTATCAAATATTTCAAAATATCTAGCAGGTGCTCCCCCTCAAGTGAGCACCTCTCGCCTGAATGGATATTAGACAAAGCCCGGCTTCCCATTGAAGAGATATTTGCGGCGATAGCTGGTCTATCCGCGGATCTGGGATACAGAAACTACTTATCGATAAATGATAAGTTAAGGTATGGTTTCTCTATCTTCGCCGTCATAGATGATTTGGCCGATCTCCCTAAAGACATCCTTAGAGGTCAATGTAACTATGTCATCTATTACCTCTATGATAACGGTGTATTGAGGTTTTACAAAGGAAGAGGAAGAGGTCCTAGCGATGAGGAACTGGAGATCGCCTTCAATAAGGAGTTCGTTGAAATAATTTCCTGGCTATTGGATTACTATCTAGATATTTACACCGATATGGTCCGTAAACTATTCGAATTTGATAGATCGATCAGAAACTACTTCAACTATATACTCTATTTGGAGATGATTAACTCCTTGGGGAAGCTATGATACTGGTTTCTCAGAAATCCGATGAGTGATGACAGGAGGAAGAGGATGCTAGAGGACCTGAGGAAGCTGAGGAGGGAGGAGGAGAGGATGAAGAGGTTGGAGGGAAGATAGGTGAACGGAAGGAGTTACGCGGTTGATGCGAGCGTTCTCTGTGCACGACTCCTCTAGCTAAATTCCCCACAATCTCCCTCTCTCTATTGTCGTCGAGGGCTATGCTCTCCTCTTTATCGACTCAATCGATTGGAAGACTCACATATCGCGCAATGCAGATCCAGCCCCAATGTTTTTTATGATGCTCTCAGAAGGAAATGGTAAAGTAGGGCTGTTGATTTGGATGTTTTATAAATCTCTCCTTCTGGCTTTCATAGTTCTCGCCATGTTTATTCAGCCCCTCGCCATTAAGGCGGACCCTCAGAACTCGACCTTTACAGGCCCACCCCCACTGCCTGAAAACCCTGGCACATTGACGGGCGTACCTCCAGACAAGTGTAGTTCCCAGAACCTTGATAACATCTACGACTCATATCAGAAGGCTGAAGAGATGTCCTCACAGTACCCCTGTTACAAGTACTTGGCGGAGCACTATCACTACAAGTATCTCCGGCTCAAGTGCCTGTGCCAAGGGGGTTGCGATAAGGAGGCCGTAGCCTCATACTACCAAAAGGAAAACGCTTATTATGAGAAGTTTCACACGCTCTTCGAAAATGGCAAGTGCGGACAGATTACGGCTCCGCCCACAGACGTAGTAACCACAACAGAGGGGGCTTCCACTCCTGGAAATAACTCCGATCCTCAGCTCATCTCAACTTGGGTTTTCCCTAGGGAGGGAACGGGAAACCAGGTCTATAATTATTCTGTAAGCCTCACCGACCCAGATAATGATCCTGTGATGGTTCAGCTCTGCATACACGTCCTAGACGCTGGATGGCAGTGCTTCGACGCCCTTCAGGTAATGGGAGAGGGAACTGCCAGCTGGAACATGACATTCGTGAACGCCACTCCTGGGACTTATGAGTACAGGATTTACTATGACGATGGGAATAACAGGGGGGCTTGGGGTCCCTACGGTGGGCCTGTAGTGAAGGCCAGTTTGGTAAACCCAAATGGGAGTAAGTTTGGAGCAGATGAAAGTAATCCTGCTACAGAGGGAAATGAATCCAGTACGAATAACTCCGATGATGTCACTGGAGCGGTTATAGTCGGGGTATCCGCGGCAGCAGGTGTTGCAATTGCCAAGAAGGCTAAGGGAAGGAGGAAAAACAAGGAGGAGAGGGGAGATGAGAAATCCTCCCTTGACCAGTTCACGCAATCCGTGGAGGATGCCAACAAGTGGGCCGGAAAGACGAAGCCCGTGACGGACGTAGTGAGCCAGGCTGGCGCCTATTCCTCAGAGAAGGGGCTGGATAAGGGAATTAGAATGGGTGCAGATAGTTGGAAGAACGCTGAGAGGAAGAGAATAGTGAAAAAGTTCAGGGAATTCAGGAATGGAAAGAGCGTGAGGCAAAGCGTGTTAAGGGGAGGGGGTAAGGACGGAGGAGGTTTCTGGGACCCAAAGAAGTATAAGAAGCTCAAGAGACTAGGTAGAAGGGCAGTTAACCTTCCCAAGAAATACAAGACTATTAAGAACTTAGCTAATAAGGTCAGAAGTGCCTCAAAATTCGCCTCGAAGTACATCGGGGCGGCCTCCATAGGCCTTTCCACATATGACGGGGTGAAGAGCTACAACAAATACATCGATGAGAATAAGGACTTCGTGAAGGACCATCCGATCATGGGAAGGGCCCTAGGAGCCATGAAGGCCTTTGGCGAACAGGTCATAATATACACCGTGACCAAGAACCCGGTCATAGGTCTCCCAGATGCCGTGATAGGGTACGCGACCAACGGCAGGGTGTCCGTGGCCAGGGCGATTCAGGATACGGAGGACTTCGTTAGCAAGGGGATAAGATCCATGGCAGATGCCTACTACGGCAACCAGTACTCGGACTGGAGCGAGGGATATGCCAATCACTCCTCGATAAAGAAGCACCTTTCCATGCTGAACGATCCCGACTATGTAAGAAAGCTGAAGGCTAGGGGTTGGACCGACGAGAGGATAGCGAGGGTGAGGAAGAGCATGGAGGAGGCCCTAGGGATGAGGTGATCCGATGAGACTCACGAATGAAGAGTTGGCGGCTGCCTTCGCCGCTTTGAATGAGAGCCCTTGGCTCCTCCTCTCCGTGTGGGGGTCCTTCCGGAGGGCGAGGGAGGGGGTCGAGGGCCTCTCCAGCAGAGGGCTGATCAGTGAAGGAAGGCTCGAGGAGGTTGCAAGCCTCATAAGGACCTTATCAAAACCGAAGCTGATGGCTGATGTCTTCACCGTAGACTTCGAGGGTGGAACCATGAGCAGGGAGTCCTATGTAGCAGGAGAGGGGACTTTCCTTCTCAGGATAGGGAACGAGTTCATCTGGGCTGAAAGATCGGAGCTCAACCTCCTTGACCGCCCCACCTCCGTCATGAGGCCAATCCTCTTGGATGGAAGGGAGCTAATGGTCCTCTTCCTCATACTTACCATGGACATATACAGCTACGATGTTCCCGGTCTGGCGCCATTCACCGCAGACGATGTGCAGAAAAGGGTTGAGGTGGGATCTCACATCCCCCTGAACGCCCAGATAATCCTGATAGGTGGTAAGAGAGCCCCGAAACTCAAGGTGAAGGACGTGAAAAAGGTGCTCAGATCCCTCGTCGAGAAGGGAGTGCTCATATCCCACGGGAATTCCCTCTCCATATCTGAGGAGTTCCTCCCGGCGGCCCTTGCCCTAGGCTCCCCCGACAGGATCAGGATAATATCGATCACAGCGGACCCCGAGTCAGATGACCCCGACCTGAGGACGATCGCCATATACGAGCTGGGAAGCTCCTCGGTGGCCATGGACATCTTGGACGGGGGGAAGGGAATCGTGGTGATAGGAGGCCCCCTAAGCGATATCCCTGGCTATGCAGGGGAGGTTCACGGGAAGATCTGCCCGAATTGCGGTCATGTGAACAGGGGAGATGCCAAATTCTGCATAAAATGCGGAACGAGACTGGCGTGAATGGATCTAGAAGGGGAAACTGCCTAATAATGAACTCCAATATGGCTTTCCCATCGCCTATGAGGGGAAAGCAACATGGGAAGAGCAGGATCTTGAGAAATGCTGTAGGGACGGGAGTGGCTGGCTTACGAACGAGTGGAGATTAGCGGGCTGAGAGATGTAAAGCAGTCGATCTTGAAAGATCTCTTGGATAGTCAATAGGGGCCTTGGGTTAATCCATAATGGCCAAGGGATATATGCGCGATTCAGAGTCCTGGGGTCTTCGAGGAAGGAGGGAATGTCTTCCTTAAGCCTCCGGCAGTCTATAGGAACCTCGAGAAGGGCTCCAAGCTCCTGTTCCATGCTTCCGGTAACATAAGAAAGAGAGTGGGGGAAGGGACTGCCGAGAAAGTCGAGTTGCTGGAGCAGGAGGAGGCGGTAAGGAAGTACGGGGATAATCTGTTTCTGGATCTGGGTGAGGTAAGTGAGTACCTGAGGGGAAAGAAGAGGGCCTCCGAGGTACTGGTGATAGTGCTAAGAGATGAAGTGAACGGCTCGCTTCCATGGCACCCGCACGATACGGTCATTATAAGATGCTCCCGAGTTAGGCCTTCCATCCATCATAATCCCTCAGGTGAAGCACCCTCACCGTGGTCTTGGCTTTCTCCTCCAACCTATCGTCGGCAGTGAGCAGTACAGCTCCTTCAGAACCTGCCATTACCACGTAAGCCGAATCGTAGTAGGTTGAATCGTTCCTCGATCCCCACCTCAGCGCCTCAAGCTCCTCCCCCACCTCGAGCTCCCTCCACAATCCCAGCTTGAGGAACTCCGCAAAGGACTCCAGAGCTTCCTTCTCGCTCACCAAACCCCTCCTTACAGCCTTCCAGAGCGTATTCCCCACTTCATAGACTACCAAGCTGGGAGCCAAGAGCTCTACCTTCCCCGACAGGAAGTCCTCCAGTACCTTGGCGGCCTTATCCGACAGCTCCTCGTTGAGGATGAAGCGCGCCGCGACGGAAGCGTCCACCACGTACCTCAACGCTCCCTTCCCTCCCTTATCGCCTCGTTCACGAACCCAGATGGTACCCTCCTCTTCCCCTCTTTCAGATCGTTTAGCAGCTTTTCAGCTGCCTTCTTCCTCTCCTCAAGCTCTATTCTCCTCCTTATGGCCTCTCTAATGTATTCAGACCAGTTTATCTTGATTTCCTTCATCTTCCTCCTCAGCTCGTCGTCCACCCTTATCGTGATGCTCATACTCCTCGTACTTACTCTTTGTATGGATTGTTATAAACACGAGGTGATAGTACACCATCACGAGAAGTTTCAGTTGGGCTCTCAATCGCGCGTGCGGCGCGAACGTGGATAACTTAGATGATACCTCCGTCAGGATAAGGCTTGAACTCATAAATGGCTAATCTAAACTCTAACAGACCACAGCTATCCTCACTATCTCAAACTCCAAAATCGCTCGATGAATGGCCGCTTGACTAGGACATGAAGGTGCGATTAAGAGCAGTCTATGACGCACAACAATCCCTTATGAGTCTCAAGGGCCACCTTCCTCAGACCATAGGGTTGTCACGGACCCCTGGGTCTCCGAGATCGGGGATGAGGCTCTCTCCTCACGACTTGAACTCCCAGCTATTCACATGATTCAGGGCAAGTTGAATGGACGCTTCCTCTGCAAGACAGCCCTCACCGATCCATATCCATACCCACAGTCTTCAGGACTATCCTCAGGGAGTCCGAGGGGAGGAACTCCCCCGAGCCAACTTGGATCCCGCGCTTCGCTCAGGACTATGGCATCAACGCATCCATGACTAGATCTGACTTGCGCGATTTGAGGGGGCGCCTATGAAGTCGGAGAAAGCCCCTCCCCAAAAGATGTAGGAAGCATCCATTGCTTCTAAGCGGTAGGAAGGTTAGCATCCTCACCTCTCCTAATACCTTCCAAATCTTAGAGAGGGACGTCGGTTTGAAGATCTGGTGAAGACTTTATTATCCCATGCTGACGAGTGAGAATTGATGGAAGAATTGAGAGTATCATACGATAGGGTGGCTGACGCTCTATACATAAGGCTGAGGGAAGGTAAGGTTTCGGATTCCATCGAGTTGAATGAGGGAATAGTCGTGGATCTGGATGAGAGAGGCGAGATAGTCGGATTGGAGATAATCAACTTCTCTAGGTCAGGAGTGGACCTAGATAAGATAATCAGAGAAGGAGTGGAGAGTGTGGTGAAAATTTGAGGGAAAGGATAAGATATACGCTTCACGCCTTGGAGAGGATGGCTCAAAGGGGAATAAGCAGGGAAGAAGTAGAGAAGTGCATAAGATCTCCTGATGGCTTAATCAGGGGGGAAGTAGTTAGAGCATTAAAGGATATGGGAGTTAAGGTACTCGTGGTTGTTTATAGAGTGGAAGATGAGCGCATCTTAGTAATAACAGCATTCAAATCCTCGAAGAGGGAAAGTACTAGGCGGATTCTACCAGATGATTACCAAATCCACAGGCACTGGAATTTCCCTAGAAATGACTTCGTGAAGGATTCGCGCAGTACTGTTCGCATCTGAGGGTAAATAGAGGAGACAGGGGAGAATATGAGAGGGAAGATGGAAATCGCGCTCGCGCGCATCAACGAGATCCTCAAGTAAGGAAACGAGTCTCCTGTTGCGTGCCCTCTCTACGCGAATGAAGCCGCTTTCACAATCTTCTCGCTTCCGGGTTTGCCCTTTATGCTAATTTCATTTCATACAGCTTCCGGAACTAGAACTTCGCGAAATATTCTCTCGAGGAGATCCAATCGTCATGCCCTAGCGAGGGCTATGATCACGCTGGAATTCGAGATCACGATCAGCCCATCGTTAGCGCTCCTAGACCCTCCTTCCTGCGAGCCTCTTGGCAACCTTCAGGTCCTCCCGGAGGATCTCCGGGACTTCAATCACGATGCGCCTAACATTATCGGCCCCCGTCATTCGAACCTCCACTTAGGGCCCAAGTAATGCGATATTAACTCTATGTGGGAATTTTCTGTCTGCTCAATCGTAAATCATCCGATGATTTGGACGCTTAACGACGCATGACGGTCTGAAGGTCTATTCCAAGGCCCCGATCTCCATGAAGATGTCAGCTCCCTCAGCAATGAGTTCCCTGATCTCCGAAGCTCTCACACTCCTGAACTCGCTCACGCCGCCCTCATTTCTGACCACGTAGATGGCGAGATCCTCGTCAGGTACCTTATCCACGATCGTCTCCAAGAAGTAGGGGTTATCGCGCGCGGTGGTGATCATATAAGAGTTGGACTCCTCCATGGCCAGCCTCTCCGCCAAGAACTTGGTGTAGAAGGGGAATTCGTGGGCCTCCGGTTCCTCCATCAGCACTAGCGATTTCCTGTTAGTCTCGATCGCCGCAAGGAAGAATATCAATCTCCCCATGGTATCCGAAAGCATATATTCCTTTATCTCGAGTATCTCACCTGTGCGGAGTAATTTGAGGAACCTGACCCTTTTGCTAGGCATTTCAAGGCTTCAACCAGAGAGCAGAGTCAGTGCGGTTCCACCGATGGCATAAACCGCACTTCCTCTACGGCGAACCTCGATACTACCTCCTTCAAGAGGTTCATCAGGGAGCTCCTATCCATCAGGACCTACCTCCTGCCTTTTAGCGCGCGATTGGATATCCCTAGGGGCTCACTGCATAGCAGGAGTTGCTAGCACCATTCGAGGGATCAGTGAGGAGTAACCTCCGGTAGAGTGTGCTTCAGCCAATTCAGGAAGATCATCAAGGCGGATTCGTAGCTCCAAGCGTACTGAAGGGAAGAAAGAGGGGTATTTCACTTCGCTGGAGCGAACCTTCATTATCAGGCCTCTTACTTTCACTCTCAGGCTGGGTTGAGAGATCCAGCCGTATTTAACTAGAACTGGGCCGAGGTGGGAGGGAAGGAACGTATCAACAGTTCCACGTGAGCTACGAACTCGCGCGCGAAAACTAGAAAACCCTCCTCAATGGACCCCTATCGAAGTCCCTGTCGTTGCTGACTATCTCATCAACTTTCATCCTCAGAGCAACTGCCAAGTGGAGGGCGTCCTCCAGATCGTAGCTGTCGACGAATCTGGCCGCTTTAACATAATCATTCCAAGTTAGGGAGACTATTCTCAACCCTCTAATCGATCCAATTGCTTCCAGGACCTCTCTTACGAATGAAGTATCCTTTATCGTCTTATCGGCTATACTAGCAAGCACGACAGCAACCTCGTAGGGGGTTAGGGACGATATGTATACCTTACCACCTTCAGCTTCCCTGATCCATTTCTTGGCCCTTTCACCATGCTCTGGATGGCCCCCTAACCAATACACGAAGACGTTCACGTCATAATAACGTCTCAATCGCTCCATCTAACCACTTCCTTCTTTAGCACTTCATCCAAGTCTTCAGGCCACCTCTTAACCTTGAACCTCCCGTAGTACCTGTCAGCAGCAGATTCCGCCTTCCTTATGATGATAGCGTTTCCCTCAACGCTTATGGAAACCAGAGTACCCTCTGAAAGGTTTACGGAGTCCCTGACTTTCTTAGGTATGAGGATCCTGCCCTTCTCATCCACCTTAGAGATCATCGTTCATTAAATACCCACTTAATATATAAATCCCACTATGAAGCTGGTGGGAATAATGCACTGGGGATCTTGCCGTCTAATTGCAGGATCAGTCCAAGAGATACATAAAGGGACGGATAATAAGAATTTATGTTAATGTATTGAGCCTCTAACCGTTGAGATATATGATTAATGGTAATAATGGAGGTTTTTAGGAAGCAGGGTATGTTTCATCTAGAGCTAGCGGGATGTCTGAGGATGTCTGCATGGTCTCGGAACTAAATCCGCTGCAGTTCCGCCCATTTTTGTGGTAAAGCTGTTCCCTCTTCAGTTTCAACGAAAATAAGCTACTTCTCTCGTAGCCACAGCTTTGAGTTGACAGCGCCGGTCCCCGTTAAAAGCATTGTTCAATGCTATCCTCTGACTTCGGAAGGAGCTCCAGTATGTCCTCTTCTAGTACCACTACTCCCCTTGGATACCTTCTGTGGGCCTCACAAGCTTTCACCCTCACCCTACCAGCAGCAGATCCCTGAAGAAGAACCTCGCCCTTAATGTGATTCATTCCGGGTCCCTCGAAGCGGCTACTGCTCGCGCGCGAGCGCGTGAGAAAAGCTAGAGCATCTCCCTCCCGATATTATGAGTTCCAAGACTGATCGGATGATCGTCAAGGCCAAGAGTTCTCCTGTCTTTATGTGATAGTTCCTTGGAATTTTTCCATACGGAGAGTCAACCGCTAAAAAGCCCCTTTCACCTAATGTAGCCACATACTTGGTGCATATCACCGGAAGATTTAATCCTTCACAACGGTCTAAGGCCTCAGCATCACCAGCTCCAAGTCCGGTTCCACCTCTCTTATCCTCTGAAAGTCCTCATCTAGCGAAACCAGAACTTCCCCGAGCCTCAGTGAGATAGATGCTATTAAGATGTCCGCATCGTTCACCAAGGCCCCCTTCTCCCTGAGTTTCGACCACAGGAGGGAGGCGATCCTAGCATCCTCGTAGGTGAAAGGTACTACGGGTAGCTCGGACAGCATGCGAATGATGACCCTCAGCTCCCTCTCACTTCCCCTCCTGGCCAGGTAGGCTGCCCCTCTGAGCAATTCGTAGGCAGTTATCGACGTGACAGCTATCTCCGCGACCCCCATCTCCTCCAGCTTGCTGACGAATCCCTCGTCCTTCAGGACCTGCAGGATAGTGGAGGTGTCAAAGATCAAACTCCCTCACCCTGAACCTCCTCCTCTCTTCCATGATTATCTCCTCGATATCTGAGCTTTTCAACTTCCCAGCATATCTCTTCAGGATTTCAAGTGATCTTTCCCTGTTCCTCCTGAGAAGCCTGAGTATCACGTCAGAAAAGGACTCCCCCTCCCTCTTCAATCTCGATAGCTCCTCGTAAACCTCATCCCTCAAGGATATGTTCTTCATATGTGTGTATGTAATGTGTGAATATATAAAGATGAGAAAGCGGGCCACTTACCGGTCACGCGCCAAGGTATCGCTCTGACCCTTATCTTACGACGTTAAGAAGATATATCCGACTATGGGCCAGGCCAAGTTCCCTTGGCGGTGGCAGGAGGGGCTGGTGATGCCTCGCTGATCAAGCAGGTCTACAGATTGTCCCAGAGGATTTTGGTCAGGATGATCGAGGGGAAGTGGAAGGGTAGGACCCTCTTTCCTTGGAGAGACGCTCGGAAAGGTTTTATACCTTCAGACTCAATCAGGAAAGGCGAATATGTTGGAAGAGCTTCTCAGCAGGATCGTGGTCGACCTAAAGGTGATGACCGGCAAGCCCGTGATAAAAGGCACTAGGATCACAGTAGATGCTGTTTTAGAGTTACTAGCAGCTGGAATGAGTCCCGAAGAAGTAGCGGAGGATAACAAAATAAGTGTAGAGGACGTGAAGGCCGCCCTGCTGTACGCAGCAAGGGTCTTGGGGAGAGAGGGGGTGCTGATTGACACGGAGCCTTAAGCCCCTACTGGGTGAGAGTGGGTCTAAGGGTCTATGAGCTGCTCAGGAAGGAGGGCCTCAACGTGCAAAGCGTCTTACTGGAATTCAGGGGATGCGGGGCTGCTAAAATCATTGAGATGACAAAGCATCACGGTAAGGTAATCGTCACCATGGATAAGGACTTCGGACACTTGGCGATCTCCCAAAACCCTCCTAGGATCATCCTCTTACGGCACAAGGATCCCAAAATACCGAACAGGGTGATTGCGACTTTGAGGGCGGTGAGACTTAGAGAGGGGCTGTGCGGCCACATCACGGTCGTAACGGAAACCATAATAAGGAGAAGGCCACTAGCCCCTTAGCGTAGAGATTTACGGCTATCTCCTCTTTCTTCTTCTCTAGCTCGTCCTTTATGGCTGAGTTCACGGTGAACTCGGGGGGGAAGTCCTGTATATGAGAAGCAGGAACTCTTCTTCGCTGAGGGCCTTCCTCAGTTCTTTCAGATCCTTTACCTCCCTCATAATGTCGCTTATCGAAAATCCTAGAATCTCCGAGAACTTGTCATCGTCCTTTATGAGCTTTTGCCTGACCCTCAATCCTTCATCGGTCGGGGAAATCTTATCGTCCCCTCTCACCAAACCCAGCTGGGAGAACTCCTCAAGACCGTAGTCAAGGACCTTGCTGTACTGTCCCATGTAGAAGCTCAAATTTCAGCTCTTTCCACAGGGACTCCCTATGTCTGGACAGGAGGAAGCCCACCTTCTTCCACAGGTTCCCCGTATGCTTTCTTCGTATCCTCGGGAGCCACAATCTGATTTGGTTCACCTTCTCGTTTTGGTGATGTGGGGGATGCTCATAGGACAAGGTCCTTGTACCTATAGACCCTGATGCCATACTCCCTTTCAATTAAAGGAGCGCTCTCGTGTATCAAAGAGTCCTCTGTCGCTAGATCCTCCCCTACCGAGGTGGCCGTGGCCACTATCACCGCATCCAAGTAGTCTGGGAGCAAGCTCCTAAGGGAATGGGCACCCCTGACCACGTCCTCATTATAAAAGGGGAAGACCCTGAAGCTCCCGAGTATGGCTCGAACCGCCCTGACAACCCTTTCAGGGGGAATATCTAGCTTTCTAGCCTTGGCTTGAAGCTCAAGTATTGATATCGAGCTCAGCCCCACTTCCTCCAGTCCGATTTTAGCCCTGTTCTCCACTACTGCCACCAGTAAATCCGTGCTCACATCAATACCGGCTAGGGGGAGGAAATACGTGGTGTCCAAGATCATCTCTCCTCAAGCTCCTCACTCAGTTCCCTCCTTAACTCCTCCACCTCCTTTAGATCCACTTTCGCGTACCTCTCTGAGTAAAGCAGTTCGATCACTTCATCAGTATGGCTGAGGGCCTTCCTCAAGATGGCGTTTATCACTTTCGAAACCGCTCTAGGGGTCCCATATCTCCTCATGCTCTCCTTTACCAGCTTCTCGTACACATCGTCCTCCAGCACGACCGTTGTGCGCTTAGGCATCTATGCATCTATGCATAATAATGAGATATAAGCGTTGAGGTCCATGATGGCATGCTGGATCTTTGAATAGTTTATCCGAAGTGGCTTGTAGAGATCCAGATCCCAGTAAAAGTAGTGGATTTCCAGTTCTCCCCTACGCTCGACGATGACCTTCTTTGTTTTTTATCTATCATGACTATCTCCCTTTTCTCGCTTGATGGAGTAGACGGGCCTCCCATCCACCTCACCCACTACGATCAAATCGTTAAGGGAGATGACCTGAACTCCTTCCTCTCTTAGATCCCCAATTTTCTCGAGAATAGACGCTATCTCCCTGATCTTATCTATGAGGGAAGCTCTGGGAAGTCCCCTGAGCTCAAGAATTGTAGCTTCCTTTAGATACTCCCTTGTCAGGATAAAACCCCGTCTCTCAAGTTCGGTTAAATCCTCGGAATCTAGAGCGCTCTCAACATCCTCTAGGAGTGAGAGGAGGTCGGTGATACCTTCCCGCAGTGAAATCCGGACCAAGTTTGAGGGTTTATCGAGAAGATCGCTCTTTGATGTCCTAGATTTTCCATGGGTTCGCCTCTCTCGGACTGCCATAACGCTACGAGAGATTAGAGGCAAATAAATCTATTCGCTAGAGCCTCGACGGATATAGTATCACATGAAAGGAGATCTAAGCAGGAACTGAACCTAGCTTATTTACCGACCCCTATCATTCTAGTTAGCGTGCGATCATCTTCAGGAAGTCGTGGAGGTCGTGATGAGGCAGGTCCAAAACCTCGCCCTTAATGTGATTCATTCCGGGTCCCTTGAAGCGGCTACTGCTGTAAGGTGGTGAAATTAGGTCGCTTCATCATCTAGAAATCGCCCAATGATAGAAGTGAGGGTAAGGGTTAAGACTCCATCGGCATCGTACTAGGGGATGATGCATGTCTAAGATCATACGAGTCCGCTACGAGAAGGGCGTCCTGAAACCCCTCGAGAGGTTGGAGCTGGAGGAAGGTAGAGAGTATGAGATCATCTTAGGGGAGGATATAGACGCTCTCATCAGGAGGTACAGGGGTGTACTGGGGAAGTCCTCGGTAAAGGAATTCGAAGAACTCGAGGAGGAGGCCCAGCTGCAGTGATGTGCTTGGACACCAACGTGATTTACCACTTCCTATTCGAGACCGAGTTGACCGAAAGAGCCGAGAGGATCGTTCGTCTGGGGGCCGTGACCGGCACGGCCATGCCAATGATCGTGTACAATGAATCACTCTACGTTGTGGGTGCCAAGATCGCCCGCTCGGAACATGGGGTAAAGGGAAAGTACTCGTTTCGAAAGCTAATAGCCAAGCGGGGCTTTCCTCAAAAGGCTATAAGGATGGTGAACGACTTCACGAAGGATTTCCATATAGTCATCCTGAGAGATCATCAAGATCCGGACGAGCTCGTTCATGCGATCAAGTCCTACAGGCTCGCTCCCAGCGATGCTCAGGTAGCCATCACGTGCAAGCAGCATGGGATAGGAACACTTGCATAATTTGATACCGATTTCAACCGCGTACCTTGGCTGAAGTTGCTCCCTTAAGGGAACTCACGTAACTGATTCATGATTCTCATAGATGTACAGCTCTCCCTTGACTCAGGCATCAGCATTCTCCTTCTCGGATCGAAAATTGACTGAAAAACCTCTAAACAGATCTCGAATTCGTCGAGCGCGATCCTAATCTCAGTTACGGTCCCACTCACCCTCCCGCGATCCTCCTCACAGATGAAGCCACCCCTAGACATGAGGGATATCTGAAAGGCAGCCTTATTCTCAGTATCTGAGGTGACGAGAGCTATTGAGCAACCCCTTATCTAGATCTACGCTTGCCCAACAAGATAAGACGGATAACGTGAGAAGGGAGAACACCTTGAGCTTGTACTGGAGATAGCTGGCTGCTTGGGTGACTGGGTGATGATCTGGATCGTCTACACCAGCCCTCCTTAGCTCGTCGTTAACCCTAATCGAAATTACCCGCACCGACTTCTCTCATACGGGATCAGCTGATGTAAATACGAGGCGACTGCACTACATCGCAATCCGCTTAACTAGAAACCCTCCAGAGACCTCACCCTTACAATCCTGTCAGTGACAACTACGAGCTTCCCGGAAGGATCTGTTCGATTAAGGACCCGCTTGAGTAGGGTAAGTCTCCTCTCGGGGTCGACACTCGAAGTCCTGAAGATGGTCAATCCGTAAGGCCTAAGGGATCTCCTGACAACGAGCTCTCCGAAATCCTTGTCTTCAGTTAATATGATTGATTGATCAGAGATCGACTTTTCCACGACCTCCTCATCCGATGCTCCAGCCTTTCAATCCCCCACGTAAACTGACTCGAAGCCCTCAGCGACGAGTGATTCGTGAAGCCTCCTACCGACACACTCGTCAACTAAGAACCTCGTCCTCGATCTCAATTCCCTCCTCCTCAAGCATCCGAGCTGCATACTCCAGAGCGGCCCTAACATCCTCCTCGGTGAGCTGCGGGTACTCCTTCAGCAGGTCCTCCACACTCAGACCAGAGGCCAGCCTCCTGAGGATGGTTTCCATCGTCACCCTCGTCCCCTTCACGACGGGTTTCCCGCCCATTACCTTCGGATCTCTAATTATCCTGTCCATCAGCGTATTAGAGGGCACGAGCCTTAAAAAGAATAGACTCGTCGATACGAGCTCCCTTACAAGCAGATCTATCAACTGTGGATCCTCAAGGAGATCTGTGAGGCATTAGAGGTAGGGGAGTTCAAGGCGTGGGATGGGAAGGAACCCGTTTGGTGGATTGAACAGGGATCCGAGATATCCACGTTCACAGCGGAGGCTTCCCTCGGGGATATGACCTTCTGGTTCGAATTTCAGCTTGGTAAGATGGGCCCACATGGTGGCATATCGACTAGGGAGAGGCTACCAGTGAGGCCAGACGTCGTGGCGTGAGGGGGAGCTACAGGTACGTAAGGGAAGTGCCGGATGCAGGAAAGAGGATAGACCTCATAGTGGAGTGTAAGGAAGACCCTCTAGTATCCTAAGCCAAGGAGCTTCTTACTCGTGCGGGAAGCCTAATAGTTCCTCCTTAATCCTCTGATCTTCTCCTCGACGAAGACCATAACCCTATCCACCAACTCCTCTAGGGAGGTAAACTCGCTGGGCCTGACGTTCTCATCGCTACCATCGTGGAAGTGGTGGGGGAAGGTGCTCACCCGCCTGTGGGCGTTGTGAGGCGTGTTGTCCCACCTGTAGATGGTTCCGTCCACGTGCCTCCTCTCCCAGTGAACCGCGTACCTACCCCTAAGCTTCCTGGAGATCCACACGTCCACGTAGCTCCCATCTTCTAGGTATATCCTAAGCTTTCCCTCCCTGATCTCGGCATCGACCACTGACGGGTGCCCCAGCACCCTCGTCCTAAGCCTCTCGAGCTCTTTATCCACATCGGAAGGATTCATCTTTCTATCTCCTTCAAGAGTCCCTTCAACCTCTCCTCCCTGTCCAGCAGGTAGTCCAGCCTCATCAGGTCCTCCAGCACATCGGTCTCCTTCAGCTCTCCCCCTCTTATCTTCCCGTCCAGCTCCTCTATGCTCCTCACCCCGTACCTCGACATTATCGCTTCCGCTTCGGCCCTCACCTTTCTCAGCTCCTTCAGCAGGAAGGATCGCAATGCTTCCCTCTCCAGCTCCTCCGGATTCATGCCTAGGATCTCGCTGACCCTCGCTATGGACATCATGCCTCCATGGATGAAGTCCTTCTTAATGTTAGCTGACTTTCCCAGTTTGTTACCTGATCTAATCAATCTAGCTAGAGGGTCAAGAAGATGTCTCCACTTATAGGTAAGCATCTCCTTTTACCATGGATCCGCCCCTTCTTGGGCTCTTCGCGCGGACTTAGAGAGCCAGATAGCGCCCCCATCTCGTAGGGACTCTCCTCTCTTAAAACTGTAGGCGCGCTAGTATCCTGATCCTCCTGACTCACCTGTCAACCGGCTGGAAGTATACTCATAATCCTCTAGGCTTCGTATCAATCCCTCAGTTCATTCTTGAAGTAAAGGTCCCTCATGAGCTTCACGCGTTATTGTGAGAGGAAATTTTGGGTAACAGATTGGAGGGTTCTTAAATGAATAAATCGAGTGAGAAGGCTTCTAGCTCTATAATTGACTATTATATCGAAGTTTTGCGCGAAAATAAGCGCTTTCTACGAGATAACGCAGAGGACATATGCAGAGAGGTTGTAGGATTGGTTAACGATACGATCGATTATGTCTTATCTGCTTTGAAAAGGAAAAGTGAAACACTCATAGAACCTTTTCGATTTTTCTTATATCACGTTCTCATGCCTCAGAGCTATGCCATTTTGGCGGATCTTCTGATGGCGAACCTGCCAGCATGCTTCATGGAGCTCAGGTTGATGCTGGAGACTATGGCAGAGTCCTATCTAGCAAATCTATATCCAAATAACGAGCCGTTCTTTGAAGGGGAAACTGAGTCGCTTTTCGGTAAGAAAGCAAATCTAAGTTGCTAGAGGAATTCGGAGAGAAGATTGGATCGGGAAGGAGACCCACTGCTCTATGGGGTAAACTCTCCAGGGAATTGGTTCACACGGAGGGGATAGTCACTAGAATAGTTCAAAAAGTAGCTCAGAAAGGAGATATACATGCTTGGGCCTTGTGATACCCGTAAATTATACAAGGGAAGATCTAGATACTCTCAATGAATTAGGCAAAATGATTAGGGAGTTCAGAGAGGTATTGAGAAAAACTGCGGGGAAGTATGGCCTCTTCTGATTAGATGAGGATAACCTACCGCTTAGACGCAGAAAGCATATACCGGGCATAGGGGTCTGCTATCCTGTATGTAACTCGGAACCCTCGTGACGGGCAGGATGCACTCCAATCGAATGAGAAGAGGGTATCCGTTGGGCGGTTCCCAGTACCTTACTGATTTCTCAGCCAGTTCTTCATCAAGAAGCCTGCAGAGGACCCAGATTCCTTTAACACCACAGTTTTCACCGTAAAGGAACACGTAGCCGCCCGAGTTCTAGTGCTTCCCATCTTTCCCTGTTCCTCTTATTGTCAAGGAAACCCCATAAGCCCTCCGAATATATCGAGGATAGGTGGGGATGTGAGAAGCTCCTGACATTTACTATGGCGCGCGCCGGGTCAGGGACCTTCGCAGAATGAAATCAAAACTTTTACGGTATGGTATATTAGATATCCGCAATTCGCGCGCGAATGCACGCCTTTTTGGGTCATGTGAAGCTAGGAAAAAAAATGGATCCGTCGCCATAGAGGGAGACTTACTACTAAATGGTTCTAAGCGCGCGCTACTAGATCGCCTAATTTCACCACTCTAGCCTGGATCCGTGGTGAAATAGACAACCAGATTGTCCTGAATGGCCTTAACCTCGCTGGCACTCATGATATCCCCCTCAGCCAGGTAGCTAATAGGAAACAGGTTATCCATACGACTATCGTGGCCGCAATGGCCGGTTCCTGAGACTCAAACCCTGTACATCAAGGTCTCGAACTCGTCGAAGGGGCATCCCTCAGTTTCCCCTCAGAAACAGGAGAAGCGATGAACCCCCACTGAGGAGGTCGATCAAATAATGAGGCTGATAGAGGAGAGGTTGATGTCTAGATATAGCAAACTGAGGAGTTTTGGAATAAGATTAGGGGCGGAGCTAGTCTTGGCAACGGTTTCGCTGGAAGGTAAGCCACTCCTCTATCACTTTGATTCAGTGGGCTTGGCAGATCCCGTTCACTTGGGTTCAAAATACGTGATCCTAGGGCATGGGAGAGTTACCGGTGCACAACTCTTGTTGGAGCTATTGGGCTACAAACCGGAGATTGCTGAGTATTATGACATGTCGGTATTCCCAGCATTCATTATAGATCTCGTATCTAGAGTCGATCCAACGGTTTCGCCGTTTCTAGACCCAGAGAGCTCGATATACATTAGATATAGCGAGGAGGAGAAGAGGGTACTTATGGGACCTCTAAAGATGGAAGAATTCGGGAAGATAAAGAGCACGATAAAGGACAGGCTAGAGGTCATTAGGAAGGTGTGGCAGTTGGCTGATAATCGCGGTGATAGGTACGTACTCCAATTGCTTGAGAAGGAACTTGAAGAAGATGATGAGCAGCCTGAAGGATGAGGTACCTCAGTTACTCGCTCTGCGGCCTTATCTCCGCTCCTCCTAAGGACTGGATGCTTGATTCCAAAATGTTCGATCCTATCCTAGAGCCTTTCACGAACTAATGGAGCAATTTTTGAGTAAAGAGAGCAAGCTCTCCTGATGGAAGGAGCTATCGAATGCGACTACTTATGAAACGCTCATTATCTTTCTTCCAAGAGCTCCACGCCTCGGGAAAGCTCGTTGAGTTACCATAGAGGTGCTCCCTTCTGAGCACCCCGAGCCCCCTCATAATCCTCGGGTAGAGGAACATCATGGAAGTGCTTCCCCCAGCAACCGTCTGTAGCCAACTGAAATTACTCCTTCTTGGACCGAAAATTGACTGAAAGGCCTCTAGACAGGCCTCGAATTCGTCCGGTTTGATTCCGATCTCCTCGGCTATGACTCTAATCTCCCTCTCTCGCTCCTCCTCCCAGATGAAGCCTCCCCAAGACATGAGGAATACTTGGAAGGCCCTAGGCATTATTCTCAGTATCTGATGAGACGGGAGCCTCTTGAGCAGCCATTCATCTAAGTATATACTCACTCTACCAGATACGATCTCGGATAACGTAAGAAGGGAGAACACCTTGAGCTTGTACTGGAGATAGCTGGCTGCCTGAGTGACTGGATGATGATCTGGATCGCTTACACCAAAATTCCTCAGCTCCTTGGCGACATTATTCCTCAATGTCCTAATTTCTTCCCTCATCGAGACATCCAGGATAGTCCTTAGACGATCTCTCGGGTCGTACCAGAGGAGTCTTCCGATGAGCATCCTATGGAGGGTCTTGGTAATCCTCCTATACTTGACCGGGCATTCTCTATCGCAGTTTAGGCAGTCGGGCTTAATACCCTCATCTCGGCAGGCCATAAGCTCCTTCACTTCATCTCTAAGGGAATCAAGTTCCCTTAACAGATAATGCTCGGTTAGGAACGCCCTCCACCAATGCTCATACAGGAAGTTCCCCCGCTTAAAGATGTTTGGATTGAGGAAGAATATACGCCTGTTATCGAATTTTTCCGGTGCATTCTTGTGAACTAATAATCCTCTCACTGCGACGAGATTTTTCTCTCTGAACTTGTCAGACACATACACGACCGTACCGAGTAGATGAAGCGCAGCCTTGTATACCCCATCATTCCCTGCTTTACTACTGACAAGGAGCCATTTTTCAGGCGCTTCTGACATTTTTATCGCTAATACATCTATATCCGTGTAAAGGGCACCTTCCTCTCGCAATTCAATCCTATTCAAGACAAACCATCCTTTATCGGCTAGTTTGCTGGCGATCTTCAACTCTAAATCCAATCCCTTCTCAACTTTCATCTCGGGGAAGTAGATACAAACTCGAAATAAGAGAATCCTCTCTTACTTTTCTACTCCGGTGTGTTTCTCCCGGATAGATTCTCCAATCTGCCACTAATCGTCCGTCTTTATGGAATAAGAAGGTCTTTAGCGAACTTTGAACCTTCATAATGGATATAATCAAGGAAATAGATGTAAGAGAACTCATCCATTATTCGCAGAACTCAAGCTGAGACATTCCTCTGAGATACGATTCCCAGTAGTCAAGTGTATTGGCGTCTTCCTCCCAGCATCACGTAACCTGTAAACCAAGCCCCCGCATTGAAGAGTGGGGATTTATCCCCGAACTCCCTGACTATCGCACTTCTTATCTCCCAATCCCACTTTCCCCTTTTTACCTCCCCCTCCGGATGTTCTACCATCCCTAACATCTGGGCCACCTTTCTGACCCATGTGTCCACTGGCTGGAGATACTCGTAATCCCTCACACTTAGCATTGAGCCCCTCAGTTCCTCTTCGAAGTGGAGGTAGAGATCTCTGAGGAACAGCATCGAAGTCTTGGGACCAACCCCCTTTATCCCGTCTGTCAAACGGCGGCAGACGCAGTCGGTAAGTCCCGACTTGATCATTCGGATGGAGTAATTTACTATGTTCCAGTCTCCCTGAACCTCCTCCGCCAGGAAAACGAGCGAATCCAAGACGAGGTCGATATCTCTTCTCTTACCCACCTTCCTTCTCTCATCATCTCCTTTTCCGATATTCTCTTCCAGCTTGGGTCTTAGTGGATCCATCAGATCCATGGGGGTAGCGACTCGTCCTAGCTCCCTGAAAGTATCTTTAAGCAGCTTATTAACAACCGAGATTACTCCGAAAGACATCTCGTCCGATCTCCCCTGAAGCAAGACCCTGCTGTAGAAGAACTCCAAGGCTTTCAGCCAATCACTTCGAGCTTCCTCAATGAAAGCGGCCTCCGGTTTGAGAAGGCACTCCACGTATTTTTCGCCGTTTTCAAGCACCACCTTACGCGATATATTTGGTTCTCCGGCCATGAGATCCCCCGCGACGTCATCCCCAGAAGAGTAAAAGTATTTCTAACACACGGTTACCTCTATCGAGATTCTAACCATATGTGATCTTTCGTGAGATAGCAGAGCAACATCAAGTTATATTCCCACTATACACCTTCAATATACATGTATGGATAGCGGATTTGTCGAGATTACAGAGAGGAGAGGTAAGGGAACTCGAGGGGGCTCGTACGTCTACGTAGCTGAGGAGAGCGACAGAAGAGGGACTCTAGTGCATATCGGAGTGTACGCCTTCATGAGAAGAGAATCGGATTTTGAGGATATAACCTACTCGGTGCCCGCTAGCTCTCTAAGCGATAAGACTCTCCTTAGATTCTCCTTCTCAGGTAGTATTCTACCTTCCGTTGAGATTGGCAGGATCAAAGGCACAGAGTCATTAGAAATAGAATGGGAGCGCTTAACTCCTAGAAAACTGGTTGAGAGGTTTAGAGGGTATAGGTACGAGTTTCACAACGAGGAGCTCAAGAGGATTATTGAAGAGTTCGAGGAAGAGATGGTCCCATGATAAAGGATCTCAAAAAGTACGAGGCGAGACTCGGCTTCAGGATCTCCTTCATGGGTCGAAGTAGAAGGCTGTTATCTCTGACGCTGATTGTGTTGAATTTTTCCGAATAAAGTTGTGACTAGGCATTTCTTTTAAGCTAAAAGCTAAAGCCTTTAAATAGTAGCTTAAGCTCACCCGGATTCCTTTTTTGTATCCGGATAGATGTTTTAATTTCCTTTCTAAATAATTTTGTGTAGATGGAATATGGGCTATGGAAGGGAGAGTAACACAGAGCGTGTCCTTTTAAGTTTAATACTCTTAGCAGTAGGAATACCCCTAGGTATAGGATTAGGGAGGAATTACTTTCCAACTGTAATGACGGAGACAGTCACCGAGACAGTTACCACACCAACGACCGTGAGCGTTATTGAAAAGCAGCCCATCACGGTAACAGTAACGGAAACCCGGACGGTAACCATCACCCTGCCTCAGACCAGTCCCTCCTACCTTGGAATGAACAAGTTCACCGTTCTCGATGAAGTGATAAAGGTGAAGGCCCATCACTTCAGTGCATACTCCATTGAGCCTTTCGATACCGACGTGAGGCTGCGGATTTACATTTCAGTGATCGAGGGAGGCCCCGTAAACTTCTTCGTTGTAGATGAGGAGAACCTCAAACTTCTGCAGGAAGGTTTCAGCTTTATGTACTACGTGAAGCCCTCTCAGAAATCAATAAGCTCTATTTACACAGTTGAGTGGATTGCTCCAGCCTCTAAGAACCTCGCGTTCGTTATTGATAATAGCGACAGTAATAGAGATGCTAAAGTGCTTGTCAAGATAGTGGGCTTTCCTTTGGGAGGATAGTGTTTTACCGAACACTCTCATATGTGGAATCCATTCTTTACTGAGCAGCATCAACCCAAGCGACCCCAATTCCTAATGCCAAAGCTATCCACATAACACAATGTCTGTGAAGGGCACGATGAGTTATTAAGAGACCCTCAACCTCATAGATGCCCTCTTAACAAGTAAGCCCGCTTTGATGCCAGTTGAACATGATCAAAGAGGAAGAACGTTTGGTTGACTTGAGTTCATTCCTCTATGGCGTATAACTTCTACGTAGTGAACTTTTTCGGGCGCGAGTGCAAACGAACATCTCATCCTAAAACTAGCCATAGTTCTGTTAGTCACTAATAGTAATACCTCCTCACCACCAGAAAGCACATCCTCCACCCTATATTGACTCTTAGCAATTTCCTTAGTGATGGGCACGATTCTAGGAGATACTGGTGGAAGTCCAAGTTCTTCTAAGAGATCGAATACGCTATCTTCTAGAGAACCCTTGAAACCGTAGGGCACTCCCACAACGAGCTTGCTAGGAAGCCTCCCTTCCTTAATCATGCGGAGGACGACCAAGGATGAGAACAGTTGAACGATTTCCTCCTTTTCCGAGATCGTAATGGTAATGCCCCCATCTTTCATCCTATCGTAAATAGAGAGGACATCACGTCCAATGACCTTTAAGAGGAGTTCCTCTCTTCTTGAGATCATCTCCCGGTAAAGTTCCTCTAGGGAACCTGACAGATACCTCTCCACAATCCGCCTGGCCAGCTCGTTCCTTTTCTCACTTGGTGTCTTGGAAACCTCGTTGCAGAACCTGTCCATGAGGCTCAACGAGATAACCTGCCTGTCCCACTCTTCGAGCACCACGCTCTTGACTAACCCGGGGTCGACATTTTCGCTCAGGTAGTTCACTTGTATGCATTTCACCCTCCTGTCCCCGAACAATCCATTGTCCCTCACCACGGAGAACTCCCCATCATGTCCCAGTGTCAGGTCAAAGGCCTGTCCATTAACAGCTTCTCGAGGTAAAAGTACGTATCCATCTCCTAGCTTGAACGCTGGGCGAGGGTCATTTGGAGACATTGCAGCAGCAACTTTTTTGTAGAGTATCTCGTAGTCTAAAACCCCGATTGCGTTCAGCACTGCTACTGCCCTCTCCACGGAGCTCTCGAGGTCTTCTGGGAAGAGCCCCTCCTTGATCCCTCGTAAGATCTCTTCATGCTTGGATTCTAAGACTTTGCGTGGAAGAAGAAGCAGTACAGGGACTATTGAACCTTCATCCGCATCCCTCAGCCTATCGTATACTCTAAGGACAAATTCGGGACGAATGAACCCCATTCGGAGGAGCCACATCCTCCTCTTGAAGTCGTAGTTCTTTGAATACAGCAAGACCGTTCTAGCGTCTGAACCATCTCTGCCAGCTCTCCCAATCTCCTGATAGTAATCCTCCACACTCTCAGGCATCATGTGATGAATAACCCACCTTATGTTGGGGATATCGACACCCATCCCGAAGGCCTTCGTCGAGACAACTATCCTTGGAACCATAATGTCTCCCTTACTCACGCTCTCAATGAGATGCAGGATCTCTTTCTTTCTCTCGGCATCCAACTGACCGTGGAAATAAACGACAGGCTCACCTAGCTCCCTTTCTAAATATGCTGCTATGGTAGGGGCGTTCTCGTCCCACCTCTTGGATCGAACGAAACTCACGAAGATGAGGCCTATCCACGGTTCACCCTTGAAAGTGTTATCGGCCCATTCTACAAGCTCTGCTACGACGCTAGCGAGCTTCTTCAGCCTGTATCTGCTAGTTAACCGGATATCGAGGAAGAGGTTATCCCTCAGCACGGGCCCTTTGATGACCTCAACCTCGTAGAAGTCCAACCGACCGGTGAAGTCAGCGTCGAATCCTATATCGTCCAACTTGAATGTGGAGGATCCGGAGAGCATGTCGATGACATCTTGAAGGCCTTCCCCTGTTATCGTAGCGGTGAATCCTGCCAAGGGGAACCAGAAACCCTTTTCCCTGCGCTTCCTGAGGTAGCTAGCCAGGAAGGAATAGCTCGGCCGGAAGTTCTTCCACTTGTGCATGGTGTGGATCTCATCTATCACGATGTAGTTGATCTCAGCTCTTTCCAGCACTTTCCTCACATCGTCCTTCCTCAGCTGCTCCGGCGTTACGTACACCATCTCGAAGGTTCCCAGCTGGAGTCCATGCAAGCATCCACTTCTATCAGGGGACAAGCTGGATATCTCACAGACCCTGAAGCCCCTCTTTCTCAAGGAGGTGACCTGATCCTTCATTAATGCCAACAGGGGAGATATGACGATGGTGGTTCCACCTATTCTGTTCTTGAGGAGCCGAGCGACCGTTTGAAATATCAGGGATTTCCCCGATCCCGTCGGGAGAATGATTATCGATAAAGGCTTACTCATTCGATGGCTAGGGCAGTACGGGGAGAGCAGCCGGGAGATGCACCTCCTCTGATAGGGTCTGATCGTAAACCCCCAATTCCTCTTGACCACTTCTTCCGCTGCCTTAATGGCTTCGTCGATGGAATCAAATGCGACCAACGGAATTTTGGGGTGAAATTCGTCGTCAGGTTCGACCTCTACGATCTGAGCCCATTTTGAGAGATACTCGTCCTCTAACATCTCTGACCAAGAGCTCACCACTGTTAAGTCGGAGCCCGCCAACCAACAGGTTTCCATCAGTCCCTTGAGAAGGTATTCCTGATCTGACCCCAGCTTGGCCGAAAGGCCAGCTGAAGAGAAGATAATAACCTCGTAGCCCGTACTGGAGAGCTTATAGGACCCACGAACGAGCTGAGAAACGCTGGCAGGAGATAGCACGGCCACTGTCATCCTTCTGTGCGAAGAAGCCTTCTCCGCTGCAAGTTTCTCCCTGGAATTCGATACGAATATGGCTTTTCTCCTCCGGGAAGCCAGCAAGGAGAAGAGGAGGCTCGCGAGATAGTCAACATGCCTGTTCCCCACGTCTAAGCCTTTCTCAACGAAAAAGACCCCTTTACCACCCCTGCTCGGGCGTACATACTTCACGCCACTGGTAGGGGGCGGAAATGGAGATTCAACAACCACCTCATCAGCGAGCTTCTCGAGCTCCTCGATCACTTCAAGGGGGCTGGAACCGTAAGCCCCGAATATCATCCAACCCTTTAGGTATATTCTCTTGAACCTCCTTTGGAGTTCAGGAAGGATGTCGAGGAGGTATTTATGTTCTACAGCGAACCCATCGCGTGGTATGGGACACTCCTGAGTTCTGGACTTGATCTCCTCGTACAGCGCTCGGCCATACTCGCTGTACGGGCCACCCTTTCCCGTCAACAAATTGGCGAGCTCTTCCAGCGCTGAGGGATCTCTGCCTCCTCCAGCGGAATAGGAGTATATGGTGACCGCAGCCAGTCCTCTCGCCTGTCCCTCTGGCCCGACATCATCTGACTCCGGAGCATTGACGACGAAGGGATACCAGCTGATCTCGTACCGACTGGCGTCGGGAACCACGACAAGGCCGTCAGGTTCGACAGGCTCCCTCTCAAGCGGGTAATTAATCTCCGTGACCGGGACGTCCAGACCCTTCAAACCCATTACCGGTTCGAATGCGCTGGCAATAGCATCCAGATCCAGCTGCTTCACGGATGCTATCGACAGCAAGTACTGGAGGAGGCGAGCTGAAGCGAAAGCATCCTCTTCCGGTTCATGGGGATCGTATTCTATCCCGAAAATATTGCACAAGAACTCCAATGAGTGACTAGGCATCTCTGGGAGCACGACGTAGGATAGGGCGAGCGTGTCGATCACGAGCTTCCCAGAGAGGTCGACACCCCAGTTTGTGAGGATCGAGGTGTCGAATTCGTAAAGATTGTGTCCCACGACACGGTCGAACTTGTCCAGCAACCTAGTGATGAAGTAGTTGGGATCGACCCCATATCTCTCCCTGAAGGCGTACAGATCGCCAACCTTAATCCTGAAGATCTCTGACCAGTCGTGCACGGAGAAGACGGACAGTCCTATCTCTCTAGGTCTCACCTCAACATCTATCTCGGTTTCGATGTCCAACGACAGTATCAGCTGTTCATCCGATTCCAACAGAGCTCTCGAATCGTCCAAACCGAGGGTCTCCACCACTGCCGCGAACTCCTTAAACTTGGCGAAGAAGAAAAGGACATCAAGGGCCTCCGCTACTAGCTCTTTCCTAAGCAGCGCCAGCGTCCTGCCAAGAAATCTGTTAGTCAGTATCCGGTAGATTCTGCCAGAATCCCTCTCATCTATGGCATATAGCAGCGATGCTAATGTCCTCTTGAACGCGAAATACGCCAGCGCTATGCCGACGAAGACCAGCAGGACGAACTCAAGCAACGCGACCACCCACCAACCTAATTCCATACTTAAGCGCTAGGACTCTACCGACCGGAAATCGGGAGAAGCGAGCACTCAGAACATAGAACGAAATTTTTCTGCGAGAATCTCGAACCTTTGGTTGAAACGAGAACTCCATCACGAAGATTGAGCTATCCTCGGTGATCAACCTCCTCAATAAAACCCCGCCCACCTCTAACAGACGAGCGACTTCCATCTTGGAGACGGATAATGCGCAGGTGAAGGAGAACACATTGCCAATCCCCGAGAGATCACCCCGCGCTGTAGGACAGGACACCCTTATTATCCTGTTATCCCGAAATTTCTCAGGAGTGCTTCACTTTGAAAGGAGCGTACAGTAAAATCTCTTCCAGCAACCATCCTGATTGAAGTATTCCTTAGCAGAGTGGAAAACTTCCACCCTTCACTTATAAACAAAAAGTTTTCGATCGAACAGATCAGCATGAGAATATCCTCACTTAGCATCGAGAATTACAGATGTTACTTGGATCTCCATCTGGAAATACACTCTGATTTCGGTGTGATAGTGGGACCAAACGATTCAGGGAAGTCGACCATACTTAGAGCTCTGAATGTATTCTTTGAGAGCGAAAAGCCCAGTGAGGACGACATAAATGAGGTAGGCAAAAAAGAAGGGATTAAGAAGATTGCGATCGGAGTTGGATTTGAAGTAGATCCGAACACCCCTATTGAGATAGAGGAGGGGGTGACAACCACCTTAAGAGAGGAGAACCTGCTGATCGAGAAGCCCTCACCTGATGGTGGAACCGTGTATGAATTGAAGGTTTGGAAAACCTTTTTTCCGGGGACTAAGAAGAATCCCGAGATAAAACTAGGTGTCTACGACTACATCGATGGGGATTTTTCCAATCTTGCATCCAAGAAAGAATCGGAACTGAACGATCTGCTCGAAAAATACGGAATTCCCTACAAGAAATCCGGCAGATCCATAACTAACAGGGAAAAGAGAAGGGCCTTAAGGAATAAAGCTGATCAGCTGGGAATCCAGAAAATTGTGAGGATTATATCGCCAAGTAACAATGTCAAGAATGCGATCATGAGCTTGCTGAGCCCTATAAGGTTCATTTTCTACCCGGCGGAGCAGCACATAGATAGGGCGGAGGTACCCCTTCAAAACGAGCTCATGCCCTTAATTTCGGAATCCATCCAAAAAGTGGGATCTGAGCTGAAATCAGAGTTCGAGAGCGCAGTTGAAAGTCAGATAGAGAAGAGCATAGAACAGATAAACAGGATGTTGGATGACCTACATTCGGCCTTCGGTTACTCCTTTGAACTGACTCACCAGCTGAACTTCAGGTGGGAAAAATCCGTCTCCCTCGAGATAAGGGTTAAAGATCCCCAAGTCTCCGTCCCACCTAATTTCAGGGGAGCAGGAACCAGAAGGCTTATTCTTGCCACGGTGTTCCGATGGCTGGCTGAGAGATCGCTCGATAACAGATCTGATGAAGATTCCGATCATTACAAGTACATTTTCGCCATAGAAGAGCCAGAGGCTTTCCTACACCCCAAGGCAGTAAGTAGCCTCCTTGATTCACTAGAGGAGCTAACAGAGAAGGGAGTTCAGGTTTTCTGCACGACTCACTCCGATCGGGTGGTGGCAAGAGCGGATGACGAGTCCATAATTTTCGTCCACAGATCTCCCGAGGGAGAGGTTCAGGTGGACGCCTTTCCGAACGTGGATGTGGTGGAGATAGCTAGAGAGCTGGGCGTATCTCCACGTTCTGACCTACTCGCGCCTAAGGTGATCGTGTTCGTGGAAGGGGAGCACGACGTTTCCGTTTTCAGCTCTTTACTTAAGAAAGCAAGAGAGTTGGGTTGGACGGACATCTCGGAGAGGGACGTGTTGCTGTTGCCGTCGGGAGGGAATAACGTACAGACCCTCGTCGAAATCGAGGAGCTCATTAGATTTGGGAAAAACTTCGTCGTCGTTGTGGATAGGAATTTTAGGAAGATCGGTAGGCTCTCAAATAAAGTTAGTGGAAGAGGTGGAGAGCTGATCATCCTTGAAAAAGACGATATAACCGAGTATATTCATCCCATGCAGATAATAAGAAGGGCATCCGGATCTGGGGACTCTAACGGCTCCAGACACATCAAGACGAAATTATGCGGTCGTGAGGACTGCGACGAAGAGGAAATAATGCAAAAATGGAGACAGCTTCCCCCTAGAGGCAAGAAGGAGATAATTCAAGATGTCCTTGGATCCGATTACAGCGGTAAACTAGGCGAACTGGTTGAGAACATGAGCCCGGAGGAGATCGAGGAGATGTGGGCCACTACGGATGGAAGAAATGAATTGAAGATTATACTAATTAAATTAGAAGGGATTGTGCGAAGAATACACAAACCGTAAGATTTTTAATTTAATGTAGCCGAGAACTTAACATGCCTTCCGCAGGCACATTTAAGCTGGTGATGTATCCAGTGGGACAGGGCCTCTTTCAAAGCCTGAACTATTGGCCCAGAAGATTCCATGGAAACTGTGAGTCTTATAACGCAGTTTTTGACTGTGGAACACTAGCTTCTACTAGAGAAGCCCGTATTAGGTCTCTAGTAGAAAACTTCGTTGATCACGACTTGTTCGGTGGTGTCTACTCCATAAATCAGTTGACTATTTCCCACCTCCACTGGGATCATGTCTCCCTCTTGCCTAGTTTGCTGACTAAAGTCAATGTAGATAGGGTAGTGCTTCCCTATCTAACCCCGTGCGAGAGGCTTTACGAGCTAATAACGGAACCCAGCCCTCATTTAGATTGGTATGTAAGATTCATCTCAGATCCAGTAAGCTTCCTGTTAAACTTTGGGGTTAGAGAGGTGTTCATAATAGGCGAAGGAGAAGAAGGTGGCCCTTCTCCCTATTCACCGGACAATCCTGAGGAATTCTTCCCAGACGACAGGATGAGGGAAGCGGAAATGGCGGTGTGGACTTCATTCGTATATGGAGGAGATATAAGTGGCATCCATCGCCTGAGCAGAAGTTACGAGAATAATGAAGAGTTCGAGCACTATGAAGACATTCTGTGGGAGTATTTTAAGAGTAAGAGGTTTGCCTCGCGCATCAGACCTCTCTTGACACCTACTCTCCTCGTATCAGGATGTCGTAACCGTATAGGAACACATCTAATCTTTTCATGGCCTTTTATAAGAAAGATCGGGCTCAATAGCCAAACTACACGTGATTTTATCGATAAGATATCGGATTTACTGCATATGTGTGATGTGAGCAACGGTCAGGAACTGATCGACACTGAAGGCAACTGCTATCTGAGGAGTTCTGACATCCTAAAGTTGTTGAGAAGATTTGATTGCATAAGGAAGATGAGAAGGATATACTCAAACTACCTTAAAAAATTGAACGAACATTCGCTTACTACGCTCGTAAATGCCGTTTTCAAAGGAAACTCTGGTTTAATCGGGGGCGAAATTCGATACAGATACAGCCCTAGATTATATTATAACAACGATGGTTATGTATTATACAATCCGGATGTGTCAATTGGGAAGGGAAAAGGTTTCCTCTTTATGGGGGACTTGTCGGCTAAAGAAAAAGGTGAAAGATCCAGAATCTTCAATTCCCTAGCGAATTATTTTGGGAGGGCAATTAGAAATCTGTCGTTTTACCAAGTTCCCCACCACGGCAGCGATAATGGTTGGGATTCTGCTTTAGATGATCTGACAACGGATTTAGCCGCCGTTTCGTATGGATACAACAACCTGTATGGCCATCCACATGAAGATCACCTATGGGAACTTCACAGTAGGTCCCGTTACCTAGTAGAGGTCAACGAGAAAAGCAGACACTTAATCAGCTACTGGTACCTGGCATAGGTTACTGAGAGAACAGGAGAACCGACTTCTGCGAGTCCGCGCCTTACTATACCCCAAGCAATCGATCGCTCTCCACAAGAAAATAACGGGGAGTGAGGAGATATTTTGAAGAATCACACCTAGACAGAGGTAAATTCATTAGATACGAGGCCTTAGGAGATTATAGGTGTTCTGGAAAGGGGGCACGCTAAGGCCATGGTGGAATTAATCTTGTTTCTCATCTTTATGAGCCGCCGACTCCTAGGTTAAGTGAGACGGATGATCCCACTCACTCTGCCGAAATCTGATCGCTGCCGCCCCAAAACTAGATGTAACGGCTGTCCACTCTATCATCTAGGCGCGCAGTTTGCTGAGAATTTAATCTCTACACTATCCCTAGCTCCGTCTCTAGGCGCTTCACCTCGCCCTTCTTCTCGTACAGCTCCTTCACCCTCCTTCACGAGATGATCCTGAGCACATCCTTTATCTCGTGGAAGGACCCCTCCACCCAGGCCCTTATCCTCTCGATCATCTCATCAGTGGTAACGAGGACGGGAATGGAGTTCCAGAGGTCGTAAGCGTGCTTCAGCTTCGCCAGATCCTTGAAGACATCCCCGCTCAGCGAGACCTCCCACACGATGTAAGGTACGGCGTCCTCTCTCGGCAGCTTCTTCCACACAACATCAAGGCGCTTTTCCTCTATCGGGTACTCCTTGTAGGCGTACTTCCCCTGCATCCTTCCCATCTCGTAGATCACTTCCTTGAGCTGCTCGTGGTCCGGTCTCTCCAGCTTCCGCATCTTTGAATTCCTCGACTCGAATTCCATCCTGACGCGCTCAAACTTGGTGAGGGAGTAGGTCACTCCCGGGGCCCTCTCGCTCCCGAATACGTAGAGGGACCACCTGTCGTACTTCTGTCTGAAGGCGCCTACGGAGAACGCGGAGGCCAGCTCCTCCTTGGTGACGGGCCTGACGCGATCCAGATCTTCCTTGGATTTCAGCTCCCTAGGTATGACGGACTCCAGACGAATGAGGAGGGGGTATCCGTCGGGTGGCTCCCAGTACTTGATCGGTTTCTCAGCAAACTCCTTATCAAGGAGCCTGCAGAGGGCCCAGACTCCCTTAATACCACGATGTTCACCATAGAGGAATACATAACCACCGGGTTCCAGTGCGTTCCACCTTTCCCTGTTTCTTTCGTTGTCCGGGAAACCCCACAAGCCCTCAGTATATATTGAAGCTAGGTGAGGATGCGAGAAGCTCCTGACGTTTACTATGGCTGCTCTCATCAAGGGTCAGGCATATTGACGGGGCAAAATCTAAACTTTTACGGCACTATTAGATATCGGCGATAACGAACCCCTTCCTATCTATGTCAAGTTCTTCAGCTATGCTATAGGTCTCATCTACCCTTATGGAGGAAACTGGGAAGTTGACTCCATCGATCCTGGTTTTGGAGAAGTCCTCCGCGACTAGGGCCATAGTTAAAGCACATCCCCTAAAATTAAAAGATTTTAAGGATCTACGAGACCTTTCATTCTGTATCCCAATTTCCTTAGAATAGAGGATATCTCCCACCGATACCCGTATACAAGACTAATGATTAAACTGATCAGGAGTGAAAGTGCAAGTGGATTTATCCACTCATTCGCTAATATTACGATGAAAATCATTAGCCAACCTAAGAGCCCTTCGATCATGTACAAAATTCGGAATGAGAATCTGACACCTTCTGGCCTATTCACACTTTGCTTCAAGTAGTCTCTGAGAGATAATTGTGCAAATTCAGCATCTTTTATCTCTGAGAAGTAATCTAATCTGTAGTACTCTAGCTTCTCTCGAATTTTTATTAACTGATATCTTGTTACATGGAAATAAGTACCCTCGATAACTAACACGTAGCGTCCGATCAGGGTTAGAATAATTGCTAGAACCCCAATGAAAATTGCGGCATGGGCCTCATAGCTTGCTATGGAAACTGAAAGGGATAGAAGTGCTGTTTCTATTATAGTAAAAAATTGAACGGATTTCCAGATCGTAGAATGAAAATATTTTTCTTGTGAAGAAAGTACCTGATGGAAGTACAGGAGCTTTTTTAGTTCAGGATCACTTGCCACATTTACCATATTGGCATGTTCTGTTCTGTGGTTAATTTAAGCATTCCAGTTCTATGAAGATTTTCTTTATTAGAAGTACAAGATATAAGGTTACCTCTATTACTGCAGCTTTAGAAGCTAGACTGGTATTTCTCTTTAAGTTACGCTTGGGAAGTTTTATTCTAGGTTGAAAGTATCACGTGTAGATGATTCATGTGTTGACACTCAACTCGACCTATGGTAGAGATCCTAATGGAAGTTGCAGTTTTAAGTTAGGTGGTCAGGGAGATAAAGAATGTTGAAGGAAGGGAGTATCGTAGAGGGACCATTCTGGCCTGAACCAGTCGAAATTAAGAAGATAGAAGAGTTTGGAGACTATATTCACATCATTGGGGCAATGATATACTCTAACGCTCATGTAGATCAACTTCTACCGTTAAATGAGTTAAGTAGGCTCAGAACGAAAGAATTCCATTTGGACTTCTCCGTCCCTGGAGACGAGGCTTTTCTCGCTCTAGAGACGGAGAGATATAGGTTTGCATCACTCTTCGATCCCCTCCTGGCAATGAACACATCCAAGATAGACCCTCTCCCCTTCCAAATTGAGGCTGTTTACGGCTATATACTGAAGTTACCGCGAATTAGGTTCCTGATAGCCGACGATCCAGGAGCAGGGAAGACTATCATGGCGGGATTGGTGATAAAGGAGCTCAAGCTTAGAGGAGTAGCTAAGAGAATCCTGATCGTGGTTCCGGGACATTTAAAAGATCAATGGAGGAGAGAAATGAAGGAGAAGTTCCAAGAGCACTTCACCGTCGTAGATAGGGGCTTCATGGGCGCTCATTTCGGTGAGAACCCTTGGCTCAGGGAGAATCAGATCATCACATCAATGGATTTCGCTAAGAGGGACGATGTGCTACCCTCCCTAGAGAACGTGGAATGGGACTTGGTGATAGTTGATGAGGCGCACAAAATGGCTGCTTACAGGTACGGGGATAAGGTAACTAAGACTAAGAGATACAAATTGGGCGAGGTATTGTCGAGGAATACTGAGCACCTGCTATTCCTAACAGCCACCCCACACAAGGGAGATCCCGAGAACTTCAGGCTCCTGCTAGATCTCTTGGTCCCTGGCTTCTTCGCTACGAAGAAGCTTATAGAGGAGTCCTTACAAAACAGGGATAACCCACTCTTCATAAGGAGGAAGAAGGAGGATCTAAGGGATTTTTACGGCAGGCCCATCTTCACCAATAGGTATCCAAGGACGGTGAAGTTCCGGCTCTCGGATAAGGAGAAGATACTTTACAACGAGCTCTCCAGGTACGTCATCACCCAGTACAACAGGGCCCTACAAAGCGATAAGAGGAGGAACATCGCCTTCGCCCTGCTAATACTTCAGAGGAGGATGGCCTCAAGTACATACGCTCTCCTTAGATCTCTTGAGCGAAGAAAAGAGAGGCTTGAAAGCCTACTAAAGGAACCAGAGCTTCCAGAGGAACCAATGATACGTATAAGCCTAGAGGAATTGGAGGATTATGAGGAGGAGAAGAGATGGGAGCAGGAGAGGAAGTGGGAGACCCTCAGTATAGCTGAGAATAAGGAGGAGTTGCTTAGGGAGATCGACACGATTTCAAGCCTGATAGAGAAGGCTAGGGAAATTGTGGAGGAGGAGAGCGAGGTTAAGCTCAGGAAGCTAAAGGAGGTCATGAGATCTTTAGGAAACGAGAAGATCCTGATTTTCACGGAGTCCAAAGATACTTTGGAGTACTTAGTGAATAAGATCAAGTCGTGGGGTTACTCAGTTACCTTCATTCACGGAGGGATGAAGCTTGAAGACAGGATCAAAGCGGAGAGCATATTCAAATATAAG